>NZ_DATMRK010000062.1:0-116070 GCF_035566375.1 Collimonas sp.
TTCCCTTCGGTCAGGTCCCCAAATGAGGTAGTGGTCAGTCGGGTGGAAAGACCAACTCGCTGCGCTCAAACATGTCTTCCCACAATTCCCGACTGACCACTACCTCATTTGGCAACGTCCCAATGCGGAATTCACGTCAACAACAGCAGCAACGTCAACAGCAACGGCAACGGCGACAGGTGGCAAGCTTTTTGTATTGGCATACTCAAGCAACGGTATTTGAGCAGGAGTTTGAAGCGAATTTGCGGACTAATTGCGTGCTGATCGATTTTTCTGAATAGCGCTACTCAGCGCTATCCAGGTACCGCTGGTTGAACACGTCAATACGCCGCTCCGCCTGTTCCGACAACGAACCGGCTACCGCCATTGCCAGCCGCGTCAAGCACTCGGTATCGGAAACATTCAACGTCGGCGGACAAGCCGGATCGCCTTCCTCCCGCGCCTGATTGCTGGCGTGGATCAAACCCAGACACGTTTGAATACCTTGAGTCATATCCAGCGTGTGGGCCAGGAATTGCATGTTTGCATCGAAGCGCAGTTCTTCGATTAGCCAGGACAAGGGCTGGTGGTCGGCTTTAATCGATTGATGGGGGAATTGTGTTGACGAGTTAATGCTAGTCATAACGAGCTCCATGATTGCGTTTAAGCCGGCTCTCGCTTCCAAACGGGAGGGCGGCAGATGGCAAGGTTGGAAGACCGGTGCAAAAAGGAAAACCGGCAGCCCGAAGGCTCCCTACCATTGCCGCCCATAGGGACGTACAAAGGTAACGCACAAGAAAAAACCGCATGGCGCGGTTTGTGCGCTTTTTGCAATCCAGGCTTCCAAACCTGATCCCTGTTTTTTTCAGGGACGAACAACTATAAACGCTATTTGTTGCTTCGACAATTAAAACCTGAGCAGGCGCTCGCTGATGTTGCGGTTGCGGTTGCGGTTGCTTTTGACTTGCCCCGCATTGGGACGTTGCCAAATGTGGCGCGTGTCAGTCGGGAATTGTGGGAAGACATGTTTGAGCGCAGCGAGTTGGTCTTTCCACCCGACTGGCACGCGCCACATTTGGGGACCTGACCGAAGGGAAGGCAACGGCTTTGCGGTCGCCTTTTCTTTGCTTACTTTCTTTTGGCGAAGCAAAAGAAAGTGAGTAGCTGCCGGGCTACCCCCGGCGTGCATCCACGGAGTAGCTAACGTTTTAGGTAACTACGACCGTTCACCGAACGCAACGGCAGGTACTCCGTGGCCCGTCAATTGGGGTCAGAGTAATTTACGACGATGAAGCCGTCGTAAAAAAACTCTGACCCCAATTGACTAAGGAAGTGAGTGGCTGCCGGACTACCCCCGCATCAGCCGCGCACTGGTTCTCTTTGAAGAACATCGACACCGATGTGGCATAGCTGTTTTTCCTGAGTTCTTCTTTGCAAGGCGTGCAATATGGCCAGGCTGTTGGCGGCAGGTTCCACCGGTTGGGTTCTGGTTTTTGTGATCTCTTGATGGAGATCCTTGATCTCGGCGATGGCGCGCTGGTTGCGTGGGTTGCATTCGAATATCGACAGGCCTTGATCGAAGATGCTGCGGTCGTCTATCCATTCATGGATTGCTGTGTCGGCTAGTGTCGATGTCAGGATTTCTTTTGCTACGAGCCGGGCGGGATTGGTCTCGGTTATAACGTCGCTAGCAAAGGCACTCATGGCTTGGATTTCTACTATCAGTACACGTAACGCCGGGTTGAACAGGCGCAAGGTTTCGATGCGTTGGATCAGGGCTTCCCGGTTGATGTTTTGACGAGCATGGACTGGAATTACCAGCACATCGGTAGCGACCAGCAGCGCGTCGGTAATGCGGACATTGCTGCCATCGGCGTCGATAATTATTTCCTGATAGCGGCTGCGATAGTAGGAGGCCGGATCTTCCAGTTCCGATTGCAGATCTTCGCTGCTGCGCATGACTATCTTCGATTTGCCGCCAGCGCCGCTGCGGCTGCGCCTTGCGTTCCAGCTCAGCGCATACTGCGCAGCAGTGGCGTCCACCAGCAATACCTTGCGGTGGTCAAGCAAGCAATCTGCCGCCAGATTGAGCGCAATTATTGAACGTTTGGCAAATTCGTCTGCGCTGAAAATTGTGATGATCATGATAGGTCTCGCATAGCAACTCTGATGAAACCAGTCTAGATAAGCGCGTATAAAGATGTCGTAAAAATGCGAGCGGATTGTATAAACGGAGGCTAAAAAAAAAGCCAACCGCTGGGTTGGCTTTCCTCCAGCATGAAACCATGCATGGGCTTACATGCTCGCGGCCGGCTCCGGCCCCAGTTCCAGCACCCCGCGCAATTCCTTCTTGGCGGCGTCGAACGCGGTTTTGAAATCGTCCCGGGCTTGCAATCTGGCGGCGATCACAGTGCCGGTAATGCGGCCGGTCTCGATGTCGGAACGGTAGTGGACGCCGCCGACGATGCGGTTGTTGGCGTATTCAGCGGCACGCGCCATGATCTCGGCGCGCTTTTCCGGCACCATGTTGGACAACACGATGCCCATCAGCGTACCGGCGGTGGCGTGGCCCGATGGATAGGCGCCGGAGTGCGACAATTTGACTACCGGCTTGACCAGGTCGCTATACAGGTACGGACGCGGGCGCTTCCAGATATCTTTGTAAGTGTCGACCACGGCGCCTTCCGATGCGACCACGCGCAGGAAAAACTTGGTGAACAGCGGCAATTGATCGGGTTTGAATCTGACTCCCATTACATCGGCAAAACGCCAGATGTCTTCCGTGGCGTCGGCTTGCGAACGCGCCACCATTTCCGGTGTGCGCGCGACTTGCAGAGCCAGGATTTCGCCAAGCTCGGCCTTGGTCTGCGGGGAATCGTTGGCGGGTGGCGGCGGCAACAACTTGATCAGGTCGATTTCCTTGGATGTGATAAACGGATTTTCCTCGCGCGCCAGCACCGGAGCGCTACAGGCGACGAAGGACATGAGCAGTACGGAGGCAATGAATTTACGCATGAACGGTACTTTCAAATAAAAACGCGTTGATAAAAATGGGATCGATTCACAAGATTGATTCACAAGCCTGATTCACAAGCTTAAATCGCAAGAGAAAATCAGCATCAAGATTTGAATTCGACCCAGACCTGATACACATGATCCTTGCCCTGCATCTCGGCCGGGGGCGCCGGATAACTGGCGTTCTGCACCGATTGCAGAGCGGCGCGGTCGATCATGCCGACGCCGCTGGCGGTGACGATCCGGGCCTGGCCAGCGACGCTGTCGCGCAGATGGAATTCAAGCCGTACGCGGCCGGAAAAATGCAAGGCCGCCGCTGCCGGCGGATACACCACGGCAGCTTGCACCGCAGCCTTGACCTTGGCCGCGTACTCAGCGTTTGGCGCGTCCTTGTCGCCGGCGGGCGGCGCTGCTGGCGGCGTCCGTACCGGTTCGGAAAACGCAGTCGGCGCTGCGGCGGCTGGCGCCGGTTCGCTGGGCGCCGGCTCTGGAGTCGGGACGGCTGCTGCCGGCGCTGCGGGTTTCGGCGGCGCCGTTTTTGTCTTCGGCTGAATCTGTGGCTTGGGCATGGCGACCGGCGGCGGCGGAGTTGGCGGGGTCGGCGCTGCTGGCGGCTTCGGCTCCAGCGGCGCCGGTTCTTCAGCGACCAGCGTGATCGGCACCGGTTCCGACAGGGCCGGTCTGGACGATACAACGCCGGTCAGAATCAGCGCCAGGCCGCCGACGATGGCCAGTTCGGCCAGGATCGCCAACGCAAAGGCACGACTCGGAAAATGGCGAAAAATAGTCAAGATTGCCGCCCTTATTTACTATCGCCGTTGCGCGTAGCCAGGCCAAGCTCGGTGACGCCGCCCTTTTTGATCGCATCGATGGCCGCCATCACTTGCTGCAGCGAGGCGCTCTGATTGCCGGCGATGGTGACGGCGGTTTTGCTACTGTCTTGCTGGCGCAATTTGTCGGTCAATTGCGCCGGCGTCAGCTGCTGGCCCTCCACCAGCAATGTGCCGTCTTGCTGGATTTCCACCAACAGTTTGGGCGCGGGAATGCTGACCGCTGTGGAGCTGGTCGGCAGCTTGGTCAGATGGCCGGAAGCCGGGATCATGCGTAGCGTCAGCATGGCAAAAAAGACTAGCAGGAACAGCATGATATCGATCATCGGAATGATTTCTATCCTGGCCTTCTTGGTTTCCAGATAACGCATCTCAAGCCCTCGCCGCCGGATGTGAAATCGACTTCACATTGGATGCAGCCGACGCCGCCCGCGTTTGCATCCGTTCGTGGCGATTGAGCAGCATGATCTTGATGGTTTCCAATTGATGCAGCACGATCCGCACGCGGGTATGCAAGGCGTTGAAGAAGGCCAGCCCGATCATGGCGATAAACAAACCGGAGGCAGTGGCAATCAACGCTTCGGCAATGCCGCCGGTCACCTGGGCTGCGCCGTTTTGCGCGTCGCCGAGTACATGAAAAGCGTTGAACATGCCGATGATGGTGCCGAACAAACCCAGCAACGGCGCCAGCGTGACCACGGTATCGAGCAACCACAACGAGCGGTCGAGGGTCGGCACTTCATGCATGATGGCTTCTTCCAGATGGCCGTCGAAGGCAGCGCGGTCGCCGTTGGCCGGTTCTTGCTGCAGCACCTCGAACAGACGGCCGTGCGGCAGCCGCGCCAATGTCGGCGGCAAAGTCGCAGCTTGCTCCAGGCCACCCTCTGCGCGCTTGAGCATGGCAATGATCTGCTCGCCGCCGTGCTGCATATTGGACAGGTAGCGCGCGCGTTCGATGATCACGGTCAGAGCCACCAGCAGCAGCACCAGCATCAGGTAAAGCGTGCCGCCTGAATCGTTGGCCAGTTCGAATAAATGTGAAATGTTCATGATGCGATTTCCATAAAAATGGGGAGCAAGCTCCCCGTTCGTCCAATACTTAGAAATCCAGGTTCAGCGCCAGCGACAAGCTACGCGCCGGCAACAGCGTCAACACATCGCCCGGCGCCGGCGCCGAGGTAGTTGTCGTCGCCGGATTGACGCCAACGATGCTGTGCTTGTCGAACAGATTGTTGACGCCGAACTGGATCTTGGCCTGCTTGATGAACTGGGTCGGGTGCTTGATGGTGTAGTTGACGAATAGATTGGAAATGGTGAACGGACTGATCTTGACTGCCTGATGGACGTTGCCGTTGTCGTTGTACAGGGTGCCGACGCGCTTGTTGAGCCAGCCGATATCCCAGCCGCCCTGGTTGTAATTCAAGCCCAGCGTCTCGGTATCGCTAGGTGCATTGGCTACCCATTGGCCGTTGGCGAATTTGGCGGTGCCGTAGGTGGCGTTGGCGTACAGGCTGAAGCCGGCGCCCAGCACCAGATTGCCTTCTGCTTCGACGCCTTGGGTAGTAGAGCTGCCGTTGGCGAAGAAGGTGGTATTGCCGGCATTGTCGGTGAAGGATGAATAGGCGTTGTCGAACTTGATATGGTAGGCGTCGATATCGAAGGTGAAGCGATCGGATTTCCAGACCGAGCCGATCTGGAAAGTCTTGCTCTTGATCGACGACGGCAAGGCGGTGACGTTAGCGTTCTTGACATCGAACACACTGCTCGGCGGAATTTCATCGCCGGTGGCGTATTGGCCGTAGACCGACCAGTTCGGCTGCAACATGTAATGCACATCGATAGACGGCAGCACCGTGCTGTAGGTCGCTGCATGGGCGACGCTAGGCTTGCCGCCGAGATTGCCGACGGTCTTGCCGTTATCGGCGTACTGGGTCAGGTCCTGGCGATATGAGGAATACTTGATACCCGGCGTGATTTTCAAATCTTTGGCGACCTGGAACTCATATTCGACAAACGGCTGCACGGTAGTGGTCTTGAAGCGCTCGTGAAAATTCGGCAGCACGGCGTCTACCCAGGTGCGCGGATCGGACGGGATCTGATAACGGTTGGTGTCAGCGTTTTCCGTCCATAGGCCGGTGCGCAGAATGCCGAAGCTGGATTCCTGACTCAGGCGCAGCAGATTGCCGTAGGTGCGGTAGCTGTTGAGCTTGTCGGTGGCGCTGGTGGCGGTGATGGTGCTGCCGTTGTAGTTCTGCTGGTTGTGATAGGCGTAGGTGTAGAGCTTGTCGTCCAGCTTCCAGCCGCCGCCCAGGTTCGAGCTGAGGCCGGCGTATTCGAAATCCGAGGTCACGTGGTAAAAATTGTAGCCCCAGTAGTTAGCTTGCTTGGGATCGTTGCTGAGTAAATAAGCATCGCCGAATTGCGCTATCTGGGCCCGGGTCGCGCCCTTGGTATTCGGCGTATTGGATTTCAGGTCGATATAGGAACCGAACAGGGTCAGAGCCGTATTGTCGGTAATCGCGTACTGATATTTGAGCGACACCGCATCGCGTGTCTGCTTGTTGTAGCTTTGATAGCCGTTCGACGTCATCTGATGCGCGTTGAGCAGCAGGTTGGAAGCGCCGTCGCCGCCGAACTGGCCGCTTTCAAATTCGGCGCCGTAGATCTTGGTGTTGAACGAGCCATAGGAATCGAAGGCGCTGATGCGCCGCTCCGGCTCCAGATTGCGCGACAGCAGGTTGACCGAACCGCCGAAGTTGGCCGGGCCGATGGTGGCGGCCGAACCGGGGCTGCGGTCGATTACCGCGCCGCCCAGGAACTGGCTCGGGAAAAAAGCCCAGCTGTGATGCGTCGCGCTATTCGTGTCCTGAAAAGGAATGCCGTCAAAGGTGATGCTGTAGTCGCCGTCGGAGAAACCGCGGAAGAAAGTCTTGGTATCGCCCAGGCCAACGCCGTTCGGACTGTAGCTGTACATGCCCGGCGTCATCTGCAGCACCTGGCTGAAATCGGCTACCGGCGAGGTCAGGTTACGGATGAATTCATCGCTCACTATCGATTGCGCCGAACGCGCCTCCAGCGAACCCTGCACTGGCGCGGTCTTGGTAGCGGTATTTATTTTTCCGGTAATTTCAACGGCGCCGGGACCGCCGCTGGCGCTGACCGCGCCAAGATCCGTTGCTTGCTGCGCAGCGGCGATGACTGGTGCGGCCATGCACATGATGGCTAACGCTTGCAAGACTTGCTGGGTGTTCGGCTTTAAATTCGGCTTCAAACTGGGGCGCTTCATTGCGAGGTTTCCTTTTTTAGAATCGTGTCGTAAAAATCGAAAGTGAATGTGCAGTGAATTTGCAGCGATTGATTTGCGGCCGGCGAGGTCGGGCGTGCCGGCCGTAGTTCGGGGCGAAGCATAAGCTTTGAAAATTAAGCGAAAATGAGCTGCGCGGAATTTGTATTATTTATGTCAATCCCCTGCAAATTTCACGCGCTCGTCATATTCGGCTGCTATCGTCAAAGGTCGACTAAGGCGAACATCCCGATGCGCTTACTTCTGATTGAAGACGACTACATGCTGGGTAACAGCATCCGCAAAGGCTTCTATCGCTACGGCTTCGTCGTCGACTGGACCCAGGACGGGATTGCCGCCGAAGCAGCGCTGGCGGCAGAGTCTTATTCAGCGGTGTTGCTGGATCTGAATTTGCCGCGCAAATCGGGATTGGAAGTGCTGAAGAAAATGCGCTCCGACAGTAACAGCACGCCGGTGATCATTCTCTCGGCCAGCGACCGCGTCCTGAACCGGATCGAAGGACTGGACGCCGGCGCCGACGACTACCTGAGCAAACCGTTTGACCTGGACGAGCTGGCGGCGCGCGTGCGCGCCCTGCTGCGGCGTAGCGGCGGCCGCACCAGCTCGCTGCTGATACACGGTGAGATCCATTTCGACCCGGCCAGCAATACCGTCGCCTACAAGGGAAAAAATGTCGCCTTGAGCAGCCGTGAAATGATGGTGCTGGCGGCGCTGATCGAGAAACCGGGCGCGGTGCTGTCGCGCGCGCAACTGGTCGACAAGGTTTATGGCTGGAACGATGAGGTCGAGAGCAACACCATCGAAGTGCACATTCACGCCCTGCGGAAAAAATTATCGTCCAGCGTGATTCGCAACATCCGCGGCTTGGGTTATATGCTGACCGCCGAGAGTCTGTGTGTCGATTAGGAACCGCCTGCTGTTCTGGCTGCTGTCCGGATTAACCATCCTGGGCGCCTGCTTTGTGCTGGCCGATTACCTGATCGACCGTGCCCTGCTGGCCGATATCTATAACGACCAGATGAGCCAGATTGCCTTTGCCATTCCAGCCGATTTCAGCGGCGGCGATCTGGAAAGAAATCCACCGGCGCTGAAATACGACGGCGATGACAGCATCCTGCAGATCTGGGACCAGAACGGTAAACTCAGCTATCGTTCGCACGCCGGCATCTCTCTGCCGCAATTCACAACGCCGGGATTCAGCGAGGTGCGATGGCGCGATAGCGAATGGACGCTGTTCATCCGCAAGACCGACCACAACCTGATCCAGGTGGCGCAGTCCTTGAGCGGCAGGCGCAATATCGCGCTCGACCATGCACTGCGCACCCTGATCCCGCTGCTGATGTTTTTACTGATCATGGGCTTGCTGATCCATTGGAGCGTGGGCACCGGCCTGCAATCGCTGACGCGGCTGTCACAAGAACTGGCCAAGCGCACTCCCGACACGCTGGGCCGGCTGACTGCGCAAGACCAGCCGGCCGAAATCAAACCGCTGACACATGCGCTCGACACCTTGCTCCAGCGTCTGAGCGTCGCCCTGGAGGGGCAGAAAAAATTCATTGCCGACGCCTCGCACGAATTGCGCACGCCCTTGGCCACCTTGCAAATCCAGACCCAGCTGGTGGAACAATCGCTAGGCAGCGGACGCGAAATCCATGCCTTGGCCGACCTCAAGGCGGGCGTCAAACGCAGCAGCCATCTGGTTGAACAATTATTGATGGTGTCGCGCCTGGAGTCGGCCGGCATCCACGATCCGCACACGCGCTTGCAACTGCATGAGATAGCGCGCGAGGTGATCATCGATCTCATCCCGTTTGCCAACACACGCGAAATAAATCTCGGCGTAGAGCAGCTCGACGCCGGCGTCATCATGGGATCGGAACATCATTTGCACATCCTGCTGCGCAATCTGATCGACAATGCGGTGCGCTACACGCCCAGCGGCGGCCAGGTCGACGTCACGATCCATGCCAGGCAGGATGACATCCTGTTGGAAATCGAGGACAGCGGGCCGGGTATCCCAGCGGCCGAACAGGAACGCGTGTTTGACCGTTTCTATCGTTGCCTGGTGCCGCAAGCGACCGGCAGCGGGCTCGGCCTGGCGATCGTCAAGCAGGTGGCTGAACTGCATCAAGCCGAAGTACAGCTTGGACAGGCGCAACGGCTATCCGGATTGAGAGCCAGCGTGATCTTTAAGAGAGCTGTGTAGCGGGAGTTGTGTAGTGAGAGCTGTGCAGCGCTCTGCAAATTCTTGTTGACTTCAAGTTCACTTGAACTTGCATACTGCGCCGGTCAACCACTGATCTTGGGGCTTTCACATGAATCAACGACTACGCGAGCCAACCCTGCACCGCCTGCTCGACGCTAATGTCCGCTTTGCCGACGATAACCAGGGCTTCGCCAATCACTGTCCGATGGCTCTGTGCGCGCTGGCGGGAATGGGGGCGCAAGCGGCGCGCCTGCAGGAATTTTTCGATATGTGGGAGCGCCGCTTCGCCGCTGCGGCCCGGCCCGTGGTCAATCCGGTCAGCCGCGATACATGGCTGGCATGCATAGGTGACACCAATGCTTTCTCCGCCTTGCGTGAATACTTTGAGGAATGGATCTGGAGCGCCGGCGCCGATACCGTCCTTGAGCAAGTGCTGAGCCGGATACCGTTCGCCCCCGCGAGCACCGCGTTCCACGCCTTGATCCGGCTCGGCTACGGCCTGGAAGCGCAGCATGTCGGCGAAATCGCCGCCGGACTGGCAGCGCTGGTCAGCGCCAATCTGCACATCGATATGGGGGCGGAGCAGCGCGCACCGGCCGCTTCAGTGAATCAAGCGTGGGATGGTTTATCGCGCACCTTCGGTGGCGCGAAATTCACAGGCGATTGGATTACAACGCGCTTGCGAGCGGTAGTTGCCGATCCGCGGTTTCATGCAACGCTGCCGGCAGCGCCAACCCAACCAGGATTGCTCGACGACATGGCGCAGGCGGCAATTTCCCTGTATTGGCAAACCAATAATTTCACGGCCTTGCATATCGTCACCGGCCTGCATGCGGCGCGCCGCGTCCTTGCGCATTTGCCGGAAACGCTGGCGCAGCGTTTGCTGCCCGACGTATGGATAGCGGTTTGCGCCACCTATGTATCGATAGGCGCCCCGCCACTTACCGCATCAAATGCAATGCTGGATGACGATGAGCCCTTGGCCAACAGCGCGGACACCTGGCAGGATCTGTTCACCACCGCCATCGCCTCCGACGACGACCATGTGATCAAGATGGTGTACACCTGTTATTGCGAAAACCTGCGCGCGCCGTCGCCGCTTTATCTGGCGGCGGCGGCAAGACGGGCAGGTCGCATGTTCCAGATGCATTGAAGGCGCATTGACAAGCAAGTTGATCAGATTTGCGCAGTGCCGCCATCGACGAACAACTCGATACCGTTGACGAAGCTGCTGTCGTCGGACGCCAGGAATAAAACCGCCTTGGCGATTTCCGCCGGCTCGCCCAGGCGGCCCATCGGCACCAGCGTCGACAGGTGAGCGAACAATCCCTCGGTATGTTCGGCCGGCACCAAATCGCCCAAGCCCGGAGTGCGGACCGGGCCGGGACTGATGGCGTTGACCCGAATCCGGCGCGGTTTCAAATCCAGCAACCAGGAACGAGCGAAGTTGCGGACCGCTGCTTTGCTGGCGCTGTAGACGCTGAAATTTTCCGTGCCTTTGGTAGCGGTGGTGGACGCCGCCAGAATCACTGAAGCGCCATCCTTCAGCAGAGGCAACGCCTTTTGCACAGTAAATAAGACTCCCTTGACGTTGGTATTGAAGATGCGATCGAAATGCTCTTCAGTGATGGCGTCCAAGGGCAGCATGTCGCCGCCGCCGGCGTTGGCAAAAACAATGTCGAGATGGCCCGCTTTCTGCCGGATCTCGGCGTAGATGCGGTCGAGGTCGGCCAGTTGCGCCACGTCGCCGCGTATGCCAATCGCATTTTTGCCTATCGCTGCTACCGCAGCATCCAGTTCTGCCTGGCGCCGGCCGGTGATGAATACGGTAGCGCCCTGTGCTGCAAACTCCTGGGCCGAGGACAGGCCTATGCCGCTGCTGCCGCCGGTAATCAATGCTATTTTGCCTTCCAGTTTCTTGCTCATGATATTTTCCTTGTGAAGTGTTGGGGCCGCCGTTTTCCAAGTATTGGTGCGGCCGTTGATGACGACAGCTTCACTCTACTGCCATCGGATTGTTGAATAAAGTGGCAAAATACGAATACTTTATTCCCGCACGTGGATAATCCATACGCCAGGTTATTTGGCTTGGGGATAGCGAAGGCGAGCTTTTGAGAGGACGTAATGGACCAATTACTGGCTATCCGCGCTTTTGCCCGCGTGGTGGAAGCCGGCAGCTTTACCAAGGCGGCCGATTCCTTGCAGATGCCGAATGCGACGATGAGCAAGCTGATCCAGTCGCTTGAGCTGCACCTGGGCGTGAAGCTGTTGCAGCGGACCACGCGCCGCGTCGCGGTCACCGCCGACGGCGCCGCCTACTATGAAAAGACCATGCTGTTATTGAAACAGCTGGATGACCTCGACACCAGCTTCGACGCCGCCCAAAGCAAGCCGCGCGGCCTGCTGCGCATCGAATGCGGAGCCTCGCTCGCCGCTCTGGTGATTATTCCGGCGTTGCCGGAATTCCTGGCGCTGTATCCCGAAATCCGTATCGATCTTGGTGTCAGCGACCGCCACGCCGATCTCATCGGCGAGCATATCGATTGCGTGATCCGCGGCGGCGTGCTGACCGACCTGTCGCTGGTTGCACGGCATATCGGCAATGCATCATGGGTGACGTGCGCCAGCCCGGCCTATCTGCAGCAGCACGGTGTGGCGCGGCATCCGGCTGAACTGGAAAAGGATCATGTGGTCGTCAGCTATCTGTCGGCACGCAGCGGCCGCGTCATACCGATGCAGTTTGCGCGTGGCAAAGAGAAGCTGGAGATTACTGGAAAACGCACGGTTGGCGTCAATGAAAGCAATGCGCATCTTGCCGCCGGACTTGCCGGGCTGGGCGTCATCCATACGTTTGCCTACACCGCGCAACCCCACATAGACAGCGGCGCTCTACTGCCTTTGCTGCAAGACTGGCAGCCTGCACCCTATCCGTTTCACGTGGTGTATGCACCCAACCGGCACTTGAGCAATCGCTTGCGGGTATTCATCGACTGGCTTGCTGAACGGTTTTCCGCCCTGACGTATTGAATCAGCTGCGGCGGATCAGGTACGCCTCCCTGAAGGGAAATCAATTATGGAAGATCGATGATCTCGACCCAGTTCGGGTTTTTCCCCATCTCATATTGATGCAGCAAGTGCAGCGCACCGGTCTTTTGGTCGATTGCGTAGCTGCTCATGCGATTCGATTGCTGGCCGACGGCTAGCAGGAAGCGTCCGCTGGGATCGATGTTGAAGCCGCGCGGCTGGGTCTCGGTCGGGAAATTGCCGATCAAGGTCAGCGCACCGCTGTCAGGATCGACCGCAAACCCGGCGAGCGTGCTTGAAGTGCGTTCCGAGGCATACAGGAAACGGCCGTCCGGCGTCAGATGCAGATCGGCCGGGGCCAATACCGCGCCCTGGAAATCCTTGGGCCGCAGGGAAACGCTGGCCTGCAGCGTCAGGGCGCCGCTGCTGGCGTCGTAGCGATAGGTGCTCAGGCTGCCGTCCAGCTCGTTGGTGCCGTAGACGAAGCGGGCGCGGCGATCGAACAGGAAATGACGCGGACCGGCGCCATGCTTTGTTTCCACATACGGCGGTAGATTGGGCGTAACCTGGCCGCTGGCAGCATCGAAGCGGTATTGCAAAATGATGTCGCCGCCCAGGTTACTGGCGAACAGATGCGTATTGGCGGGATCGGTCGCTATCGCATGGGCTTTTTCGCGAGTCGGAATCACGGCTACCGGCGCTGCTTCGACATCGCCCTTGGCGGCGATGGGATTGATGGAAATCTTGTTGCCGGTGTAGGACGCCGCCAGCAAAAACCGGCCACTCTTGTCAGTCGCCAGATTGGCCATATTGTCGGCCAGAGGCACGCTCGACAGCAGATTCAGCCTGCCGCTTCGGCTATCGATGGCGTAGCTGCTGACCGAATACGGCAGCGAACGCAATGAGGCGTACAGGAAGCGGCGGTCCGGGCTGACCGCCAACGGCATGACGCTGCCGCCGGTTGCCACTTTCTCGACCATGGCGGCGCTGCCGTCTGCCTGGTTGAGCTGCATGACATAGATGTCGCGGCTGTCGGCGTTCGACACATACACCATGGTTCTTGCGGAGGCCGAGGCCGAGGCCGAGGCCGAGGCCGAGGCCGAGGCCGAGGCCGAGGTCGAGGCCAAGGTCGAAGTAGATGCGCTGATCATCATGCACGCCAGAGAAGTACACAGTCGAGTCAAGTGAGGATGCATTTTTTCCCGTCAGGTGATAGGCGCTGGATTGAACAACGTCAGTGCGTTATGCAATTTGTGATGCTCCGCCCAGGTTTTCTTGCGGCCGCTGGCAACCTCCAGCATCAGATGAAACAACTCCCAGCCGACCTCTTCGATGCTGGCCTCGCCGCTGGCGATGCGGCCGGCGTTGATATCCATCAGGTCGTGCCAGCGCCGCGCCAGGTCGTTGCGCGTGGCCACCTTGATGACCGGCACCGCGGCCAGGCCATAGGGTGTGCCGCGGCCGGTGGTGAATACGTGCAAATTCATGCCGGCCGCCAGTTGCAAAGTGCCGCAGACAAAATCGCTGGCCGGCGTGGCGGCATAGATCAAGCCTTTTTGCTTCAGCTTATCGCCCGGTGCGAGCACGCCGGAAATCGCGCTGCTGCCGGATTTGACGATCGAGCCCATGGCCTTTTCGACGATGTTGGCAAGGCCGCCTTTTTTATTGCCGGGCGTGGTGTTGGCGCTGCGGTCGACGCCGCCGCGGGTGAGATAGTCGTCATACCAGGCCATCTCGCGGATCATGGCTTGCGCTACATCGGCGTTGACGGCGCGCGCGGTCAACTGGTCGACGCCATCGCGTACTTCGGTGGTTTCAGAAAACATCACGGCGGCGCCGGCGCGCACCAGCAGATCGGTACAGAAACCGACCGCAGGATTTGCCGTCACGCCGGAGAAGGCGTCGCTGCCGCCGCATTGGACGCCAACCACCAGCTCCGACGCGGGACAGGAAACCCGACGGCGCTGATCGAGTTCGCCCAGTTGCTCGTCTGCGGTGGCCATGATTGCTGCAATCATGGACTCGAAACCGACGTGTTCGACATCTTGCAAACACACCACGCGCAAACCGTCTTGCTTGCCGCCGGTGTTTTGAATCGGGATCGATCCTTGCGGGAACAGCCGGCCCGGCTGCAGCTTTTCGCAACCCAGGCTGACCACCATCGCCTGGCCGCCGAAGTTGGGATTCATGCTGATGTTGCGCAAGGTGCGGATCGGAATCTCTGCGCCCGGGGCATCGATCGCCACACCGCAGCCATACGTGTGTTCCAGGCCGATGACATCGTCTACGTTCGGGTATTTGGACAGCAATTCAGCCTTGATGCGCTTGACCGCATGCTCCACCACGCCGGAAACGCATTGCACTGTGGTGCTGATCGCCAGGATGTTGCGGGTGCCGACGCTGCCGTCGGCATTGCGATAGCCGTCGAAGGTGTAGCCTTCCAGCGGCGCGGCGGCGGCAGGAATGCGCGTAGCTATCGGCAAGTTGCTTAGTTCCCGCGCCGGCGGCATCCTTACCAGCGATTCTTCAATCCAGCTGCCTTGCGCAATCGGCCGTTGCGCGTAACCGATCGCCACGCCATAGCGCACGATAGCTTCGCCTTCTGCCAGATCGCGCAGGGCGACCTTGTGCCCTTGCGGCACTTTGTCGCGCAGCACCAGCCCGCAAGGAAACACCGAACCGGCCGGCAGGCCGCCGTCGTTGGCGACGATGGCGACGTTGTCTTGCTCCTGCATGCGGATATACAGGGGCGTGTTGTTGTCTGCTGCTTGCTTGATCATGACTCCACTCCAGATAATTTCTTGTATGGCTGCCCGCCGTTGTCCAGCGGCTTGAGCTCGACCCGCTTGATGTCTTTCACAATCACCAGATAGCTGATCACCGCCAGCAAGGCATTGGCGCCGACATACACCAGCGCCCATTCGAAGGAACCGGTTTGCTTGATGATGTAACCGATCACGATCGGTGCAGTGATGCCGGCGATGTTGCCGAACATATTGAACAGGCTGCCGGTGAGGCCGATGATCTCTTTCGGCGAGGTATCCGCCACCACCGCCCAGCCCAAGGCGCCTACGCCCTTGCCGAAAAACGCCAAGGCCATGATGCCAACCACCAGCCATTGGGTATCGACGTAATTGCACAAGATCATGCTGGTCGACAGCAGCAGGCCGGCGACGATCGGAATCTTTCTGGCCCAGGTCAGCGACAGGCCGCGCTTGATCAGGCGATCGGAAATCATGCCGCCCAGTACGCCGCCAAGAAAGCCGCAAATCGCCGGCAAGGAAGCCACCAGGCCCGCCTTCAAGATCGACATGCCGCGTTCCTGCACCAGGTAGATCGGGAACCAGGTCAGGAAAAAATAGGTAATCGTATTGATGCAGTATTGGCCGAGATAGACACCGGCCAGCATGCGGTTGCTGAGCAGCTGCTTGAGATAGCCTAGCTTGACGCCGCGGTTTACCTGAGCGCTGCTGCTGTTGCTCTTGCCGTCGCCTTGCGCTGTCGCCAGGCCTTGATCCATATCGACCAGGCCGCCGCCGTCGCGGATATGCGCCAGTTCCGCCGGGCGCATGCGCGGATGCTGTTTCGGGCTATGCATCACCCGCAGCCAAATCATGCTCAACACCAGCCCGGCCACACCCATGACGACAAAAGTGGCCGACCAGCCGTAAGCGTGCGTGATCCAGGCCATCAAGGGCGCAAACAACACGGTGGCGAAATATTGCGCGGAATTGAAAATCGCCGAGGCGGTGCCGCGCTCGGCAGTCGGAAACCAGGCGGCGACGATACGGCCGTTGGCGGGGAAGGACGGCGCTTCCGCCAGGCCGACCATGAAACGCAGCATGAACAATGCAGGCACCGCCCACAAGACGCCGAGAAAATGCACGCCTCCCTGCAGCAGCGTGAATAGCGACCAGATGAAGATGCTGGCGGCGTAGACCCGTTTCGAACCATAGCGGTCAAGCAGCCAGCCACCCGGCAACTGCCCCAGCACGTAAGCCCAGCTGAAAGCCGAAAAGATAAAACCCATGGTGACCGCGTCGAACCCGAGTTCGCTCTTCATTGCAGTTCCTGCAATGGATAAAATGGCGCGATCGGCGTAATTGAAAGTTGTCACCATGAACAGCATGAACAAAATCATGTAACGCAGCCTGCCGGGTTGGGCCGCTACCGGCCCCGCCGTTTTTTCGATATTCACCTACGTCTCCTGTTTTGCCGGAGTCAGCGCCTGTATTGACCAACTTGCTTGGCCAACTTGCAACAAGGCGCTGCTCTTATTGTTCTTGAAGTTTAACCTGCGCTAAACTACGCTTATGTTATCAGTCATCCTACAACTTGAATCGTAGTATAATCAGCGAAAAATAATTTAGCAACTGGATTTACCTTTCTTGCGGCCCTCCCATGAATACACCGCTCACCGATCTTCAGCCCGCCGCCAGCGCTCCGCGCAAAAAACATCGCAACCTGGCGCAAAGCGTCGTCGCCAATATTGCCGACAGCATTCGCAACGGCAGCAGCAAACCAGGGGATAAGCTGCCTACCGAATCCGAATTGATGCGTACCCAAGGCGTCAGCCGCACCGTGATCCGCGAAGCGATTTCACATCTGCAAGCCTCGGGCCTGGTAGAGACCCGGCACGGCATCGGCACATTCGTCCTGGCTGCAAGCAGCTCCGGCAATTTCGACATCGATCCGGAAACCGTGGTCACCATGCGCGATATCCTGGCCATCCTGGAATTGCGCATCAGCCTCGAAGCGGAGGCCGCCGGACTGGCGGCGGCGCGCCGCAACGATGAACAACTGGCGCAAATGCGGCTGGCGCTGGACGCCTTTCAAAAGAGCGCCAACGAGCACGGCGACTCGGTGGCAGCCGATGTGCAATTCCATTTGCACATCGCGCAGGCTACCGGCAACCGCTACTTTGTCGACATCCTGACCCAGCTCGGCACCACCATCATTCCGCGCACCCGGATCAACTCGGCCAAGCTGGCGCATGACGATCCGGCGGCCTACCTGGACCGCGTCCATCGCGAACACGAAGATATCTACAATGCGATCGTGCGCCAGGATCCGGAGACGGCGCGGGCCGCGATGCGGACCCACCTGAGCAATAGCCGCGAGCGTTTGCGCAAGGTGCAGGACAGCATGGCGCTGAGCTCGTAAATCTCGCAAGCCGGCGGCCGGCGCCGCACGATTGCGCTGCCGTTGCATCCGGCAGCGTTGCAAAAACAAACACAAAACTCCTCTTAGCGACGCGCTGCATCCTGGTCGCCGCTTGTCGTTCTCCCGGGTTTTTGCGCCCGACATCCCCTCTTCCGCGCTAAACAAACAGCTGTTCCCGGCTTGCATACTGCAAATCTTTGTTGTACGATGACTGATAACTTAATCGTCCGGACGCCGATACGCCCCTATCCAGCGCAGGCGCTCGATCATCAACCGCAGCACACCACAATACCGAGACCATGAATCCTCAAGAACTCAAACAAACGCTTTCCTCCGGCCTGCTGTCCTTCCCGATCACCGATTTTGATGCGCAAGGCAATTTCCGCCCGAGCACTTATGCAGAACGGCTCGAATGGCTGGCTCCCTACGGCGCCAGCGCCTTGTTTGTGGCAGGCGGCACCGGCGAATTCTTTTCGCTCACCAGCTCTGAATATTCCGACGTGGTGCGGCTGGCGGTTGAAACCTGCCGCGGCAAAGTGCCGATCCTGGCCGGCGCCGGCGGCCCCACCCGCAGCGCCATCGCTTTTGCGCAAGAAGCAGAACGCCTGGGCGCACAAGGCATCCTGCTGATGCCGCATTACCTCACCGAAGCTTCGCAAGACGGTTTAGTCGCACATGTCGAAGCCATCTGCAACTCAGTCAAATTCGGCGTAGTGGTATACAACCGCGGCATCTGCCGCCTGAATGCAGACTCGATGGAACTACTGGCAGCACGCTGCCCCAACCTGATCGGCTTCAAGGACGGCATCGGCGATATCGAATTAATGGTATCGATCCGCCGCCGCCTCGGCGACCGCCTGAGCTACCTCGGCGGCTTGCCCACCGCAGAACTGTTCGCCGCACCGTACAAAGCGCTAGGCGTACCGGTTTATTCGTCAGCGGTATTCAACTTCCTGCCGAAGATGGCGATCGATTTCTACAACGCCGTCAAAAACGACGACCACGCCACCAGCGGCCGACTAATCGACAATTTTTTCCTGCCCTACCTCGCAATCCGCAACAAGAAAGCCGGCTATGCAGTCAGCATCGTCAAAGCCGGCGCCACCATCGTCGGCCATGATGGTGGCCCGGTACGGACGCCGTTGATTGATCTCAATCAGGAAGAATGCGAACAGTTGAAAGCACTGATCGTGGCGCAAGGGCCGCAGTGATTATGTAAGTACGCAACGGCAACGCAGGCGCGATCAATATATTTGCTGCGAAAAATGCAGGGCTGTTGCTGTTGAATTTGAAGTTGTTTTTGAAGTTGCCGTTGCTCTTGACGTACCCCGCATTGGGACGTTGCCAAATGTGGCGCGTGTCAGTCGGGAATTGTGGGAAGACATGTCTGAGCGCAGCGAGTTGGTCTTTCCACCCGACTGACACGCGCCTCATTTGGGGACCTGACCGAAGGGAAGGCAACGGCTTTGCGGTCGCCTTTTCTTTGCGTACTTTCTTTTGGCGAAGCAAAAGAAAGTACGTAGCTGCCGGGCTACCCCCGGCGTGTATCCACGGAGTAGCAAACGTTTTAAGTAACGACGACCTCTCATCGCATGCCACGGTACGTACTCCGTGGCCCGTTAAAAGGGGTCAGAGTAATTTTCGCAAAGGGCCGCGAAAAAAAACTCTGACCCCATTTAACTCTTCCCAGAAAAACACCAAGGAAATCAAATGAACATCACCGGCGAAATGCTCATAGGCCAATCCACCGCACGCGGCACCGAAGGCACATTCCGCGCAATCAACCCCGCCACCAACGAAAAAATCGCCCCCGATTTCAGCGCCGGCGGCAAACCCGAAGTCGAACGCGCCTGCACCCTGGCGCAACAAGCCTTCGACACCTACCGCGAAACCACAGCCCAACAACGCGCCCAGTTCTTAGAAGAAATCGCCACCGGCATCCTGGCGCTAGGACCGACACTGATCGAACGTGCAACCCAAGAAACCGGCCTGCCGCCAGCCCGCCTGGAAGGCGAACGCGCCCGCACAGTCGGCCAGCTACGCCTGTTCGCCAAAGTAATCCGCGCCGGCCACTACCTCAACACCACCCTCGATTCCGCCACGCCAGAACGCACCCCGCCTCGCCCCGACCTGCGCCTACGCAAGATCGCCATCGGCCCGGTAGCGGTATTCGGCGCCAGCAATTTTCCACTAGCCTTTTCAGTAGCCGGCGGCGACACCGCCGCGGCACTGGCCGCCGGCTGCCCGGTGGTGGTCAAAACCCACAACGCCCATCCCGGCACCTCGGAACTGGTTGGACGCGTGATTCAACAAGCAGTCGCCGCCTGCCAACTGCCTGAAGGCGTGTTTTCCCTGATCATCGGCAATGGCAACGAAGTCGGCCAGGCTTTGGTCAGCCATCCCGCCATCAAGGCAGTCGGCTTCACCGGCTCGCGCCAAGGCGGCCTGGCGCTGATGCGCGCGGCAGCGCAAAGGCGTGAACCGATTCCGGTGTATGCCGAAATGAGCAGCATCAATCCCATGTTCTTGCTGCCGCATGCATTAGCTGCGCGCGCCAGCCAGATCGGCAGCGCTTTCGTCGATTCGCTGACCATGGGTGTCGGCCAGTTCTGTACCAATCCCGGCCTGGTGATCGGTCTCGCAGGCGAGCATCTGGCACAGTTCCAGGAAACCGCATTGCAGGCATTAAAAACCAAGGCCGCCGGTACCATGCTGACACCCGGCATCCACCACGCCTATGTCGCCGGCGTCGAACGCATGAGCGCGATTGCCGGCGTCAGCAGCCTCGGCCAAGGTTTGGCGGCAGGCGCTCCATGCGCCGCCCAGGCCAGATTGTTCAGCACCGACGCCGCGACCTTCCTCGCCACCGAACAACTGGAAGATGAAGTCTTCGGCCCCAGCTCGCTGATTGTCGCCTGCCGGAATGAAGAGGAAATGTCTGCTGTCGCTGAACACCTGGCTGGTCAACTGACTGCCACGCTGCAACTGGATAACGCCGATCACGCACTGGCCAGGAAACTGCTGCCGACGCTCGAACGCAAGGCCGGCCGCATACTGGTGAACGGCTATCCGACTGGCGTTGAAGTGTCTTATGCGATGGTGCATGGCGGCCCGTTCCCCGCAACCTCGGATAGCCGCAGCACCTCGGTCGGCGCCAGCGCCATCGAGCGCTTCCTGCGGCCGGTGTGTTATCAGGATTTGCCTGCAGCTTTATTGCCGGCGGCTCTGCAAGACGGCAATCCCTTGGGACTAACGCGCCTGGTGGACGGGGAATTCATCAGCGCTTAACAAACGCAGCTAACTGAGCTAACTGGGGTCAGAGTGAACTTTCTGCGCGCTTTTTGCAGAAACTTCACTCTGACCCCACTTAGCGGGCCACGGAGTAGCTGCCTCATCGCTGAATTAACACCTAGGAGACCTCATGTTTAAAAAATGGATGTATTTTTGCTGCGCGCTGGTTTGCTCCATGCTCATCGCCCAAGGAGCGGTAGCAGCAACGGCAGCGGCGCCGGCCGGCGACGAGCAAACGGTAGCGGAACAGGTCGAGAAATTGCGCGCGGCGATGGTCCATCCCGGCGATCGCACGGTGCTCGAACAATTGGTGATGGATGAGTTGAGTTACGGCCACTCGAACGGCAAGGTGCAAAACAAGGCCGAATTCATAGGCGCGCTAGTCAGCGGCACATCGGATTTCACCAGCATCGCCCTGTCGGATCAGAGCATCAAAGTCGTTGGGGATGCTGCGACGGTGCGCCATACTTTCGTAGCCGTCACCAACGATTCCAGCAATGCCGGCAACGTCTCTTTGAAAATTCTGATGGTCTGGAAAAAACAAGATGGCCATTGGCGCTTGCTGGCACGGCAGGCGGTGCGCTTCAGCGCTTGAGGCAGGGGTAATTTGGTGCAACGATCAAGGATTTGATTACGATCATTCCGGATCGGCCTTGCAACCAGGCCAATCCGGAATTTGCACAACTCTTTGTGCGATCAGCCCGGCACTTTACCTTCTACGCCCTGTACATAAAACTTGATGCCATGCAGGAAAGCATCATCGGCAACAACATCCTTGGCGACAGCTTCCTTGCCAGTGTTGTCGATGATCGGGCCTTTCCAGATCGGCGCGCTGCCGTCGATGATGGCTTTCTTGCGCTCCGCCACCAGGGCTTTTACGTCAGCCGGCAAGTCCGGATTGAAGGCGCCGAGATCGATGCCGTCTTCTTTCAGGCCGATCCAGCTGCTGCCGGTTTTCCAGCTGCCGTCCAGTACCTCGCCGACGCGTTTGTTGTAGTACACGCCCCAATTGATGATCGACGCCGCCTGATGGGCTTTCGGGCCGAAGCTGGTCATGTCGCTATCCCAGCCGAAGGCGTACACGCCCTTTTCCTGCGCGGTTTGCACCACAGCGGCGGAATCGGTATTTTGCATCAGCACATCGACGCCCTGGCCGATCAGCGTGGTAGCGGCTTCGCGTTCCTTGCCCGGATCGAACCATTTGTTGACCCAGACCACACGCGTGGTGGCCTTCGGATTGACCGAGCGCGCACCCAGAGTGAAGGAATCGATATTGCGGATCACTTCAGGAATCGGCACCGAAGCGACCACGCCAAGCTTGCCCGACTTGCTCATCTTGCCCGCCACCACGCCGGCCAGGTATGCGCCTTCATAAGTGCGGACGTCGTACTGCGCCAGGTTGTCGGCAGTCTTGAAACCGGTCGCGTGTTCGAATTTGACGTCGGGGAATTCCTTGGCTACTTTCAGCATCGCTTCCATATAGCCGAAGGTGGTGCCGAAGATCAGCTTGTTGCCATCGACCGCCAACTGGCGGATCACGCGCTCGGCGTCGGCAGCGGATTCAGGCACGTTTTCGACAAAAGTGGTTTTCACCTTATCGCCGAATTTTTCCTCGACCGCCTTGCGTCCCTTGTCATGAGCGAAGGTCCAGCCGGCGTCACCCACCGGCCCGATATAGACGAAAGCCACTTTCAGCGGCTCGGCCTTGGCCGGCGCTGCTGCCGGCGCCGAAGCGGAAGCTGCCGGCGCCGCCGCCTCCTCCTTCTTGCCGCAACCGATCAGCGTGGCGGCTGCCAGTGCGGTGAGCATTGCGAGTGATGCCCTGCGTGAAATTCTCATGTGGTTCTCCCTTGGTGGTTGGTCAACTTACTATCAACTTGCTATCTCACCGGTTGCTTAGCTTGCACCCGGTTTAAAAGGCTTGCCCAGCGAAGCCGGCATGTTCAGGCGAATCCAGTCGGGATTGCGCGAAATCAGCGCCAGCACTACGATCGTGGCGACATACGGCAGCATCGACAAAATTTGCGACGGCAGCGTCACGCCTATGCCCTGCAGGTAAAACTGGAGGATGGTGACGCCGCCGAACAGCAGTGCGCCCAGCAGCACGCGGGCCGGCCGCCAGGTAGCAAATGCAGTCAATGCCAGCGCGATCCAGCCGCGCCCCGAGACTAGGCCTTCGACCCACATCGGCGTATATACCAAAGACAGATAAGCCCCGGCCAAGCCGCAGCAGGCGCCGCCGAAGAGCAGCGCGGCAAAGCGGATCAAGCGCACCGGATAACCCAGCGCATGCGCCGATTCCGGCGATTCACCGACGGCGCGCAGGATCAGGCCGGCACGGGTGCGATAGATGAACCAGCCGATGGCGGCGCACAACAGCAACGCCAGGTAACTCATCCAATGCTGCTGGAACAGAGCCTGGCCGAGGAACGGGATATCCTTGAGCACGGGAATCGACAGCGTTTGCGAAGGCAAAGCCAGGCCGACAAAGCGCTGGCCGATGAAGGCCGACAGCCCCGCGCCGAAAATCGACAAAGCCAGCCCGGTAGCCACCTGATTGGTCGCCAGCACCAGCGCCAGCCAGGAAAACAGCGCCGCCATCAAGACCCCGCTGAGGGCGCCAGCCAGGAAGCCTAGCATCGGGCTATGGGTGGTGTAGCCAACCGCAAAGCCGGCGATGGCGGCCACCAGCATCATGCCTTCCGCGCCAAGATTGAGGACACCTGCGCGTTCGTTGATCAGCAAGCCGAGCGCGGCCAGCAGCAACGGCGTTCCGGCGTTGATCGAGGCGGCGATGAGAGAAGCGAATTGTTCCATGTGCCCTTCCTTAAACCTTGGCCTTGCGGCGCAGGCGATAGTCGATCAGGGTATCGCTCGCCAGCAGTAAAAACAGCAGCATGCCCTGGAACACGCCGGTAATCGCCGATGGCAAACCGAGCCGCGATTGCGCCAGCTCGCCGCCCAGGTAGAGCAGCGACATCACCAGTCCGCCCAGCACCGCGCCGACCGGATGCAAGCGGCCGATGAAGGCGACGATGATGGCGGCAAAGCCGTAGCCGGGCGAGACCGACGGCAGCAACTGGCCGATCGGACCGGCGATTTCAAAGGCGCCCGCCAGACCGGCGAAGCTGCCGGAAATCAGCAGCGACACCCACAAGGCGCTGCGGCTGGAAAAGCCGGCATAACGCGCCGCGTGCGGTGCGGTGCCGCCGACGAACAAAGAAAAGCCGCGCAAGCTGCGCGTCATGAACACGGTCATCACCGCTGCCAGCACCAAGGTGACGGCAAAGCCGATGTGCAAGCGCGTGCCGCTCATCAGCATCGGCAGCATGAATTCGCTGGAGAACACTTTCGATTGCGGGAAGTTCATGCCGTTCGGATCTTTCAACGGTCCGTTTACTGCATACATCAACAGCAATTGTGCGACATAGGTCAGCATCAGCGACACCAGGATTTCGTTGGCGTTGAAGCGATCGCGCAGCAGCGCCGTGATGCTGGCCCAGAAGGCGCCGCCGAGGATGCCGGCGATGATCATCAGCACTAAGCCGAGGCTGCCGGGGGTCGCATGGCCCGGCACATCGATCAGCACCAGCGTAGCGCCGGCAAACAAGGCGCCGACCGTGAACTGACCTTCAGCGCCGATATTCCAGACATTGGCGCGAAAGCACACCGCCAGGCCCAATGCGCAAAGTATCAAGGGCACCGATTTCAACAGCAGCTCGCTGATGGCGCGCTTGCCGTTGAACGGGTCGATCAAAAATACCTTGAGGCCGGCCAGCGGATCCTTGCCCAGCGCGATGAACAGCAATGCGCCCAGCAACATGGTCATGACGATGGCCAGCACTGGCGACAGATACGTCATTGCTCGCGACGGCGTGCCGCGCAGTTCCAGTTTCCATGGCCAGAGATCACGCATGCGTAGCCTCCTGCCCGTCTTGCTGCCATAAGCCGCTCATCCACAAGCCGACCTGTTCACGTGTGGCTTGTTCAATCGCAATCGAGGGCGACAAGCGGCCCTTGGCAATCACATGCAAGCGATCGCACAAGGCAAACAATTCATCGAGTTCTTCGGAAATAATCAGCACCGCACAACCTTCCTTTTTTAACGCCAGGATTTCAGCATGGATTTGCGCAGCCGCGCCCACGTCCACGCCCCAGGTCGGCTGCGCCACAATGAACACGCTTGGCTTGCGCTCCAGTTCGCGGCCGACGATGAATTTCTGCAGATTGCCGCCGGACAGGCTTTTCGCCAAAGCATCGGGGCCGCTGGCCTTGACCTTGAAGCGCTCGATGATGGCGGCGGCGGCGCTGCGGGCGTAGGCAAAATCGATCATGCCGCGTTTCACAAAAGGAGGTTTCTGATGCGACAGCAGCATGTTGGCCGCCAAGGTCATGGCCGGCACCGCGCCGCGTCCCAGTCTTTCCTCAGGCACCAGCCCGAGGCCGAGTGCGCGGCGCGGATTAGGCGCAAGGTGGCCGGCGGCGCGGCCCGCCAGCATCAGCATATTCGGCGCAGCGCGCTGATCTTCGCCTGACAGCGCCGCCAGCAATTCCTGCTGGCCGTTGCCGGAAACACCAGCGATGCCGACAATCTCTCCGGCTCGCACTTCACATTCGATATTGTGCAATTCGGTGGCGAACAAGTGCGCTTTCAACAAATTCAAGCGGTTGATGTGCAACTTGCGCTCGCTGCGTTGCGAGTCGGGATTGCGTTCGCGCTGCAGGCGCACCAGCTCGTCGCCGATCATCATCCGCGACAGGCCGGCGCTGGTTTCGTTGCGCGGATCGCAATTGCCGGTGACCTTGCCGTTGCGCATGACGGTGGCGCTGTGGCACAAGGCGCGGATTTCATCGAGCTTGTGGCTGATGTACAGAATGCTGCAACCTTCGGCGGCCAGTTTGCGCAGGGTGACGAACAGCTTATCCACCGCCTGCGGTGTCAGCACCGAAGTCGGTTCGTCGAGGATCAGCAATTGCGGGTTGGTCAGCAAGGCGCGCACGATCTCGACGCGCTGCCGTTCACCCACCGACAAAGTATGCACATGGCGATGCGGTTCCAGCTCCAGTCCGTATTTTTCGCCGGTCTGGCGGATTTGCGTCACCAGCTCCGGCATGCTGACATCCGAGGCCAGGCCGAGCGCGATGTTTTCTGCGACGGTGAGCGTATCGAATAAGGAGAAATGCTGGAACACCATGGCAATACCAAGCTTGCGCGCCACATGCGGATTGGCGATGTGGACCTGCTCGCCGTTCCAGAAAATTTCGCCGGCGTCCGGTTTCACGGTGCCGAAAATGATTTTCATCAGGGTCGATTTGCCGGCGCCGTTCTCGCCGAGGACAGCATGGATCTCACCGGGTGCAACCCGCAGATTGATATCGTCGTTGGCCAGCACGCCAGGATAGGCTTTGCGGATATGGGCGATTTCCAGACGCGGTATGGTTGAAGTCACTTTCTTTTGCCTATGCCAATGAAAGACTGTTGCAAAATGATTCCAGCGTTGTTGTCTACCGTGCTGCGTGCGCGTATCACGTATCAGCGCATACCAAAGCAAGCAACATGCTACATCAATTTCTATGTTCGTCGCCGACTTGCAACGTAATGTTTGTCGACATAAAGTCCCAACAAAAGCAAACTGCATGCCAGAGACAAATAGCGCAAACCTGAAGCCATCTGGCGCGGTTTGTGCTGTGCCTTTTGCACCTGACTGCCGGCAGGAATTTGCGGTAGCATGAGCGCAGGCTTGTTATCCAAAATAGAAATGGGATCCATGAAAAAAAAGTCTGGAGACACGGCTGCCGTTACCGCCGCTGTTACGGCCGTGGCCAAGCCAGCAGCCAGGCCGGCGTCCAAACGCGGCAGCGGCATCGTCGATCAAAAGATTTACGATTCGGTGCTGAAGGCGGTGATGAGCCAGCGCCTGCCGCCGGGCACCAAGCTGACCGAGGCCAGCCTGTGCGAGCTGTTTGCTGTCAGCCGCACCATCGTGCGCAAAGCGATCCAGCGCCTGGCGCATGACCATATTCTCGAATTGCGCCCCAACCGCGGCGCCATCATCGCCCAGCCGACGCCGCAAGAAACGCGTGAGATTTTCGCCGCACGACGCGCCATCGAAGCCGCGATCGTGCCGCTGGCGATCGCCAACGCCAGCCGCGCGCAACTGACTCGCTTGCGTCAGATCGTGAAAGAAGAACATGCGTCCTTTCATAGCGGCGATCACGCCAAATGGATACGCCTGGGCGGCGAATTCCATATCCTGTTATCCGACAGCGCCGGCAACCCGGTGCTGACCCGCTTCCTGCGCGAACTGGTGTCGCGTTGCTCATTGATCATCGCGCTGTATCAGGCCCCGGGCCGGACCGCCTGCCAGAGCGACGAACACGAACAACTGATAGACGCGATCGCCGCCGGCAACACTGCACTAGCCGTCAAGCTGATGGATCAGCATCTGCTCGATATCGAGCGCGCCTTGCGCCTGAGCGACGACCTGCACGAAGTGGACCTGGCTGAAATCCTCGATATCGCATAGTAAGATCCGCTTAAAATCCCACCCTGAATCTCGCCTTAAATCCCGCCCTGAATCCTCTCACTGCCAGCACCATCCTGCCATCCTGCGTCACCATGTTTCGCCCCACAACGGACATTGCCCGAGCTGGTTTAAAGTGTATACAAATTCCTGAAAAATGTCGTTATTTTGAGACATGGGCTGCGCACTAATCCGGTTCCTTCCTGAAGCAGACGTCCCTCATTTGGCGCGTGGCTTGCCGAAATTCACCAATAAATGGCGTTATCCCCGCTTCAAATCGACCCCACCGCAACCATTCGGATTTGCAGTCCATGCAGCATGGCTCGTCATCAAAAGCTATTTTTCGTATGTATACAATATATTTTCAATACAAATCGTAATACCGTTTCTCCATTTCTTCCTGCCGGGAAAAATTCTGGCACGGTCTTTGCGTTGCATGAATCCGTTCTGGTCAATCGTCGAGAGTGTTTTTCGATGACCTGATCGTCACTTGCGCAATGCTGCCCCAAAAAAAGCAAGCAAGTCCGCGAGCAAATTCACGAGCAAATGCAGATTATCAATGTCGACAACAGAGGGATGGAAAATGGGAAAAAAAGCGAGGGCGCGCGCCCACATGCGTTGTGCACAAGTGCTGACACTGGGAGCTGCATTGCCGTTCGGAGCTGCCATGGCGCAGAGCGCGCCAGCAGCGGCTGCGGCGGAAACCGCGCAGGGCGGCGGCCTGCAGCTGGAAACCATGACCGTAACAGCGCAACGGCGCGTGGAAAAAATCAAGGACGTGCCGATTTCAGTGACCCTGCTAAAAGGTGAAACGCTGGATGTGCTGAACTCCGGCGGCCAGGATATCCGCGTACTGGCGGCCAAGGTGCCGAGCCTGAATATCGAATCGTCGAACGGCCGCACCTTCCCCCGCTTCTATATCCGCGGCTACGGCAATACGGATTTTTCCGCCTTCGCCTCGCAGCCGGTATCGCTGATATTCGACGATGTAGTGCAGGAAAACGCCGCCCTCAAGGGCTTCCCGATGTTCGACCTGGCCGGCGTCGAGGTGTTGCGCGGCCCGCAAGGCACGCTGTTCGGCCGCAATACGCCGGCCGGCGTGGTGAAATTCGATTCGGCCAAACCCAGCCTGGACAAGGTCGGCGGCTACTACAGCATCTCTGACGGCACCCACAATACCGCCAATGTCGAGGCAGCGGTCAACGTGCCCTTGAGCGATCAATGGGCGATGCGCTTTTCGACGCTGATCGAGCATCGCGACGACTGGGTCAAGAATAACGGTGGCGGCACTGCCAACCTGGAAGGCTACAACGAACGCGCCGGCCGCCTGCAATTCCTGTACAAGCCGGACGGTACTTTCAACGCCTTGTTCAATCTGCACTCGCGCGCCACCGAGGGCAGCGCACGCTTGTTCCGCGCCAATATCCTGGAGAAAGGCAGCGACGGCTTCGTCGCCGGTTTCAGTCCCTCCCAGGTCACCTTCAACGGTTTGAACAACCAGTCCTTGCACACCGCCGGCGGCAGTGCCCGCCTGAGCTGGAACCTGGATCAGGTAAAACTGTATTCGATCACCGGTTATGAAACCATCTCCAGTTATTTCAGCCGCGGCGATATCGACGGCGGCACGCCGACCGGCCCCGGCTTCATTCCATTCCAGGTGCAGACCGGCGGCGGCGTCGCCGATCACAAGCAGTTCTCGCAGGAGTTCCGGGTCGAGTCGAAGAATGAAGGGCCGCTCAACTGGCAGACCGGCTTGTATTATTTCTACGAAGACGTCGCCGGCAACAGTTCCAACTTCGACAGCACCACGCAACTGCAAACCAGCTATCTGCAAAATCGTCAGAAGAACACGGCTTACGCTGCATTCGGCTCGCTGACCTATGACGTCAACGACCGCTTCAAATTGCGCGGCGGCTTGCGGTATACGCAAGACAAGAAAGATTTCGCCAACGAGATCGCTAACAATGTGTCATTTACCGGGCCAAGCTCGATCAGCGAAAGCAAATCGAACGTCAGCTGGGACGCCAGCGCCAACTATGCCTTGACCAATGACATCAATACCTATGCGCGAGTCGCAACCGGCTTCCGTGCGCCGAGTATTGCGGCGCCGTCGTCCTCGGTGCCGATCACTGTCGCCAACGCGGAAACCATTACGTCCTATGAAGCCGGGATCAAGGCAGATCTGTTCAACCGCCGGGCGCGCGCCAACTTCAGCGTCTACAGTTTCGACGTCAAGAATCAGCAGTTGACAGCGGTTGGCGGCAACTCCAACTCGATCATGCTGGTGAATGCGGCGAAAACAGTCGGCCGTGGCGCCGAGCTGGATCTGGAAGCCAACCTGACCGAGCGTCTGCGCGTTACATTAGGCGGCAGCTACAACTACACGCAGATTCGCGATCCGAACCTGCTGGTGGCCGGTTGCGCCACTTGCACCGTGCTCAACACGCAAGTACGGCCAGGCTTGTATTCGATCGATGGCAACTCGCTGCCGCAAGCACCGAAGTGGATCGCCAACGTCACTGCGCGCTACGGCATCCCGATGGGCAACAACGACGAACTCTACTTCTATACCGACTGGGCCTATCGCAGCAAGATCAACTTCTTCCTGTACAACTCGACCGAGTTCACCGGCAAACCTTTGCTGGAAGGCGGCTTGCGCGCCGGCTACAAGTGGGACGGCGACAAATATGAAATCGCAGCGTTCGCCCGCAATATCACCAACAAGATCGTTGCGGTGGGCGGCATCGATTTCAATAACCGGACGGCGTTCATCAACGAACCGCGCATGTTCGGAGTGCAGTTCCGCTCGAACTTCTAAATCCGCAATCAGGCAGCGCAAGCTGCCTGGGTTTTCCATCTGAAAGTGTCAAATGAAATCGAATTCAATCCGGCGCCGCTTGTTATCGACGGTATTCATGCTGGGAGTTGCAGTCTCTGCGACATTGCCGTCGCAGGCGCAGGCTGAAGGCAAACGCAAAGTGATTATCGACGACGACATCTGCGGCCCGCGCGCGGCGCAGCTGATGGCGATCCAGTCGCCGGATGTGGAAGTGCTGGGGATCACGATCGTCAGCGGCTCGACCTGGCGCGACGAAAATATCGCGCACGCCCTGCGCACACTGGAAGTGATCGGACGCAGCGATATTCCGGTGGTGCCCGGCTCCACCTTTCCCTTGCTGAATACGCAGGAAGCGACACGGCGCTGGGAGGCCTTGTACGGCAAGCTGGTCTACAAGGGCGCCTGGATGGATGAGAAATGGCCGGACGGCACCATCCAAAGCCAGCCGAATTACCACGCCTACAATGTGGTGCCGCAACTGCCGGAAGGCATGCCGCATACCAAGCCATCGACTGAAATCGCCGCCAATTTCATGATCAGGAAAGTACACGAGTTCCCGGGCCAGGTGACCATCCTGGCTACCGGGCCGATGACGAATGTGGCGCTGGCGATCAGCCTCGACCCGAGTTTTGCCGAGACCGCCAAGGAAATCGTCTACATGGGCGGCAGCCTGAATCCGCATCAAGTGTTGCCGTCCAAATCGGCGCAACAGTTTGCGCGCGAATATATCAACACGCCGCGCCTGGAATTCAACTTCCGCTGGGATCCGGAAGCCGCGAAGATCGCCTTGCGCGCACCGTGGAAACGGATCGTCATGGTGCCGGCCGATCCGTCGACTGCGACCGAACTCAGCGCCCGGCTATTGAACGACATGACCAAGGCCGGCACGCCTTTGACGCAAATGGTGAAGAAGGTTACCGAAACCGGATTCCCGCTGTGGGATGAGCTGGCTACGGCGGTCTGGCTGGACCCGACGCTGATCAGCAAAGCCGATCAGCTGTATGTCAGCATCGATACCGACTTCGGCGCCGGCTACGGCAATACCTTGTCCTGGCCGGCCGCGTACGCACCGCCAGGCCTGATCGGCAGCGTGACGACGGTGGTGCGCGAAGTGAACGTGCCGGCTTTCGAAAAGCTGATGATCAAACTGATGAACCAGCCGACGCCGCCGGCGCCGGTGTCAAAGTAATAGAACTCATTTCATCAATATCCGTGAGATGCGTTCTAGTTGCGGGCCAGGCTCTGATGCTGACGGCAGCTCCGTTCGGCATCAGGTTGACAACTTCAGCAGCTGTTCTTACTGCGCGGTCTTGTCCGATGGATATTGCAAAGAATCGCGCAACAGATATCCCATCGGCATATTCAGATTGCTGCCCTTGGGACCGTTCGGCTGGGTGAACCAGTAGCTATAGGTCTTTTGCAATTCACCGTCGTTGACCAGGCGCACCATCTCGCGATCCACCAGTTTCTTGAAGGCTGGATCATCCTTGCGCAACATCAGCGAATACGGTTCGATCGACAACGGATCGCCCAGGACCGCATACGCCGCAGGATTCTTTGCGGTCGAGCGCAAGCTATACAGCAGCACGTCGTCCATCGCATAAGCGTCGGCCTTGCCCTGCTCGACGAAGGCAAACGCTTCGGCGTCGTCCTTGGCTTCCAGCACCTTGATATTCAGCGAGCGCACGTTGCTGCGTTCGTTGACCAGATCGATAGTGGTGGTGCTCTTGGTAGTCGCGATGGTTTTGCCGCGCAGGTCGGCCCAGTTCTTGATGCCGCTGCCGGTCTTGACGATCATGCGCACGCTGGAAAAGAAATGCGGGACGGTGAAGGCGACGCGCGTGCGGCGTTCGGCGTTATTGGTGGTCGAGCCGCATTCCATGTCGGCTTTGCCTTCGATAATGCTGGAAAAGCGGGTAGCCGAATCGACCGCCAGATACTGCACTTTCAGATTCGGCAACTTCAGCTCGCGTTTTACCGCCTCTGCGATCTTTTGACACATGTCGATTGAATAACCGACGATCTGCTTATTCTCATTAGTGTAAGAAAAGGGCGCGGTTTCCCGATAGGCAAACGTCATGGTCTGGCTATCGCGAATCTTGCCGAGGGTGTCGCCCGCATTTGCAGCCAGCGGCGCCAAAATACAAAACAAAGTCAAACCGTGCTTGATCACATCACGCATAACAAAAGCTCCAATGAGTCGCTGCCGGCCGCCGGCAATGCCGGGCGGCCGGAAAATAAGTTAAGGAGCAAATTTCCCCGCGACAATATATCAGTACTTTTGACGCTTGCGGTGCATGTTACAAATTGCCTGGATCAATTTATCGTAGCCTTTCCGGCAACTGATCCCAGCGCAAACGCCGCGCAGGACAGCTTATGACCGGGCGGAGTAAAACCGGTATATCGCTTGATAAGGTATGCGTGCTTCTTTGCCAAGTTGCGCTTGATCGCAGCCATCCGCCGGCGCTTTGCCGCCTACGGTCTGCAAGCGCTGGATGCTTTGCGTCAGGCCGAAGACACCCGCCCCGGAAGTTGATTTTGCGCTGAGCAGCAACCACGGAATGGCGCTGGCGTCAGGGCCGGGGTTCTGCGCCTGCAGCGCGCCAACCACCTTGCTGCCGTCGGTCGATTCCCAGGTCGGGCCGGCGTAGTGATGGCCGATCTTTTTGCCGTCGCGGTCGAACAGATCGGCCTGCGGCGCCACGAAGCGCCATTCGAATTGAGAGGCGTCGGTTTTTGCAACGGCGCATTGATAAATTTGCACGCCGCTGGCCTGCACTTCCAGCGACAGGGTCTGGGGCGGCGCCACATTGAGATTGTCGGGAACCATGATCGGCGTCGCGCCTGGCGCGCCGGCGCATGCAACCAGCAAGGGTGCGCACCATGTTGCGACTGCCAGGCCTAGCATTTTCCTTGCCATTTTGCTTCCTCCAGAAAGTTTGGTGTATGTCGCGGGCCTATTGTAAAACGCTACGCAAGAGTCATCTGGGGTCGGAGTCAACTTTCGCAGTGTTTCATCGCGAAACTTGACTCCGACCCCACATGACGGATTCGGAGAAAGACAGAACACACTACGTGGTTTTGTTCTTTTTAACGATGAGCCAGTACTCCGTGGCCCGCTAAGTGGGGTCAGAGTGAAGTTTCTGCAAAAAGCGCGCAGAAAGTTCACTCTGACCCCAGTTAGCTGCGTTTGTCAGGCGCACTGGAAAACCTGGCTCAGGCGCGGCTCTTGAACCATGCTGCGGTAGCGGCGTCGGCGGGGAAGAATGACTCAATCCGCAACTCGTGCACGGTGACATCGTGCGGCGTGCCCATGGTGGCGATCGAGGTGAACAGATTCAATTCGACCTCATCCTTCTTGATCGTCATCGCCAGGAACGGTAAGACGCGCGTGTCGAGATTCGGCGTTTGGGTGGCGGCCTTGACGCCGGGCAGCGCCAGCAATTGCTCAAGCAGATTGGTCGCCTCGCTACCCGGGCCGTCGCTCATGGCTTCGCGCTGTATCCAGTGCAACAGATCGGCGCTGACGTCTTGCCAGTTGACCAGGTATTTGCGGATGGCTTGCGGATCCAGCATCAGCTTCAAGACGTTGACGCCTTCACGCGGAATCGGCTGGTTTTCCGGCATATCCAGCAGCCACCTGATCAGCATGGCGGCCGGGCCGTTGCTCATCACCAGGTTCCATAAGCGATCCACCACCAGCGCCGGATAAGGCACTTGCTGGGCCAGCATGAAATCCAGCGCCTGCTTGACCGACGCCAATTCCGGATCAGACAATTTTCGCTCCTGATAGGCGGGCGCGAAACCCGCCGCCAACAACATCACATTGCGCTGGCGCAGCGGAATATCGAGCGTCGTGCCTAATTTAAGGATCAGTTCCCGGCTCGGTTGCGAACGCCCGCTTTCCAGGAAACTGATGTGGCGCTGCGAGATATGGCTTTCGGTCGACAGCCGCAACTGACTATAGCCGCGTTTGCCGCGCCAATAGCGCAATGCTGCGGCGAAGTCGTTGAAGTAGCGATTCCGCGCAGCCTGCTCTGCCTGTGGTTTCGCTACGGCCTGTTTTGCCACGAGTTGCGGTGCACCCATAAGTTGTCTCCGAAGAATTACCGGGCAGTGTATCCCGGTATCGCAGGAGCTGTCGGCAGTTCAATCCAGACAGCTTCAAGCTGGCAAATTCATCGCATCCAGGAAGCCGGTGACGCTGCTGATGCGTCCGTCTTCCGCCACCACCACGATGTCGGTGCCGTAAGCCACCGGCTCGGCGCCATCGGCCGCCAGCGCCCAGGAAAAACGGACCACGTCGTTATGGCCGTCTGGCTTGCCATGCAATCTGAAACGCAGCCCCGCGAATTGCTGTTGCACCGCGCCTATCATGGCGTCCAGCCCGTCATGGCCGGCGTTACGCATCATCGGATCGACATAGGTGGCTTGCGGGGTGAAGACCGCCGCTATCAGCGCGCGGCGGCGTACTGCATCTGCTTCGTCCCAGGCTGCGATATAGCGGCTGGCGATGGCGGCGGCCTCATTGGCAACATCTTGTTCAGTATTTTTTGCGCTAGTGGTGCTGGTCATGATCGTGCTCCTTCAAGGATAGATGGGTTCGGAGAGTTTGTTTTGTCGTTGTCGACAGTTGCATTCTCCACGCTACCCAGAGCACGGTCGATTACGTCTCAGGTAATCAAATGGATCACAGATAGAGCGGCGCAGCAGCTAGCGAAATCCGGGAGTAAGATGGCCGCCTCACCCCCAGAGGAAAACGTCCGCATGTCCAATTCATTGTCTTCCTGGATCTTCGCTTTGCTGCTGAGCACCGCATTTTCCGCCGCCACGGCGCAAACCGCTCCTGCCGCACCGGCTTACGGCCCTGAATTGCAGGGCTTCGCCTATCCCTATGAACTGAAACATTACGCCTTCGAATCGCAAGGGCGGCAGTTGCAGATGGGTTATATGGATGTTGCCGCCAGCGGCGCCGGCACCGGCAACGGCCGCACCGTGGTTCTGATGCATGGCAAGAATTTCTGCGGCGCGACCTGGGAACAAACGATCGCGGCCTTGAGCAGCGCCGGCTACCGAGTGGTTGCGCCGGACCAGATCGGTTTTTGCACATCGAGCAAACCTGAGCATTATCAATATTCGTTCCAGCAACTCGCCAGCAACACCCACGCTTTGCTGGAACAGCTAGGCATCCGCCAGGCTATCATCGTCGGCCATTCCACCGGCGGCATGCTAGCCACTCGTTACGCCCTGCTGTATCCGCAGCAGGTGACGCAATTGGTGATGGTCAATCCGATCGGCCTGGAAGACTGGAAAGCGCTGGGCGTGCCTTATCGCACGGTCGATCAGTGGTATCAACGGGAATTGAAGCTGAGTGCCGACAGCCTGCGGAAATATGAACAGACTACTTATTACGTCGGCCGCTGGAAGCCGGAATATGAACGCTGGGTGACTATGCTGGCGGGGCTTAACCAGGGGCCGGGCCATGCGCTGGTGGCGTGGAATTCGGCACTGATCTACGACATGATTTTCACTCAGCCGGTGGTCTATGAATTCAAGGATCTCAGCATGCCGGCGCTGCTGCTGATCGGCGATGCAGACACCACCGCCATCGGCAGCGATGCGGCGTCAGCGGCGGTAAGGGCGAAAATCGGCCAGTACAAGCTGCTGGGCAAACAGGTAGCCAGACTAATTCCGCAAGCCACCCTGATCGAGTTTAGCGGGCTGGGCCATGCGCCGCAGATGGAACAGCCGGCTGAGTTTCATAAAGCCTTGCTGGAGTGGCTGGCCAAGCATTATTGAGAAAGAGTCATCTGGGGTCAGAGTCAACTTTCGCAGTGCTTCATCGCGAAACTTGACTCTGACCCCACATGACGGATTCGGAGAAAGACAGGGCGCACTACGTGGTCTTGTTCTTTTTAATGATGAGGCAGGTACTCCGTGGCCCGCTAAGTGGGGTCAGAGTGAAGTTTCTGCAAAAAGCACGCAGAAAGTTCACTCTGACCCCAGTTAGCTGCGTCTGTTTAGCGCAAACCGGGCAAGAGTTTCGCATTCAATTATCGGCTTGCTTCACCTTCCCCATTTGCCACAGCAGGAAACTATAGATATCGGCAGACAACGCATAACGCTGGGTGGCGGTGCTGCCTATGCCGTGGCCGGCTTGCATGTCGAGCCGCAACAGGATCGGCTTGCCGCTATTGGTCGCTGCCTGCAGGCGCGCCGCCGTCTTCGCGCTGTGCCAGACGTCGACCCGCGGATCGTTCATGCCGTGCACCAGCATCACCGCCGGATAAGCCGTGTTGTCCTTGATGTTGTGGTAGGTGCTCATTTCCAGCAGTGCCGGAAATTCGGCCGGGTTCTTGGCGCTGCCGTACTCGGAGATGTTGGTAATGCCGTTGGCGCTATCTTCCGCCCGCACCGCATCCATGATGCCGACATTGAAAATGGCGGCGGCAAACAACTGCGGCGCGGTAGTCACCGTACGGCCGACAAAAATGCCGCCGGCGCTGGTGCCCATTATCCCCAGGGTCTTGGGTGTGGCGTAGCCTTCAGCGATCAGATATTCGGCGCAAGCCACGCCGTCTTTCCAGGTATTCGATTTGGTGGCTTTGAAACCGGCCCGATACCAATCGTCGCCGTAGACGCCGCTGCCGCGCACATTCGCGTAGGCCAGCACCCCACCCTGCTCGATCCAGGCCATGGCGGCCGGCGAGAAGCCTGCGGTTTGCGAATGGCCGTAGGCGGCGTAAGCGTTGAGCAAGGTCGGATTGCTGCCGTCGCGCTTGAGGCCTTTCTTGTAGAGCAAGGTCATCGGCACTAGCGCGCCGTCGTAGCTCGGCAACTTGACGTCGGCCACTTCCACCTCTGGCAGATTGGGCATAGTCGGGTTGACGCGCAGGCCGGCGTCGGCCGATACATTACCTTTGAGAAGCAAGGTGCGCGGCAACTGGGTCCAGCCGCTCAGGGTGTACAACACATCGCTATAAACATGGGCCGGATCGTGGTGCACGCTGGCGGCGCCCTTGAACGGCAGGCTGATGTTTTTTCCTTGAGTGTCTCCCGCCGCATAGCGCCGCAGCACAATCGACGTGCCTTCCCGGACTTCGCCGATCAGCGCATTATGGGTCAAGGAGAATTTCTCCAGCACGGCATCCTTCGGCGCTGTGGCAACCTCACGCGCCAGCTTCAGGTCAGGATGGCGCAGATCGAGTTTCAGGACACGGTTGCGCGGCGCGCCGGCGTGCGTCAGCAGATACAAGTCATTGCCTTTCAGTTCAACCTCGGTGATCTTGTCGTCAAAGCTGGAGATCTTTTTCCACGCCACCGTCGGTTTGTCCAGATCCGCGACCTCGGCGACAAACAGGAAACCCTCAGGCAAGGTGGTGTCTGTAGTCCGTGCAATCATCCAGCGGCTGCCGGGATTGAAGATGATGGCGCCGACATCCAGCCGCGCCAGGCCGAGGCCGGTGGTGACGGTCGGGCCGAACACCGGCTTGGCCTCAGCGGCAGCAGCGCCAAGCTTGAGCCACATGACTTTGCTATCGAGATAGGTCTCGGACTCGGCATCACCCGGCTTGAGAACCTTGAGCTGGTTGAAGGTAAGCGACTTGCTGTCAGGCAGCCAGCCCAGCAGGGCTTCGTGCACACGCGGAATCGGCTCGCCGACGGTTTTGCCGCTTTGCACATCGAGGATATACAGCGAAGCATCTTCCGAGCCGCCGGCCGATACGCCATAGGCCACGTGCTTGCCGTCCCAGGCCGGCACGAAATAATTGATGGCGTGCGGCACGCCGGTGCGCTTGGCGTCCAGCTCCGGATCGACCAGCACCCGCTCGGGAGCTTGCAGGCCGTCACGCATCACCAGCTTGAATTGTTTTTCATCCTTGGCGCGCTTGAGGTAGTACACCTGGTTGCCCGGCATGCGTGTCACCGAGCGGATGTCATCGCCGGTGGCGGCGGAGATTTCGGCGATGCGCTGCTCCAGCTTGCCGCGCAGTTCTATCCGGTCCAGTTGCGCGCGGGCGTCGGCGCCCTGTTCTTTTAGCCAGGCTTGCACCTTGGGATCTTTCACATTTTCGAAATAGCGATAGGGATCTTGCACTGTCACGCCATGCAAGACTTCGGTGACTTCCTCCACCGGGGCAAGCGTAACCGCGTGCGCGGCGAACGGCGCAATCATCGATGCGGTGGCCAGCATCAGACAGGGAATGGCAAGATAAGAACTCGGGAACAATCGATTCATGAATAGCTGCCCTATGTAAATTGATAAGAAAATAAAAAAACGATTAGCGTTTTTTAGATGCGCCTATGCCCCATTGCGACAACATCCACGCCATTTCAAATGCTCTTTCCTTGATGGCGTCATAGCGGCCGGAAGCGCCGCCGTGGCCGGCGCCCATATTCACTTTGAGCAGCAGCGGATGGTGGTCGGTTTTCATGGCGCGCAGTTTGGCGACGTATTTGGCCGGCTCCCAATACATGACCTGGCTATCGTTCAAGCCAGTGGTGACCAGCATCGCCGGATAAGCCTTGCGCTCGATATTGTCGTAGGGCGAGTAGCTGCGCATGTAATCGTAGGCCGGCTTCTGGTTGGGATCGCCCCATTCCAGGTATTCGCCGGCGGTCAACGGCAGGCTGGCGTCGAGCATGGTGCTTATTACGTCGACGAAAGGCACCGCGGCGTGCACGGCGTGGAACAGGTCCGGGCGCAGATTGACGACCGCGCCCATCAACAGGCCGCCGGCGCTGCCGCCTTCGATGATCAGATGTTGCGGGCTGGTCCAGCCTTGCTGGATCAGATATTCGGCGCTGTCGATGAAATCGTAGAAGGTGTTTTTCTTGTGCATCAGCATGCCGTCGTCATGCCAGTGCTCGCCCATGTCGTTGCCGCCGCGGATGTGCGCTTCGGCATACACCACGCCACGATCGAGCAGGCTGATGCGGCTGTTGGAGAACCCCGCGTCGGCCGGTATGCCATACGAGCCGTAGGCGTACAACAGCAATGGCGCCGAGCCGTCCAGCTTGAGGCCCTTTTTGGCAACCGTCCAGAGCGGTACCTGGACGCCGTCGCGTGCGCTTGCCCAGAGGCGTTTGGTTTCATACAGAGTCGGATCGTAGCCGGGCACTTCCTGTTGTTTCAACAGCTCGCGCTGGCCGCTCGCCATGTCGATATCGAACACCGTCGGCGGCGTCACCGGCGACTCGTACATCAGGCGGTAACGGTGCGAGGTGAATTCCGGTGTGCCGCCCGCATGCGAGCTGTACACAGCTTCGTCGAACTGCAGCGTGCGCCAGCTACGGTCGGCGAAATTGTAGATGCGCGTACGCTCCTGGGCGTCGGCCTTTTCGCTGACGACCAGGAAATCGCGGAACAGTTCGAAGGCTTCCAGCAAGACCTTGGGGTCGTGGCCGATCAATTCTTGCCAGTGGGCCGAGTCTGGGGTTGCCAGCGGCGCCGTCACCAAGCGGAAATTCTTGGCGTTCTGGTTGGTCAGGATGAACAGTTCGCCGTCGCGATGATCGACGCTGTAGCGATGGCCGGTTTCACGTCCCAACACCGAATGGAAACTGCCTTCCGGCTGATCGGCCGGCAGCAGGCTGACTTCGCTAGTGTCGGTGCTGTGGGCGCCGAGCTCAATGAATTTGCGATCGCTGCTGTGGTCGACGTCGAGATTGAATTGCTCTACCGCTTCGCGATACACCTCGACCGGCTTGCTGCCCAGCTTGAGGCGCGACAATAGATCGGAACGCTTGGTGGTGGCGTCTTCCTGTACCAGGAATAAGGTCTGGCTATCCGCGGCCCATGCCAGGCTGGTCACGCGCTCGACCGTATCGGCCAGCAATTTGCCGTTACTGAGATCCTTGATGTGCAACTGGTATTGACGGTAACCGACGGTGTCGGTGGAGTAGGCCAGGTAACGGTCGTCAGGGCTGACCTCGAAACTGTCGACTTCAAAGAATTCCTTGCCCTTTGCCAGCTGGTTTTCATCCAGCAGGATTTCTTCGCTGGCGCTGGCGTCGTAGGCAAAATCTGCTGCTTCATTGGCGCGGCGGCGGCAGATGATCGGGTACTGCTGGCCGGCTTCGGTGCGGCTGTAATAGTAGAAATTGCCACGCCGGGTCGGCACCGACAGATCGGTTTCTTTCATGCGGCCCTTGATTTCGCCGTAGAGTTTTTTCGACAGCGGCGCCAGCTCCTTGGTCATGGCCTGGGTATAGGAATTTTCCGCCTTCAGGTAAGCGATCACCTTGGGGTTGGTTTTTTCACGCAGCCAGTGATAGTCGTCAGTGACGACTTCGCCGTGGCGGGTTTCCTGCCAGGGCTGTTTGGCGGCGATCGGCGGCGTTGGAGCGGAGGCGGCAAGGGCGGTAGTGGATGTCATCAGGGCCAGGAAAAATGCGCCGAAGCGAGCGGCGAGTTGTTGAAGAAAAGACATATAGTACAGATCCTTCTTTTGAATTGTTGTTCGCAGCTAAAATATCGGGCAAACGCTTTATGCAGGATCGCACATCATGACATCGCCGCGGCAAGAGTCATCTGGGGTCAGAGTCAACTTTCGCAGCGCTTCATCGCGAAACTTGACTCTGACCCCACATGACGGGTTCGGAGAGAGATAGAGCGCATTCGGCGGTTTTGTTCTTTTTTAACAATGAGGCAGGTACTCCGTGGCCCGCTAAGTGGGGTCAGAGTGAAGTTTCTGCAAAAGGCCCGCAGAAAGTTCACTCTGACCCCAGTTAGCTGCGTTTGTTAAGCGCATTGTCATGTTTCATGAAACTCTCAATAGAACTCATTTCATCGATATCCTCTGCTGCCTCGCCAACCCATCTCTGATTCAAAGGCTGTCATGTCTCCAATCCAACAAGCTTTGTCCGGCACCGCGTCTGACGCTGCTACCATCCTGGCCACACGCCGCAAAGCCGGTATCCAGGGCGCTCGCCTGCCGTTGCATTTGCGGCCGCTGGATGCCGAGGCGGCGCTGGCGATACAGGCGCTGGTAAGCGAGCAACTTGGCGATAAGATAAGCGCCTGGAAGTGCGGCTTGCCGGCCGATGGACAGCCGGTGTTGGCGCCAATTTACGCCAACACCGTCTGTCGCAGCAAGCCATGTGTCGCATGGGCACATGAGGGCCAGGTCCGAGTCGAGCCAGAACTGGCTTTTGTCCTTGCGCGGGATTTACCGCCGCGCGCGTTACCCTACTCAGTGGCGGAAATCGACGCCGCCATCGGCAGCACCCATCTTGCGCTCGAACTGATCGACAGCCGCTACAGCGATCCGGAGCAAGCGGGATTTATTGAAAACCTGGCGGATGGGCTACTCAACCAGGGACTGTACCTCGGCCCTCAAGTGGATGCGGAGCGTGCGCTTAATATCGCCACAGCCACCGAACTGGCGATCCGTGTCAGCACCGAAACCAAGGAAACCACCCAGCTGCAAGGCCGCCATCCCGCCGGCAATCCGCGCGCCCCGTTGTATTGGCTGTCGGAATTCCTGCGCAGCAGAGGCCAGGGACTGCAAGCCGGGCAAGCCATCATCACCGGTTCCTATGCCGGCAGTTTCGAGCTGCCTGTGGCGCAAGATATCGCTATCCAATATGGCGACCTGGGCGAACTGAGCGTTCGCTTTTCAGCGAGATGAATTCTGCTGCAAATTCGGTCGGCCATTTCCGCCCGCGCCTGACACTGCAAACCCTGGGCCGCGGCGACGGCCTGCTGGGAATGCGGCCTTCCGGCCCGTTCGGGCCGCGTGGCCCCAACGTCACGGTGGCGCAAATCACCTGGACCTATGTCACCGATGACGGCTTGCAGTGGGAAACCGCCGCGCCAACCACGCTGTTGAACCGGCGCCCGGCTTCATCGCAAACGGTTGAAGACAGCCAAGGCCGGCGGCTGTTGCTGCGCGACCTCGGCGCCGAAGCCGACGCCCTCGATCTGGTATGGGAACTGGGCCTGCATCCGCTGCCCGGCGATACCCTGCAGTGGCGCACGGATAGCGCGGCGCAAGCGGCAGAGCAGACCCTGGCCTCGCTCTGGACCTTGGTGCAAGAAGATTTCTTCGGCGATTTCTGGGCCGAGCAGTTGCCCGCTTTACAGGCCAAGGGCTGGGCCATCGTAGTCCGCCCCGGTTTTGCGCACGAGAGTGTGGCGGTAGATGCCTGGCATCTGATCGTCAGCGCCGCCACCGGCGAAGTGCTGGGCAAACAAGTGGCGGCGCGCATGCGTGGCCGCGAGCAGACGGTGACGGCCCTCGGCCTGCCGGTTGGCGAAGGCTCGTGGCTGCTGACCCTGGGTATCGAAATCGATGGCGAAATGCTGGACCTGGTGCCGCTGCTGGCACACCTGCTGCAACGCGACGCGCGCTGGCTGGACGCCAGACAGATCGCCTTGATCGACGATCACGCCTTGATCATGTTGCGAGCGCCAGGCGGTAAGCGGATTGAAGCGCTGGCGGCGCCGCTCAAGGCGATAGTCGGCAGCATGCTGGAATTGCTGACCGATCCGCTGCGCAAAGAAGGGCCGCTAACGCTGTCCTCCTGGGACGCCTATCGTTTCGAAGCCATGCGCCAGAGCTTGCTGGATACCCAGCGCGAACGCGCCGGCGTCCACGGCGGCTGGCAATTGCAGGGCGACAGCGGCCTGCGCGCGCTGGCGCAACGGCTGCAAGGCGCCGGCGCGCCGCAAGCCGTTGCTGCGCCGGCCGGCCTCGGCGTCACCTTGCGCCCCTATCAATTGCACGGGGTAGCGTGGCTGCAGTATCTGCGCGAACATCACCTGGCCGGCATCCTGGCGGACGACATGGGCTTGGGCAAAACCGCGCAAGCGCTGGCGCATCTGCTGATCGAAAAACAGGCCGGCCGTCTCGACCTGCCGGCGCTGGCGGTGCTGCCGACCTCGCTGATATTCAACTGGCAAGCCGAAGCCAGACGCATGGCGCCCAACCTGCGCGTACTGGCCCTGCAAGGGCCTGAACGGCAACGCGATTTTCCGCGCATGGCGGAGTACGACCTGATACTCACCACCTACCCGCTGCTGTGGCGCGACCGTTCCGCACTGGAGGCCCAGCCTTTCCACATGCTGATCCTGGATGAAGCGCAAACCGTCAAGAACGCCACCGCCCGCAGCGCCGGCGCGGTGCGGCGCTTGCGCGCGCGGCATCGCTTGTGCATCACCGGCACGCCGCTGGAAAATCATCTGGGTGAACTGTGGACCCAGTTCGATTTCCTGATGCCAGGTTTCCTCGGCGATATACGCAGCTTCGCGCGTTTGTGGCGCCAGCCGATCGAAATCGGCGGTGAAACTTTGCGCGCACAGCTGCTGGCGCAACGGGTCAGGCCGTTCATCCTGAGACGCCGCAAGGACGAGGTGGCGAGCGAACTGCCGCCGCGCAGCGAAGCCATCAAGCGCGTGCAACTGCAAGGGCAGCAACGCGATCTCTACGAAAGTGTGCGTCTGGCCGCCGACGAACAGGTGCGCGGTGTCCTCAAACGCAAAGGCTTCGCCGGCGGCCAAATCACGATTCTGGACGCCTTGCTAAAACTGCGGCAAGTCTGCTGCGACCCCTTCCTGCTGAAAGGCATGGCGCACCCAGACAACATGGAACGCGCCAAACTGGAACTGCTGCGCGACATGCTACCGGCCCTGGTAGACGAAGGCCGGCGCATCCTGGTGTTTTCCCAATTCACCGAAATGCTGGACCTGATCGCCAGCGAACTCGACATCTTGCAACTACCCTGGCTGGCCCTGACCGGCAAGACACCGCCGGCAAAACGCGGCGAGCTGGTAGCGCAATTCCAAAGCAAAACCGTGCCGCTGCTGCTGGTCAGCCTCAAAGCCGGCGGCGTCGGCCTCAACCTGACCGCAGCCGACACCGTGATCCACATCGACCCCTGGTGGAACCCCGCGGTACAAGAACAAGCCACCGCCCGCGCCCACCGCATCGGCCAGCAGCAAACCGTGTTTGTCTACAAGATAGTAGTCGAAGGCAGTATCGAAGAACGCATCATCGAACTGCAGGCGCGAAAGGCGGCGCTGGCGGAAGGCGTGCTGGGCAGCGATGCGGCGCTGGCGACCAAGTTCAGCAGTGAGGATTTGCAGTTGCTGCTGGCGCCTTTGGTTTGATTGCAAACGCTTGGCTAAGCGGATGCAACGATATTTACTCCGTGGCCCGCTAAGTGGGGTCAGAGTGAAGTTTCTGCAAAAGGCGCGCAGAAAGTTCACTCTGACCCCAGTTAGCTGCGCGGGGTTGTTTTTGACGTTGCGTTTGACGTACCCCGCATTGGGACGTTGCCAAATGTAGCGGGTGTCAGTCGGGAATTGTGGGAGGACATGTCTGAGCGTAGCGAGTTGGTCCTCACACCCGACTGGCACCCGCTACATTTGGGGACCTGACCGAAGGGAAGGCAACGGCTTTGCGGTCGCCTTTTCTTTGCGTACTTTCTTTTGGCGAAGCAAAAGAAAGTACGTAGCTGCCGGGCTACCCCCGGCGTGCATCCACGGAGTAGCAAACGTTTTAAGTAACGACGACCGTTCATCGGATGCAACGATATCTGCTCCGTGGCCCGTTAAAAGGGGTCGGAGTAATTTTCGCAAAAAGCCGCGAAAAAAAACTCCGACCCCATTTAACTACTTTCCTCGGATCGCCCATCCGGCGCCAGTGGTAAGATGACAGCCCTACAAGCCAGAACCCGGCTTCCCTCACAAGTTGTCAAGGCCCGCCGTCATGTCATTTTCCTCACTGGGTCTGTCCCCCGCCATCCTCCACGCCATCAGCGAACGCGGTTACACCACGCCAACCCCGATCCAGATCGCAGCCATCCCGGCAATCCTGCGCGGCGGCGATGTCCTGGCGGCAGCGCAAACCGGTTCCGGCAAGACTGCGGCATTCGCCTTGCCGCTGCTGCAACTATTGCAAGACAGCCCCAGCCAGAAGCCGCGCCGGCTACACACCCTGATCCTGGTCCCCACCCGCGAACTGGCGCAGCAGACCGCCGCAGCCATCCAAGCCCTAGCCCAGGCCAATCCGCAAACGCTAAAAATCGCAGCCCTGTTCGGCGGCGTATCAATCAATCCGCAAATGATGGATCTGCGCGGCGGCGCCGATATCGTAGTGGCAACACCAGGTCGCTTACTCGATCTGATCGAACACAACGCCCTCAGCATCGGCGCCGTAGCAGCACTGGTGCTGGACGAAGCCGACCGCTTGCTGGACATGGGATTTACGGATGAGATCGGGCGCATCCTGGCGCTGTTGCCCAAACAACGCCAGAACCTGTTTTTCTCGGCGACGTTTCCACCCGCAGTGCATGCGCTCGCCACCAGGATGCTGCAGCAACCGACCCGGATCGCCATCCCGTCGCTGGAGCAAAACCAACCGTCCATCCAGCAACGCGCGATACAAGTCGACGCCGGCCGCCGCACGCAATTGCTGCGCCATCTGCTGAAAGAAAACGATTGGGGCCGGGTGCTGGTTTTTGTCGCCACCAAATATGCGGCGGAGCATATTGCAGAAAAACTGCAGCGGGCAGGCGTCAAGGCTGCCGCCTTTCATGGTGAATTCAGCCAAGGCGCGCGCGATGAGGTATTGGCAGCATTCAAGGCCAGCAAACTGCAAGTGCTGGTCGCCACCGACGTTGCCGCCCGCGGAATAGACATTGCACAATTGCCGGTAGTCTTGAACTACGACTTACCGCGCTCAGCGGTGGATTACACGCACCGCATCGGCCGCACCGGCCGCGCCGGCAAAAGCGGCATCGCCATCAGCTTCATCAGCGCCGATACCGAAGCCCATTTCCGCCTCATAGAAAAACGTCATCACCTGAAATGCGAGCGCGAGCAGATTGCCGGTTTTGAACCTGTCGTAACCGAGGCTGCAGCTAACGCCCCGAGTGCTGGATCAGCCACCGACGTATCCAATGGCGGTATCAAAGGCAAGCGCAAGAGTAAGAAAGACAAGTTGCGTGAAGCGGCAGCGCGTGATTTGCCAGACTAAGCGATCCCGCAAAAAATGCGCCGCCAGCTCGACATCCGGGCCATATCAACCCGCCTAATCCGCCTGTAATTGCCTGATGACTGCCAGCTCCTCGACCATTTGTGCGCGGCGCGTTTCCAGATCGTAGCGCGATTGCAGGCTGGACCAGAAATCTGCTGACATGCCGAAATATTGACCAAGACGCAACGCCATGTCTGGCGTGATGGCCCGGCCATGCTCGATGATTTCGTTGATACGCCATGACGGCACATACACGGCTTTTGCCAAGGCACACTGACCGATATTCATCGGCAAGAGAAACTCTTGATTGAGAATTTCACCGGGTGTTGCAAGGGTAATTTTTCTAGTCATGGCGAACCTTATCCAGAATATTGGCTTTGACTAGTAGCTTAAATGATCTTTAGTTTCAATTAAAGCAATTTTCTCTAAGGTATATCGGAACAAAGTATTCAACTCAATTGAGTTTCACATAGCGATAAATTACACTCTCGCCTGCGTGACACAATCACGGCCTTACCCGTTTGCCGGCGCCAACCTGCCACAAACACCCGTAGCACCGACCTTAACCCTAGAGAACAACGGAAAACCATAAGCCGCCCTACCCGGACGAGTGAATGCTATCCGCACGGAGCCAAAAGCATGAGTACCTTCATTTTTAATGAATCGAATTTCGATAACCACGAACAAGTAGTCTTCGTTTCCGAAGAAAAATCCGGCCTTAGAGGCATCATCGCTGTCCACAACACCAATCTCGGCCCGGCCATGGGCGGTTGCCGCATGTGGGATTACGCCAGCGAAGCCGTCGCCGTCAACGATGTGCTGCGTTTGTCGCGCGGCATGACCTACAAGAATGCGGTTGCCGGCCTGCCCATCGGCGGCGGCAAGAGCGTTATCATCGGCAATCCTAAAACCGCCAAGACACCGGCCCTGTTCGAAGCCATGGGCGAAGCCTTGGAACGCCTGGGCGGCCGTTACATCACGGCGGAAGACGTCGGCACCAGCCCGGCCGATATGGCGCATATCGCCACCAAAACCAAATACGTCGCCGGCCTCGGCGCCAGCGGCGATCCGTCGCCGTTCACTGCATTGGGCTGTTTTGTTGGCGCGCAAGCTGCGGTCAAACATTATCTGGGGCGCGATTCGCTGGAAGGTTTGACGGTTGCGGTGCAAGGCTTGGGCAATGTCGGTTACGACTATGCACGCCGCCTGCATGCCGCCGGCGCCAAGCTGATCGTTACCGATATCGACCAGGCCGCACTGGAACACGCACGCACGGAATTGGGCGCTGAAGTGGTGGCGCCTGACGCCATCTATGATGTGCAAGCCGACATCTACGCGCCATGCGCACTGGGCGCCACGCTCAACCCGGCCACCCTGGCGCGCCTGAAAGCCAAGATCGTCGCCGGCGCCGCCAATAACCAGCTGGCCACCGCTGAAGTGGGCGAACTGTTGCGGCGCAAGGAAGTGTTGTACGTACCGGATTTCGTGATCAACGCCGGCGGCATCATCAAGGTTTGCTACGAGTACTACGACAAGCCGGAAGCCGATGTCGAAGCCCATGTTCGCGAAATCGGCGTCACCCTGGCGGAGATATTCAAACGCGCCGACGCTGAAGGTTTGCCTACTAGCGTGGTGGCAGACAAGCTGGCGGAAGCACGCTTCAAGAAATAATGGCGTAGTGCTTCACGCCTGCAGGGCGGAAAGCGTTATACGCTTCCGCCCTGTTTTTTTGCATCATCAAAACGCGTAACGCGCACTCAATTCAACACTACGCGGCGCGCCCGGCAAAATGCCGATATCGTTATTCGACGAAATGTAATAGCGCTTGTCGAACAGGTTTTTCAGATTCAGCGCCAGGCGCCAGCCCTTCTGCGACGGCTGGTAATACGTCGCCAGATCGGTAGTTACAAACCCCGGGATTTTTACGGCGTTATCGATGCTGGCGTAATTGGACCCGCGATAAGTCAGGCCGCCTCCCACCTGCACGCCTGGCAACCATTGATCCAGCGCTTTCAAAGTCCACAAGCTGGCGGTGTGGCGCGGCGCCTGAGCCAGAGTCTTGCCCTGCAACGCCGTCGGCGCAGCCGCCGACGCCAATGGCGAAGTCACGCTGCCGACCGCCTTGGTGACTTTCGCATCCATATAGGAATAGCCGGCGATGATTTGCCAGCCCGGCGTGACTTCGCCGCTAAAGCTCAATTCCACACCTTTCGATTGCTGTTCGCCGACCGGGATCAGGTTGCTGGTATTGGTCGGATCGGTGACTTTGATGTCGGTGCGCGTCAATTGATAAATCGCGGCAGTGAAAGAGGCGCGGCCGTCAAACAAATCCGTCTTGCTGCCGATTTCCAGATTGCGGGTTTTCTCCGGCGCCAGCTGAGCGTTGTTGACCGCCAGCGGCGCACTCTCGCTGGATGGCTGGAACGATTTGCTGAACGAGGCGTAGTAGCTTTGCCAGTTATTCGGTTGCCACACCAGGCCGATGCGCGGCGAGACCGCGTTGTCGGTGCGTTGCAGATCGCGATTGCTAGGCAGCTGGTCGTCGTATTTCTGGCCGAAGCGATCGAAGCGCAAGCCGACCAGCGTCTTGATGCTCGGAGTCCAGCTGGACAAGCTCTGAGCGTAAACGGCAGCGGTGTCCTGGGTTGCCACGCCTTTGGTTTGCAGCGCGGTCTGCACCGTGAACGGCAGATTCTTCAAGACCGGCGCAAACAGCGAAGTGGTGTACACATACGGCGCGGCAGTGGAGTTGTTGATCAGCTGGTATTTGTTTTGCTCGCCGACCTCAAGGCCCACCAGCACTTTGTGCGTGACATCGCCGAGATGCACATCATGCGTCAGTTCGGTCTGGTTGAACCAGCCGTGTTCGTTGCGCTGGATATTGCCGCGCCCGAGCGTGACCGTAGGCGTCGCCAGCAAATCGTTGACCGCGATGATGCGGGTGTGATTGCGGTCCAGCGTGTACTGGTAATAACGCAAGGTGTTGGTCAGCGCCGTATCCTGATCTATGCGCAGCTTGTATTGCGCGGTCGAAGCGCGCATGTCGGACACGGTGTAGTCATTGGAGGCAGCGTTGCGCGCGCCGTAATACAAGGATGGCGCGACGTTCGCCGGCGCACCGCGATAACCCGGCACGCCGAAATCGATGCTGCGATCCTGATGCTGATAGTCGAATTGCAGCAGCAGGCTTTGATTACCGTCCTTCCACAACAGGCTAGGCGACAAGTCGCGATTCTTCAGATAACCCTGATCGCGATAACTGCCGGAATCTTCCAGCGCGCCGTCGAGACGGATCGCCACGGTGTCTGAAACTGGCTGATTGATATTGAAATCGGTACGGCGCAGGTAATGGCTGCCCATCGTCACGCCAATCTCTCCGGACCGGGTGAACGTCGGCTTCTTGGTGATCCGGTTAACCAGACCGCCCGAAGAACCACGGCCGTACAGCACCGCAGCCGGTCCCTTGATGACTTCGATGCGGTCGATGTTATACAGGTCGCGATAATACTGAGCGTCGTCGCGCACGCCATCGAGGAAGATATCGTACAGCGCGGTAAACCCGCGGATCACAAAAGCATCGCGCTGGCCGTCGCCGGTGGCCAGGCCGACGCCGGGAATGTTTTTCATCACATCTTGCAAGCTGCGCGCACCCTGGTCGCGGATCAGTTCTTGCGGGATCACGTTTACGGTCTGCGGCACATCGCGCAGCGGCGCATCGATTTTCAGGCCGGTGGTGGTATTGGCCGGCGCATAACCATCGCCGTGAGCGCGCTCGGCGGTGACGTTGACATCGGGCAGTTGCTGCTGAGCGAAAACAAGTTGGGATTTGACGCCGGCGACGACTGCGCAAGCGGAAGCAATGGCGCGCAAGCGCGTTGAGGTTTTCATGGGGATAGTCAGTGGTGGATCTGCTTCACTGGCTGGCTTGGGATGGCGCTGGCTGGCTAAATGCAGTAGTTAATGAGAATCGTTATTATCTACCAACTGGCACATTTTTTGAGAAAAATACTAATTGTGATTTGCTTGCGTTAGGTTTTTACAACAGCGGCGCTATCCGAAATTACAGTTGCACTCTCCATGGAACGCCAGCCACTTCTATGCAAAATACGTTCTTCGTCTGCATTGGATCGAACCACGGCTAAGGTGGTTAGACCGGCCATAGACGGAAATTTCTCAACGAGCGGCTAGTTTTCCAACGCCTGACGGGCAGGTCTCGACCCACAAGAGCCGTTCAGGTTTTTCGCCCCAATGACAGCAGTGCAGCGACTGCGGCCTTTCGTCGGTGACAGCTTTCGGGTTGCCAATTTTCTTTCAGAACTGAAGTCGTTCGTGACATTCGGTGCGGTGGCAAAGCGCTGTTCTCCTATCTCAACGAGGTTCTCTATCTACGACACGTTGGTTTGGTCGGACACAACGGAGTCGGCAAGACCGCCCTAACACACTGGCTAACGGGTGACGCGGAATCCTCCTGTGGGCGCTAGGCGTCCACTTCGGTGTTGTCGAGAAAGAAAGGGGGGGTCTTGGCTGTACCGACGCACCAGTCACAGAAGCATGACGGCCAATTTTTACCCGGGTATTATTGACACAGCAATTTTACCAGGGTATTATTAGCTCATCCAATTCAAGCCAGCTCTCACCGTGATTGATTTCGCCACTCCTTCCTAAATCTAGCTTATCCACTGCCGCTGACAGAAGTGCCATCGCTTGCACCGTGACTCATTTGGAACAAAAAGGATTGATGATGACAAACAAAAAGACGCTGAAACGACAGTATCTGGAGACGAAAACCCGAGCAGGCGTATATGCGATCCGTAACCAGATCACGGGCCGGGCGTTGGTTGCAGGAAGTACGAACGTTCAGGGCACACTCAACCGGCATCGTTTTGAACTACAGCATGGACAGCATCGCAATGCGAGGCTTGCACAGGACTGGGGCGAGCACGGCGAGACCAACTTTCTCTTCGACGTACTCGACATGGTCAAACCCAGCGACGATCCAGCGTTCAATGCCGCACGAGAATTGGAAATGCTAGTTAGCCTGTGGCGCCAGGAAATCCCTTGTGTCGGCGAACTGGGCTACGACGAACCCAGGAGCGAACCTCGATGAACACGAATCTCGGCTTCTGTTTGGCGCTACACCGTGCCCACGCCAGCCTGCAACTCAAGCTTGACGACGAGTTGGGCATACACCATGGCATCAGTTTCAATGACTTTGCGCTACTGAATTTGCTCGCGGAAGCGGACGGTGGTCGGGTAAGCATTCCTGAACTCGTGCGTCCGCTTGGTCAGCCCCAATCGTCGGTGCTGCGTCAGTTGATCGTGCTCGAAAAGATTGGCCTCGTGGTGCGCGAAGGTGCGAATGGATTTCGTCAGGCCGTGCTTCGCCCAGCCGGGCGTGCGCTGGTAAACGCCGCACGCGAGACTGCCGATAGCATTTGCACCGAAGCCGTCGAATCAATCGCCCCCGCAGCGGTTGAGATGGTTTCCGCAGCACTGGTAACGCTTGCACGCACGCCAACTTTAGCACTCTAATGAGCCGCTGCATGGCCACTTGCACAGCCTGGCGGTACATCCGTTGTGCTGTAGTGAGGCCGACCAAACGAAATATCGGAGCGGTCCAAAATTGCGCGCGACACAAGAACATTTAAGGACCACACGCCATGCCCAAGACTAAAGCGAACGGAATTGAAATTGAATACGATTGTTTTGGCAATACGAACGCGGAAGCTGTTCTGCTGATTTCCGGTATGGGTACGCAGATGATTCGCTGGAGCGAAACGTTTTGCAAGATATTGGCAAATCAAGGCTACCGCGTGATTCGCTTTGACAATCGCGACGCTGGCCTTTCAACGCACTTCGATAGCGCGTCGATGCCAGATCTCGCTGCAATTGTCGACGCAGTCTCTCGCGGCGAAACGCCCAACGTGCCTTATACGCTGTTCGATATGGCGAACGACGCTGTAGGACTTCTCGATTCCTTGATGATCGAACGAGCGCACTTAGTTGGGAGATCAATGGGCGGCATGATCGCACAACTGGTGGCCAGCGAGCATGCTGAACGCGTTCTATCTCTGGTTTCCATTATGTCGAGCACTGGCAATCGTGAGCTGCCGCAGGCCAGCCCTGCAGTGATGGCAGCGATGACATCGCCAGCGCCACATCCGTTGAAAGACGAACAGGGCTATCTCGCACATTGCGTTGCATTTTCTCAAGTGATTGCCGGGCGAGGCTATCCGTTTGACGAATCCGCTCAACGTGACCAAGCCTTGGCCGAAGTCAAGCGAGCATACAACCCAACCGGGTTTTGGCGGCAAATCGCCGCCATCGCGCTAGCCGGTGACTTAAGATCACGACTAGCTAACATAACTGCTCCGACGCTCGTGTTACATGGGTCAGACGACCCGCTAGTCCCCGCGGAGGCTGGGAAGGACACGGCGGCCAATATTAAAGGAGCCAAACTACTGATAGTCGAGGGAATGGGCCACGATCTTCCACCCTCGCTGTTTGGGTTTGTGGCCGGAGTCATCGCAGATAACGCACACCGCATGTTCAACCCTGTGAATCGCCCCGACGGTACCAGCCCTTTTGCTTCCTAATTTGGTTAAAAGGGCTAGTACCGTCGGGGAGAATAACAACTGGTTGCCGGTGCCGCTTTGGTCGAAAGCAATGCATCATTGCAGACGGTCGGTTCGCTGTTGCTAATGTCGGGTATCGGGAAGGCAATTTGAATTTCTGTAGACCCGCTTTCAGTCTGAAGCAGCCGATGAATCATCGCTGAGCGACTGTCCGATATTGGCCGTTAGCCGACTTCTTGACGTAATGCCTGCGCTAGTTGGTTGAGCCACGGGCGCATGTCGCTAGCCGAACCGGGCCAGTAATAACATCCCAAATCTTGAACCACTTTGCATAGGTCTTCATCCGAGACTGAACTTGCGAGCAGTCTATTTATTTTGGTGGAAATTGTTATTGGCTCTTCCCGTTCAACATCTTGTACAAAATGCCTAATAACATCTTGCCACGTTAGGTTATCTAGCTCCCAGTCTTGGTGAAAGTAACCTCCAAAAAACTGGAAGAGGTCGTTATCCTGCTCATTCATATAGTTGGCCATCGTAATCGTTCGCATTACTTCTAATTGGGAGCGGCCGCTTCTGGCCGGTTTGCGTCAGATTTTCCATCCGAGCCTGATCGCAGTTAGTTCTCTTCCCCGTTCCATATCAACCATAAGTTGCCGGCGCTTTGCACCGGCTTTCCCTCAATAATGGTCGGTGGGAAACGGCAGTGGCCTAGGAAATCGATCGCAGGCGCATTGATTTTTTTGTTCTTGATCCATCTATCGACCACGATATGAAACGGCGTGCCATTTGGATCGACCTGGAATAGCAAACGAATTATTCGCGCAGCATTCGGGTCGACCGAGGGCTGGGCTGGTACTTTTTCGGCCGACGCCTTCATCGAATAAAATGCAAATTCGGTCGACTGTGGACAGCTATCCGGAATCAAAGCAGGCGGTACGCGCGGTGTAGTGGGATCTAGTGCCCATATCCACTTTGCAATAATCCCTGAATACACCTGCTTACCATCCTGAACTGGAGGTCGAAATTTGCAGCGCCACAACTGGTTTAACGAGGCCCTATCCAGATCTCTCCATCCGCTGCTTTTTATAATCGAAGCGCTCACAAGTTTCCCGTCCGCGCCAACCTCAAGCTGGGCACCAACCTCACCTTCGAGTTGATAATCCAATCCGGCCTGCGGATAATTGAAACGACAAGTGTCCGGGACGACTTGGTCCACAGGATCCATGACAACCAATGGTGCCGGCGCCAATCCGAGGGCAGGTTGGGCAATCGCGGATTCGCCTTCCTCTGCGATCGCGGAGAACGACATCGTAAATGCTATTAGTCCTATGCCGACAAAATTCAGAAATTTGGAGTACATTTTTAAAGTTTTTTTAGTTGATTTTCAAACGACATTCCAACACAAGAGCGTTGCAGTTAAGGCACTAATTTGGTGTCGTGTTTGACCGTCCGCAGATGGCCGGTTCCAGCCAGCATTGTGACAGTACAAGAATTTCGCTCAAGTTTCCTCGCTAACTGACTTTAAAAAAATGAGAGTTGCGAGATGGGACTTTTATGCATGCGAAAGTGAAATCGGCGCAGCGTCATTGTTTGACGGTTATTACCGCTGCCTGACCAGGCTTACGAGGTCTTTCTGCTTTTGTGGCGTAACGACGAATGCCATTTGTGGACACTAAAATCGACCAGGTCATTGATCCGCTGACGCTCATCCATCGGCATTGCTGCAAACATCGCGTAGTCGACAGAAAACGGCCAGTTCGCAGTTTTTTTCTGCAGCGTGTCGCCCCCAAACAGCACAGCCGCGTCGCTTGAACACAGCAAAGCAATACGCTTTATCTGTGAAATATTGGGCTCATGCCGGCCATTCTCCCAGCCCGAAACATTCCCCCGCGTCACACCCAATGCATCCGCGAGCTGATCCTGCGTAATGCGGGCCTGCTTTCGTGACGTTTTAATCCATTCTGCAATTTCCATGTGGCTATCGTAAAGATAATCTGCCGGACGTAGAGATAGTTGTTCTTGCATTAAATAGATAGATAAACTATCTTTCGCCTGAGTGTCACTCTCAATTGAAATTCTGATTGCAACCGAGGACTACAAGGAAAGCACAATGAATCACCTTTCAAATTACTTCCCCCTCAAAAACAAAGTCGCCCTGATCACCGGCGCAGCGCGTGGCATGGCGCTGCATATCGCTTGCGCTCTGTCCGCTGCAGGAGCGCGTCTGGCGATTCTGGATGTACGCGAGCGCGAGGGATGCGCCGTTGCGGGATTGCTCGGCAGCGAGCAGAGCGAGGCAAAATTCTGGCGGCTTGATGTCAGCGATGGCAGTGCAGTGCAAGCAACCATCGCGGCAGTCGAAGCGCACTTCGGCCGCATCGATATCCTGGTCAATAGCGCCGGTGTCGACGCCGATCTGCCATTCGTGCAGGGGCTGCCGCTGCGGCAATGGGAAAGAGCGATGCAGCTCAATGTCTACGGCAGCATCCTTTGCAGCAAGCATGTGCTGGGCGCTATGGAAAGGGCCGGTGGCGGCTCCATCGTCAATGTGCTGTCGCTGTTCTGCATGAGCGACGAGCGCCAGGACGCGGCCGATCATGCCTTGAAGGCGGCGCTGCGCATGGCGAACCTGAACGCGATGCGCTATGCCGCGCTCAACATCCGCGTCAATTCTATCCATCCCGGCTTGCTGCGCCCGCCCGCGCTGGCCGCGGCCAGGCGTGAACAGGGCGATCTGACGCAAGCCTTGAGCGACACGGCGCAGTTGCGCATGCTGGCGGGAAAAGGTTGCGCCGCCAATGTGGCGGCGGCGATCTTGTATCTGGCGTCAGATGCGAGCCGCTTTGTCAGCGGCAGCGAACTGGTGATCGACGCCGGGTATGAGTAGCTGCGCAAGTCAGCATGACTTGCTGGCGTTCGCCTCTCAAATCATCCGTACGCGGCAGCCTTTGAGGAAACCATCGATACATTGCACGGTACCGGCGTGGCGGCGGATAATAGCGGCTACCTCATTTATAGAATTCCCCCATGGAAATTAAAGTCAACTTTCTCGATAAGCTACGTCTTGAGGCCAAGTTCGATGACTTCACGGTAGTGGCGGACCAGCCTATCCGTTATAAGGGCGACGGCTCGGCGCCTGGTCCCTTCGATTATTTTCTGGCCTCATCGGCCTTGTGTGCAGCTTATTTTGTGAAGTTGTATTGCGTAACGCGCAATATTCCTACCGAAAATATCCGTCTGTCGCAGAATAATATTGTTGATCCGGAAAACCGCTACCAGCAGATTTTCAAGATTCAGGTCGAGTTGCCGTCGGATATCTCTGCCAAAGACCGCCAGGGTATTTTGCGCTCCATCGAGCGTTGTACGGTGAAGAAAGTGGTGCAAGCCGGACCCGAGTTTGTCATTGAAGAGGTGGAGAACTTAGATGCCGATGCGCAGTCGCTGCTGACGTTGAAGCCGGCTTCTGATGTCAGCACCTATATTGCGGGCAAGGATCTGCCGTTGGAGCAAACCATTGCCAATATGTCGGGCGTTTTGGCGGCCTTGGGCATCAAGATTGAAATCGCTTCGTGGCGCAATCTTGTTCCCAATGTGTGGTCGCTGCATATCCGCGATGCGCACTCGCCGATGTGTTTTACCAATGGCAAGGGAGCGAGCAAGGAAAGCGCGTTGGCGTCGGCGTTGGGAGAGTATATCGAGCGACTGAATAACAACCATTTCTACGCCGGCACGTTTTGGGGCGAAGACATCGCCAACGCGGCGTTTGTACATTACCCGAACGAGCGCTGGTTTAAGCCTGGCCCTAAAGATAAGCTGCCGGCTGAAATTCTGGATGAGTACTGTCTGCCAATTTACAATCCCGATGGCGATTTATTTGGCTCGCATCTGATTGACACCAACTCCGGCAACGTGCACCGCGGTATCTGTTCGCTGCCGTATGTGCGACAGTCGGACGGCGAGGTAGTGTATTTTCCATCCAACCTGGTCGAAAACCTGTACGTCAGCAATGGCATGAGTGCCGGTAACACGCTGGCCGAAGCGCAGGTGCAATGCCTGTCTGAAATTTTCGAACGGGCGGTAAAACGCGAAATTCTGGAAGGTGAAATCGCATTGCCTGATGTGCCGCAGGAAGTGCTGGCGAAATATCCTGGCATTCTGGCCGGCATCCAGGGCTTGGAAGAACAGGGCTTTCCGGTGCTGGTGAAGGATGCGTCGCTGGGCGGGGTGTACCCAGTGATGTGCGTCACCTTGATGAACCCGCGCACAGGCGGTGTGTTTGCCTCGTTCGGCGCGCACCCAAGCTTGGAGGTGGCGCTGGAGCGTAGTCTGACGGAACTGCTGCAGGGCCGCAGTTTTGAAGGCCTGAACGAATTACCTCGGCCCACCTTTACAAGTGAAGCCGTGACTGAGCCAAATAACTTTGTCGAACACTTCATTGATTCCAGCGGTATTGTGTCATGGCGCTTTTTCAGTGCTAAAGCGGATTTCGATTTTGTTGAATGGGATTTTTCCGGCCAGGGTGAAAACTCCAATGCTGAGGAAGCCGCAACCTTGTTCGGTATTCTCGAAGACATGGGCAAACAGGCGTACATGGCGACGTATGACAATTTAGGCGCCATAGCCTGCCGGATTTTGGTGCCCGGTTATTCGGAAATTTACCCGATAGAAGATTTGGTCTGGGATAACACCAACAAGGCGCTGCTGTTCCGCGCCGATATTTTGAATCTGCATCGCCTGGACGATGCCAGCCTGGAAGCACTGCTTGAGCGTTTGGATAACAATGAGCTCGATGAACATTCCGACATCGCCACATTGATCGGTATCGAATTTGACGAGAATACGGAATGGGGGCAACTGACAGTTCTCGAGTTGAAGCTGCTGATTCATCTCGCCTTACAGCAATTGGATGAGGCGCACGAACTGGTGGGAGCCTTCCTGCAGTACAACGACAACACGGTCGAGCGCGGCTTGTTTTATCAGGCCTTGAATGTGGTGCTGGAGGTGCTGCTGGATGACGACTTGGAACTGGACGATTACGCGGTCAATTTCCGCCGGATGTTTGGCAACGCTCGGATGGACGCGGTAATGGGCTCAGTGGACGGCAGCGTGCGCTTCTTCGGGTTAACGCCAACGAGTATGCAACTGGAGGGTCTCGACAGGCACCAGCGCCTGATCGACAGCTACAAGAAATTGCATAAGGCTCGGGCCAATGTGGCGGCTACAGCCCGTTAAGGTTACGCGTCATGGCGGGATGCGCTGATGCCGCTCATCCCGCCAGCGCTCGATACCAGAGCGACCATCTGTGCCGGCGTGCGCCAGTCCTGACGCCGCCTTTCGCTTTAATGTTTCTATCTCGAGAGCTGCTGCAAGTCGCCGATAGTCAATGTCCGTGATTTGAGTGCCTCACCTTGTCATTCTGCATCGTCACTCCGGCGTTTTGCCTTACCTTCAAGCGCACGGGCATATCTCCTTAGCCTGACCCTCGCCGCATTGCCCGCTTTTCCCTACCAATCTCGCACGCACCGCTAATCGCACTCATGAATCGGCGTCAGTCAGTACTGACGCCGATCGTCATTTTCAGTGGCCTTTTTTGACGAAATCGGCATGTGTTGTTTATTTGTAATATGCAAATGTCAAATATTGTCATGCGTTGTTATTGGGCAATGTATTCCTGAGAAAATGAATTGTTAAATCAAAATCAGACTTAACGGCTTGTATAGCGACTTCTAGAATTCGGAATGTTAAATATTATTTCGCATTGTTAATTTTCAATGTTACCCACAAACACGAAATGTTAAAACTTCAAACGAGAATGAAAATGAAAATGAAAATACCCCAACCTATTCATTACCGCCTGGTTCTTTCCGCGGCCTCTTCCCTTGTGCTAATACCGGCGTTGAGTGTGGTGCCCGGGACAGCCTACGCGGCCTGCAACACATCTGGACAAATCACAAGCTGCGATGCCAGCGCGACCAATCCCTGGGTTACGACAGTGGGGACCGGCGATGTGGCAGCCGAGGATGGCCGAACCGTCACCGTCGGCACGGGCAGCCAGCTCGCGGTCGGCGATGCGAACGCCATCAGCCTGCGCGACAATGCAAATATAACGGTCCAGAACGGCGGTACGGTGAGCGCCAAGGCGGTCAGCAGTAACGGGCTGTACAACACCGGCGCCAACACGGTCGAGTTCCGCAACAACAGCACATTGACGGTCGCTCAAGGAGGTCAGATCCTGGCGACCGGCACCGAAGGTAGTGCGGAAGCAATCAATCCGGAAGGCAGCGGCAATCTGATCGTCAACAATGGCACGATCAAGGCAGATCATGCCGCCGCTATCTGGTTTCAGAATACGAGCGGCCTGAACACGATCGTCAATAATGCAACGGGAATCATCCAGGCGCCAGGCAATGTGATCGGCGCGTCGGGGAATGGCGCAGTCGACTTTACCAATAAAGGGCAGGTCATCGGCAACCTCGTTTTTGCCGGTGGCGATGACACGTTGCGGCTTTATACGGGATCGTCCATTTCAGGCAATTTCGATGGCGGCGGCGGCAATAACACCATCTTCTTGAACGGTGCCGGAACCTCGTCCCTATCCGGAACCATGAAGAATTTCTCGTCACTTATCAAAACCGATTCTGGAACCTGGACGCTGACCAGCGCCATCAGCGGGCCCACTGTCACGGAGGTTCAACAAGGCACGCTGGTGCTCACCGGCAACAACAGCGCATATACCGGCACCATGACCGTCGACGCGGCAGGCACGCTTGAAGCGCGGGCGCAGAGTTTGACGCCTAGTGTCATTGACAATGGCCTGGTGCGCTTTGCACAGCCTGACAATGGCACTTATGCCGGTCTCATTTCAGGCACCGGCGCGGTCGAAAAGACCCAGGGCGGCACGTTGGTGCTGGCGCCTACAGCCGCGGGAGGTAACACGTATTCCGGCGGCACCACGCTCACCGGCGGCACCGTTGCTGTCGGCGCCGACAACGCACTGGGCGCAAATACCGGTGGACTGACATTCAACGGCGGTACGCTTCAGCTTCTGCAGAGCTTTGATCTCGCCAATTCGCGTGCGGTAACAATCAATGCACCGGGCGGCACAATCGATACGCAAGGGTTTGCATCCACGCTGACGCAAGGCATGACTGGTCCGGGCAGCTTCAACAAGGCAGGAACAGGAAGTCTGACGCTTGCTGGAAGCAATACCTATACCGGCGGCACGACGATTTCGGCCGGTACGCTGCAGCTGGGTAACGGCGGCACGACTGGCAGCATCGTTGGCGACGTCGTCAATAATGGTTCTCTTGTCTTTAACCGTTCCGACACGCTGCTTTTTCCTGGAACGATTTCAGGCACAGGCTCGGTTAACCAGGCCGGCAGCGGCGCCACGGTGTTAACTGGGAATAACACCTATAGCGGAGGAACCAGTATCTCGGCCGGTACGCTGCAACTCGGCAATGGCGGTACAACAGGCAGCATCGTGGGCGATGTAACAAACAACGGTGCGCTGGTCTTCAACCGGTCCGACGACGTGACTTTCCCTGGCACGATTTCCGGCACCGGCTCTGTTACGCAGGCCGGCGCCGGCATGACACTGCTAAATGCGGACAATCCATATACCGGAGGAACGATCGTCGCGGCCGGAATACTTGCGGTAGGCGACGCCTCGCACGCTACGGCAGCATTGTCCGGCGGCGGCAATACAACCGTCGCCTCAGGCGCCACGCTCGGCGGCTACGGCAGCGTCACGGGATCCGTGACCAACAACGGCACAATTGCGGTGGCCAATGCCTTGCCTCAGTTTGCAAGCTCGGGCAACGGCAGCTTTACGATCAACGGGCCATTGACCAACGCCGGCCTGTTGCAAATCGGCGGCCAGGGGGTTGGCAACCGGCTCAACGTTGTCGGCAACTATGTCGGCCAAAATGGCAGCATCGCCCTGAACACTTTCCTTGCAGGCGATGGTGCAGCGTCGGACCGGCTAGTGATCAACGGTGGCGCCGCCAGCGGATCGTCTAGCTTGCGTATCACGAATGTTGGCGGCCCTGGCGCGGCCATCGTCGCCGATGGCATTGAGGTGGTGCAGAGCGTGAATGGCGCGACGACCACCGCAAGCGCATTTGCACTTGCGGCACCGGTCAAGGCTGGCGCCTATTCTTACTATCTTGCCAAAGGCGGCGTGAGCAGCGGCACATCTGAAAACTGGTATCTGCGCAACACCGTGGCGCAAACACCAACGCCACCCGTAGTCGTACCTCCAACCACAACCATAGGCACACCGCTAACTAACTCCCCCGGCACGCCATCGGTGACTCCTGCAGTCCCAACGCCGTCGACTGGGGCTGATGCAATCCCGCTGTATCGCCCCGAAGTACCTATCTATTCGGAAATTGCCAGCGTTGCCCGGCAGGTCAATATCCAGCAACTCGATAATTTCCATGACAGGCAAGGGGAGCAATCGCTGTTGACCGAGACCGGCGAACTGCCGGCAGCTTGGGGCCGTTTCTGGGGCAGCCATACCAAGCAACGCCAGGATGGCACTGTCTCGCCCCAGTTCGATGGATCAATGACGGGAATGCAAGTCGGTCACGACATCTATGCCGACACTAGCGCTGAAGGACAACGTAATCATTACGGTCTGTTTGCCGGCTTTGCGCATGCCACCGGCAAGGTCAACGGTTTTGCGATGGCCGTGCAGAATCTGGATGTCGGCAATCTTTCTATCGACGCCTATAGTCTGGGCGGCTACTGGACTCACGTCGGCCCGAACGGCTGGTACACGGATACAGTCCTGATGGGAAGTTCACTGTCGGCGGATCCGCGCTCACACGATGGCGTCGGCGCGCACACGCACGGCAGCTCACTCATCGGATCGATCGAGGGCGGCCTGCCAATTCCACTCACTGCGGATGTGACCATCGAACCTCAGGCGCAAGTGATCTGGCAAAACCTGTCGTTCAACGACTTGAATGACGGTGTTTCGACTGTAGGCTTTAATAACGGCAACACCTTCCTCGCTCGCCTCGGAGTGCGCTTGCAAAGTCGTTTTGAAGCAGTGACGGCGACCTGGCAGCCGTATCTGCGCCTGAACCTGCTGCACAGTTCCGGTTCTCATGACACCACCACTTTTGACGGCACCACAGTGATCTCGAACGGTACGCATCAGACAGCGGGCCAGCTAAACGCTGGTCTGGTCGCCACATTCAGCAAATCGACCAGCGCGTTTGTCACCGCAACGTACACCACCAACCTCGGTGGAGCGCAACAGCACACGGTGATGGCGGATGCTGGCATTCGGTGGAGCTGGTAAGCATGGCGGTGATGGCATGGTCTTGCGTGCTCTTCATGTAAGTGTGGAGGGGTTGACCCTCCGTTTTAATGTGCCGCTACTATGAGATTTGATGGTGAGAGTGATGCATTCACTTTCACCATTTTTTTTAGCGTTTCGGTAACCGATATCCAGCATGGGTTTCGGTCAATTCAATCCCCTCGAAGTCTGCTGACTTCGAGGGGATTTTCATCTGCTTTACGCGGGGCTTATTCGAAATTGCAGTTAGGGCCGCAGTCGGCACAAACTGGACGGTCGCTCAGTGATGATTCACCGGTTGAATCCGCAACTCTCAGCGGTCACTCAGTTTCGCGTGCGACTGGCAGCACCCGACCCAAAGCGGTCTATCAGATTTCTCCAAAGCGGCCATTGAAAATTCGCAGTTATCTGCCTGACATACGGAGGTTTTACGACGATGGGGTTGGACAACAATGATAGTTTCGGCAATCCGCACGAGCAAGTTGGCGCGGCAGACAACTAGTCATTGCCAACCGGAGTTCAGATGTGCTGATGTAGCTTTTCCATGCATCATAGACCAAGAGGGAAATGAGAAGTTATGTTAATTTCCATGGGGAAAATATGGTAAATTTCTGGCTATCCCATTTTAAATTTCAGTGGAAAGAGTGCGCATGCGTTGCTTCTCCTTTGAGTTAGTGATGGGTTATAAATTTCAATGCCCGACGCAGCGGAAAGTCAGCAATCAGCTTGAGCGGCCATTCGATTAGAATTTGTGTTAATTGCATTGCCACGCACAAATCAATTCAATGATAAAAGCTATGAAACCTCCCAGCCTACGACTTGTCCTCTCTGTCTTTTTCGGTCTTGGGCCGGTGCTAATGGGACCGCTAATGGCTATCCTCTATGCCGGAACAGGGGGTGAAGTTAAAACAGACATCGTGAACCTCCTATACGGCAGCATGATGATGGCTGGCATATGGTGGTTCAGTATCATTTTCGGAAGCTGGCTTTATACGGTGGCGCCAACATTCGCAGCAGCAATTTTGTTTTGGCTTGTCTCAAGAATCTTGTCAAGTCAGTCGTGGCTTCAATTTGACAAAAAAATTTCTAGAATTGCCATGTCATGTGCGATTGGTGGAGTGGTATCCGCAATATCATTTATCTGCATTACTCGCCACTTATTCATTTCTGATTTAGACGACCCACTTCGATCTACCGCAATTAAATTTGCATACCCTTTTCGAGAGGACCTCTTCTATTTGGTTCTCGTTACGGCCATTGGCATTGGGCTTGGGGCGGTCTTAGGTAACGTCGAAGAAAAGCGCATGCGTCAAAGTTCGCCAAATAAGTAAAACGCAAGCTCTCAATCACTGTTTATTAGATAGCGCAACAGCGAATCACGAACGAGTAACAATTTATGGGCAAGCGTTCACTGACTGCTTCTGGCCGTTTTGAGCCGGTTGCGGTAGCCTGATTTCGACCCACTCCCGGCATACGGCCCACTCCAAAGCCGTCATTCGCCAATCGGACCAACGTGTCTACATGAAATTCATTTCTTGAGGTTACGAAAAGTGCCATACAACTCATTGTGAAGTTCCGCCGGACGCACGTAGGTTTCATCCACCGGATCATCTTTGTAGGGAATCTCAGCATACGACGCATAGGGCAATTCCATCCCAACTGATTCAAACAGCCGCTTGAATTTTAGGAATGTGCTGCCATTGTAAATATCGGCAAGTAGCGCTTCCACGATGTTCATGCCCGCGCAGACATTGAATTGCCCTTCGTTGTCGAGGCGGACAATGGGTGACTGCGAAAGGTTTTGAATTTTTGGCCCTCGCCAGTATCCGATATACTCGGAATCTTCCGTCGCAGCGACAAAGGAAACGTACTTGCACACAGCCGAAATCGCCTCAATATTCGCACTTATTTCCGGGTTGTTCAAATCCGCTTCTGATAGGTAGCTTACATCAAGCCATGGCGCCCATTCGGCCGAGTCGCTGACTTTGATCCCAGTAAGTTTCTGAACTTCCTTGACGTGGACGAGAAGCAATTGGAGGTCTTTGGGAACCGGGTGTCCCCCGAGCCGGTGATCGGAGAAAGACTTCAAATCTATATCGGTGGACATACTTCGCTCCGTTTACGTTAGTGTTAAAGAATCGTTTTTGCGTCGGCGCACCTCGCTTTACCACGCACCAAAGCTCAGGTCATTGAATGATTGATGACTTGCGCCAACGTCAAAGACAATGGCAATTAGGCCCAAAACCTCTCCAATCGTTACTTGCTTTGAATATGAGCCGCGCTTCTCTTTGACAGGAAAATCGACAAGAACAATTTTAAGATGACTTGCATCCTCGACTTCATCTGGAATCCCAGCGCTGAAATAAAACTGGATCGTATTGCCACGATCATCCGTGAGCCCGAGAAAATTGCCTTCAACGCCTCGGATCTCATCGGACCAGATCAGATTGACCTGCGCTTGGCTAAGATCTACAGATGAATCATAAATTGGCCCTTCTCCACAGTCATTCCAGAATGCCTTCATGTACCCATGCTCCAATGCCTAACTTGTTTTAAATCATGAAATGTCAATTAACCTGGATGGTTGCCAATGGCATGAACTGACTGCTTTGGAGAGGAAATTTCTAAGACCGGTTTTGGCCGCTTTGAGCCGGTCGCGACAAGCTGATTCCGCCTTCAACGGACGGTGAATATTCGTCAAAGCAGTCGTTCAACATAAGATTGACGGACCAGCTTTTGCTTTGATCATTTTCTGTCTATTATATTTAGGTGCTCTATAGCCTTATTTGCCTCTCCGAAATTTGAGGCTGCAGCCCTTACATACCATTCGCGGGCCGTTTTAAAATCAATCGGAACCGCGAGCCCTTCTTCATAAATAACACCAACCCCAAACATCGAGCGCGGGTCACCTTGTTCAGCACCTTTCAAAAGCCAATAGAGGCCGGCTTTAAAGTTAGTTGGTACGCCCCGCCCGGTTAAATACATCTGACCAAGTGTAAATTGAGCTTCAAAATATCCGTTATTTGCAGCTTTTTCAAGCAACTGCAAAGCCAATGATGTATCTCTCTGGACACCGAACCCAGCGTTGTAAGCCCGCGCCAAGTTATATTCTGCATATGAGCTACCTTGACTAGCCGCTTTTTCAAACCAATAAATAGCCAACTTTGGATTTTTCTCCACCCCGAGTCCGGTGGCGTACAGCGCTGCCAAATTGTTCTGCGCCTTTATGTGTTCGAGATCTGCGGCGGCTTTATATAACTCGTATGCTTTGACGTAATCTATCCTTCCGTTTGAACCAAGAGCATATGCAAGGCCTGCGTTGAATTCAGACGATCCTTTCCCCAATGGTGATGCGTCTGGAGTCACTTCAATTGATTGCGCCGATGCAATGCAAGAAACGAAGATGAATATCCACAGAACAAATATGCGAGCCATGACGAATCCTATCAATGACAATTGTTTTTGTAATTTAACACTCGCTACTGGCCATTAGCGCACGTTCTGCACTCGTCACAAGCGATTGGAAAGCTGCTCCAAATCAGTCGCACGCTCTGCGCGTTCCTGTATTGAGCAATAGTTTGCGGCCACTCTGTCTTCTTGGCCGTTAAATTCATGGCCGTCATACAAGAAACCGCATTTTGCTTGAACATATCCAAGCCATGCCCGCTGCACTTTACGTAGTTCTTCTGCTTTTTCCTGCGGTAGTTTGGAAAGAAGGTCGCGATATACCTTGTTCAAGCGTATGTCTTGCTTAGTAAACTCTTGGCTCACACAATCTAGAATTTCTGAAGTGACAGCATCAGCCTTCTTTTCGCAAATATAGAATTGCTTTGTAAAAGATTTGCCATCATCTGCGAAAGAATTCGCGTGAAAAAATAAGGTTGCACTAACTACAGCGATACAAATTTTGATCATAAACTTCCCCCCAATAGACCGGCGAATTCCTTTTTTATTTTGACTGAATGAGCGCTCCGTATTTTGTCCGTGAAGTGATCACACCAGATACGTCAGTGAATGTCACGGCAACTCGATGGAATTTCATTTTTCTAATTTGTTCCGGTCGGTGATAACGCTGCCGATTGTCGACGATTTAGATCTCCTGGTCGAGTGTCTCTTCATGGCCGGGGGCACTCATTGCTCTTTCTGATTCTCATTTTTCGCTTTTTCGTCGCCTGAGAAATCAAACACATTTTCTCCCCTCTTAAACCACACCCAAGTTCCGTAAGCTCCATATAAGAAAGCGATTGGCACGAGCAACAATTCCCACCAATGAAGCTGAGAATAGTTGAACAACCCAAAGAACGAAGCAGCACACATAAATGGTCCGACAATAAACGGCGGCAACCATCTTTCCCATGGCAATAGCCACATATCTCAACTCCTACTGGCAGACGATATACGCTTCAGGAGATACATAACCGTTCGAACTGAGACACCTGCTTTGGAAAATACAAAGACAGAATTCAATGCACCGACTGGGATTAAAAAGCCAAAATAAAGAAAATCAAACTGGCCTTCAGACTGAGAGGGGACCGCACGAGAGTTTCGCTCAAATTTGAGTGCCTCACCGTGTCATTCTGCGTCGTCACTCTTGCGTTTTGCGCTACCTTCAAGGGCACGGGCATATTTCATTAACCTGACCCTCGCCGCATTGCCTGCCTTTCTATACAAAACAGCTAGCTCAATCAAGTCATCCAATTCATCGTTTTCTTTATCGCTTTTTTGTTTTACGGATAAAGTCTGACTTGGATCATCTATCTTTTTCTTGTCGTGGGAATCAAGATACATATCTCCCATCTTATATTCGCGCTCCAACCGCCGCGCAGACTTCTCTCCGAATGACGCGGAGCCATTGATCAGCTGAGAAAAATAACTTTTCTCTCCACTTGGCGCGCCATGTGTTGCGACCCACTTTCTTAAATTGTCCCGGCGTAGTTGCACTTTATCCATGCCGAAAGTTTAGTCTTTTCTAAATTAGCAATCACTTGACCAAATATTTAGCAAACACTAAACTTTCACCATGGGTTTAAGGCATGCATCTCATCCAAATGCGGCTTGTCGCCCATCTGTCAAAAAGGCAGAACGTTCGCACTTATTACAACTAAGGAGCACAGGCACAATGAACCCATTCACCGTTTACTTCCCTCTCAAAAACAAAGTCGCCCTGATCACCGGCGCAGCACGTGGCATGGCGTTGCATATCGCTTGCGCGCTGTCAGCTGCGGGAGCGCGTCTGGCGATTCTGGATGTGCGCGAGCGCGAGGGATGCGCCGTTGCTGGCTTGCTCGGCAGCGAGCAGAGCGAGGCAAAATTCTGGCGGCTTGATGTCAGCGATGGCACTGCGGTGCAAGCAACCATCGCGGCAGTCGAAGCGCACTTCGGCCGTATCGATATCCTGGTCAATAGCGCCGGCGTCGACGCCGATCTGCCATTCGTGCATGGGCTGCCGCTACGGCAATGGGAGAGAGCGATGCAGCTCAATGTCTACGGCAGCATCCTTTGCAGCAAGCATGTGCTGGGCGCTATGGAAAGGGCCGGCGGCGGCTCCATCGTCAATGTGTTGTCGCTATTTTGCATGAGCGACGAGCGTCAGGATGCGGCCGATCATGCCTTGAAGGCGGCGCTGCGCATGGCCAACCTGAACGCGATGCGCTATGCCGCGCTCAACATCCGCGTCAACTCTATCCACCCTGGTTTGCTGCGCCCGCCCGCGCTGGCCGCAGCCAAGCGTGAACAGGGTGATCTGACGCAAGCCTTGAGCGACACGGCGCAGTTGCGCATGCTGGCGGGAAAAGGTTGCGCCACCGATGTGGCTGCGGCGATCTTGTATCTGGCCTCGGACGCCAGCCGCTTTGTCAGCGGCAGCGAATTGGTGATCGACGCCGGATACGAGTAGCGGCCCAGGAACGGCCACGAAAAATACAGACCAGCAGCCCCCTCAGATCACGTCGATATGGCATCGAACGGCAACTTGCGCAAACGCTTGCCCGTCAATGCCGCAACCGCATTCGCGATCGCCGGCGCAATCGGCGGCACCGGCGGCTCGCCAACCCCGGTCGGGGTATCGGCGCTGGGCACCAGATGCACATCGACCACCGGGCAACTCGCCATATACGCCGGTGTGTAATCGGAAAAATTCGATTGCTGCACCACGCCGTTTTTCAGCGTGATCTGATTGCCGGGCAAGGTGGTGGAGATGCCGAACACCGCACCGCCCTGGATTTGCGCTTCGATGGTGCGCGGGTTGATCGCCATATTGCAATGGACTCCCGCCGTCACCCGGTGCACCTGAGGCCGGCCTTCATGCATGGACACTTCCACCACATAGGCCACCGAGGTATTGAAGCCGTGATGCACGGCGACGCCCCAGGCCTGGCCGGCAGGCAGCTTGCGTTTGCCGTAGCCGGAGCGGGCCACCGCCAGCTGCAGCGCCAGCCGGCTACGGCCGGCCGACTTGTCGAACAGGCTGCTTCTGTATTCGACCGGATCGCGCCCGACCGACCTGGCGATCTCGTCGACCAGGGTTTCCATGACAAAAGCATTGTGGCTGTGGCCCACCGAGCGATACCACAGCACCGGCACGTTGACTTTCATGTTGTGCACCGACAGCGCCAGGTTCGGAATCGCATAGTGCGACTCCAGCACGCCTTCGGTCATGGTGCCGTCGACGCCATCCTTGACCATGAACGATTCGAACGGGCTGCCGCTCAAGATCGACTGGCCCGCTATCACATGCTCCCAGGCGGCGATCTTGCCGTGGCCGTCGTAGCCGATGCGGACCCGGTGCACATGCATCGGCCGGAAGTAGCCGCTGTGGATATCGTCCTCGCGTGAATACATGATCTTGACCGGCGTGCCGCGCATGACCTTGGCCACATACGCCGCCTCCACCGCATTCTCGGATTCCGGCATGGCGCGCCGGCCAAACCCGCCACCCGCCATCATGGTGTTGAATTCGACCTTGCTGAACGGGATACCGAGCACCTTGGCAATCGCCTGCCGGTCCATCGACTGGAACTGCGAACCGGCCCAGACGGTGCAGGCCTCGCCGGTAAAATGCACGGTCATGTTGAGCGGCTCCATCGGCGTATGCGCCAGATAGGGAAACTCGAAAATGGCGTCGATGATCTTGGGCGCACCGGCCAGGCTGGAGACATCGGCTTTGGCCGCCGGCGTGCCGGGTTTCATCACCGCTTCCCGGTAAATGGCAAACAATTGCTCCGAGCTGACTTGCTCGACACCGCTGGTATCCCACTCTATCTTGAGCGCATCGCGGGCTTTCTTGGCGATCCAGTAACCATCCGCCACCACCACCACGCTCTGGCCGCCGCGAATCCCGGGAATGGTGAAGATCTTGCGTACGCCGGGTATCGCCTTGGCCGCACCGTCGTCCAGCTTGGCGATCTTGGCGCCCCACGGCACGGCCCTGGCCAGCATCGCTACTTTCATGCCCGGCAGATCGACATCGATGCCGAATTTCTGCCGGCCGCTGGATTTGGCGACCGTGTCCAGCCGCGGCGTGGCCTTGCCGATGATGGTGAACAGCTTGGGATCTTTCAGTTGCACCTTGTCTGGCACCGGCAGCAACATCGCCGCATTGGCGACCGAACCGTAACTCAGGCGCTGGCCGCGTGGGCCGATGACGACGCCCGCTGCGGTTTTGCATTTAGCCGGATCGACCTTCCATTCGCTGGCAGCGGCGGCCACCAGCATGCTGCGGGCGCGCGCGCCAATCTCCCGGTATTGCTGGAAACTGTTGGCGATGCTGGTGGAGCCGCCGACCATCTGCATGCCGAAGGCGGGATCGCGGAATACATCTTCGCCCTTCGCCAGTTCGGCCCGCACGTTGGCCCAGTCGCAATCGAGTTCCTCTGCCAGCAGCATCGGCAGCGCGGTAAAGGTGCCCTGGCCGATATCCACTTTGGACACCTGTACCACCACGCTATTGTCCGGCCCGACTCGCAAAAAGGCGTTCGGCTGATAGATTTTAGGGGCCCCAGCCTGGGCCCCGGCGACCCGGCCCAAACCCGGAATAAAGAAACCGAGGACCAGCCCGGCGCCGGTAACGGCGGAGGCTTGCAGGAATTTGCGGCGCGATTTTTTCAGCGGCGTTGGATTGGCCACCAGGGATTCGGAGGACATGTTGGCACCTTATGCGAGAGATTTGGAAGCATCCAGCACCGCAGCCTTGATGCGCTGGTAGGCGCCGCAGCGGCACAGATTGCCGCCCATGGCGGCGACCACTTCGGCCTCGTTCGGATGATGTTTCTTTTTGAGGAAATCCACTGCGGTCATCACTTGCCCGCTTTGGCAATAGCCGCATTGCGGCACATCATGTTTGATCCAGGCAACCTGCACCGCCTTGCCGACCGGATCGGCGGCGACCGCTTCGATCGTCGTCACCGGTTGCTGACCGACTGCCGATACGGGATAGGAACAAGAGCGCACCGCGTTGCCGCCGACATGCACGGTGCAAGCACCGCAGGCGGCGATGCCGCAGCCGAATTTGCTGCCCGTCAATTTGAGATTTTCGCGCAGCACCCACAACAAGGGCGTATCTTCCGCGACGTCGACTTCTACGTTAAGGCCATTCACCTGAAGATTAATCATTGCGACTTCTCCAAAAGGGTTGCGGCTAAATTCCTGCACCAGTTTGCGCTTAACAAACGCAGTTAACTGGGGTCAGAGTGAACTTTCTGCGCGCTTTTTGCAGAAACTTCACTCTGACCCCACTTAGCGGGCCACGGAGTACTGACTCATCGTTAAAAAGAACAAAACCGCGTAACGCGCTCTGTCTTTCTCCGAATCCGTCATGTGGGGTCAGAGTCAAGTTTCGCGATGAAACACTGCGAAAGTTGACTCTGACCCCAGATGACTCTTGCGGTACTCTTTGTAGCTGCCGTAATGCTATATCGCTGCTTTAATTACTATAGCCAGCGAAATATGAAAAACAAAGGCGGGTTCGCCTTTACACTGCTGCTTTTCCGAATTTGAGAGCAAGCAGCGGAGTGCATGCAACTGCGGCTACAGATAAACTACGCTCTACTGTCTGACGAGATTACCACCATGAATTTATTCTTGCACCGGATCGCATCGCCGATCGGCGTCATCCTGCTGGTTACCGATTCCCAGGATCGCGTACGCGCACTGGATTTCGACGATTATGAAGCACGCATGCGCAGCCTGCTGACGACCCACTACGGCCATTACAACCTGAGCGACGCCAGCACGCCATCCAGCGCCGAGCCGGCCCTGCAACGTTATTTTGCAGGCGAACTGGATGCGCTGAAAGATATCCAGGTCGCCACCAACGGCACCGATTTCCAGCACCGCGTATGGGCCGCATTGCGCCAGATTCCTCCGGCGCGGATGACCACCTACGGCAAGCTCGCCACGCAACTGGGCGAACACCACGGCGCGGCGCGCGCGGTGGGCAGCGCCAACGCCACCAATCCGATCGCCATCATCGTGCCCTGCCATCGCGTGGTGGGCGCCAACGGCAAGCTGACCGGTTTTGCCGGCGGCCTGGAACGCAAAGCCTGGCTGCTCGGCCACGAACGGGCCGAAGCCGGCGATCTGGAAAGTTTGCGTTTGCCTGGCTTTTAATGCGCCCGGTTTCTAATGCGGCTTGTCCAGCACCACGACGTTAATCTCCTTGCTCGAAATATAGTAAGGCACGTGATTGTGATCGGCGAACAGTAAGCGCAGCGTATGTTTGCCGGCTGGCAGATCGAGCAAGGTTTCCGTTTCGCCGTTGCCGAAATGCTTGTAGTGCTGATGCTGATATTCGTTTGATTTATCGAATGGTATCGGCGCCTTGATGTCGGCCGGCATCGGCATGTCGATCAGGATGTGATGATGGCCGGTGTCGTGGATGGCGCCGGCGGCGACCGGGGCCACCCCCATGCCGGTGACGGCAAAAGCCACCCGGAACGGCGAGCGGACCTGATCGCCATCCTTGATGTTGACAAAATACGCCACCTTTTCGCCTACCGGAAACGGCCGGGTGCGTTCCGAGGCGCTGATGGTGCTGATGATCGAATCGGTGTCGACCCGTTTGTCGGCATCCTTCTCTTTAGTCGCAGCCAAGGCATGGCCGCAGATCAAGGCGGCGCTCAGCAGCAACGACAGGGCCAGGAATGCCGGCAACCGGTTGACGCCAGGCGCCTGCGTTTTTTTCGAAATGGATTGCTTGAAAATTATGGCCATAAGTTTTCCCATTGAGTTATCCACAAAACCAGTTTTAGAAAAGTGCTTAAATTCAAAACAGTACTTAAGGCATCGACGCCGCCGTTTCAGCGCGCTCAATATGAATGCTCGACTCCCCTCTCCGGCGCTTTGCTCGGCAACAGCCAGCGCGGAAAGCCGACGGCGGTTTTGAACAGGCAATGGCGGTAACCCATCTGGCCGCTGATCAAGCCGGCAAAATCATGGTTGATGCGCTGGTTCAGCACCAGATGAGAAAAAGCCAGCTTCGGAAAACGGTAGATCAGGCGCGCCATCCAGGCGGCGGCGCGCAATTCGGGCAGCAATTCGCGGCGCAGCAGCTGGCTGTATAACGCGGAATCGGCGCGCGTCAGGCAAGCAGCGCCATCCGCCGCAATCGCCCGGGCGGCGATGCTGGCGCTCTTCAGCGCAAAATAAATCCCTTCACCAAACAAGGCTTCGGCCAGGCCGGCGGCGTCGCCCAGCAGCCAGACCCGGCCGCGCTGAAACAGCTGGCGGCGGTTTTCCAGCGGGATGATGTAACCCTGGTATTCGACCCGCAGCGGTTGCTGCAAGCTGGCGTAGGCTGCGGTAAAACGATCCAGATGCTGGCGCAGCGCGGCGCCGCCGAAAGGTGAGTACACACCGACATTGAAATGATCGCGCTTGGGAAAGATCCAGCCGTAGCCGCCCGGCATGCCGTCGAAATCGAACAGGGCGCGCGCACCGAAGCGTTCCAGCGCTCCTTCCGCCGGCCATAGCATGGCTTCCAAGGCCGGCACGTAAGCCACCAGATCCTTGCCGAACAGCTTGTTGCGCACGGTGCTGGCGGCGCCGTCGGCAGCCAGCAACAGCCGGCAGCGCAAGAGACCGCGGCTGGTGGCGACGCTGACCGCATCGGCCGTTTCGGTGGCGTCGACAAACGCGGTTTCAGCCAGGAAGCGCGCGCCTTTGGCGCAGGCGCGATCGAGCAGCAGTTTGTCGAATTCGCTGCGCACCACGGTACAGGCCGCCATCGGTTGCATTTCCTTGATGATGGCGTCGCGGTTGCGGTAGTTGAGAATGGCGGCGCCGATCGCCTGGTGCATGGCCGGCCCCAGATCGAAACCGAGCAAGTCCATCGCCTTGCGCGACAAGCCGCCGCCGCAGACTTTGGCGCGCGGGAAAACCTGCTTGTCGATGATGGTCACCTGCAAACCCTGCTCCGCCAGCAGGTAAGCCAGGTGCGAACCGGCCGGCCCGGCGCCGACGATCAGCACATCGGACGTGGCGTCGGCGTCAAAAGACATGACGGCGCCGGCCACAACCATATGGTTTCCTGAATTCAGGACAATGATTCACACTTGGCGCACCTCGATAACCGGATAATTTCATCAGCAGCGCCTCGCAAATGTCTGGATCACTCATTGATTCAATCACTGGCCCACCCATCTTGCCAGGCAGAATCGTCAGCATAGCAAAAAACAGCGCTCCCGGTAGCGGCAAGCATGCGCCTTGGGGTGTTGGATAGAGTCTTTCTTTTCTCTTTCGTATATGTTTCAAATTGGAAATATGCTAGTGTATTCGGTTGCCCGTACAGCACCCAAAACGCATGCAACAGGGGCCCAACAAAACATTTCAACAGGCACAGGGAGGCCGTATCCATGAAAAGCGTAAAAAAACCGGAAGATAACACCATGCTGCAAAAACGACGCACGCTGCTGACCGGCGGACTGGTGGCAGGATTGGCGGCGACGGCGCTGCCGTCGGAGCTGCTGGCCAAGGACAGCAAAAGCGCCGGCCTGACGCTGGACCGCGCCAAATGGGGCGAACGCAACCATCAGCAACTGCAATCCCTGCTGGCGCGCAACGGCAACAGCAGCGCCGGCTACAACCCTAAGCGCCGCCCTTATGCCGTATTCGACTGGGATAACACCAGCATCATGAACGACACCGAAGAGGCGTTGCTGATGTACCAGATAAATACCCTGTCGTTCAAGCTGAGCCCGCAGAAAATGGGCGCCATCATCCGCCAGAATGTCCCGGCCGGGCCGTTTGCCGCCGCCTATAAGAACGCTGCCGGCAAGGCGGTCGAACTGGAAGACATCTGCGCCGACATCGATGACGACTATCAATACCTGTATGACAACTACGAAAAACTGAAGGGCGGCAAAAAACTGGAAGAGATCCGCGAAACCACCCAGTTCCAGGATTTCCGCGCCAAGTTGTATTACCTGTACGAAGCCGTCAACGAAACCTACGGCGTGAATGTCGGTTATCCGTGGGTGATTTATTTCTTCACCAATATGTCGGTGGCGGAAGTGCAGCAACTGGCCGAGGCCTCCAACGATCACAACCTGGGCCTGGGGCTGGTCAAGACCAAGTACACCAGTCCGGCGGCGCTGCCGGGTAAAGCTGGCATCGTCAACGTCACGCATTTCCACGGGATTCGCCTGTGCACCGAGATTGCCACCTTGATGGACGCCTTCCAGCAAAGCGGGATCGACGTCTATGTCAGCTCGGCCTCGCTGGAAGACGTGGTGGCGGTATTTGCGACAACCCCAAAATACGGTTACAACGTCAAGCGCGAACATGTGCTCGGCCTGCGCCTGGAAAGCGCTAACGGTGTGTTCGTCAACAAGTACAAGGCGGGCTGGCCGCTCAACTGGGGACCGGGAAAAACCGAAGTCATCAAGAAAGAGCTGGTAGCGGCCAAGGGTTACGGCCCGATCTTCGTCGCCGGCGATAGCGATGGCGACTACGACATGCTGCGCGATTTTGCCGATACCCAGCTGGGTATGATCGTCAATCGCATGAAGAAGGGCAAGATCGGCGACCTGTCCAAGCTGGCCGCCGACCAGATCCCTGCCAAGTCACCGCGCTTCCTGCTGCAAGGCCGCAACGAGTTGACCGGTAACTGGATGCCGTCGGAAGCCAGCATCAAGTACGGCAAAACCGGTGAAACCCTGCTCGGCTGACGCCTTGCGCGGTTGCGCTTAACCGCTTAACAAATGCAGCTAACTGGGGTCCGTAGCTAACTGGGGTCAGAGTGAACTTTCTGCGCGCTTTTTGCAGAAACTTCACTCTGACCCCACTTAGCGGGCCACGGAGTAGCTGCCTCAAAAAAAAAAGAACAGAACCACCTAGTGCGCTCTGTCTTTCTCCGAATCCGTCATGTGGGGTCAGAGTCGAGTTTCGCGATGAAGCGCTGCGAAAGTCGACTCTGACCCCAGATGACTCTGTATTACATCACCGTCACCATTAGCAATAGTCAGATAGGCATTTATGAAGAGATTACTGAAAACCGTTCTTGTGTTGTGTTCCATACTCGCGTCTTGTGCGTTCGCCAAGGACGATGAAGCCCCAAGAAAAATCACCATCGGCCTGATCGCCACCACGACTGCGGAAGATACGCAGAAGCGCTGGCAGCCGGTGATCGACGATTTTGCGAAATACACGAAAATGGAAGTACGCACGGTGGTTTCCACCGACTACAACGAGATCCTGGCCGGCTTGAAAACCAATACCATCCAGGTCGCCTGGCTGAGCAGCAAGATCGCGCTGGAAGCAGTGGAGGACCAGCAGTCGACGATTTTTGCGCAGATGGTGAAAAAGGACGGTTCGCACGGCTACAACTCTGTGCTGATCACGCCGGCCAAGAGCCCGATCAAATCGTTCGAGGATATCTTGGTCAACAAGGGCGTCTACAGTTTCTACGATGGCGACAAGAGTTCGACCTCGGGCTACCTGGTGCCAGCCTACTATGCCTTCGCCAAGAACAAGGTGGAGCCGGAACGGCTGTTCAAGAAAATCACGATCGGCAATCACAAGAAGAATCTGCAAGCGGTGATCGACGGCCAGGTTGATGTGGCGACCAACAATACCGAAGAACTGGACCGCCTGAAAAAAGAATCGCCGGAGCAATTCAGCAAGCTGCGGGTGATCTGGTCATCGCCCTTGATCCCGAACGACCCGCTGCTGTATCGCAAGGATCTGCCGGCCGCGACCAAGGCGCGTATCGAAGATTTCTTCGTCACCTACGGCAAGCCGAAAAATCCTGCCAGCCAGCCCGACGTGCTGCAAAATATTCTCGATCTGTCCGGCTTCCAGCATTCCACCGATGCGCAGTTGAAGCCGATCGCCGATCTCACCATGTTCGGCCTGTTGCGCAACAATATGTACGACAGCAAATTGAGCACGGCGCAAAAGCAAAAGGCTTTCGAAGATATTACGGCGCGTTTCGGCAAGTTGAGCATGGCGCTGGAAATGGCGCGCATACGCTAAGCGTTTGCCGATGCAGTGTTTGGGAAAACCAGGCTGAAGCGGATCAGCCCCTCGCGTGAACAGGCCACATCTGCGCTGCCGCCATGCACCAGCATGATGGCGCGCACGATGGCCAGGCCGAGGCCATTCGATTCAGTGTATTCGCTGCGCGATTTGTCACCGCGGTAGAAACGGTCGAACAGGCGGTCCAGCTGCTCTTGCGGTAGCGGATCGCCCTGATTCTCCACTTCAATCTGCATCCCCTGCGCTTGCTGCCGCGCACGCAAGCGCACCGTGCTGCCGGGCGTCGCATAGCGCACCGCATTGACCACCAGATTACTCACAGCGCGGCGCCACATGATAGGGCTGGCTTGCAGCTCGCCGGCGGCCTCTACTTCCAGGCGGATGCCGCGCTCCTCGGCGACGCCTTCAAAATATTCGGCAATCTTGTGCAATTCGTCGGCCAGCAGCAAGGAAATTTTTTCCACCGTCAGCCCGGCGTGATCGGCATGCGCCAGGAACAGGATGTTTTCGACAATCCGGCTCAAGCGCTGCAACTCTTCCAGATTCGATTCCAGCAGCTGCTGGTATTCGGCGGCGTTGCGCACCTGGCCCAAGGCAACCTGGGTCTGCCCCATCAGGGCGCCGATCGGGGTCCGTATCTCGTGCGCCAGATCGGCAGAAAACTGCGACAGATGTTCGTAACCGTCGGCCAACCGGTCCAGCATGGCATTGAACGAAGCCGCCAGCCGCCGCAGCTCTTGCGGTGCATCCTCTTCCCGCAAACGTATCGCGATATTGGTCGGGCTGACTTCAGCGGCGCGCTCGGCCATCGCCGTCAAGGGCTGGAAACCGCGCTTGAGCACCAGGAAGCCGAGCAGCGCCGTCAGCAGCACGGCCGCCGCCGCCGCCGCGATCACTTGCCAGTAATAGCGTGCCAGGATGTGCGACTCTTGCGTCATCACATGGGCGCCGGTAATCACCACCGTGCTGCCGTCGCTGCCGACCTCGGCCAGCGCCGAAACCCAGCGCACCCGCACACCGTCGGCGCGTGCGCCGACAGTCAGCGCCCCTAGTTTTAACGGCTGGTTCAGGGATTGCGGCGTCATCGGCGGCGGCGTCATGTTATCGGGATTGACGCGCACGAAAGGCGCTTGCCCCGGATAAGCGAACATCAGCACATCCTGTTCGCTGCCCAGCATGGTCTCGAACAAGGCCGGCCGGTCTTCCATCTGCTTGACGTTGTAGAGATCGTGCAACAGGCGGCGAAAGTGTTCGACCCGGCCGATCAGGGAATAGTCGGCGCGGGTTTCCAGCGCCTGCCGGGTCGACGAATACAGGTACATGCCGAGACTGGTGACGACCGCGCAGGCGATCAGCGCGAACAGGAAAGTCACGCGCGCGGTCAGCGACTGGCTGCGCCCGATATTCCAGATGTTCCCGATACTCATGGATCCTCCGCAAACATGTAGCCGATGCTGCGTACCGTGTGTATCAGTTTGTGTTCGAAGGGATTGTCGATCTTGGCGCGCAGGCGCTTGATGGCGACATCGACCACATTGGTGTCGCTATCGAAATTCATGTCCCATACTTCCGATGCGATGACAGTGCGCGACAAGGCTTCGCCCTTGCGCTTGACCAGCAGATGCAGCAGCAGGAATTCCTTGTTGGTGAGGACGATGTCGATGCCTTGGCGGGTAACCCTGCGGCGCAACAGATCGAGCTGCAGATCGGCCACCTGGAAAAAATCCAGCTCATGCGCCTCGCGCACCACGCCGCGCCGCAACAGCGTGCGGATGCGCAGCAGCAATTCAGTAAAGGAAAACGGCTTGACCAGGTAATCGTCGGCGCCCAGTTCGAGGCCGCGTATGCGGTCGTTGACATGATCGCGCGCGGTCAGGAAGATCACCGGCAAATCACGCTTGGCGCGCAAGGCGCCCATGATTTTCCAGCCGTCGGTACCGGGCAGCATGACGTCCAGCACCACCAGATCGTAGGGATTGTGCAGAGCCATGTGCAAGCCGTCGCTGCCGTTGCGCACCAGATCGACTGCGTAGCCGGATTCACGCAAACCCTTTTTCAGGTAGTCGCCGGTCTTGAGATCGTCTTCGATAACGAGGATAGCCATGCTGATCCCATGATTTAGATACAGCCCATTCTATCAATTCGACTGCCGCGAAGAATGACAATATTGTCATTCATATGTCACCGATAAGACACTGCAGCGCGCCTAGACTGGATTTCCCAGCAACCACCGAGACCGTTTTCATGAAAACCACACAACTTTTGCGCCGGCTTGCGCCCGCATTGGCAGCAACCGCTTTGCTGGCCTATGGCAGCGTCGCCGTCGCCCAGACTGCCGCACCTGTGGTGCGAGTGCGCGCCACCATCGACAAAGTTAATCCCGACAATCTCGAAGTCAGCACCAAGGCCGGCAAGAAACTGACCTTGAAACTGGCGCCGGACCTGATGCTGTTCTCGGTCAGCCATGCGGCGATCACCGATATCAAATCCGACAGCTTCATCGGCAGCGCTGCCGTGCCGTTACCTGACGGCAGCCTGAAGGCGCTGGAAGTGCATGTATTCCCGGCCGGGATGAAGGTCGGCGAAGGTCATTACGCCTGGGATCTGGGCAAGAAAAGCAGCATGACCAACGGCACCGTGGGCGATGTCGTGGTGACCAGCGGGCGCACCATCACAGTCAAATATCCGGACGGCGAAAAGAAAATTGTGGTGCCCGCCGATGTCCCTATCGTCAGCCTCAACAAGGGTGACCGCAGCTTGCTGGCGCCTGGCGCGCATGGCGTGTTTTTTGTCGCCAAGGCCGCCGACGGCAGCGACGTTGTGGGCCGCGCCACGATCGGCGTAAATGGCGTAGTGCCGCCGATGTAGTGCGTCCGATGTAGTACAGCCGACGCAGTCTGGCAAAAAAGACGGGCGGCAGCGCCGCCCGCGTACCTTCTTTACAAGGCCGGTCCATGACAACAGCCAACACTTCGCCGCCGCAAAAGCAATCCCGCCGCATCATTCATCCACTGCTGGTGCGCGCAACACACTGGCTCAATGCCTTCGCCATCGTCTGCATGGTCATGAGCGGCTGGGAGATTTACAACGCTTCGCCGTTGTTCGCTTTCACTTTCCCGAAATGGGCCACTCTTGGCGGCTGGCTGGGCGGCGCGATTGCCTGGCATCTGGCGGCGATGTGGCTGCTGCTGGTCAACGGCTTGATCTATCTTGCCTATGGTTTTCTGGGCGGCCATTTCCGCCGCCATTTCCTGCCGTTGCGGGTAGCCGATCTGCTGCGCGATTTAAAAGATGCGCTGAGATTCAAGCTGACGCACCAGGCCGGTATCTACAACGCGGTACAGCGCCTGATGTATATGGCCGTGCTGCTGCTGGGCGTACTGGTGGTGGCGTCCGGTTTGTCGATCTGGAAACCGGTGCAGCTGGATAGCCTGGTCGATCTGTTCGGCGGCTATGACGTCGCGCGCCGTGTGCATTTCATTGCGATGGCCGGCATCGTTGGTTTCGTGGCGATCCATCTGGCGCTGGTGCTGATCGTACCCAGCACCTTGCTGCCGATGGTAACTGGGCGTGAACCTAAGCATGGATTGAAACAGCACGGATCGAACCAGGAGCAGCAAGCATGAATGATAAAAAACAGAATTTGCCGCGCAACGCTGAATTGCAACCGGAACTGGTACAGCTGCAACGCCGCCTGTTCCTGCGTTCCGGCCTGTCGCTGGGCGCCTTGTCCATGCTGTCCGGTTGCAATATGCAGGATGGCGATACGGTCGACAAGGTGTTGTGGGCCATGTCGCGCTGGAACGATCGGGTGCAGGCCATGTTGTTCCGGCCCAGCCATCTGGCGCCGACATATCCAGCCAGCATGATCACCAAGCCGTTCCCGTTTAACGCTTTTTACGACGCCGACTCAGCGCCGGAAATCGATGGCGACAGCTATCAGCTGGAAGTCTCTGGCCTGGTGCGCGACAAGCGCAGCTGGAACCTGGCGCAACTGCGCGCCTTGCCGCAAGTGTCGCAGATCACGCGGCATATCTGCATCGAGGGCTGGAGCGCCATCGGCCAGTGGGGCGGCGTACCGTTCCGCACTTTCCTCGCCCATATCGGCGCCGATACCACGGCGCGCTATGTCGGCTTCAAATGCGCCGACCGCTATTACTCCAGCATCGACATGGCGACCGCCTTGCATCCGCAGACCATGCTGGCGCTGGACTTTGGCCAGTCACCGTTGCCGACCGAATACGGCTATCCGTTAAAACTGCGAGTGCCGACCAAGCTGGGTTTCAAGAATCCGAAACACATCGCCGCCATTTTCGTCACCAATGAAAATCCCGGCGGCTATTGGGAAGACCAGGGTTATAACTGGTTTAGCGGTTCTTAAGAAACCCCGCCGTGCCTCATTCGCCGCGTTCGCTGCAGCATGGGCAGCCGCGATGTTGGCTCATCAGATGCGGTGTGCCGGCGTCTTCATCGTCGTGCGCCAGCGTTTGCATGAATGCGGCCAGCGATTGTTCCATGCTGGCCAGGCGGTCGGCGGGCGCCAGCTGGCTGGCGTTGTTTTGCGGGTCGCTTGTGCCTGCCAGCCAAAGCCCGGCTTTGCGTGCATGAGTGCTCATTACTCTTCCACCTGACCGTAAAATTTCTCGCAAATCTTGATCCGCTCCCGCCCTTGTTCCTTGCGCCAGCGATTGCTGTCGCGCAGGGAGTAGACACAGCCGCAGTATTCCTGCTGGTAAAAATTCTCGCGCTTCGAAATCTCAATCATGCGTGCCGATCCGCCTTGCTTGCGCCAGTTGTGATCCCAGTAAGTAATACCGGGATAATGCGCCGCCGCGCGTGCGCCGCAGTCGTTGATCTGCTCCATGTTCTTCCAGCGTGAAATCCCGAGCGAACTGCTGATCACCGGGAAACCGTGTTCGTAGGCATACAACGCAGCGCGTTCAAAGCGCATATCGAAACACATGGTGCAGCGCTTGCCGCGCTCCGGTTCGTCTTCCATGCCTTGGGCGCGGGCAAACCAGTTGTCCAGATCGTAATCGGCGTCGACAAACGGCACGCCGTGCTGCTCGGCGAAGCGGATGTTTTCATTCTTGCGCAATTCATATTCACGCTGCGGATGGATGTTCGGGTTGTAGAAATAAATCGAAAAATCGATTTCGCTGGCGAGCAAAGCTTCCATCACTTCACCCGAGCAGGGCGCGCAGCAGGAATGCAATAGCAGTTTGTGGTGGCCGCCCGGCAGGACGAGTTTCTGGCGTTGGGTCATGGTCGGAATAAGAAAAGTGCCGCTGCCAGACGGGACGAGGCAGCGCTTACTATCGAGTGTCTCGATTCGGCTGCGCTGCGTCAAGCGACAAACTCTCAAGTTTGCATGAGCGAAATTCATACAGCCGCCACCTGTCAATATTGGCAGGTGGTTTTGACATGCTGCGGTCATAAATGCGCCATATATTCGGGCAGCAAATCGTCGGGCAGCAAATGCTGCCGAAAACTTTTCCTTCCTGAATGGAGTCTCCATGAAACTGAATCGCCAGCTGTTCATCACCCTTCTCAGTGGCGCTGCTTGCGCCGCACCTTTAATATTGGCAAGCTCGAACGCCCAGGCCTGGGGTGATGAAGGCCACAAGGTGGTCGGCCTGATCGCCGATCATTACCTCACTGCCGACGTCCGCGCCCAGGTCGACAGCATACTGGCAACCGACAACAGCGGCTTGACCGCCACCGACATCGCCGCCGAAGCTACCTGGGCCGACAAGTACCGCAATGCGCACCGCGAAACCGCGGCCTGGCATTTTGTCGATACCGAAATCAGCGACGGCGATATCGACGCCGCCTGTTTCGGCCACCCGACTCTACCCGCAAACACTCCGGCATCTGGCGGCGTGGCGCAGGATTGCGTAGTCGATAAAGTCGATCAGTTCAGCCTGGAATTGCGCGATCCAAACACCACACCGGAGGAACGCCTGCTGGCGCTGCAGTTCCTGCTGCACTTCGTCGGCGACATGCACCAACCGCTGCACTCCAGCGATTCGCATGATCGCGGCGGCAACGACGAGATGGCATCGGCCAGCGGCATCGCGGCGGGCAAGCTGCATGCTTACTGGGATACCGCCTTCGTGAATAAACTGGGGACCGATCAGAACCAGGTGGCGTCGGCATTGATCGCCAAGATCAGCAGCACCCAGATCGCACAATGGCAGCAGCAGACGCCGCGCGACTGGTCGCTGGAAGCTTTCGATCTCGCCCGCACCGACGTCTACGGTAAGCTGCCGACGCCGGACGCTAGCGGCAAATACAGGCTGCCCGCCAGTTATGTCCGCAACGCCAGCAGCGTAGTGGCCATGCAATTGAGCCGGGCCGGCGTGCGTCTCGCCAAAATCCTCAATGACGCCTTGGGCAATGGCGCCGCGGCGACATCGGGCGCTGCCGTGCTGACATCGCCGTTTGGCGGGAAAAAATAACACGCGCTGACGCTGACTCCTGATCGCCACGGCAAGAGTCATCTGGGGTCGGAGTCAACGGGGTTAGAGTCAATTTTGCAGTGTTTCATCGCCAACTTGACTCTGACCCCAGTTAGCTACGGACCCCAGTTAGCTGCGTTTGTTAAGCGCAACCGGGCACGGGGGCATTGTCATGCTTTATGAAATTATCAATCGCCGCTTATCCGACCAAGCCGCGTTTCGCCAGCATCGGCTCCACCTTTGGATCGCGGCCACGGAATGCGCGGAACGCCAGGGCCGGATCCTGCTTGTTGCCTGAGCTGTAGATGTAACGCTGCAAACGCTCGGCAATCTTTGGCTCGAACGGATCGCCGGTTTCGGTGAAGGCGTTGTAGGCGTCGGCGTCCAGCACTTCGGCCCACATGTACACGTAATAACCCGCGGCATAATCGGCGCCGCTGAACAAATGCTGGAAATGCGACAGATGATGGCGCTGGCCGATGTCTTGCGGCACGCCCAGCAGTTCGCACTGCTGCGCTTCAAAAGCAGCAATATCGACCGCACTGCCGTTCGGCAGCGAGTGCAAAGCCATATCGATCAGGGCCGGGCCGGCATACATGATGGTGGCCCAGGCTTGGTCGAACTGGCGCGCCCGTTTCAATTTTTCCAGCAAAGCCGAGGGCATCGCCGCGCCGCTTTGGTAGTGACGGGCATGGCGCTGCAGCACGACTTCTTCCTCGGCCCAGTTCTCGAAAATCTGCGAAGGCAGTTCCACGTAATCCTGCAACACTTGCGTGCCGGCCAGGCGCTCGTATTTTACTTGTGACAGCAGGCCATGCAAGCCGTGGCCGAACTCATGGAACAAGGTGCGCACATCGTCGAAACTCAGCAAGGTGGCGTCGGCCTTGGCGAAATTATTGTTGTTGATGACCACCGGCAGTGTGCCGCCATTGTGACCAGACTGGCTGCGGAAGATATGCATCCAGGCGCCGCTGCGCTTGCTGGCGCGGGCGTAGTTATCGCCGATGAAGAGACCGATCAGTGCATTGTCGCGATTACGCACTTCCCACAGGCGGGCATCAGCGTGATGTAGGGCGACGCCGTGCTGCTCGACAAAGCTGAGGCCGAACAAGCGCTGGGCGCAGTCGAACATGGCCTTGATCATGTTCTCCAGCGCAAAGTAGGGCTTCAACTCGGCGTCGTCGAGATCGTAACGCGCTTGCCTTACTTTCTCGGCCAGATAGCGCCAGTCCCAGGCGGCGATCGGGGTCGGCTGGCCCAGGCTGCGCGCCATCTCGGTCAGTGCGATGCGGTCATCGGCGGCTTTGGCCTTGGCCGGTTCCCACACCTTGCCGAGCAGCGCCGAGACCGCTTCCGGCTTGCCGGCCATGCGATCGATCAGCTGGTAGTCGGCGTAAGTCGGATAACCGTGCAGCTGCGCCTGTTCCTGGCGCAGCGCCATGATTTCGGCGGCTACCGGGCGATTGTCATGCGCGCCGGCGTGAGCGCCGCGCGCTACCCTGCCCTGCCACACCGTTTGCCGCAGATCGCGCCGGTCGGAAAACGTCAGGAACGGTTCGGCCAGCGACGGTGACAGCGTAATCACATGGCTGTTTTCCGGCAGGCCGCGCTGCTGCGCCGCCGATTTGGCTGAAGCACGCAGAAAATCCGGCAAGCCGGCCAGCGCTGCTTCGTCTTCCAGCAGCAGGGCGAAGCTGGATTCGTCGGCCAGGACGTTTTGCGTGAACTCGGTGCTCAATGCAGCGAGTCTTTCGGTCAAAGCACTGTATCTGGCCCGCGATTGCGGCGGCAGGTTAGCGCCGGCGCGCACGAAATCCAGATGCACGCGTTCCAGCAAGCGCAGTTGTTCCGGATCCAGGTCTAGCTCGGCGCGCTGTGCGTACAGCGCAGCGATCCGCGCAAACAGGCCGGCATGCAGGTAAATCGCATTCTTGTGCGCCGCCAGCCGCGGCGCCAGTTCGACTTCGACGGCTTGCAGGGCGGGAGAAGTTTCGCTCGCGGTCAGGTTTTCGAACAGCAGGCTGATGCGGCTGTTCAAGCGCCCAGAGACATCGAAGGCGGCTAGTGTGTTGCTAAAGTCGGGCGCTGCGGACTGGTTGGCAATCGCATCGATTTCAGCCAGGTGCGCCGGCAACGCCACTTCAAAAGCCGGGACAAAATGTTCAGCCCTGACCAGGTCGAAAGGCGGTAATCCGTATGGGGTATTCCAGTCTTGCAACAGCGGGTTGATGGCTTGAGTATCTGTCATGGCTAGCATCCGGGCTAAAGAAGAGAACGCTATTGTATAGCCGTACGTCAATTTTTTAGGGGCAGCTTCTCCGTAGCCCGCTAAGTGGGGTCAGAGTGAAGTTTCTGCAAAAAGCGCGCAGAAAGTTCACTCTGACCCCAGTTAGCTGCGTTGGTTAAGCGCAAACCGGGCAAGGGAATTGAATGGATGTCATTGCATGCACGCGCAAGCGATGGCTTATCTTCAGCATTAACGACCGAGTTTATAGCCCTAGATCGCTCAACCCTGGATGATCGTCCGGACGACGCCCCAGCGGCCAGTGAAACTTGCGTTCCGTTTCCTTGATCGGCAAGTCGTTGATGCTGGCGTAACGACGGTGCATCAGGCCGTTTTCATCGAACTCCCAATTCTCGTTGCCGTAGGAGCGGTACCAGTTGCCGGCGGCGTCGTGGCATTCGTAGGCGAAGCGCACGGCGATGCGGTTGCCGTCGAAGGCCCACAATTCCTTGATCAGCCGGTAATCCAGCTCGCGCTCCCATTTGCGCGTCAGGAATTGCACGATCTGCTCGCGCCCCTGTGGGAATTCGTGGCGATTGCGCCAGATGCTGTCGACGGTGTAGGCCAGCGATACGCGTTGCGGATCGCGGCTGTTCCAGCCGTCTTCCGCCATCCTGACTTTCTGTATCGCGGTGTCCCTGGTGAAGGGTGGGAACGGTGGACGGGCTTCGCTGGTTTGACTCATGGTAAAACTCCTTGGTCGGTGATTGGCTGTTGCCGGCTGGTTGCGCCAGGCAAGACCATACTTTACAAAATTCCACTGGAATAAAGAATAATCATAAAATGCAATTTATTCTTCCTCTGACTGGAATTTAAAAATGGACCGGTTTCACCTGATGAGCGTGTTCGTGGCGGTCGCCGAAGAACAGAGTTTTGCCGCTGCGGCGCGGCGCCTGCAAATGTCGCCGCCAGCCGTTACGCGCGCCATCCTGGCGCTGGAAAACCGGCTCGGCGTGAAACTGCTGAATCGCACCACCCGTTACGTGCGCGCTACCGACGCCGGCTTGCGTTATCTGGAAGACGCGCGCCGCATCATGGCCGAGGCCGATGAAGCCGACGAGGCTGCCGCCGGCGTCAACGCTGAACCCCGTGGCCAGCTGACGGTGACGGCGCCGGTATTGTTCGGGCGGATGTTTGTGATGCCGAGCATGGTCGATTATTTGCAACGCTTTCCGGCGATGGCGATATCCGCGCTGTTCGCCGACCGTGTGGTGAATTTTCTGGAAGAAGGTATCGATGTCGGTATCCGCATCGGCGAACTGGCCGATTCGAGCATGAAGGCGATCCAGGTCGGCCAGGTCAGCCGTGTGGTGTGCGCCGCCCCGGCTTATCTCGCCACCCATGGCGCGCCGGCGACTCCAGAGCAACTGGCAGGGCATACAGTGATTGCCTCGACTGCGGTGGCCGCGGACAGCGAGTGGCGCTTCATCAACAGTAGTAAGCCCGGCGGCAAGCAGATCAGCAATGCGAAAATCCGGCCACGCATCACCGTTAGCAGCAACGACGCAGCGATCGAAGCCGCATTGCACGGCTTCGGCGTGACCCGGCTGCTGTCGTACCAGATCGCGCCCTATCTGGATTCGGGCCAGTTGCAGATCGTGCTGGCCGATTACCAGCCTGCCAGCGTGCCGGTCCATGTACTGCATCGCGAAGGTCGGCTGGCGTCGGCCAAGGTCAGGAGTTTTGTCGATTTGCTGGTCGACAGTCTGCGAGGCAACCAGGCGCTGCGTTAAAGGCGGCCGCGCAGCCTTGGTCCCGATTCAATGCCTGGCGTCCGTCCTAACCTTACTCAACTGCGTGCTCTGGCCGTCCATACAAACCCGCCACCGGCTTGCTGCCCAATTGCCGGATTAAACCCTGCATGTCGGCGTGATCAAGGGTGACCACGGTGCGGCCGGCAATGCTGCCCTGGTCGGCGCCGTTGCCGGATGGCTTGAAGCTGAGCGGCTGCGGCGCGATCAGTTTGCCGTCGGCGTGAAGATCGCCGTCCCTGACCCGCAGGTAAACTTGCGGCAGCAGCATCTGGCCGGGCTTGCCATCGGCCTGGGTAACGTCTTCCTGCACCAGCCAGACGATATCGCTGGTGAGCTGCGCCATTTGCGCTGGCGACAGAGCGACGCCGGGCCGCAGGTTCCAGGTCTTGGCAAAGGTGACACCGTTATTCAGCAGAGCGCGGTAACGCGCCTGGTCGCTGGCATAGTCGCCGAGGCCTTGCTGGCCGCGTAGCTGGATGATTTGTTCGCGCACCAGGCGTTGCGCGAAATATTCATCGCCCAGATATTTCTGCATATAGCTGGGATCGAATCCCAGCTGCTGCAACATGTAGTTCGACGCCAGCCAGCGGCCATATTCGGTGTACTTCGGATCTGTTTCAATCGGGTAGCTGAGCTCGGAATCGGGATTGCCAAGGAACATTTTCTTTCTATCCAGCTGCTGATCGACCTGCTTGTCGATCGTACCGATCGGCGTCACTGCCGCAGCGGCGGCGTCGATGGCCGCGTTCACGCCATCGGTCTTGCGCTCGGCAATAAAGGTGCCGCTCGGCGTCGGCGCAGTCTTGTCCTTGCTGCTGGATGGAGAGAGCGTGAAGGTTTTATCGCTAAAGACAATACCGGCCTGGCCGTTATCATCCTTGTGCTGGGTATACACGACGTATTCTTCGTTATCCTCCCCGGTCTTGGTTTCGCTGGTGGCGTAGTAATGCGTACTGGCGCCGCCGAGAACGACTTTGTCGTGACCGGTAACCGTGGTGTTGTTGATCGCGGTAGAGCCGCTGTCCAGACTGCCGCCGGCGGTGATCTGGCTCTTGTCATTGAGAATGGTGTCGGCCTTCAAGCGCATATTGCCGCCAGACTGGATCTTACCCGGATCGGAAGTGCCGACTTCGGTGCGGGTAGTGGTCAGCCCGCCAGCGAGGCTGTAAAAATTATCGTTGACGCCAGCTGTCGGTGTCGGATTGTCATCCGTGAGCAGGTAAGAAATGCCGCCGACAACGAAGATGCGGGGATTTTTTGCCGCCTCAATCCAGTTCTGGCCGTCAAACGAATAAGCGGCGCCGGTAAAATCGCCGCCCTGCACTTCCTCGATGGTCGTGAAATAGATATCCCGGTTGTTGATGGTCTTGGCGGCGATATCCAGATTGCCGGCAGCGTCGATGGTCGCGCTCTCGTTGTTGAGCGTGGTGGCCGAACCAATGGCATGGTCGTCGCCATCCAACGCGCCGCCGATTGCCATGTCGCCTTTGCTGTACAGGGTCGAATGGTCCCTGTTGTTGATGGTGACGGCGCCGATATCCAGGCGCTCGCGCGCGCCAACCACCGCGGCGACGTTGTCTTCCTTGTCATTATTGAGGATGTTGGCGGCGAGCGCCACCTGGTCGCCGTAAATCCGGCCGCTGCCCAGGTTGTTAAGCGTATCGGCCTGCACCCGGGTCTTGCCGCCATTGATCTGGCCGCGGTTGTTGAGCGTGCCGGCGGTTTTGATGCGCGTGGTTTGCGCACTGATTTCAGCGCCCTTGCTATTGTCGATATTGGCGGCCTCCAGATTCAATGTCTTACCGGCGCGGATCAGGCTTTGATTGCTAAGTTTGCCGCCGCTGCTGAAGGCGAGGTCGCCGTCGGCCTGCAGCGTGCCGGTGTTGTTGAAATCGCCGTCAACGCTGATCGCCATATCGCCTTTCGACAGCAGCTTGCCGTCGCCGCCGAGCTTGACGCTGTCCATGCGCAGATTGTTGGCGGCGATAATAACGCCCTTGCTGTTGCTGATCTCCAGTTTCCTGGCTGTCGCATCGCGGTCCTGAATCGTCACGCTGTTTTGCGAGGAAATCACGCCGTTATCGTTGTTCAACTTACCGGCGCTGATGATGGTCAGCGCGTCGTTGGCGCGAATGGCGCCGCCGCTGTTGTCGATCTGGTCGGCGTCGATGCGGACCGATTTCCCCTCCAGGCCCTGGTCGCGGCCCTGGGTATCCCGGTTGACGACACTGTCGGCCTGTATGTCCAGCGTGGCGCCGGAACGGATCAAGCTGGAAGTGTTGTCGATGCTGCCGCTGCGGATGGTCAAATCGCCTTGCGCCTGGATCTGGCCGCCGCGGTTGTCCAGGCTGCTGCTGTCCAAGGCCATCGCTTGCGCGGCGACGATGCTGCCTGCCTGATTGTCTATGCTGCGCGCGCTGATCTTCAAGCCGCCGTTGCTGCCGATGCGGCCTTTACCATTGCTGAGCTTGCCGCTGAGAGTGATGTTGCTGTCGCCGCTGCTGTCGCTCTGCAGCACGTAGCCGTTCAGATTGGATAAATCCTTTGCGCGCAGGTCGAGCCGGCCGCCGGCGATGGCGGCGCGGTCGGTACGCAAAGTACCGCTGGTGCTGGCGCTGAGTTGTTTCCTGGCGATTACGGTAGCGTCGCTAGCGTCGATGTCGCCCTCGGCGGCATTCAGGCTGATGTTATTGCCGCTGGTCTGGCTGCCTGCGAGATCGAGCGCGCTGCCGTTCATGCTGAGATCGCCGCCGGCCAGATTGCGGCCCAGCGCGGTGATCTTGCCTTTGCCGGTGAGTTGCAGATTGCCGCTATTGCCGATGCTGCCGTCGTCTTTCATGCCAGCTGCCAGCACCGAGCCGGCGCCGCTGTTGATCTGGCCGCCGGCGTTCAGCACGGTGTTGCCCATGGCGACGATACTGCCGCTATTGTCGATGTCACCGCCGCTGCTGAGTTGCGCGTTGCCGCGCGCCATGACGACGCCGCTGTTGTCGATGCCGGCGCCGGCGTTCAGCATCAGATTGCCGCTGCTGTTGATGGAGCCGCGATTTTGCAGCTGGCCGCTGGCGGTGATGACGATATCGCCGGCGCTGGCGCCGATCTGGCCGGCGTTGCGCATGCCGACCCCGGCTTCAGTGCCGATCAACATGATCTTGCCGGCATACATGCCGCCCAATTGGCCGACGTCCACCGCGTATTCCGGTACGTTGCCGTTAGCGTCGGTGATCGGCGAGATCTGGCTATGGTCGGCGCTGACCTGGTTGAGGCCGGTGGTGATTTTCAGCGAATTGGCCCAGATCCCGGCATTGACTTGCAGCGAACGCGTAATCAGATCGGTGAAATCCGCCTGGCTGCTATCCATGCCCTTGCCGCCGATATTGATGACACCGCCCTGCACCCGAAATCCTTCCAGGCTGCCGTCAGCGCCGAGCACCGGCGCGCCGGTAGTTAGCGTGATGCGATTGGCGTTGATGAAGCCGCAGCCGTCGCAAGTGATGCCGGCCGGGTTGGCCACGATCACTTGGGCGTTGTCGCCGGCGACTTCCATATAACCGCGCAACTGACTGGCCGTAATCGCATTGACTTCGTTCAGAATTATCCGCGCCGTGCCTTTGACCAGATTCGGATTGGCCTGGACCCAACCGCCCAGTTGCGTGTTCGATGGCCGATTGCCGTTGTTGAGGATGACGCCTTGCGGGCCGACGTCGAACTGCCAGAACTTGTTGTGAGAGAGGCCGTCTTTGGGGGCGGTGATGTTAACCAGCGGCACGCCGTTGGCGGCGTTGATGACCGTCGCCTGCTGATCGGCGGGCGCGCTGCGGTCGGGTGTCTGCTGGGCGGCGGCGAACGGCACCGCCAGGAGGAAACTCAGACCCATCGACAACATGGCGGCAAACGGCAAAGCGCGCAAGCGCAGCATAGGCGCCGGGCTGGCGGCCGCGCTGGCGCTGCCGGCGCGCCCGGTAGTGCTGCCGGGCGCTTTGCCCTGGCTGCTGGCGGTTTCGGCAACTGCCATCAGCAAGTTGCGGCAGCGGTTGAAAACGAGACGATAACGTTGTTGGTTCATGGTGTTGTTCCTGTATTGGGTCAGAGTCAAACGCCGGAGTCAGGCGCCAGAGTTAGGCGCCTTATGCGGGCGCTCGTCGGCTAAGCTGTTGGTTAGAAAGTCCAGTTCAGGTTGAAACCTGTGTTGATATGAGCGGTCTCGAAACCCTGCGGCTTTTTCAGCGGCTGACCGGCAAACAATTCATAACCCATGCCCAGGTAGCGGCCACGCAAGCCGACCACATAACCGGCCAGCTCGGTGCCTAACAGATATTGCGTGGAGTAACCGCCAACCTGGCCGTAATCGAGGCCGGTAAACACTTCCTGGCCGCTGCCGCCCAGCGCCAGGCTGAGATCGTTGCGAACCAGCCAGCCGCGCTCGCCGGACAGATACACTTCGCCGTCGAAACCGCGCACGGTATAGCGGCCGCCGATGGCGAAGCGGTCTTGCGGCACTAGCGGCGTATCGTTCCATTGGCCGCGCCAGGTCAGGTTGTAACGTAAATTCTGGCTGCTGAGCTTGAACGGCAGATTGAATTGCGCGCTGGCGCTGACGATCTCGGGCCGCGAAGAACCCAACTGACCAATCCCGAGTTTTTCTTCTGGCGACGGTTCGGCGCCGAACGCACCGGTACCGCGCCGGTAGCCCAGGCTGGCGTCGACTGTTGCAGCGCCGATGAAATGGCGATGGCTGACGCCGGCTTCCCAGCCAGCCATAGCGCGATGCTGGCTTTCAATTTCAATGCCTTCGATAAAGTTGTTGGAGGAGCGAGTCCAGCCGCTGAAATAGGCGCTGGTCTTGCTGCTGGCGTCGCGCCACAGCAAACGCGATAGTTTGATCTCAGTGCTGCTGCTGTCACCGCTGAACGAAATCGGCTGATACACCGTTGCCAGCGTCTGGTGATAGCGGAAGTTGCTGGTGGTCACCCCGAGCAGCCAGTAGCCGTATGGGATGTCGTAGTGCAAGGTGTAGCTCTGGCTGCCCTTGCCACCTGCATTGCCGCCGCCCAGGTCATGGCTGAAATTGGCGTAGAACATATCGTTCAAGGTCAACAGGTTATTTGAGGAAACGGTCACGCCAGCCTGATATTTGCCGGTGGCCTTGCTGCCGGAGTCATCGGCCGTCAGGGTGACGCGGAATGGCATTGCGGCTTCTTGCCAGCCGATGACGACATCGCTTTCGCCAGGTTTGGCGGCCGCGCCTTGCGCCGGCACGATCTTGATCTCGGCGTCGACGGTCGGCATCCGCTTGTAGTTTTCCAAACCTTGCTCAAGATCGCGCAGATTCAGCAAGTCGCCGGGCTGCGCCGGCAAAGCGTTCCACAAGGTGGCGCGCGGGCTGGCGCCGTCGGCAAAACGGATGGCATGGATCCGGCCCGGCACCAGGCTCAGCTGCAAGGTGCCGCTGTTCAGATCCTGCGGCGCCGCCAACACCCGGGTGGTGACGTAGCCCCTGGCGATGATGGCGTTTTGCACGCGCTTCATGGTCAGGTTGATCGCGCTGCTTCCCAGGCAACGGCCGCTGGCCGGATCGTCTTGCGGATCGGCGGCGCGCAAGGCCCATTGGAAGCGCTCGGCGCTATCGCCTACCAGTTCGATGCGTTTGATGGCAAAGCAAGGGCTTTCGTCGACTGGCAGCCTGGCTGACTCGGCCCCGTCCGCCGCCGGCGCCGGGGCTTCAAGCGAGACGTCAGGCTGGCTTTCTTGCTGCTCGCGCAGTACACGCTCCCGTTCCAGCTGGCGCTGCTCCTCGCTGACCGCCGAAGCCGGCTCCCGCACAGGAGCCGCGCTGGCCTGCGCGATGCCGCCAGTCATTAACAATACCGCCATCACGATCGGCCGCAGCACACCACCGGCCTGGGATTGTCGCGCAGCGGGAGCGGAAGCGGGAGCGGGAGCAGCAATACGGCGCGCCGTTGTCGACGTCGACCTGGATGCGTATTTGGAGAGAGGTTTGTGCATTTTTAGGTAATTGCTCGTATTAATCGATACGAGAATTATCTAAGGCTGGCACTAGCAATAATCTAAGAAATTTCTGAAAATGACATTTTGGATTGTTGCTTTACAATTAATTTCTTTCTGGATTTCCCTGCATATCCAGGCAAATTGCGTCCGGCATAGGCGACGACAGTTGGTTACGAGGTTTCTTCGACCAATATTTCCGACAGCAATTTTTTGATCTCAGGCACACAAGAACCACAGTTGCCGCCAGCCTTCAGACAAGTAGTGACTTGCGCCACGCTGCGCAAACCCTGCTTGCGCACCGCATCGCAAATCGTATTGCGGCCAACCGAAAAACACGAACACACGGTGGGCCCGGTATCGGCGCCCTTCTCGATCGGCTGGCCGATCAACAGGCCGACGCGGTCGGCGTCTTCCAGTTTTTCCTTGATGAACAGGCTGGCCAGCCAGGCGCGCGACGGCAGATCCGGTCGCGGCGACAGGAACACGCAAGCGTCGATGCAATCATCGACCACATGCACGGCACGATAAACGCCGGCGCTAGCGTCTTCATATTCCAGCCAGTCGGCGTCGGCAGAGTCGACTCCCAGCAGCTTGGCGGCCCAGGCGCCATGATCGGCGATCGGGCTGCGGCCGGCCAGTTCGTAGCGATTAAAGCGCCGTCCCTGGATCCGCGTCCAATGCGTGACATCGTCCAGCACCGGCTGGCTGCGGCTCAACACGAAACCGTACCAGGCCACGCGGAATTCTTCGACCCGCACCGGGGTGTGCTTGAATTCCGGTTCGCCGGAAATCGGATCGACTACCGGATTGACCAGCGCTCCCACCCGCGCATCGGAAGCCGATTGGCCATTCCAATGAATCGGCACAAAAATACTGCCGCGGGCGATCCCGCCGCCATGCTGCACCCGCGCCACCATCGCGCCCCAGCGGGTCGACACGCGCGCCAGCATGCCTTCGCGCACGCCGTACAAAAGAGCGTCCTGCGGATGCATATCGACAAAAGATTCGGGCACATGATCGGCCAACTTGGGCGATTTGCCGGTGCGCGTCATGGTGTGCCACTGGTCGCGCACGCGGCCGGTGTTGAGGCTCATCGGATACTCGCTGTCGGGCGCGTGCTGCGGCGCGCGCGGCGGCGTGGCGATGAAACGCGCCTTGCCGTCGGCGTGGGAAAAGCGGCCGTCAGCGAACAGGCGCGCGGTGCCCTGTTTTTTACCTGAGGCGGTGGTGACGATCGGCCATTGCAGCGGTTGCAAGGCATCGAAGCTGGCTTGATCCAGACCGCTCAGGCCAGCCAGATTGAACAGCCGGCGCTGGCCAAAGATGTCGCCATTGCGGAAGGCGCTCAAGCGGGTGTGTTCGTCGAATATCTGATGCACTGCGCTGAATGCGAAACCGTCATATCCCATGCGCTGCGCCACCTGGCACATGATCTGCCAATCGGCGCGGGCCTCGCCCGGCGGCGCCAGGAAAGCGCGCTGGCGCGAGATGCGGCGCTCGGAACTGGTCACCGTGCCGTCTTTTTCACCCCAGCCCATGGCCGGCAGCAAGACGTGGGCAAAGGCGTTGGTGTCGGTTTTTTCGACGATGTCGGAGACCACTACCAGCTCGCATTTGGCGAGCGCGCGCTGCACCTGATCGGCGTCCGGCAGGCTTACTACCGGATTGGTGGCGATGATCCATACCGCCTTGACGCGGCCGGCTTCGATGGCCTGGAACAGGTCGACCGCTTTCAAACCAGGCCGCTGCGCCATACGCGGCGATTGCCAGAAATCCTGCACGGTCTGGCGATGTCGTGGATTGTCGAGATCCATATGCGCCGCCAGCATATTCGCCAGGCCGCCGACTTCGCGGCCGCCCATCGCATTCGGCTGACCGGTGATCGAGAACGGGCCCATGCCGGCTTTGCCGATGCGGCCGGTCAGCAGGTGGCAGTTGATGATGCTGTTGACCTTATCGGTGCCGGATGAGGATTGGTTGACGCCTTGCGAGAAAGCAGTGACGACTTTTTGATTGGCCGCAAACCATGCGTAAAAGGTCAGCAAGTCTTGCAGGTCTACCTTGCAAGCTTTAGCCACGGCGGCGGGATCGGCGCAGTCGGCCTCGGCCGCTTCCAGCGCTGCGTCCAGGCCATTGGTATGGGCGGCGATAAAACCGGCATCGGCTGCGTCCTGCCGCGCCAGATAACTGAGCAAGCCGTTGAACAGCCAGACATCGCTGCCAGCCTTCAGCGGCAGATGCAGATCGGCCAGTTCGCAAGTGGCGGTGCGGCGCGGATCGATCACCACCAGCTTCATCTGCGGCCGGGTTTCCTTGATTTTGGCGATGCGCTGGAACAGGATCGGGTGGCACCAGGCGGTGTTGGAGCCGACCAGCACCACCAGATCGGCCAGCTCCAGGTCTTCGTAGCAAACCGGCACCAGATCCGCGCCGAAAGCGCGCTTGTGGCCGGCCACCGCGGACGACATGCACAGGCGCGAATTGGTGTCGATGTTGGCGCTGCCGATGTAGCCCTTCATCAGCTTGTTGGCGATGTAATAGTCTTCCGTCAGCAGCTGGCCCGAGACATATAGTGCGACGGCGTCCGGCCCGTGCTGGTCGATGATCGCGCGGAAGCCATGGGCGACTTTATCCAGCGCCGCATCCCAGGACACGCGCTGCATCGGTTGCGGATCACCGGCTTGCACATCGCGCATCTGCGGATATAACAGACGCCCATCCAGATCGACGGTCTCGCCCAGCGCCGAACCCTTGACGCACAGGCGGCCAAAATTCGAGGCGTGGGTTTCGTCGCCGGCAATCTCAACCTGGCCGTCGCCGCGGACGGTGGCGCGCACACCGCAACCAACGCCGCAATAGGGGCAGGTAGTCTGCGTACCGCTCTGCTTTTCAGCCAGTTTTTCGGCCAGCTGGCCGGCCGCAACCAGGGGAAAAACAGGAACCGGATCTATGCTCATGCGCGCCCTCACTCAGGCAGCCTGGGCGCACAGCGCCTGGCCGAACAGCAACTGGCTGCGCAGCGCCGAAATATCGGTGCGGCTCTGGATCATCTCGAAATACCAGGGACCGTCCTTGACGTCGCCATACAGTACCGCGCCGACGATATGCGGGCCGTTGATCACCAGCCGTTTGTAGATGCCGCGGCGTGGATCGCGCAACACCAGGTCTTCGCTACCCTCGCCGCCGATGAAATCGCCGGCGGAATACAGGTCGACACCGGTGACCTTGAGTTTGGTGGCGGTGGCTTGCTGCACATAACGCCGATGGCCGGCGCCGGCCAGATGAGCGCCGCAGACCCGCGCCTGGTCCCAGATCGGCGCCACCAGGCCGAAGGTTGCCATGCGGTGCTGCACGCATTCACCCACCGCATAGATGCGCGGATCATAGGTTTGCAAGGTGTCGTCAACCACGATCGCACGTTCGCAATGCAGGCCGGCTTGCTGCGCCAGTTCGATATTCGGGCGAACGCCAGCGGTCATGACCACCAGATCGGCGGGGATTTCAGTGCCATCCTTGAAGCGCACTGCGGTGACTTGCTCGCTACCGACGATTTCAGCAGTCTGAGCGTTCAGTAAAAAGCGCAGGCCTTTTTGTTCCAGCGCCTTCTTCAACAGGATCGCCGCCGATTTGTCGAGCTGCCTCTCCATCAGGCTGTCCATGACATGCACCACGGTCACATCCATGCCTTGCCGCATCAGGCCATTGGCGGCTTCCAGGCCGAGCAAGCCGCCGCCGATGACTACCGCATGGCGATGATTGCGTGCCGCCGTCAACATGGTTTCCACATCCTGGACATCACGGAAAGCGATCACACCCGGCAGTTGGTGGCCCGGCACCGGGATGATGAAAGGCTTGGAGCCGGTTGCCAGCAGCAGGCGGTCATAGCGCAGTTCGACCCCGGCGCGCGAACGGACGATACGCCGATGGCGGTCTATGCCCAGCACCGGATCGCCGGCATGCAGCGTGATGCCGTGCTGCCGGTACCACTCAGGCGTATTCAGCATGATGTCGTCCATGCTCTTGTCGCCCGCCAGCAGCGGCGACAGCAGGATGCGGTTGTAATTGCCGTGCGGCTCGGCGCCGAATACGGTGATGTCGTACAGGTCCGGCGCCAGCTTGAGCAACTCTTCCACCGTGCGCATGCCGGCCATGCCATTGCCGATCACCACCAGCGATGGTTTGTCGGCTTTCGATGGCGCGGCGGTTGGCGCTTTCTTGCTCATACGCCTACCCAAACCTTGCCCTCGCTGATGCGGGCCGGATAGGCGCTCACGGAATGCTCCGGCGCTTCCAGACATTCACCAGTCTGCAGATCGAAGTGTTGCTTATAAATAGGCGAAGCGACCACGATGCGTTCTCCCAGGCTGCCGACCAGGCCGCGCGACAGCACCGCCGCCTCAGCGTTCGGATCGTAATTGCCGATGGCGAACACACGATGCTCACCGTCGATGACATGGAATACGGCGATCTGCTCGCCGTTGACCAGCGCGCAGACGCCGGTATTCGGCACGATGTCTTCCAGCGGACAGACGGCGATCCAGTTGCTGCTTTGACGGTCATGATGCATGGCAGTTCCTTTAAGCGGTTTCGACAGCAATCGGGATAGTGATGCGCTTGCGTTCTTGTATGGTGGCGGGACGGATCTGTCCGCGCTCTTCCATGAACACCACGTTATCGTCGGCCTGGTCGCTATTGACGAAATGCTGGAAGCGCTTGCGCGTTTCAGCATCGGTCACGGCGTGCTTCCATTCGCATTCGTAAGTGTCGACCACGTGCTGCATGTCGGCTTCCAGTTCGGCTGCGATGTTGAGTTTGTCGTCCACCACTACCTGCTTCAGGTAGTCGAGACCGCCCTCCAGGTTGTCGCGCCAGACGCTGGTGCGTTGCAGGCGGTCGGCGGTGCGGATGTAGAACATCAGGAAGCGGTCGATGGTCTTGATCAAGGTTGCCTTGTCGAGATCGGCTACCAGCAGTTCGGCGTGGCGCGGCTTCATGCCGCCGTTGCCGCAGACGTACAGGTTCCAGCCTTTTTCGGTAGCGATGATGCCGACGTCCTTGCCCTGCGCTTCGGCGCATTCGCGGGTGCAGCCGGAGACGCCGAACTTGATCTTGTGCGGCGCCCGCAAACCCTTGTAGCGGTTTTCCAGTTCGATCGCCAGGCCGACGCTGTCGTCGACACCGTAGCGGCACCAGGTCGAGCCGACGCAGGATTTGACGGTGCGCAGGGATTTGCCGTAAGCGTGGCCAGATTCAAAGCCGGCAGCGATCAGCTCTTCCCAGATCAGCGGCAACTGCTCGACGCGGGCGCCGAACAAATCGACCCGCTGGCCGCCGGTGATCTTGGTGTACAAGCCATATTTCTTGGCCACCTGTCCCACCGCGATCAAACCATCCGGCGTGACTTCGCCACCGGCCATGCGAGGCACTACCGAGTAAGTGCCGTCTTTCTGGATATTGCCAAGGAAATAGTCATTGGAGTCCTGCAGGCTGGCGTGCTCCTTTTTCAGCACGAAATCGTTCCAGCAGGACGCCAGGATGCTGGCCGCCACCGGTTTACAGATATCGCAGCCGAGGCCCTTGCCATGCTGTTCCAGCAAGGCGCCGAAAGTTTTGATCTGGCCGACCTTCACCAGATGGAACAGCTCCTGGCGCGAATAAGGAAAATGTTCGCAGACATGGTTGTTGACCGCCATGCCCTGTTTCTTCATCTCAGCCTTCATGATCTGCGTCACCAGCGCCACGCAGCCGCCGCAGGAAGTGCCGGCCTTGGTGCAGCTTTTCAAGGCGCCGATGTCGGTGGCGCCGGCGCTGACTGCGGCGCACAGATCGCCCTTCGAGACATTATTGCAAGAACAGATCTGCGCCGTCTCCGGCAAGGCGTCGACTCCCAGCCCGACTTTGGCCTGGCCGTCGGCTTGCGGCAGGATCAGGAATTCCGGCGAAGCCGGCAGCTCGATGCGGTTCAGCATCATCTGCAGCAGCGTGCCGTATTCGCTGGCGTCGCCCACCATCACGCCGCCCAACAGGTATTTACCGCATTCCGAGACCACGATTTTCTTGTAGATCTGTTTGCGCTCATCGGTGAACTGATAGGAGCGGCTGCCGGCTTCCTTGCCGTGCGGATCGCCGATGCTGGCGACATCGACGCCCATCAGCTTGAGTTTGGTGCTCATGTCGGCGCCGGTGAATTCCGGTATCGCAATGCCGGCGCTGGCCGGCTCTGCCAACATGTGTTTGGCTGCAATGCGCGCCATGTCGTAACCGGGTGCTACCAGGCCGAATATCCTGCCGTTCCACAAAGCGCATTCGCCGATCGCATAGATGTCCGGATCGGAGCTGCGGCAGCTGTTGTCGATCACGATGCCGCCGCGATCGCCGACCTTGAGCCCGCTATCGCGCGCCAATTCGTCACGCGGGCGGATGCCGGCCGAGAACACGATCATGTCGGTATCGAGATGGCTGCCGTCGTCGAAATTCATGCGATGCGTGCCGCTTTTGCCATCGACGATTTCCAAGGTGTTCTTTTGGGTGTGCGCGGTGACGCCCAGTTCTTCTATTTTCTGGCGCAGGATGCGGCCGCCGCTTTCATCCACCTGCACCGCCATCAGGCGCGGCGCGAATTCGACCACATGGGTTTCCAGTTGCATGTCGCGCAATGCCTTGGCGCACTCCAGCCCCAGCAGGCCGCCGCCGATCACGACGCCGCTGCGCGAGCGTTTGCCGCATTCCAGCATCGCCTCCAGATCTTCAATGGTGCGATAGACGAAACAATCCTTGCGCTGGTTGCCGGCCAGGGTCGGCACAAAAGGATAGGAACCGGTAGCGATCACCAGTTTGTCGTAGGACAGGGTTTCAAGCGCGCCGCTGACGTTGACAGTGACAGTCTTGGCGGCGCTGTCGATCAGTTGCGCCTTGGCGTTCAGCTTGAGTTCCATATGCTGGTTGCCTTCGAAAAAACCGGGCGCCACCAGCGACAGATCTTGCGCCGATTTGCCGGCAAAGAATTCCGACAGATGGACACGATCGTAAGCCGGGCGCGGTTCTTCGCACAGCACTGTAACTGCTATGCCTGGTGTGGCGGTGCTGGCCTCGGCCAGGCATTCCAGGAATTTGTGGCCGACCATGCCGTGACCGATGACGATGATTTTCATGGCGTTTTCCCTTATGCGTTTCTGGTGGCTAATGCACTGTTGTGCAATTCCTGCTCTTGCGCCTTGTGCTCCGGGCTGAAGCGCACCGCGATGGCGCACAGCGCCGAGACCGCGACCAGCACACCGAGTACGGTCAAGGTCTGTTGCGTATCGCCCAGGCCTTTCATCAGGAAACCGGCAGCCACCGCACCGACATTGCCGCCGGCGCCGATAATGCCGGCCACGCCGCCGAGCGCCTTGCGATCGATGAACGGCACCAGCGCATAGGTGGCGCCGCAAGCCATGTGGGTGAACAAACCGAAGGTCAACATCGCCACCACTGCCAGCGCCACGCTGCCGGCGTGGGCGAACCACAGCAAGCCCAGTCCCTCGCCCAGCATCAGCACAAACAGCAGGGTGGCACGGCTATCCAGGTTGCCGCGGGTTGCCGTTTTATCGGACAGCCAGCCGCCCAGCGCCCGTGCAAACAAGGCCAGCAAACCGAAACTGGCGGCCGCCATGCCGGCGCCTTTCAGCGACAAGCCGAAATGATCGACGTAATAGATGGCGGCGATGTTATGAATAAAGATCTCGACACCGAAACAAGCGCCGTAGGTAACGAACAATAGCCACACCCGGTAATTGGCGCTGGCGGCGCGGAAACTGGCCCAGCCGCCCTTTTTTCCGCCTTCTATGGCGACGCCTTGCGCGCGCAAGTCTGCATAGTTTCCTTGCGGGCAGTCTTGCGTATAACGCCAGTACAGCGCCGCCATGATCAGCATCAGCACGCCCGGCACCAGCAAGGCCAGGCGCCAGCCCATGGTTTCGCTGACACCCAGCATCAGCAAGGCAGCCACCAGTAGCGGCATCAAGGCTTGCGCGGCGCCGCCGCCAGCATTGCCCCATCCAGCCGAAGCGGCGTTGGCGGTGCCGACTACGTTGGAGGCGAACATGACCGAGGTGTGATACTGGGTGATGACAAAACTGGCGCCGACCGCACCGATGCACAGGCGGAAGAACAGGAAACTCTCATAACTCTGCACCAGCGCCACGCCGAACACCGGCAAGGCGCCGATCAGCAGCAAGCCGGTATAGGTCTTGCGCGGGCCGTAACGGTCGCACAACGGACCGACCAGCAGCCGCACCAGTATCGTCACCGCCACCGCGGCGATATTGATGTTGGCGATCTGCGCCATGCTCAGCCCGAGCTGGCCCTTGATCAACGGCATCAACGGCGCGCAGGCGAACCACGCAAAGAAACAGACGAAGAACGCCATCCAGGTCAGATGGAAGGCACGCATCTGCGGTGTACGCAGGCTGAAGAGTTGGATGCTGGTCGCTTTGTTTGCCATTTTTTGTCTTTAAAAACAAAAAGGCGTCCTCCCGGCCCAACCACAAAGTGGTCAAGCCAAGAGGACGCCGTTGTCCAACAGATCCATCGTTGGACCTGCGTTAGAAAAGGTCGGATCGCCGTTGATCCTGTGACCTGATCCAATGCAAACGCCGTGCCATCAAATTAAGTCATTGATTTAAAACGATTTATTTATTTTTCAGATAAAAAAAACAATGATCCGCCGCGCCGTTGCAGAGCGCCGCACGGGATTTTTGCGTGAAAATGGTGCACTGCAATCTATTTCGGTGCGGTGGCCGGCTAAATTGCCTGCCAGCCTTCGATCCCGGTAAATATCCCGGCGGCAATCAATAGTCCGCCGACCACACGAGCAGTGATCAGACTGCCGTGCGGATTGGCGTCGAACCAGCCGCGAGTCCGACTGGAGAGGATGGCAATGAAACCGTACACGCCAAACTGGGTAAGCGCAGTGATTATCCACAGCACCAGCGCCTGGCTCCAGATCGGGCCGGCGTCGATTTTCAGGAATTGCGGGAAGATCGCCAGCATGAAAACGTAGGCCTTCGGATTGAGCAAACTGGTCAGCATGCCCTGATAAAAAGTAGTGGCAGGCGGCTTGGCTGCAGCCTGGGTGGGCGTCGAGGTGAAGCTGAAACCACTCTCGCTGCGCAATAACGACCAGCCGATCCAGGCGATGTAAGCAGCGCCGGCCAGCAGCACCAGATTGAATAAGCTCGGCCATAGCTTGAGCACCACCGCCAGGCCCAGTGCACCCATGGTTATGTGGCAGACGCCGCCGGCGACAATCCCGGCCACTGCTGCCAGGCCGGAGCGGCGGCCGCCGACCAGCGCACTGGCCAGCACGAAGGCCATGTCCAGGCCGGGCAAGACGATGACGCCAAACACAATCAAGAAGTAAAGCCAGAGATTGATCGATTGATGCATTTTGTGTCTCCTGATGATCTGCAGAAAATTTCGGTAAGTGACTTACTTCGGATTTACTTCGGATTTGCTTCGGTCTCGGTCATTCCGCCAGCCAGCGCAGGCGCGAGCGTTTGCTTGGATCCAGAATCACCAGCTCCGGCGCCGACCTTAGCAAACCCTCGGCAGCGAGCTCTGTGGCGGCGCGGTCGGCCAGCGGGTAAAACTTGCTTTCCAATTGCTGGTCGTCCCTGGCAATCCCCAGCCACACCAGATACAGGCCGTCGGTCCTGACCGGTAGCTGCGGGAAATTATTTTTTGCATCGAGCGTTACCAGCAGCCCCGCCTGGCGGATGCCGGCAGCCTGGTAGGCAGCGAAGATCGACGCTGCCTGGCGCGCAAACTGGTCGACATCGCCGGCCTTGAGCGCAAAGATCTGCGCCACCACCACACCTTGCGCACCGCGTGTTTCGCACACCGGATCTACTGTCGGCAACAGGCTCACTCCGCTGTCCTGATGCAAGGGCCGCAACAGCAGCACGTTATCGCTGTCGACAATCAAGTCGTTCAAGGTGGTCCGGTGTTCTTTCCATACCGGCCCGTAGTAGAAGGCGCTATTGACGATGGCGCGGGCGTCCATGTCCTTGAAGCCGCGCAGCCAGGTAAAGGCATCTGGATTGCCGCGCTCGTAGAACTGGCCAAGAGCCAGCGCGCCAAGTTGCTGAAAGGCTTCCGGGAAAAAGCTTTCGAAATAAGTGGCGAATCTGGCCCGGCCGCCTTCCTTGATCTGGTAGCGGCGGAATTCGATGACCTGGAAATCGTTGAGATGGCTGATGTTTTGCATGGCGTTTCGCTGATTGGTTGAGGGAGCAGGACAAATTGCGGGAGTTTGTGCAAATGTCGCTGCATACGTTGCCAACAGCAGGAAAATCCCGGCGCTGAATCGGTTCATCTGTGCCTCCTGCTTATGGTCAGCTTGCATTTTTTGTTGCTGAAACCAAAGATAAAGTGGATTTAGGACATAATCCGCCCTATATATAAATTATCCTGCGGAGCATGTACCACCCAACCACACGCGTGCTGGCAGTGCTGGAACTGCTGCAAACCCATGGCCGTATGAGCGGGGCCGAGATGGCCGCGCGCCTGCAGGTCGGCGCCCGTACGCTGCGCCGCTACATCGTGACCTTGGAAGAAATGGGGATTCCGATCACCGCCGATCGCGGACGCCACGGCGGTTATGCATTGATCGCCGGCTTCAAGTTGCCGCCGATGATGTTTACCGATGACGAGGCGCTGGCCTTGTCGATCGGCTTGCTGGCGGCGCGCAGCCTGGGCCTGGCCGAGGCGGCGCCAGCCGTGGCGAGCGCGCAGGCCAAGCTGGAGCGGATCATGCCGGCCAATCTGAAACGCCGCGTCAGCGCCGTCGACGAGACGGTCAAGCTGGATCTGTCGCAAGCCGTCTCGCCGGCGGACAACGCGGCCTTGGTAGCGCTAAGCGCGGCGGCGCAAAACCGGCAACGGGTACATCTTCATTACCGCAGCGCCAGCGGTGAAGATAGCGAACGCGACTTCGACGCCTATGGTTTGGTCTACCGCGGCGGCCGCTGGTATGTGGCCGGCATGTGCCATCTGCGCAAGGACTTGCGCTCATTCCGGCTCGATCGCATCCGCCAGGTGCAAATGTTGGAACAAAGTTTTACCCGTCCGGCCGATTTCGACGCTTTGGCGCATCTGGCTTTTTCAGTGGCCACCATGCCACGCGCGTTCACCATCGAAGTACTGCTCAAAACCGATCTCAAGTCAGCCCGCGATCACCTGTTCGACGCTATCGGCATCTTTGAGCAAACAGAAGACGGTGTACTGGTCCACAATCAGTCCGACGACCTCGACTGGTTTGCCCGGCAACTGGCGCGGCTACCCTTCGCATTTGAGATACGTCATCCGCCCGAACTGCGCGACGCGGTCCGGGTCTGCGCGCAAAGATTGTTAGCGCTATCAGAAAATTAGTGCGCGCCTGCCAAGATTGACAGTAGGTCGGCGCGCCAATGCGCGGTAGACTGCGTGCGATGTTAATTCGCAACTTCGTGGTTCTCTATAGAACAACAAGCCGCAGAAAAACGTCGCTTCAGGCCGGAAAACATAGCTGAGGCAAGAGCTTGAGGGCATCTCCGTGATATCCTGAGCGTTCTAAAACACACTGCTTTTGTTGTCAATGAACACACCTTCCGTTGCATCCAATCCCTCCCCGGTTCAAACTGCCCGCGTTCTGCTCAAAGAGCTCCAGGAAAAATTCGCAGTATTTCGCGATTACCAACCGCTTGCCATCGGTATCGACAAGCAACTCATCGCGCTGTCGCCCGAACTCAATCGCAAGACCTTGCGCATCGCGTTGGGCATGCATACTAATTCCTTGCGTTATCTGAAAGGGATGGAAAAAGCGACGCACAGATTCGATCTCGACGGCAACAGTACGGATGAAGTGACCGAAGTCCACCGCACCCATGCCACTGAAACGCTGCGTGAACGTTTCAAGAAAAACGCTGAGCAGCGCAAGGTCCAGCGCGCCGCCGAAGCAGCACAAGAGGCGGCCGAAAAAGCGGCGCGTCAGCATGCTGAAAAATTGAGCCAGCTGACTGCAAAGTTTTCGCGCAATCGCGGCTAAAGACGGAATAATCAGCGTGACCTAAATAAGTTGACCGGCTGTCTGACGCGTTCAAGCGTCGGCGGCCGGCTTATTTACGCGTCAGCAGCCAGATCCAGTTTGAGCTGGCGTTCGCTATCGTATTTTCCTCGGCCAAAGGATAGGCTTTCGGTGGAACTATCCGGCCCAGCATCGCGCTGTAAGCAATCCGGTTATCTTTATTGATCGACCTTTGCGCTGCGCGCCGGGTGTACTCGTCGCCGAACGCCACAATCGGGTTCAGCAGTTTTTGCAACTCGCTGTCATCGCTCAGATGATGCGCCAGTTGCCGCCAGATGTCGGCTTGGTTCCAACGCATGAAGCGCACATAGGAAGTCTGCCAACGGCCGAATTCCGGCGGCAGGTTCGACCATTTGGATTGACGCTTCACAATCCACAGAATGGCCTGCAGGAATAGACGATTGTCACGACCGGAGGCGCCTGGATCAGCGTCTCCGCCGGGTAACAACGGCTTCAGTTTTTGCCAATACTCTTCTCGAAGATCCATAGCTCGCCGCCTTGATGATGATCAAATTGATCGAACTATTCTTGATCATTTCGAGCAAAAAATACATAAGGGATGGCTGAATCGTGAGCCGGCAAATGCCTGTACTTTTGTCTTGCTTGGCGTAATCGGCGAGTGGATGGCGAGAATATGGCGCAAATATGGCTAGAGACGAATTGCGCCGGACTACTTGATCAGCTTCAGTATTTCGCGGAAATTCGGATGATCGCTATCGCGCATCCATTCGAACATCAACATTTCGCTGCTGACGATTTCGGCGCCGGCCGCGCGGGCGCGATCGATAGCGGCGATCTTGTCGGCGGCCTTGCGCGAGCCACATGCATCGCTGACCAGTTTTACCCGTCGTTGCCGGTGCAGCAAACCCAGCACCGTTTGTAAAACGCAGATGTGTGCTTCGCAGCCAAGCACCACCAATTCGTCTCTGCCGTTGGTCAATGCCGCCATGAATTCCGCCTTGGCGCAAGCGTCGAAGCTGGATTTTTCTATGGTCCGGTTGAGCAACGGGTGGAGCGGGGCCACAATCGGCCCCAGCCGTAACGGCTGCTGGGCCGTGCCGATGACAGGAATCGCCAGCAGTTTCGCAGCCTGCGCCAGTATCACGGCACGTTGCAAGACTTGTGCGCCATCGCCGATCACCGGCATCAATTTTTCCTGCAGATCGATGACGATCAGCGTGGTGCGGGATGCGTCACATAGGTAGCTCATGGTTGGCCCGGCCAAATGGAGATAACTCGTTTTATACCATGCGCTGCATATGCTTTCTCATGCTTTCTCATGCTTTCTCATCCGCCCGGATTTACACCCGTTCCAGCACCACCGCAATCCCCTGGCCGACGCCGATGCACATCGTGCACAAGGCATAACGCCCCTGGATCCGCTGCAACTGATTCACCGCAGTGGTAGCCAGACGGGCGCCGGATGCGCCCAGTGGATGGCCAAGCGCGATCGCGCCGCCGTTCGGATTGACGCGCGGGTCGTCGTCCTGCAAGCCGAGTTGGCGCAGAACCGCCAATCCCTGTGCGGCGAATGCTTCATTCAATTCGATCACATCGAACTGGTCCAGGCGCAAGCCGGTCATCGCCAGCACTTTCAAGCTCGCCGGCGCCGGGCCTATGCCCATGATGCGCGGCGCCACGCCGGCGGTCGCCATGGCGACGATCCTGGCCTTGGGCGTGAGGCCATATCTGGCGGCGCTGGCTTCGTCGGCCAGCAACAGTGCGCAGGCGCCGTCATTTACGCCCGATGCGTTGCCGGCTGTCACGCTGCCGTCCGGCCTGACCACGGCTTTCAGCTTGGCCAGTGCTTCCAGGCTGGTGGCGCGCGGGTGTTCGTCTTTGCTGACGACGATTGCCTCGCCTTTTTTCTGCGCGATCGTGACCGGCGTGATTTCGCTGTCGAAGTAGCCGGCGTTTTGCGCTGCCACCGTTTTCATCTGGCTGGCGAGCGCCATCCGGTCCTGGTCGGCGCGGCTGATGCCGAATTCGAGCGCTACGTTTTCAGCCGTCTCCGGCATCGAATCGACGCCGTATTGCTGCTTCATCAAAGCGTTGATGAAGCGCCAGCCGATGGTCGTGTCTTCGATTTTGGCGGCGCGCGAAAACGCGCTCTCCGCCTTCGCCATCACGAACGGCGCCCGGCTCATGCTCTCGACGCCGCCGGCGATCATCAAGCCAGCCTCGCCGCTTTTAATGGCGCGGGCCGCCGTACCCAGCGCATCCAGACCGGAGCCGCACAGGCGGTTCAGGGTTGCGCCCGGCACTTCCAGCGGCAAACCGGCCAGCAGCGCCGACATGCGCGCCACGTTGCGATTGTCTTCGCCGGCCTGGTTGGCGCAGCCGTAGATGACGTCGGCCACGGCTTGCCAGTCGACCTGCGGATTGCGCGCAATCAGGGCGCGGATGGGGACCGCGCCGAGATCGTCGGCGCGCACGGCGGACAGCGCGCCGCCGTAGCGGCCGAAGGGTGTGCGTTGGGCGTCACAAATAAAAGCTTGGGAAATGGAAGAGTAGGTCGGGGACGAATGGGACATGAGATCTCCTAAATCAATTGATCGGCGCTGAGCCGTATCAGCAAGCCATGATGAGCGGCACCGAGGTCAGCTTCTGCAGCTCCTCGAACGATAGGCCATCGACGATGGCGCTCACTTTGGCGCCGTCCGCGGTCAGGTCAATCACCGCCAGATCGGTATAGATCCGGCTCACGCAGCCGATCCCCGTGAGCGGATAGGTACAAGCCGACACCAATTTGCTCTCTCCGGTTTTGGTGAGATGCTCCATCATCACATAGGTTTTTTTAGCGCCGATGGCGAGATCCATGGCGCCGCCGACGGCGGGAATCGCATCCGCCGCGCCGGTATGCCAGTTGGCCAGGTCGCCGCCGGCCGAGACCTGGAACGCACCCAGCACGCACACATCCAGATGGCCGCCGCGCATCATGCCGAAACTGTCGGCGTGGTGGAAATAGCAGCCGCCTGGCAGCAGCGTCACCGCTTGCTTGCCAGCATTGATCAGATCGTAGTCTTCCTCGCCTTTGGCGGGCGCCGGCCCCATGCCGATCACGCCGTTTTCGCTGTGCAGGATGACTTCGCGGTCGCTCGGCAACTGGTTTGCCACCAGCGTCGGCAAACCTATCCCAAGATTGACCACGGCGCCGTCGGGTATGTCTTGCGCCACGCGCGCCGCCATTTGCTCTCTGCTCCATTTATTCATGATGTTCTCGCTTGTATTTACTTTTACGCTGCTTTTACACTGCTTTTACGCTGCTTTGAAACCCGCCGGGCCGGTGGCGCTACGCGGCACTTGCACCACTCTATGGACGAACAGCCCGGGCGTGATCACGCTCTCGGGATCGAGACTGCCCAGCTCGACAATCTCATGCACCGAGGCAATCGTGAGCTTGGCGGCGCTGGCCATGATGGGGCCGAAATTGCGTGCGGTCTTGCGGTAGGTCAGGTTGCCCCAACGGTCGCCGCGCTCAGCCTTGATCAAAGCGACATCTGCATGGATCGGATGTTCCAGCACATACATCTTGCCGTTGATTTCGCGGGTTTCCTTGCCTTTGGCGAGTGCCGTGCCATAACCGGTGGGCGTAAAGAAAGCGCCGATGCCGGCGCCCGCAGCACGGATGCGTTCTGCCAGATTGCCCTGCGGAACCAGTTCCAGCTCTAGCTCGCCGGCGCGATATAAGCCGTCGAAGACTTGCGAATCGGCCTGGCGCGGGAAGGAGCAGATGATCTTGCGCACCCGTTTGGTCTTGAGCAGTGCGGCCAGCCCGGTTTCGCCGTTGCCGGCATTGTTGTTGACGATGACCAGATCGCGTGCACCTTGCTCGATCAGGGCGTCGATCAATTCTGCCGGCTGGCCAGCGCCGCCGAAGCCGCCGATCATGATGGTGGCGCCGTCATGAATATTCGCGAGGGCTTGCTCGATCGATGGAATAATTTTGTTAATCATAGGTTTTACGAACATTTAAGTTGAAAAATAAAATAAAGTTCTTATAATGAACAAATATTCGCATAAAGAACTTATTCGAAAAGAATAGTCAGCTGACAGGACAATGTCAACTGCTGTTTTTTTGCGCATCCTTGCAGCTGTGCACCTGTATTGAATGAAAGTGTGGCCATGCCTAATCCATCCGACAGCTTCGATCCCAAGCCGGGCGACAGTTACGTGCAGTCGTTCGCGCGCGGGCTTGCAGTGCTGCGCAGCTTCGGCGCCGACGCGCCGGCGCAAACGCTGACCGAAGTCGCCGCCGCCGCCGGACTAACTCGCGCCGGGGCGCGACGCATCCTGCTGACCTTGCTGCATCTGGGCTATGTCGCGATGGACGGGCGTTTGTTCCGCCTGACGCCTAAGGTGCTGGAACTGGGTTTTGCTTATTTGTCGTCGCTACCGATCTGGACCCAGGCGCAGCCGGTGATGGAAGATCTGGTGCAAAGTCTGCGGCAGTCTTGCTCCGCCGCGGTGCTGGACGGCGATGAGATTGTGTATGTGCTGCGGGTGCCGGCGCACAAAATCATGTCGATCAATCTTGGCGTAGGCAGCCGCTTGCCGGCCTACGCCACTTCCTTGGGACGGGTGCTGCTGGCCGGTTTGCCGGATGAAACCGTCAAGCAACGCCTGGCTGCGGCCGCATTACCGGCGCATACGGCGCATACGGTGGTCGATCGGCAGCGTCTGTACGAAATCATCCAGCAGGTGAGAATACAGGGCTGGTGCCTGGTCAGCGAAGAACTGGAACCGGGGCTGGTGTCGCTGGCTGCGCCTGTGTTCGACCGCAACGGTCGGGTGGTTGCCGCCATCAACATCAGCGGCCAGGTAAATAATCCGACTCCCGCGCACATGCTGGAGCATTGCCTGCCGATGCTGCTGGCCGCTGCCGCTAAAATCAATCTGCTGGTGCGGGCGCAAAAATGATGCGGACTTGAGCAACTGGCCCAAGCGCCGCCAATAATATGCTGGGTTAGTACGCTACGGTAAAGCGCTGGCGCAGATGCTTCGGCTGTTCGATCTCGTCCAGCAAGGCGATCGCATAATCTTCCATCGAAATCTGGCTCTGCCCTTTGTCATCCGACAGCAGTTGATTCTGGCCGACACGGAATTTGCCGGTGCGCTCGCCCGGTGCGAACATGGCCGGCGGTGACAGGAAAGTCCAGTCCACCGACGTTTCTGCGCGCAAATCGTCGAGGAATTGTTTGCCCGGCACCGCTTCAACCTTGTATTCGGCCGGGAAATCCGGGCTGTCCAGCAGAATCACTCCAGGCGCCAGTTCCAGGCTGGCTGCGCCGCCGACCACCAGCAAACGCTTGACCCCGGCGCTCTTGAGCGCTTGCAACAGAGGCGCCGCTTTCAGTACGCTAAAGCGCGCCGAACTGACCACCGCATCGTGGCCGCGAATCAAGGCAGCCAGTTGCTCGGGCTGGGTGGCGTCGCCCTGCTGCAGGTCGACGCCGGCGGGCGCCGCCTGCGCTGTCGAACGGGCGATCCCGGTAACGCTATGGCCGCGACGCAATGCTTCGGCGGCAATCCGGGAACCGGCGCGGCCGGTCACGCCAATGATGGCAAGCTTCATGATGATTTCCTTTCAGTGATGGCTCGCGCCTGGGACGCGGCAGCCGTGGTAGTTATTTAAAGTAACTTACATTCAGACAGCCAGTATAATTATTTGAAACTTATGCGCAAGAAGGCACTTTGATGAATGATAGGAACACCCAGGTAACCGCGATCCAGCCCGCCGCAGTGCTGACACGCAGCAGAGGGCGGCCGAGCGCCCGCGAAGACCTGCCCTGCCCGATCCGCGATGTGCTGGACCGTATCGGCGACGCCTGGAGCGTGCTGGTCATCACCACGCTGGAACCAGGCCCCGGCCGCTTCAATCAATTGCGGCGTCAGGTTGACGGCATTTCGCAACGCATGCTGACCGTAACCCTGCGCCACCTGGAGCGCGACGGACTGGTGTCGCGCACCGTGATTCCGAGCACGCCGCCGCAGGTCGAGTACGCATTGACCGAGACGGGGCGCTCGCTGTGTTTGCCGCTCAAGGTGCTAGCCGACTGGGCCGGCAGCCATCAGACCGTGATCCGCGGCGCGCGGCGGCAATACGATGTTGCTGGAAAATGAATGCTAGAAAATGAGTGCTGGCAACTGAATCTTGCCCGAAGCTTGCAAGCCTTCGGGCAAGATCGGTAACGCGGCGAATAAGCCGCAAATATGCAGCAAAAATCAGCTAATAGTCGCCGCAGCCCTACGGCGGCTGGAAGACCAGCTGGCCAGATGCACTTCTTCACGAATCGCCGCGCATGCCTGCAAGACCCGCTGAATCTCTACTTCGGTCAAGCCGGAATTAAGCGTCAGCCGCACCAGCGAACGGTTTTTGGGCGTCGCCGGGGCGCAGAAAACCGCACCGAAAATACCCTGCGCCTGTAGCGCCTTGCGCAAGACCAGCGTCATCGGCTCGGTTCCGGCTTCCAGCGCGATGATTTGTTCGGTGCCATCGCTGACGTTGTAGCCTAGATCGCTCAAGCCATCGCGTATGCGGCGTGCATTGCGATGCAAGGCAAGCCGTCGCTCGTCGGCGTTGCGAATGAAATCGAGCGCTGCATCGAACCAGGCTAGCTCATGTCCCAGCAAGCAGGAACTGAAGATGGCGGGACGCGAGGCCGACAGGAAATAGCCTTTGAACTTGCTGGAGCAGGTAATGAATCCAGCCCGCCCGCCAAACGCCTTGGCCAACGATGCGGTACGAAAATGCACGCGTCCGGACAAGCCCATTTGTGCTACCAGGCCGGCTCCTCCCGGTCCGTGCGTGCCAAGCGAGTGCGATTCATCCACCACCAGAATACAGCCGCTCTGCTCGGCTATCGCCAGCACTTCAGGCAACGGGCAAACGCTGCCATTGGTACTGTAGACCGCATCTACCACAATGACTCCGGCGCCATGCTTGAGCACCTGCCGCCGCAGATGCTCGATCTCGTTGTGCAGAAACGGCACCGGGCGCGCCTGCCCGGAATTCACGCCTTCCCACAGCGATGCATGGGCTTGCATGTCCAGATACACCGGCACGCCAGGACCGGCAATGCTTTGCATCAAACCGACATTGCCGGCCCAGCCGGATTGCGTGATCAGGCCGTCTTCCGATTCCATGAAGCGCGCCAACCTTTGTTCGAGCCGGTGCTGAGGACTGCCTTCCTGCAAAAACACCTGCGACATCAACAAATCCACGTCACCCTGCTTCAGGCGCGCTACCTGGGCCTCAATCAGGGCCGGTTCTGCCGCAATGCATAGATAATCGTTGCTGGACAGGTAAACCGCATCCGGACCGGGGGGACACCATTTATGCAGGTGTTCGCCGCCCAGCAATCTTTCGATGCGATCAATATAATGCTCGTCCATCCGTGTCGATACGAAGGCGGGCATCCGTTGCTCCGCTGCTGAAGTTAATTCAGCATGGTAGCTTGTAGTTAGTGGCATAATTTTCTCCCAAGACACTACTCTGTTGACATGCCAGACAGAGTAGCCAGGGCTCACCTGTCTGGAATCTGGAGCCGGGCTGAGCGAATCGTTGAGAAAGCGCGGCAATCGGCCGGCCCCTCAACTAAACGCAGCGCAGCAATATTAATAATAGGCTAATATTTGACCTCCCATGACTGAGCACACTAGCAATTGGAGCCGACTGAGCCAGCGCTGGCCAGCCTGGCGCAACGCCATAGGCACGTGGTGGACTCGCTTTTATAGGCAGTACAACAACTCCGTCGAGCGTTTGATGGTGCTGGCGTGGGTCGCCATCGTAGGCATGCCGCTGTACTACGTCGTGTGGGCGTACTGGTTTCCGCAACCATACGAAAATCTCCCCTTGCGCATTTTTGGTGTGCTGATTTGTCTGCCCGCCATCTTCATCCGGCACCTGATTCCCAAAAAATGGCTGACCGTTTATTTTTTTATCGGTCTGACCTATGTTGCGCCATTTTTCTTCACGTTCATGTTTTTGATGAACGATGGTTCCCCGGTCTGGGGCCAATCATTGCTGATAGCAGTCATCATCCTGTTTCACTTTGACACCACGCTGGCTTTCCTCTCCTACCTCATGGGGACAGCGCTGGCCTATCTGGCGTACGTAATACTCCACGGCGGCATCATCGCGCCCAGCTTTCAAGCGCTGGAACAATGGCCGATCCAGATTTTTGCGATTGTCACGGTATCGATCGCCAAGGTCAGCAGGAAAGTCCTGGCGCAAGAAAAACTGGCTGGCATGGCTACCGCGCTAGCGACGGTGTCGCACGAACTGCGCACGCCCTTGCGCAGCATTAACGCCAATGCGCGCGGCTTGAGCCGTCTGCTACAGGAAGGCTCCACTCCGGCAGCGCCAAACCAGGTGCCGATGGAAAAAGCATTGGCCCGGATCGAATTTGAAGTCCGGCACATGAACAACGTGATCGACCTGTTCCTGCTGAGCGCCTCCACCAGCAGGGAAAATCTGATACCGAAGGACATCGTGTCGATGACGGCAGCGGTGGAACTGATGATGCACCGCTATCCGTTCGTCAACCAGGAACAGCGCGCGCTGGTTGCGGTCACGATCCGCTCCGATTTTCGTTTTCTGGGGCAAGTCGAATTGTGTTCGATGGTTTTGATCAATCTCTTGCGCAACGCGCTGACCTCGATCCAGCGCGTCGGCAAGGGCCGCATCCGGATCCTGGTGGACGGCGCCCGAGCCCGGCCCAGGTTGTTGTTTATCGATACCGGCTGCGGCATTGAAGCGAGCCGCGCAACGCACATTTTCGAGCGCTTTTATGCCTATCCCGAACATAACGGCACCGGCATCGGACTGGCTTTTTGCACCGAGGTGCTGGAAGCCTGGGGCGCCCACATACGCGTGGTTTCACGACCGCTTGGCTACACCATTTTTGTGCTGGAGTTTCCACCTGTAGTGCAACAAAAAGCAGCAGAGGTGCGCTCTCTGTTAAATTAACAGTCTTTCCCTATCAAGCGCAAACATCATCCTTGCGCCGGCAACGCCTCACTATGAATATTTCATTACCGGTTTATCAACATCCGACCTTGACTATCCTGATCGACGATAGCCAGAGTTTCCTGGACAGCCTGGCTTTCCAGTTGCCGCCGCACATGGCGCGCAAAGTGTTCCACGATACCCACGCCGCGCTGGAGTGGCTGCGTGACGCCTATCGGCATTCGCCCAGCAAAAGCCAGTCGATCCGGGTCAACTATGACGAGCAGACGTTCTCGTTCGAGCGGCGCACGGTGGCGGTCGATATCGATCAGATTTACCGGCAATCCATGAATCGCCGGCGTTTCCTGCTGCCGTCGGTGCTGGTGATCGACTACGCCATGCCGCAAATGAACGGCCTGGCATTTTGCCAGGCGGTGCAGGATCTGCCTTGCAAGAAAATTCTGTTTACCGGCCAGGCCGACGAAAAGATCGCGATCGACGCCTTCAATCGCGGCCTGATCGATCGCTTCATCAAGAAAGGCGATCACGACGCGCTCGATCATCTGGAGCTTGAAATTGGCAGCCTGCAAAAAGAATTCTTCCACGCCCAGTCGCTGACGCTCAAGGATTTACTTTCGCGCCATTCCTTTACTTTCCTGTCTGACCCGGCAATGGAAGCGCTGGTCGATCAGTTGTGCAAACGGCACGGCTTCGTCGAGTACTATCTGTTTCCTAACCCGACCGGCATCCTGTTCTTTGACATGCAAGGCAAGCCGACGCTGATGGTGGTGGAAACCGAGGCCAGTCTGATGTCGCAGCTGGAAGTGGCGCAGGATTACGGTGCGCCGCTGGAATTGCTGACCGGTTTGCGCGAAATGCGACTGGTTCCTTTCTTTTCCGACAGCGGCGGCATGTATACCGACGCGTTGCGCCACGATTGGCTATCATACTGTCTGCCGGCTCAGATCTGTTTCGGAACACAAGATTACTACTGGGCCTTATTTGATTTCCCTACGCATTATTTGCGTGAACCCTTTTATTCATTGGCGGATTTTTTGCGCGATCAATCTGCCGATATAAAATAATCGAACCCGGAAAAATCCCATGCTGCGAAGCGAAACCGCTCCTCGATTGTCCACTCCCGATCTGCTCCAGGTAGTGCAGGTGCCCGATTGGGAACAATTACGCGCCTGCATGCAGCGTCTGCTGACGCCGCTGGGCATTTGCGATTTCATGTTGCAGATGGAGATCACCAGTGTCAACGGTGCGTCTCAGGTGCAGCTGTTCGGCAGCCTGCCAAGCGCGATACTGCAGCAATTCAGCCTGCCGGCAGACGACAAGGCCGATCCGGTCCGACAGCATCTGGCACGCTCTTGTCTGCCGCTGAACTGGCAGGTTGAGCAACTGTGCCTGCTGCACGGCGGGCAGATCTATCCCTTGTTGAAAACCATCGGCATCACGCAAGGCATGAGCCTGGCGGTGCACAGCAAGCACGCGGTGAGCCGTCTCGATTTCTATAGCAATGCGGCGCGCCAGGCTGCGCTGTCCACCAGTGCCCAAGCCGACGCCCTGCTGCTTGCCGTCCATTTGCAGGAAGCCGCCGAACTATTGTGGCGTAAGGCCACGCCAAATCAGGAGCCGATGTTATCGGTGCGCGAACTTGAATGCCTGCGCTGGAGCGCCGACGGCAAGACCAGTAGCGAAATCGGATTGATCCTGGGAATTTCCCAGCGTACCGTGTATTTCCATATGAAGAACGTGGCGATGAAACTGGGTGTCTACAGCACCCGCCACGCCATCAGCAGAGCGGTCATGATGGGTATCATCAAGCCCAATAACTAGAACACCACGGCAAGAGTCATCTGGGGTCAGATACCGTCTTGAATAGCAAGCCCGTTGGTTAAATAATTTGGATCGAAGGGCTTGCCAGTACGGACCACCCCGTAAATAAGATGCGTCATTTTGTGCATGACGGCCCCGATGACCGCTTTTTT
>NZ_DATMRK010000063.1:0-40895 GCF_035566375.1 Collimonas sp.
TCTGAGCAGCACCATCACCCAGGGCGTTGCGGTGGCCACTGGTTTGCAGAGCAGTTTTGATTGGCGCGGGGTGGCGGTGTCGGCGATTGCCACCGGGGCTGGATATAGCGCTAGCAACGGGGTGCAGAGTTGGAACATGGGGGATGCGTTTAACCGAGCGGCTGGCGGTGTGACGGCGGGTGTGATGAGCACCCTGTTGCGTGATGGGAGTGTGGGCCATAATCTTGGGGCGATTGCTGCGGATGTGATTGGCAGCACGATTGGCAATTCGATTGCTGAGCAGGTCGCGGGATTGAATACCCAGAAAACCTTCGCGCAGGATGGGCAGCAGACTGCAAAGTTGACTGAAGCTGGATTGTCGGCGCAGGAGGATGGACGCGATGCGACGATGGCACAGATGCTAGGGGTAGGGCCATCCAGTTCAAACGCGCCAACTGTATCCGGAACGTTGTTTCCACAGCCGGGGGAGTTCGATCCAACGTCAATTTCGGCGTCTGTTGCACCGCCTGTGACAGCAGCCCAACACGAGTATTTGCGGACAAGTTTTGCGGGGCCTGGCGCGGCTAGCTCACGCACGGGGGCGTTGACCAATCTTTACGACTTGTCAGATAAAGCAAACTTTAGCGATTATCTGAATGCCGTCAATCAATCGCAAGTCAACGGACAGGTTTTGGATCCACAGGATATTAGTACTTCAAAGGCACTGCTGTTTAATTACTATGGTTATTCAATGGGAGAGGAAAAATACTCATCCGCAGAAAGCGGAAGTGTCAAAGAACAACTGGCTGGAAGCTTGAGCGATCAAAGTTCACCAGCCTTCACGCGAGCACTGGGGGCATTTAGCCAAACTTCTACCGATCAACAGCAACAGCGATATGATTTCTATAGCAACATTCAAACCGTCTACAATGTGAATGGCCAGGCAACAAATGGACGGTACGTAGATATGTCGCAAAGTGACAGAACAATTCGGATAAATTGGGACCCAACTTTTGCCAATACAGCAAATGCTGTCGGGGTAACTGCGGATGAGGCACTTCGTAAGACTGATTTTGAAGTTTATCATGCGGCCACAAGCGCTGCATTCAACACTGACGGTGTTAATTCAATCAACATAAATGGAGCGTGGCGGCCGTCCCCCTCCGATTATGCTGCAATCACAGGTAGGACTTCGCCACTTCCAAACGCGCATTCTCCACATATTTCTAGTCGAGCTATTGACATCAACATGATTAATGACATTCGAATTAATAACGGAGGATGGGATAACAACCACAACGTGATAATTGACGAGCCGAATATTGTTGAAGATTTTACGGATAATTTGGCTGCTCAATCTGGCGTGCGTCAAATTTTCCAACCTTGGTCGACGGCAATAAAAATTACAAATGGAGATAATCATGGGCTTAACCCGAATTTAGGAATATCTGCCAATGATAGACTTCATGGTAACCACTTGCATTTTGGTTTTTGATCTTTCCACTTGCGTCTATGAGATTTGCTTATGAAAAAAATATCTTTTTTTCTTGAATTATACCGAACCATGATTTTTGTATTACTCGTAACGTTATGCGGTTTTACAGAGATTACTGCGCGCGCGCAAAGTGCATCGATGCAAGATTTTCATCATGAAATTTTACTCCCTGATATTTTCGTAAAAACGACAGAGGCTATAAGCTATGCTATGCCTTCCACTCAATCAGAAAAAAAATGGAAATATAATTATTTACAGCAATTAAATATCGATAATTCGCTGCTTTTTCAGGCTCCCGAAGGTTGGTTTCCTGTGAAAGGAAATAATGGAAAAAAGGCGACAAGTAAGCAATTGCCATCCTCTTGGATTCAAAAGAGTGATGTAATTTCGTTTAAAGAAATGGAGTCAATTACGGCTTGTTGGCCGATTGAATCAATAAACTCTGTGGTTGGTGATTCTTTTATTAATATAAAATTCAGTATTGCAGGTGATGCAATAGCAACGATTAATGGCGACGGAGCACCCTCTCAGACACATCAAGCACATGTATATATTAAAAATGCTGTCGTCGATATTAGAGACAATGAAACTCATCTGTCGTTGATGCTCGCATCATATAAACCCGAACTCAAGAGGTTGTACCCATACGGAGTTGACTCCCTTGATCAGCAGGTTTTTCCGGAAAAATCGATGAAGGGTTGCAACCACCAATAGTTGACATGAGATGGCAACGTGTCACGGCGAATGCGTTTGGCAATGCGATTGCCGAGCAGGTGGCGGCAGAAAGTACCAGCAAAACCTTCGCACAGGATGTGGCGGAGCGCAAGACGGTGACTGATCCATATGGGATGTTAGGGCGGAATCAAGCGGCAGCGCCCGCAGAGGCATAAGTTGTGTCGGGCGCGGATTTCGTGATGACTCGGGCGTCTGACGGAAGCGGTAGTAACGCCAATTGAGATGCTGATCTGGCTCCAGGTTATTTCCGGACTAGCTCCGGCAGAGTAGTGCACGATGCAGGTTACTTCCCGCAATCTGCAAGCGAAGAAACCGACGGCATCTATGAAGCCAAATATGGGCAGGCGTTTCGAGGCTTGCCGCGTACCATCAACTATCTTGCGCGTGAGCAGCGCGACGAAACCTGCCCGCCACCGTTGAATGTCGCCGATACCGAAAGCCTGACGCGTATGGCAATGGCTGCCGCGAGCATGTTGTCGGGACGGGCGGAGGGGTATATCGATGTGCTCAACGACATGCATTCGAGCACAGTGGAATGCAAGTTAGATACTTGATACAGCATCGCAAACTTGCCACCACTATTGCAATGAGAACTCTGCAACACTGGCGGCTCATTGAGCTTCTATATGGACGCCTCTCTCAATGAGCCACGGTTCCATCTCCGGCGGCCGCCGTAACAAGCTGAGCGGCTACGATGTTGCCGGTCAGCGGCGCAGCGCCAACTATGCCGACGGCCATAGCGAGAACTACAACTACACCAACGACGGTTATCTGGAAGACGTGCAGGTCAATGGTTCTATTATGCGAACAGGGATGAGTTCCCGCCGACTGGCGTTCATGGCGAGGAATCTAAACCTCGGCTAAGTCATTTCCTATGGGAGCCAATTTTGGGAATAGGGCGTCTCATCAGAGGCGTGGAAAGAGGCGCTAAAAGCGTCGATTAATCTGGATTCTCATGTTTCCAGGGAGTCGTTTGGCTCCTTAGCTCAGGGTTCCCTCTGTTTTTTTGCCTTCCAACAGACGACTTCTATGCAGCTTGTTTTTCCTCAAAACTAATATTCCCGCACAATAGGGTTGTGTTCAGAGTGGGCGATATAAAAAAACAGCAGTGTACATATTAGACAGTGTTAAATATACAGTGCTGCGTTTTTATACAGTTTACGCTGTAAGTATTTGATTCGATTGGTCGGGACAGAGCGATTCGAACACACTCCGCCCCCTTTCACCCCTTGTGACCTGCCCGACGTTTCAGGAGCAGGTTAATTTGGAATAGTTACGGTTTGCCGGAGGCTGATTTTTGCTTCGGGGAAGTTGGCTCAGCAAACGTGCGCGCGAGTCAAAATGTAGTCCGAGTGCACGAGATTATCGAAGTAGTAAGGTGCAACGAGCGCATCGAATTCACTTCGAATCGCGTTTAGTTTCTGTGGGTCATCTATGAGACTCTCCACTAGTTTTTGCACCGGGCCTACGGAATGTTCCATGAACAGGCGATAGTGCGCGATGCTCAGTGCTGGAAAGAGCATCGTGCCGCGCTCAAAGAATGGTGCGTCGAATTTCGCGGACAAACGCTCAGCGATGACGGCCGGGCTGCCCCACTGTGGTGGCGCAGCCGCTCCAGGCGGAAGTGGCGGTGAATTTCGTCCGATAAAAGCAAACATGCGCCCAATAAAATGTTCGGGTGGCCAGGTGGCAAAGCTAATGCGTCCATTTGGTTTCAGTACACGACGCATCTCCGCGATCGTAACGTCCGGTCGCGGCGCGAACATATGTCCGAACTGGCTCAATACGACATCGAAGGATGCATCCGGATAGGGCAGCTGCTCGGCGTCGCCCTCAGTCCACACAATATCGTCAAGTTGCGCAATGCTGGAGTTCTCTCGCGCTTGTTCAAGTAACTCCGGTGTGAGGTCGAGGCCCGTTACCAGCGCCCCGGCTCGCGCCGCGGTGATGGCCACGACACCGGTTCCAGTGCCGACGTCGAGGACAACGTCCCCCGCATTTATTCCCGCGAATTTCACCAGATGAGCCGCTACCGGCGTGGTGAACACGGCCGTTGGAGAAAATGATGCCCACATCTCACGCTGTCGTTTCTTCAAATCTGCAAACGGGTCATGGGCCATGATGTTCTCCTAAATAAATAACAGATCAGGAAGCAGTAAGATTAGCTCGATAGATCACACCTTGCAACCCGGAACGCGCCGGGTTGACGATATGCAACTGACTCTATACTTCCAAGAACATCGCGTTGGTACGGCATGGCGCGAAAGGGGGAATGGCTGCGCCTGGCAGATTCTCACCGATTGAACCCGAGTGCGGAAGGTCCGCAATCAGGCCGAATGTCTAAACCAATGTCGACATTCAGCAGAATCTACTGCATCGAATCCGCGCTTGGCGGATCTGTTGCGGAGCCTCCCGGCAACGCCCCGTGCCTGGGCGACGGCAGCGTCCAATAGATCGCGGCTCCTTGATCGACCTGTCCTTCTGCCCACACGCGTCCACCGTGACGTTCCACGATTCTTCTGACGGTGGCGAGACCTATGCCAGTCCCGGGAAATTCACGTTCCGAGTGAAGACGCTGGAACGGCGCGAAGAGATTCCCTGCGTATGCCTGGTTGAAGCCGGCGCCATTGTCTTTCACGTAGAAGGTGGTCTGGCCATCCTTGATGACCGACCCGAGCTCGACTTGGGGGGCGGGCGTCTTGGTTGTGAACTTCCACGCGTTCCCCAGCAGATTCTCCAGGATGATCTCAGCCAGGCGCGAGTCCGCGTCCACGACAAGACCGCCATTGACGATGAACGCCACCTTTCGGTCTGGCTCGCTGTTGGCGAGTAGGTCACAGATGCGCTTGCCAAGTCGAGCCAGATCGACCGGCTCACGGCGGAGATTCACTCGTTCCACTCGCGCGAGTTCAAGCAGGTCATCGATCAGCTCACCCATCCGCTTGGCGGCGGTGCGCACGCGTTGCAGGTAGTGCTGGCCTTGCGCATCGAGTTGCCCCGCGTGATCTTCCAGAAGAGCCTGGCTAAAGCCGTCGATGGTGCGCAGGGGCGCCCGCAGGTCATGCGAGATGGAGTAGCTGAAAGCTTCCAACTCTTGGTTTTTTTGCTCGACATTTTTCAACAGGGCCGCGCGCGTCTCAGCCAGTTCGTTCGCGATGTCTGCCGCCGCGCGACGCATCCGCGCCATTTCCATGTGTGTCGCGACCCGGCTGATCAGCTCGCGTCCGGAAAACGGCTTCACGAGGTAGTCGTCGGCGCCGATTTCCAGTCCGCTGATGATTGCCTCTTCGCCGGCGCGTGCCGAAAGAAGAACCACCGGAACCGTGCTGGTTCTTGGATCGGCACGAAGCGCTCGCAACAGGGCGGCCCCATCCATGCGTGGCATCATCACGTCGCTGAGAACCAGGTCGGGCGGTCGTTCGAGCGCCGAGTCGAGAGCAGCTTGTCCATCCACGACGGCCTCAACCAGCCACCTCGACGACAGCAGCCGGACCAGGTATTCGCGCATATCGGCGTTGTCGTCGGCGACCAGGACGCGGGCGCCGGAGGTGACGGTCAAAGCGGCGGTCGAGGCGGCAAGCGGGGCAGCGCCGGCGGTGCCGGCGTTTCCACCCCTGAGCCAATGCGCGGCTTCCAGCAGGTGCGGCGTTGTTCCGACTGTCTCCGCGTCGAGTCGGGACTCCGACAAGATCCGATCCTTGGGGAGATGATCGGTACCCGCGGGAATCGTCACGATGAAGGTGCTGCCCTTGCCGAACACACTTTCCGCGCGTATCTCGCCGCCATGTTGCTTGACAAGCTCATGGACCAGGGCGAGTCCGATCCCGGTTCCCTCGAAGCTTCGGCCGCGCGCTCCCTCGATGCGATGGAAACGCTCGAAGATCTTGGGCAGTTCTTCGGCCGGGATGCCGGTGCCGGTATCGATCACGGATAGCGTGATTTTGCCGTCGGCCGCTTGCAGCCGAATCGTAATTTCGCCCTCGAACGTGAATTTGAAGGCATTCGAGATAAGGTTCAGGACAATCTTTTCCCATTGGGTCCGATCGACGTAGGCAGGCTCCGGTTGCGGAGGGCAGTCCACAATCAGCTTCAGTCCCGCCGATTCCACCAGGGACTGAAAGGACCCTGCGAGGCCGCCGGTGAAGACGGGGAGGTCGATGGGTTCGAACGACGACGTCAGGCGATTGGCTTCGATGCGCGAGAAATCGAGCAGGCTGTTGACCAGCCTCAAGAGGCGTAGCGCACTTCGATGTACGGTCTCGAGACTATCACCTCGAAGAACCCGGCCTGGATTGCTCAGGGCATCTTCGAGGGGGCCGAGGATCAAGGTAAGCGGGGTGCGGAACTCATGGCTCACATTGCTGAAGAAGGTGGTCTTCACGCGATCCAGTTCGGTCAGCTTCTCGGCCCGCTCTCGCTCTTCCTCAAAGGCGCGGGCGTTGGACACGGCGGTAGCGACGTGCCCGGCGACGAGATCGAAGAAGCCACGGTAATCATCGTCGAAGGCCCGTCGCGGGCTGATCCCGAGTACCAGCACACCGGCCAGCCGCTGCGTCCCGGGGTGCGCGATAGGCTGGAGCATCGCCTGGTGTGCCGGTTCATCCCAGGGCTCCCTGGGTAAACAGTCGAAACGATCGGCCAGATTCTCTACCGTCTCCGCGCGCCCATGTCCAGCCACGCGCGCCAGAGGCCAACCGATGGCATCCGCATCCGTCATGTCCACCGTCAGCGGGCTGGCAGCGGTCCCTGGCTCCAAGCCAGCATAGCCGGCCAGATGGAGCTGTTTGCCGAAGCTATCCTCGAGGTACACCAGGGCGAAGGGAATGTCGTGCCGGTTGCGCACGAGAATCTCGGCGCAGAGCCGAGCGGCCTCGTTAGTGGTTCGCGCCTCTATCGCCATCTCCCGCAGCGTCTTCAAGCGGCGTCTGTCGAGAACGCGCGCAGTGCTCTCCGTGCATGCGTTGAAAATACCGCTCGGCCGCCCCGTTTCGTCACGAATCGGGCTGTATGAGAACGTATAGTAGGTCTCCTCCAGATAGGAGTAGCGAAGCATCAGCAACATCAGATCCTCCGACCAGGTGGCCTCGCCGGTGTCGATGACCTGGTCCATCATGGGGCCGATGATGTCCCAGATCTCGGCCCAGCACTCCTGCCCGGGGCGGCCAAGGTACTGCGGGTGCTTTCTTCCGCCTAGCAGTGGCCGGTAGCCGTCGTTGTAGAACATCCATCGCTCCGGGCCCCACCACAAGACAATCGGATGGCGTGAGCCAAGACAGATGCTGACGGCGGTCCGAAGGCTCTGGGGCCACGCTTCGATCGGGCCCAGCGGAGTCTTGGACCAGTCGGTGGCGCGTATCAGACTGGCCATCTCCCCCTTGCCTGCGAAGATCTGCTCGGCAAGCGAGCCGCCGGCCGCAGGCAGCACCTCCCCAGCGTTTGTTTGATCGTTCATGTCATGCCCCCGCGCACTCTGCTCAAACTGGACAGCAGAATTTCAACTTCTGTTCCGGTCATGGGTTTTCCAAGCAAATAACCTTGCAGTTCATCGCACCCCATGAACTGAAGCTGGGTGCGTTGTTCGATAGTTTCCACGCCATTAGCAATGACTTTGAGTTTAAGTGCGTGCGCCAGCAATATGATCGTCGATACGATTGTGATCTGCCCGGTATGGGTCGTCAGATCCGTGATAAAGGCGCTGTCGATCTTGATCGCATTCAAAGGGATCTTGGCCAGGTAGCTGAGCGACGAATGGCCGCTTCCGAAATTGTCGATCGCAAGGCCGATGCCTTTATCTTTCAGTATCCGCAAGGATGGAGTAATGCTATCGATGCTCCTGGTGAGAGCGGACTCGTCGATTTCCAGATCGATTGCAGCTGGTTCTTCACCATCGCACCCCAACACCGCGTCACAGACTGTTTTCAGAAAATCGGGTTGCTGCAATTGGTCTGCCGAAATATTGACCGCAATCGAGGGTGGATTGAGGTCTTGTTTGCGCCAGTAGCGATGGTCGGATGCCGCCTTTTGCAGCACCCACTTGCCCACCTCCACGATCAGTCCCGTCTGTTCCAGGATCGAAATGAATTCACGCGCCGGTAGCAGCCCGTGTTTCGGGCTGTTCCAGCGAATCAGCGCATCGAAGCCGACCAGACGGCCGTCGTCGGCGGCAATCTTGGGTTGGTAGTGCAAAATAAATTGTTTATCCGCGACGGCTTGACGCAGTTGGCTTGCCAGGAGAAGCTGTTGGGCTACACGGGCAGTCAGACCCTCTGCATAGAAGAGATATTCCGTGCCGGATAGTTTTGCTCTCTCCAATGCGGCTTCGGCGTTGCCAAGCAGTTCATCGACATGCGCGCCGTCAGTCGGATATAGTGCAACTCCGCAGCTAGCCGTGATGCTTATTTCCTGTTCCCCGACCGAGAATGGTAGTGTCAGGGAGTTGAATACATATTCCTTCAATGCGCGCGCGACGTCTGCATCGCCGCGCAGCTCCGATAACGCTATGGCAAACGTGTTGCCGCCAATACGCGCGCAGTTGATTCGCCCGTCTGCGCTAAGCCGTTTTGCCAGGAGTTTGAGCACCTGATCGCCCTCGGCTTTGCCAAACGTGTCGTTGAGCACGCCAAAATGCCGTATGTCCAGTACGACCAGCGCAAGCTTGCCATGTGTTTGCGCATTGGCTTGGATCGATTGCGCGGTACGCTCAAAAAACAGCTTGCGGTTGGGCAGCCCCGTCAGCAGGTCGTACAGGGCGAGGTGGCTTGACGCTGCTTCTTTTTCCAGGTAATCGAGCGCGAAAGAAAGGTCGTCGGCCAATTCCTTGAGCAAGGCCTCTTCCTCGCAGTCGAATGCATTCGACTGCGAGGAATATAGCGCGAGGACACCAGTCACGCGTCCATTTATCACCATCGGTAGTACGGCAATCGAACGGACGCCGCGCTGGAGCAACATCTCTGCGCGTTGCGGATGGAGCATATCCGAGTCGAGAATGTTGCCGACGACGGGCTTGGACAGGTCGATCGTTTTGTTCACGATCGGTCCTATTTCAGCCTGGTTATCGCGCACGGTGAGCCGAAATCCGCTCAGGATTTCGGCGTCTTCTCCCGCCCAGTTGGCAGGCGTCAATGTATGCGATTCCGTGTCGACAAAGCCGCTCCAGGCAAGCTTGAGTCCGCCTTTGTCGACCGCGATCCGGCAGGCTTCGCGCAGCAGCGCGTCGCGCTCGCGGATACGTGTGATCGCCGAATTGATGCCGCTCTGCATGGCGTGAAAATGGTTCAAACGCTCGTTCTTGTCTTGCTGCCAGGCGCGATCGGTAATGTCACGGTCGGCGCCGCGATAACCGACTAGTTCACCGTCGCTGCCGAGCAATGGCACTGCATTGCTTTCGAGCCAGCAGATGCTGCCATTTTTATGTTTCCAGCGGAACGTCAGATTGCGCCACCCGTGCCTGTTGGCGAAAGCGCTTTGTGTCAGATTGCCGGCGGACTTGGCGTCCTCTTCAAGCATGTAGTTGTTGGCGTTGCTGCCGATGAGTTCGTCCGGCGCATAGCCCAGGATCGTGTTGCTGGCATGACTACAGTAGGTGAAGCTGCCATTGAGATCGATTTCCCAAATCCACTCGACGATCGCATCTGCGATGGAGCGAAAGCGTTCTTCGCTCTCTGCCAGTTCCTGCTCGGCCCTGCGCAGTGCCTGGCGCGCCTGTGTTTCCTTGAGCGCGCGCTCGATTGCCGGCAGCAACCGGGCCCGATTGTCTTTCAGTACATAATCGACGGCGCCTTGCTTGAGCGCCTCGATCGCACGTTCTTCACCGATGGTCCCTGACACAAATATGAATGGAATATCGGGCCTCTGCTGCTGCACCATGGCCAGCGCACTGACGCCGCTGATACCCGGTACGGAGTAATCGCAGAGGATCACGTCCGGATCGAAATGATGCAGCGAGTGCGCAAGCTCTGCATGCGTGTCCACCCGCAGAGGGACGATCTCCAGCCCGCCCTTGCGCATTTCACGAATCAACAGCTCAGCATCTTCGATCGTATCTTCGACAAGCAATACCTTGATCGCCTCAGTCATAGATTCTCCGTTTTTGTCACCAATCGTTTGGACGCCTGTTGAAATCGGTCCAATAGCAGCAAGCTTGCGATAGCACCTTCGTGAATGCGGCGGCATCTACCGGTTTGGTGAGGTAGCTGTTGACACCCAACCGGTAGCATTCCACCAGATCGCGCTCTTCGCCCGACGAAGTGAACATCACCACGGGGATGGATTTTGTATGTTCATCCGACTTCACGCGCCGCAAGACATCGATGCCGCTTAATCCAGGCATCTTGATATCCAGCAAGGTTAGTTTGGGATGGTCTCTGCGCCGCCGTTGGTAAGCGCCGCTGCAGAAAATGAAGTCCAGCGCCTCGATACCGTCGTGGACGCGCGCAATTTTGATGGTCGAGCAGTTGATTTTGAGTGCGCGTATGGTCATCTCCGCGTCTGCATCGCTGTCTTCCACCAGCAGCACATCGACAGGTTCCAGATCATTCATTTTTTTCTCCGGCCGGCAGCGCAAGATAAAACACGGCGCCTGCGAAACCGCGCTGCAGATCGTTCTGGCGTTCACGCGGAAAATGCAGCCCCGTCCTGTCGGCGATGCACTCGCTCAATTGCGGCCGTTGCGTCTCCAGGACTTGACTCGGCATCATTCGCTCCGATCGATTGCTTCATCCAACATGTGCACCTCGTCCAGGGAAAGTGGTTTTTCCAAGTCGTAGATCAATGCCAAGTCATCATCAAGCCTGGCCACACCCTGGAATTGTTCGCGGCCCGGGTGCGACCAGGTTGGTGCTGAAAATGGCGGCATGTTCGTGTTCGCATACCCCTTGCGTCTCATCGGTGACCAGCGCCATCGTTCGCCGCTGGGTTAGTGCGATCAGGAACTAGTCGTTAACACCGATTGCCCGCTCCGGCAATTGAACCCGTCACCGGATATTGAGTACCGGAATCACCCCGCCCAGCAGATCGATCGCACCGAGCACGACCGCCGGTGCGTTGGGCAAGGGCGTCGCATCTGCGGCGTAGATAATTCGTGTAACGGCAGCAAGTGGCGGCGCACAGCGCCTCCCATCCAGAAAAAAACCACCAATTGGTCGATTTCATTCATTTGAAAACCCGGGCCTGCCGAGTTTTCTGGACTGGATTTATATTTCCTTGCGGAAACAATGGTAGCAGGTTTTTACATAAATGGGTGGTAGTGCGCGCATAGTTGTAAAAACTGCCGTCGATGTTTATCGCCTCTATTTACGGGGGCTTCCAGCCGGTCTTCGCGAGAGAGTTTGCGTCAATAAGCGGAGCGAAAAATAGATAGGAATCGATTGCGGACTAACAGTTCACTTTGGAATTCCGAAGTGAAGCTAGATGCCACCTGGGAAAAACGTCAGGGGCCAGCATGCTCGCTGTCCGCACTCCGTGGGCAGATGCTGGCGGCGGTCGCGCAGATGGAGGTAACTCCCCCTCCCATTGCTGCCATTCGTCGTTGACCAGATGCTTACACCGTTGGTATCGTCCCACCGTCGATCACATATTCGCTGCCTGTAATTGATGCCGAGCGTTCAGAAACGAGGAAGGCGACCAACTCTGCCACTTCCTCCGGGCGTCCCGGACGTCCGAGCGGGATGCCCCCCAGCGAATCCATCAGCATCGTCAATGCTACCGCTTCGCTGGTACCCGAAGTTTCGGCCAAACGTTGAATCAGTCCGGTGGCTGCAGTTGTCTCGATAAATCCGGGTGCTACGGTATTGATGCGGATGCCTTTTGGGCTAAATTCGTTCGACAGCCCTTTGCTGTAATTGCTGAGCGCTGCCTTGGCCGCAGCATAGGCGAGCGTCGCTTCAAACAAGGGGAGGCGGCGTTGGATAGACGAAATGTGTACGATGACGCCTGAACCTTGTGCCACCATCGACGGCAGCAGGACGCGGTCCAGGCGCACTGCCGCAAACAGGTTAGTCTCGAAAGCGTACTGCCAGTCGTCGCCGCTCAAGGCCAGCGCACCCCCTCCCGGCGCCGACGATCCGCCCACGTTACTGACAAGAATATCGATGCCGCCGAGATGCTCCAGAACGTGACGCGCCACCGTAGCGCTGCCCTCGGGAGTACTCAGATCGGCCGCAACGAAGTCGGCGTCGTTCGCCAACCCCTCAGGCCGGTGACGTGCCGTGGTGACGACATGTGCGCCCCCCTTGCGTAACCTCTCGACAATGGCTTCGCCCATGCCCTTGGTGCCGCCCGTGACCAGCACTCGCTTGCCGGCAAATTCGGTTGGATCGACAGATATCGTTTTGCTATTGGTAGTGTTCATAATGTAATCTCCAATGCTGAAATGCCCGTGTCTCCAAGCACAAAATGAAAGCGCAATGGCAACGGGCTGCCGGGAAAAGTGCCGGCGACCTGCACGACAACGCTCAATTGGCTGGCCGAGCCTGTCGCCTCGAGCGGCGTCATGACGGCTGCGTACTTCTTTTGGTTTTCGTCATTCCACGCAAAGATGGCTGCACGGCCGCGCATATCGCGTCCCTCATCATGAACAACGGCGTCTTCCGCAAAACATTGCGCAACACTATCTGAATTGCCGCTGTTAGCGGCCTTGAAGTAAGCCGCAACTGCGGTCGGTAAGTTAAGAGACATGATGACTCTCCAATGGTGGATGGAGATTTCATCATAGTGAAGCCGACTATAGAGAAAAAGATGATTCTGGTATATTGGGCTTGTCCTGCAAGCTCACAATTAAAACCATGTCCGATACCTCCTTCGACGGGCTGAAAGCCTTCCTGACTGTCGCCGAGCTGAAAAGCTTCACAGCAGCGGCCACGCGCCTCGACGTCACCACTACCGCCGTCAGTAAGGCGGTCAAGTTACTGGAACTGCGCCACGACGTGGTGCTGCTCCAACGAACCACCCGCCACGTGGCCTTGACCGAAGCGGGCGCAACCTTGTTCGCCAGCCTGCGCCCAGCCGTTGACCAGATCGACGATGCGTTCTCAGCCTTGCACGCCTCACGCGGCCGGCCGAGCGGCACGTTGCGCCTGACCATGCCACGCGCCTTGGGAGCGCTGCTGATCAAGCCGCTTACCGTGCAATATCGACGCATCTGCCCCGATGTCGCAATCGACATTTCGCTCGACGACAGTGCAGTGGACCTGGTAGCCAGCGGCTTCGATGCGGGCATCCGGCTGGGCGAGGCGGTAGCACAGGATATGGTGGCCGTCCGCCTGACGCCGGACCTGACATGGTCGGTCGTGGGATCGCCCGATTATTTTGTGCAAGCGGGGAGACCGGCTGCGCCAGAAGACCTGACCGCGCACGAAACGATACGCTACCGCTTCCTCGCGTCCGGCGGGCTGCACCGTTGGGCGTTCTACCGGAAGGGGCAAGCGTTTCATGTGGAAACCAGCGGCAAGATTATAGTCAACGACACCACCCTGATCCGGGGCTTCGCACGCGCAGGCATGGGCCTGGCTTATCTTCCCGATATGGAAGCCGGCGCCGATATCGACAACGGCCGCCTTGAGCGAGTACTCCAGGGCTTTCTACGTCCCACCAGCGGCCTGTTCATGTACTTTCCCGTGCGCACACAACACCAACCAAAACTGCGCGCTTTCATCGATATGGCAGTCCACGAAGTCAAAACGCTGTCGACCGCATCCTTGCTCGCTCCCGAATAACGCCTTATAAACAGCCCTCGAGAGCGGCACCATAATCTATCTCTGCATTCGAGTCGTTGTTTGGGGAGTCGTGGCAACGATACAGCGAACAGTAGCAAACCCTTTCACGCGTTACCTTGCCTATACCCAACTTTCACTGTATGACGGCTATCTTGAAACCGTTTCAAGATAGATCAGATGCCATCCGGGAAAACTTCGGGAGCGAGTATGCCCGTTGTCGCCGTCCAGCAAGCTGATGTTGGTGCTGTTTGGGGAGCGGCAGGTACAAGACTCAATGCAGTTGAGGGGTCCGTCCAAGGCGGTGAAGTTCTTGTGTGAAGGCATGGACGTCGCGCATCTCGAGCGCGTTGCGGACGCTGATGAACCTCGACCCATTTTCACGCAGGAAGCACTGGCGAAGCAACGGGGGTGGCTCCTCGCTCGAAACATGGAAAACCCACAGGAATCCGCCGAACGTCAGGTTGTACGCTCTGATGCCATAGCTACGGATTGGTCGCGGCTCGGCGATAACCTGAAGCGTTTCCGGCAGCTCTCCGACCTTGAGGCCGAACATGAACGCACCATAACGATCTGGCTCGCCTGGGTCGCAAGCCAGCAGTTGCCGCCTCAGGCATTCTTCGTGCGCTGGACCTAGCTGAAGCCTCTTAAAGAAAGGCAACGTCGATAGGCAATCCATCTGCCTTTTGGGTAATGGCTGCAGCTATCGAGGTGTACGGAGATGGCGAGTTGGCAGATGCGCTGGTGCTGTCGAATCAAGTTGCGTCGGCTCAGATGGCGATAGGTAATACGGCGTTTCTGCGAGACAGCTTGGTAGGGCAGGCTCAATGGCTGGGTGTGTTGATGATCAAAATGATGGCTCGTGCGGAGGGGCAGAAGAATGCGGACCAATCCGCACAGTCCATCAAATTGGCTCTGACTGCGCAGAGACAAGCAGCACAGGCGTTGGCAAATGCAGCGGCGCTAGACAAGCAGAGTGATGGGGGATCAATCACGGGGGTAAGGTGTAGTACCTCAGGCTAGACCTGGCAGCCGGTGTTAGGTCTAGTCTAGTTCGGCTTTCCGTGTAACTGACTGAGACTGGCCGGGCGAGACGATCAGCGTCGGAGCGCGCGAGCTCGTTGGTGGGGAAGAATGGGGGACTTGAATGCATAGCCGTGGCGACACGATTTCGAATATCATTGTGCAAGATCAGTAGGTCATTATTTAGAGACACTCATGCTAAAAATATTTCTGAGTTACGCAAAAGAAGACGATGGTGCCGTGCGACCGTATTACGCAAAACTGAAAGCCGCAGGTTTTCAGCCGTGGTTAGATGTTGAGGACTTGATACCCGGGCAAAACTGGGAAGCCGAGATTGACCGCGCCTTTAACGAGGCGAACGTCGTTTTGTTATTTCTCAGCCCTCATAGCGTCAGCAAGCGTGGTTTCGTGCAGCGAGAGGCAAATCAAGCTATCGACAACTTGCGCTACAAATTGCCTACAGATATCTATGCAATCCCCATAATGCTTGAGAAGTGCGAGGTGCCACAACATATCGCTAGGAGGCTGCAGTATCTCGACGTCGTTGCGCACGATATGTGGGAACGCCTGATGCGTTCGCTCGGGGCGGCGGCTGAGCAACAGCAAATAATCGTCGCGGCGGGAGCTGAGCACGGCCCTTATCGGGTTTTTGAGGACGAATTCCGGGAAGAGTGGAATGGTCGACCGGGGCACAGTATTAGCGTCAGCTTTCCTAGGTTTATTTCGGATTCACATGGGGAGGCCGCTGAAGCTATATCGAACTATTTCAAGGGGAGAGCGGAGAAGGCGCGAATCGACGCGCGGACAAAGCCTTGGGATCAGATGCCCGATATTTTTCCTGAAGTGAAGGATGGCGATAATTTCGCTTCCAACAACGGAAGGTGGGACAGTTACGCAATTGCTTACGCGAGTGACAGCGTGGTAAGTGTGAGTTATACAGTCGGTTGGTACGGGGCCGGCGCGGCTCATCCAAATAGCCATTTCGAGACCTATAATTTCGCTGTCGTCGACGGTAAGGTATTGGCGATCAACCTGTCTGACCTCTTGGACGACTATCCTGCTGGCGTGAGAGCAATCAGTGCGTTTTGTAGTACGGCTATCAAGCGGGAATTCTGGAGTCGTTGTGGTACTGAACCCGATGCGGACTCGATCAAATGGATTGATACTGGTGTTGCTCAACAGGGCGGAAACCTTGACCAATTTACCGTTTCCTCTGAAGGCATCACGTTCTTGTTCTCTCCGTATACGGTGGCGGCATATGCGTTTGGTCCATTCAGCGTAATGGTTCCATTTTTTGATCTATTGCCATTTCTGAAGAAGGACGGTGTATTCACGTTCTTACGATCATAGTATCTGTCTCGGTCATTACCCGTGACTTGCTGCTTTCAAGCAGATAATTTCAGGAAAAGCTATCAAGCCGTATGTCTCTATTTAGTCATGTCACTGATCGGGAGATGCAATGAAGAAGTTTCTGGCGTCAATAAGCAATGACCAGGGCGTCTCCAAACACACCTATATCCGCGCTCGCATCGACCCCAATACCAAGCGCTGACGCGCTTGAGGCAATGGGGTTAGGGATAATGGAATCATCGTCTTGGACATCGATTCGTTAGAGACTATATAGATCTGATCGGTGAATTGTTTGGCGGGTGGCTTGCGCCATCCCCAACAGTAACCTGGTTGTCCGTTAAAATCCCACTCATTCTCTCCTGCCATCATTCCATCACTACTGCTTTTCCGAGGAAACTAACATGGACACGCTTCTCTCCAGTCCGCTCAGTATCGACATGCTTCTCGTGTCGAAGCAATCGGAGTCGCTCTCGGCCGACAAGATTCAGATTCTGCAGCACATACAGGACTATCCAGACGTCGAGAAGTATAACGAAGCGGAGGTGCGCTCGTACATTGTTGATCCAATGTTACGAGTGCTGGGGTATGACAAGGGAGCACCCTTCTCGACGAGCCTCGAAAACCACTTGATGTTTGTGGGGCAAAAGCGCAGGTCTGATTACCACGTTCACTTGTGGGAAGAGAATTTTTGGCTGCTGGAAGCAAAGAAACCCCAGATCGGCATCACGTCCTTCGGCTACGAAGATTTCTCCCAAGCGCTGGAATACTCCGTACATCCGAGCGTAAATGCTGCTTTGATCGTTTTATGCGATGGGCTAAAGCTGGAAATTTTCGATCGTGAGGTGAATGTCGAAAGCCCCGTTCTTCACATCGAAATAAAAAACCTAGTCGCTGAATTCGACAAGGTGCGCGCAATACTTGAGCCAATGCAGATTTGGTTCTTTCAAAAGCGGCGGGTTATTCGCTTGCTGGATCGCGTCTTCGATAAAGAATTCGTGATGAACCGGGTCGAGGAATTTTCGGACCTGCTACAACGCAGGCTCCGTGGCAAGCGCAACGCAATTGTCGAAAACTTCCGGAAGATGGTAAAGCCGGATTCCGAAGAACAGCGACAGCGAGCTGGGTCTGCAACGCTGCCAGAGTTTACCGGTCTGTATATGATGTTCGATTTTCCTATTTTCGTCGACAACGCGGTGAACAGGAGGCTCGTGGAGCTTAGCCTGCCGAGCAGTTTCAACGTCATGTACAAGATATTGCCTGATCACCCAAGCTCCGCTAACGACTCTTTCATGTCGCAGGTTGCAGCGTATCTCATGGGGTTGGCTGAAAAACGCGATACCGTGGAGTGGCTTCCAGCATGGCTGGCACCAGACAAGCAGGGGGGAGCGGAACTTGAACCATCAATCAAGTTTTTTCTCGATCAATGTCTTACTTACTTCAAAGACTATGAACCATACCGACTCGTGTTGCTTGCCGCTTGCGCTATCCGGCGCATCGTCAAGATCTACGCCATCTCGAATGACGCAATTCAGAAGCTGGGTACAGATTTGCATGCGTTCGCCCGGTTTACACTCCCCGAGATCTCATGGGCACAAATAGTGGCCTCACCCGAGGGGCAACTTATCAATATCATCGACACGCAAGCGATGGCGACATTGGATGACTTCGTTTTGAGGAACAAAACCGGAAATGGGAACTTCCAGATGGAGTCCGCGAAACTCCAACTCCGGCGCTATTGGGAATTGGAGAAAAAGCTTCTTTCAGCTATCCCCAATTACCGGGCGTTGCTGGCGGAGAGGTCCCTCGGAGAAATGCGGATGACGGAATGCTCAAGCGTGACCTATGACAATCTGGGACATTCGACAATTGTCAGGCTACATAGATTTCCGAAATGGAAAGCCTACCTTCTGGCGGAAAGGCGTGAACTGGTGGAGCAAGTGGCGTCTACGGGCTCTTGGGCGGCGAGAGAGTTGCTCGGTCTTAAGAGGGAAGATGAGTTCAGAATAATGACGGATGAGCAACTGGCCGATCGTTTTTTTCTCGGCGACGTTGGAACATTCCGTGTCATACGTGGGGGGTACCGGGAAGCAGTCTAGCATCGGGCGTGCTGAAAGAAATGTAATCTCCGATAGACCTTACAAGCAATCCGCGCTGATCCAATGTCGACAACAATTCATACTCCTTTGCCAAACCCCACCGCAGACGCGGATCCGAACTGGCAGGCGTTCTCTGCCTATCTTCGACTTCAAGAGATTGTTGAAGAAAATTCTCTAGCCGTCAGGTGCTATCAGGGCTTGGACGATGGAGGGCGCGGGTACGTTAAATCGTCTCACCTGAATCACTGCCTCTCGCTGTTTCACTATGGAGAGAATAGTCGCTATGCTGAACACGCTGAGAACCTATTTGGTACACGTCTTGATGATTACGATTATCAAAAATCTCTGGACGAGTTAGACAATATTTTTAAATTGAAGGCGTACAAGTTCACCCAAAGTTCGCTCGTCTTCAAGGGAATCTCTTGCGCACCGTTCTATACGTTTATGAATCTACAATCGTGCAATGCCGGCGAATTCGTATTCTTTCCTGGTTTTCTCAGCACGTCAGTATGCAGACAGAGCGCTGAGAGCTTTTGTCGAGGTGAAGAAGGAATTCTCCTCGAGATATCAGGCCTCGATCTCGTCGACTCGATCGTTCCTGAAAATTCCACGGTAAAACATTCGCTAACCGGCGACATCCCAGAACAAGAGATTCTCCTATGCCGGAATACGCACATGCGGGTTGACAGCGTAGACCGCGAAGGCTCTCGGAATCGAGTCGTGTCTCTGCGTGTAACGAGTGGACCCTAACCCATCAACCGAGAAGGCGTGCCCCGCCTGACCGGGAAATGCTTCTCATCAAAACGTTGGCAGTCTGCTGTCTAAAGGTGGCTATGACCGCAAGGGGGCTCGATGTAACAGTCGGGTACGCCTTCTACGCCGGCGCTGGACCGAATAGTCGCTCAAATAAGGCCAGAACATTCTGTCTCATATCTAACTGCTGCTGCATGAACTCTGCCTCATCAGGTGACAAGTGAATTTCTTTCCTCAACGAGCTAATTAGCTGCACCATTGTTTTTTGTAAAGGTTCCATTTCCGCGATCAATTTACGCGAGTAGGCTAATTGTTGCGGGGCGAGAGCGTCTCTCATATGACCCCGGTGTCTTTTGATTGCATCCACAAGATCATTAGCCTCTTTCCAAGCCTTTTGAACTGCCTCGATAACGTTAGAATCTGCCCCTTGCTCTGCCAGGTCGGCGAGCTTCACGCTTTTGCGCTGCACCTCGCTTTCAGCGTGGATCAACTTTTTATTAAGTTCCCAGACTGGATCCAACGCTAATCGCAAGGGAAATGCAGACGCTTGCGCCAGCAAGTACATTTCCGACATTTTGTTAGCAAGGTCGCGCGATAAATGAGCCGCTTCCGACTCCGCTACAAGCCAAATTTTTGAGTTGGCCTTTAAGAAGGCCTGAAGAGCATCACTATCAGTGGTTCCGGAAAAATCTAAGGGCTTAAAAGGGAAATTACCAATAGCTCCGAGAGCTGCATGTGTCTCCTCTACTGCTTTCGTATAAACCTCACGCCGTATCGCTGCTTTCCGATCTTCTTCCTTTTGGTTGGCGTCATGGGATCGCTGTTTGTCAGCTTCCAATTTGTCGTGAACGTGTTGGTCTCTCAAACGCTTGTAGCTGCTATTGTTGGCAGAACGGATCCCTACATACGACATGCCGGACGCCAGCAAGGCGCCAATTGCTCCCGACCAAATCACAGTCGGTATGCTATTGATCCAAGCGGGTATACTAATGATCCAAACCAGAAACGCCTCCCACAAGACCATCTGTCACCTCAAATTATTAATGCAACTTGGAACACGCGGGCTTACGTTGTGAAATCAATGAGTACTCGCCCCTTTAACGGAATTCAATCGAGGTTATTTGATTGGATATTCGTTCGAGAATAGTACAGCTCTTTCCGTCATACGCGACTAACCTGACATCAGCATTAAATTGCTTGGAAGGATGTAAGAAATATTTACGAAATTGTTTACGAATGTCTGTCTCCAAAGAGCTTAGTAGGGTAGTCAAATGATCGAACTGCATTATTGCTTCCAACGGCGTTCCGTCCGTCATTAAGCCCATTGTTGGATTTATTGCGCGCCCATTAATCTCCAGCGCGTAATTTACATTTATTTTTCTTAGGTCTTTTATGGTCGCCTCAGAAAAAACATTGCCAGTAACTCCAACAGGTGCAAAGTGGAGGTGCGGCCAATTCCGATCCACAATTTCTAGAAGTTGAGTACCCACAAAGCGATTACTATCCGAATGGGACCTTATATCAATGAGGTGAGCCGTACCATTCTCGATCCGTAGAAATAGCAACTCTGCTTTGCCAAATGCTCGCGCCACAAATCGATCCGTTCCGACTGTCGATACACTATTGAGGTGCAAATGGTGAATGCCCCCTTGGAGCAAAAGCGGGTCTCTAGCATCGAATTCGGGTGCTTTCTTGGATAAATATGGAGTCATGTCTGCAGCTACTCGCAGACATTGGACAATTTCATCTACCTCAGCGTGAAACTGCTCATATTTCGGATTTTCCAACAGTTCTGTTGAGAACTCCACTGTGTATTGCTGTTGTGGAATCACTCTTTGAGTTAGCGTGTAAAGCATATTGAAACGCAGACGCGCCGTGTCTTGCGGATTTGGCGCGTAGCCATATGCCGATAATTTTTTGATTGCAATCGAATCAAGATCAGCAGCAAAATTCATAAGAATGAGCATAGGTATTTGCCTAAATTGCAATTAGCATAAAGCTTAATCTGCAAACGTCAAATATGTTCTGCGTTTTCGGAAATTTGAATCAAAAATTCACCTTTCTTGCTAACGTAAGGTCTCACAAATTTCGCATACTGTATATTTACACAGTATTAATGAGATGACAAAATGCTTGTTCGCAGTCGCAGGCAAACTTTCCAAAGTTTAAAAAATCCCGCAAATTTTTGAGCTCACGGGTGAGAAAAAATTAAAAATTGCCCGCTAATAAGTGTACCCGTCGCTTTCAAAGCGGACGGCTAACCATCTTTGGTCTCGATGGCGGCGAAAATTACTAACCAGTATTGTTACATAGACATGTAGGTGTTGAATGCGTAGACTGGACTAATTGTCGCTCACGCCAGACTAAGCCAGAGTTTTCAGTCCGTGTATCGGGCCTTGGGCCGTGACGCTTTTCGCGATTTGCTCCAGATGCAAACTGCAAAGTATAGGATTACAGATGGACAGACAGACGAAGTATCTCTTAGTCGGCACAATGTTGGCTGTGCTCATTTTACTCGGAGGGTATTTGACGTCGATTTATGACAATTCTCAGTTGTTGTCGTTAATCGAAAAGTGCAAAACGGACATGACGCACGCGGAAAAAGGACCGTGGCTCGAATACCAGAAAGATCCGCTAGTCTGTGATCCTAAAGTACTCTCCCAGTTAGTGGAAAATGATGCCGTAGGAATTCAGAAGCAAATCGTGGAATCTGTATCGACAGCAGGGAATATTTTTAATGGTGCAAAAATCATTGCGCTATTCGTCTTTCTTCTCTTCGGTTCACCGTATGCGTGGTATTTTCTGCTTCGGAGAATTCGTGAACTTAGAGATGCGGTAGCCGGAAAATAGCCGACGGAATAGCGGTCATTTTTGGCAATGACCCATTTCTATCGTTTACGGGAGGCATTGTGTCGCTCATTACAATGCCGATACCTGAAGGCGTTCGCTGCATTTAGCTCACTCGTTGAGCACTATTTGTTAGCCATTATGAAAATTGTCAGCTGGAACTGTAACGGAGCACTACGTAAGAAACTGCATGTGCTGCGACACTACGACGTTGACGTTTACGTCGTCTAGGAATGCGAAGACCTGAAAAAATCATCGTGCCCAGAATACTCATCATGGGCGTCCAACTATCTTTGGGTGGGAAGCAACAAGAATAGGGTTTTATCCTTTCTTAAATATCTCAAGCGATCTGAAGTCGCTAACTACCGCTCGACAGAGTTTTGGGGTGTCGCACCAAGCTGGGCGAGTCCCGGAGCTATAACTTGCCAACTGATGACGCTCAACAAAACGCTCAAAAGCGACTGGAAGTGAATGCCCAGCTATCGGAGCAATCTGATAGATTGCGCTAATCGAAATGAAACCCCATTCTTGATCTACCTTGGCATCGGCCCGAGCTGCATGAAACATCTCCACAGTTGAAAGCACGGTGCTCGGCGGTTCTGTGAATGACCCGTTACGATACTGGATATCAAGGGGAGCGGATTGAGACCTGGGTGGGGTGAAGTTGTCGTTTAGCTTGTTGACAGCCTCTCGCCGATCATGATGAGAGTCTACTTTAGCCAATTGCGGCTTCTCAAGCACCACTTTAAGCCCGTTGCGTGAGGAATAGCTTACATTGAATGCAGTTTGACGAGAGTGCATTCGGAGGACATGGCATTCCTGCCTGTTAAACGTCAACCGCTGTGCCAATTTGTCCAGGCGCTCGCTATGAAGGCTCTCACTTTTCGGATAGCTCTCTGCATAGTGAACGCCTTTAACAGCACCGTACTGTGCAACAAAGTCACCCAGTGCATCAAACTGGATTTGACTAGTGTCGTGAATCATAAGCGTGCCGTTTTCGCAGACGAAAACGTACGGTCGACAAGTCTCTATTTTGTCTGTGTAAAAACCAAACTGCTCGCAGCCATCTTCAAGTACGCCAACGGCACCTTGAGCAATGTGAATGTAGTGAATTTCTTGTGCACTTGTCGGAGCTGGCGGCGTATCTATCTGTTGGTCTGCGTTCATGTCGTTTTAGGAGGGAGTTAGCGGTCCGCGATTAGTGTAGCTTAATCCAAAGATTCTCGAAGGTCCCGAACCAGCATTCAAGAACAAGTAATCGAAGTATCGGCTCCCATGACAACTGCGACGCTAGGTATCTGCTCTTGCGAAAGAGAGCGAATGAAGGCTTTGGCGCATTTTGGATCGTGCATCACGGGTGGCTACTCTTGCTGATCTGCTTAATTATATTTTTCCGATCGACGGTAGTGGTAAGCCTATTACAGGTCAAATTTTCTCTGACCTAAAGAAATGTAGAGCACTCATACATCGCCGCCAATTTGTACCCTATTTTGTACCCTGAGAGGCCAAAAAGCAAAAAGGCCAATCGTGAGATTGGCCTAAGTCATTGATTCAATTGGTCGGGACGGAGTGATTCGAACACTCGACCCCTTGCACCCCATGCAAGTACGCTACCAGGCTGCGCTACGCCCCGACAAGCCTGATATTATAGCAGAGCAAAATTGCTTTGTTCTCTACTGATTACAGAGAAATTTTATGAAATTTTTCCACCAATTGCCGGGCGGATAGCGCGGCTCATTGTCTAACGCGAGTTTACGGTGAGCATCTCGATCATCCGAGCGGCAATCTTCACCCAATAATCCTATGCCGATAAAAATTAGCCAGCAGTTTGACGCCGCCGCAATTGAAGTATTGCGCGCCGATAGTCCTCAGCAGATCGAATTGAAAATCCGTAGCGACTCGCATGCGGATTTCACGCAATGGTTTTATTTCCGCCTGCAAGGCGCGCGTGGCGAGGCTTGCAGCATCCGTTTCATGAACGCCGGCGCTACCACCTATCCCAAGGGCTGGGAAAATTATCAGGCGGTGGCCAGTTACGACCGCGAGACCTGGTTCCGGGTGCCGACCAGCTTTGACGGCGAGGTGATGACCATCGCGCATACGCCTGAGCGCGATAGCGTGTATTACGCTTATTTCGAGCCGTATTCTTGGGAGCGCCATCTGGCGCTGCTGGGGCGCGCAGAAAAATCGCCGCTGGCGCGGGTGCAGGATCTCGGCAGCACGGTGGACGGCCGTGACATGAATCTGCTGGTGATCGGCAATCCGGCTGCGGCCAAGAAGGTGTGGGTCATCGCCCGTCAGCATCCGGGTGAAACCATGGCGGAATGGTTTGTCGAGGGCATGGTCGAGGCTTTGCTGGACCGCGCCAATCCGCTGGCAAGCAAAGTGCTGCAGCACGCGGTGTTCTACATCGTGCCGAACATGAATCCGGATGGTTCGGTGCGCGGCAATCTGCGCACCAACGCTGCCGGCGCCAATCTGAATCGCGAGTGGATGACGCCGTCGCTGGAGCGCAGCCCCGAGGTGTTTGTGGTCAAGAACAAGATTCACGAAACCGGCTGCGATCTGTTTCTGGACGTGCATGGCGATGAGGCTTTGCCGTATGTGTTTGTGGCGGGCTCGGAAATGCTGGAAGACTTTAGTCCGCAGCAGGGTGCGGAGCAGCAGAAATTCATCGACGATTTCCTGCGCGCCAGCCCGGATTTCCAGACCGAACACGGTTATGCGGCGAGCAAGTACAGCAGCGATGTGCTGACCCTGGCGTCCAAATATGTCGGCCATACATTCAAGTGCGTGTCGCTGACCCTGGAACTGCCATTCAAGGATAACGTCAATCTGCCGGATGCCCAGGTCGGCTGGGATGGCGCTCGCAGTGCGCGTTTGGGGGCGGTGGTGTTGCAGCCGATTTTGCGGGCGTTGGAATAAGCTGAACCGTAAGCTGAACCATAATCCGAACCGTAAGCTGAGTGGTAAGGCAGTCTTGATTTTGCTGATGAAAAAGCCGGGCATGTTTGACATGTCCGGCTTTTTCTATGCTGCAGCGACTACTACGACGCTTCAGCTATCTGCGCAAAGCGCCCGCTGTTGAAATCAACGATGGCCTGGGCGATTTGTTCCTGGCTGTTCATCACGAACGGGCCATGGCCGACGATTGCTTCATCGATCGGCTCGCCGCTAAGCACCAGCACTACCGCGTCGTTATTGGCTTCGATATCGACGCTATTGCCGTCGTTGTCGAGCAATACCATTTGCGCTTCGCGCGCCACGGTTTCGCCGTTGATCAACACGGTTCCGCGCAACACCACCAGTGCCGAATGCCAACCGGCGGGCAGGGACAACCTGCTGCTGCCACCCTGATTCAAACGCATATCCCACACCTGCATCGGTGTGAAGGTGCGAGCCGGACCGGCATGGCCGTCGTAGTCACCGGAGATCACCCGCATGCTGCCGGCGCCGTCTGGCAGGGCGACGGCGGGGATGTCGCGCTCGACGATGGCTTGATAACCGGGCGCGGTCATCTTGTCCTTGGCCGGCAGGTTCACCCACAGTTGCACCATCTCCAGCGTGCCGCCGGAGCGGGTGAACGCTTCGGAATGAAACTCCTGGTGCAGGATGCCGCTGCCGGCCGTCATCCATTGCACGTCGCCGGGGCCGATCACGCCGCCGCGGCCGGTCGAGTCGCGGTGTTCCACCTCACCCTTGTAGACGATGGTGACGGTTTCGAAGCCGCGATGCGGATGCGAGCCGGCGCCACGTGGGCGGGTAGTGGGGCTGAACTCAGCCGGGCCGGCGTAATCGAGCAGCAGGAACGGGCTCAGTTGCTTGCCGTGGCTGGTGTAAGAAAACATCGAGCGAGCAGGAAAACCGTCGCCGACCCAGTGTTGGCGAGGTGCGCTGTAGACGCCGAGGACTTTTTTCATGATCAGACTCCTTGTGTAGGTTGCATAGTTGTTGCAGCTAGTAGATTAATCTAAGGACAATGCAGGCGGTAGTCTATAGAATCGGCCATCAGTGTCCTATTTGGTGAACAATGAGGTGCTTATGCAGGATTTGAACGATCTCTATTACTACGTCCAGGTGGTCGACCACGGCGGCTTCGCGCCGGCGGGCCGCGCCTTGGGCATGCCGAAATCCAAATTGAGCCGGCGCCTGGCGTTGCTGGAGGAGCGATTGGGCGTCAGGCTGATCCAGCGCACCACCCGGCAGTTTTCCGTGACCGAAGTCGGGCAGTCTTATTACGAACACTGCAAGGCGATGCTGGTGGAGGCCGAGGCGGCGCAGGACGCCATCGAGCTGACGCGGGGCGAACCGCGCGGCATGGTGCGGCTGACTTGTCCGGTGGCCTTGCTGCATGCGCATGTGGACGTGATGCTGGCGGATTTCATGGCGGCCAATCCGCGTGTGACGGTGCTGCTGGAGGCGACTAACCGCCGGGTTGACGTCGTGGCGGAGGCTGTCGATATCGCGATCCGGGTGCGGCCACCGCCGATTCCAGATAGCGATCTGGTGCTGCGGGTGCTGGCGGATCGCAGTCAATGCCTGGTCGCCAGTCCGCTGCTGCTTAAGCAGCGGCCGTTACCGGCGTCGCCCGCCGATTTAGGCGGCTGGCCGAGTCTGAGCCTGGGGGTAGGGCAGCAAAATCATATCTGGACATTGTTCGGGCCGGACGGCGCCAAGGCGGCGATTCATCACACGCCGCGCTTTGTCACCGGCGATATGGCGGCGTTGCTGCGGGCAGCGGTAGCTGGCGTCGGGATTGTGCAATTGCCGACCATGATGATTCGTGAACAGGTGGCGCAAGGCGCGCTGGTGCACGTCTTGAACGACTGGCGGCCGCGGCATGAAATCATCCATGTGGTGTTTCCGTCGCGGCGCGGCTTGCTGCCTCTGGTGCGGATTTTGATCGACTATCTGGTGCAGCGTTTCCAGGCTTTGGAAGAAGACTAGGCCGGCTGCCCGGCCCAGTCTTAAGGGTATTGCTTTAACGATTCAATGGAAGTGAGCCGAGCCGCTTGGCGCATCTTCAGGCATTTCCGGATGCACCAGATCGCCTTCCCGATCCGGGTAAAACGGCGTGCCGCAATCGTCGCAAAATTCCATCGCAAACAATTCGGCGTGGCGTTGAATGTCGTCGATGCCGCATTCGCGCAACAGGCTCAGGATTTGTTCCAGCGGGGTTTCGGGTTCTGCCGTGGCGGCGTCGCTATCGCTGGCGCGCGTAATGATTTCTTCGTTGGCTTCTTCCGCGCCGTATAGCGGCCATACCACGCCATAGATCACCTCGTTGGTTTGACCCAGAGAGAAACCGATCCGATATTCATCAACCCGGCCGCTTTCCGGCTGTTCGCTAAAACGGCCGATGCTGGCGTGCAGGTCTTTCGATGCGATGTCCAGCGTGTGCGTCAGGTAGTAACTGGCGGCGCGCAAGGAAGCCGGGCGGATTTGCAGGTCGGCTTCGCGGCAGGCGGCGAAATAAGCCTCGGGCAGCAACAGCTGGACACCGCAGCCAGGCAGCAAACGCGTCAGGTTGGGCGTGACCTGGTTGCGCCATTGCTCCAGCGCCTGTTCCTTATCAGCGGCGATATGCCCGGCTTGGCCACGCGTCATTTGCCAGCGGAACAGCGGCATGCCGCTGGGCGCCACCAGGGCTGCCAGCAGATAGCGGGTATCGGCCAGGAACGGTGCGGTTTGCGGCGGATTGGCAGGGCTGCGCACCGGCGCTGCGTTGAGCGCAGCATGCGACAGTTGCTGCAACAGGGTAAAGGTTTCGCTATGACTGCGCGGCAGTTGATCGATTGCGTACAGCGTCGGCACGATGGCGGTTTGTACTTCCGGCGCCAGGATGTGGGCGTGCAAATGGGCGCTGACGGTCAGCATGACATCGGCTGGAATCGGCCCTGATGCTATCGAGAAACGGGTCCATGCCAGCAGCGGAATGCCGACCAGCAGGCAGTCGTATTGCTTGCCTTGGTATTCGATGGTGCTCGATTCGCTGCAGGCCTCGACCACGTCCATCAAGGCGTCGTAGGCGTCGGGCTGGGTCGGAAATAATTGTTCCAGCGCACCGTCGATAGGTTCCTGGTGATGCGCTTTGAAATGCTTGTTGAGCAAGACTTCAATTTCGCGTTCCCATGCGCGCTCCTCAAGACGGCTGGAGGCTTGGATCAAGGCTTGCGCCAACTCGCCCAAACGATGGCTGTCGGCGGAAAATTTGCGGGAAGGTTTTTTTGACGGGCGGCGCATAGTGGATAGAGTAAGGGGCTGACAACATAGTCAATGTCCTACTGCACGACCGTAGCGAATGCATGCATCCGGGGCGGGGCAACTGAGATGCTCACATATCCATTGCAAAATATGCTCCGCTGTTCTGCGCTGCCTTCTGGCCTACGACCGCTTGCTGAGAGTTTTTAAGAACCCTGAGGCAGGAAGACTGCAAGCCCCTATTGTAGTGGATTTAACGGTATGTTGAATAAAACGATGGATACGCGGCAACGGCTTCTTGCTTGGCGCTGGAAATGCAAAACGCCGGCATGGCCGGCGCTTGTTAGTACAGTTTGTTAGTACAGTTAGTACATCCAACTGCCAGCCAGCCGCCTATGCAGAAGGCAGCTGGCTGGTAAGTTGTTATGCTGCCAGCAACTGGCGCAGCACGAATGGCAGGATACCGCCGTGTTTGTAGTAATCGACTTCGATCGGCGTATCGATACGCAGCAGAACCTTGACTTCCTTGCTCTCACCGTTAGCACGATGGATCACCAAGGTAGCGTCTTGCTGTGGCTTGATTTCGCCTTCGATACCCTTCAGGTCGAAAGTCTCGTTACCGGTGATGCCCAGCGTGCTCACGCTGTCGCTGCCGAGGAATTGCAAAGGCAAGACGCCCATGCCGACCAGGTTGGAGCGGTGGATACGCTCGAACGAACGCGCAAACACGGCTTTCACGCCCAGCAGCTGGGTACCCTTGGCAGCCCAGTCACGCGACGAACCTGTGCCGTATTCTTCACCGGCAAACACCATGGTTGGCACGCCATCCTTGACGTACTGCATTGCTGCGTCATAGATCGAGGTTTCTTCGCCAGTTGGCTGGTGCAGGGTGATGCCGCCTTCAATCCGGGAGCCGTCCGGTGTCGCCGGAATCATCAGGTTCTTGATGCGGACGTTGGCGAAGGTGCCGCGCATCATGATCTCGTGATTGCCGCGACGTGAGCCGTAGGAGTTGAAGTCTGCTTTCAACACGCCATTGGCGATCAGCCATTTACCGGCCGGGCTGGATTCCTTGATGGAACCGGCTGGCGAGATGTGGTCAGTGGTGATCGAATCGCCGAACACGCCCAGCGCGCGAGCGCCGGTGATGCCGGTCGCGGCAGCCTTCGGCACCATGGTGAAGTCTTGGAAGAACGGTGGTTCTGCGATGTAGGTCGATTTCGGCCAGTTGTAGACTTCGCCGCCGGCGACGCCCTTGATGGCTTCCCACAGCTTGCCTGGTGCGCCTTTGACGTCAGCGTAGTTGGTCTTGAAGGTCTTGGCGTTCATCGCAAACTTCATCAGCTTGGCGACTTCTTGCGAAGTTGGCCAGATATCGCCCAGATAGATATCTTTACCGCCCTTGCCCTTGCCAACTGGCTCGGTCATCAGGTCGCGCGTCATGTTGCCGGCGATCGCGTAAGCCACTACCAACGGTGGCGAAGCCAGGAAGTTGGAGCGAATGTTCGGATGGATCCGCGCTTCGAAGTTACGGTTGCCGGACAACACAGCCGATGCCACCACGTCGTTCTTGACGATGGCGTCGTTCATGGCTGGCGTCAGGTCGCCGGCGTTACCGATACAGGTGGTGCAACCGTAGGCAGTGACGCCGAAGCCGAGTTTTTCCAGGTACGGCAACAGGCCAGCTGCTTCCAGGTATTCGGTGACAACCCGCGAGCCAGGGGCCAGCGAAGTCTTGATGTGGGAGGAAACCTTGAGGCCGGCTTCGACCGCTTTCTTGGCCAGCAAACCAGCCGCCAGCATGACGCTAGGGTTAGAGGTGTTGGTGCAGGAAGTGATCGCGGCAATCAGGACATCGCCGTTTTGCAGCTTGACGCCGTCAGCATTGGTGTAAGTCGCATCCAGGTCTTCGATCTTCTTGTTGAAGCCGTTTTCTGCGATTGGCTTGCTGAACAATTCGGCGAAGTTGGCTTTGACATTGCCGATTTCGATACGGTCTTGCGGACGCTTTGGACCCGCCAGCGACGGTGCAACGGTAGCCAGGTCCAGCTCGACCACGGTGGTGTAGTCGATCTCGCCAGCCTTTGGAATGCCGTACAGGTTTTGTGCCTTGAAGTAGCCGGCGAATGCATCGATTTCAGCTTTGCTGCGGCCAGTGCCCTGGAAGTATTCGATAGTCGCGTCGTCAACTGGGAAGAAGCCCATGGTGGCGCCGTATTCAGGGGCCATGTTGGCGATGGTGGCGCGGTCGGTCAGGCTCAGCGAGGCAGTGCCTTCGCCGAAGAATTCGACAAACTTGCCGACCACTTTGGCTTTGCGCAGCAGTTCGGTGATGGTGAGTACCAGATCGGTGGCGGTAACGCCTTCACGCAATTGGCCAGTGAGGTTGACGCCGACTACGTCTGGCGTCAGGAAGTAGACCGGCTGGCCCAGCATGCCGGCTTCCGCCTCGATGCCGCCCACGCCCCAGCCGACTACGCCGATGCCGTTGATCATGGTGGTGTGGGAATCGGTGCCGACCAGAGTGTCAGGATAATAAACCGAATCCTTCTTGTGGACGCCGCGCGCCAGGTATTCCAGGTTGACCTGGTGGACGATGCCGAAGCCTGGTGGCACTACGCCGAAAGTGTCGAATGCCTGCATACCCCATTTCATGAACTGGTAGCGCTCGTTATTGCGCTGGAATTCCAGTTTCATGTTGAGGTCGAGCGCTTTCTTTTCGCGGAAATGATCGATCTGTACCGAGTGGTCGACGACCAGGTCAACCGGCACCAGCGGCTCGATGTTCTTGGCGTTCTTGCCGAGCGAGGCGGCGACGTTGCGCATCGCGGCGAGGTCGGCCAGCAGCGGCACGCCGGTAAAGTCTTGCAGCACGACGCGTGCTACGACGAATGGAATTTCATCGGTGCGGGCTGCGCTTGCACCCCAGTTCGCCAATTGCTTGACATGCTCTTCGGTGACTTTCTTGCCGTCGCAGTTACGCAGTACGGATTCCAGCACGATACGGATCGACACCGGCAGGCGCGAGATGTTGACGCCGAGTTTTTTCTCCAGCGCAGGCAAGGAATAGAACTTGCCTTTCTTGGAGTCGGAAATCTTGAATTCCTTGAGTGTATTCAGCGTGTTGCGAGACATGATTTCTCCTGTGGATTTACAGTTTTTGAATTTAATTACAAGCTGTGTGCTGGATCAACCGGCGCGTCGGCCGGCCGTACTTCTTGCTCTGCCGATTTGCATTCGTTGGCCAGCTGATGCCCTGTTTTTGAATCAAGCAAAATGCCCTTGGCCGGGATGCCGATCCAGAGCAGGCCGTATTTGCGGTTTTCAAAGCGGTTGGCGCCGGTGGTGGTCGGCACGCGGCTCAGGCGGTGCAAGGTTTTACCCCAGCGCAGTGCGATGTGCTTGTCGTCTTCGGCATTGGTGAAAATCGTCAGTGAATTACCGAGCTCGCATTTGTAATCGACGGAAACTGCAGCCTTGACATCCGGCGTGCCTTCGTCTTCGCCGTCATCGGCTTCCGCCGGCGCTGCTTTTGCAGCTGGCTTCTTGGCGGATTTTTTTGTGGTTTTCTTGGTGCTGGTCTGGGCCTGTGCCTGCGGTGCGACAACTGCCAGGCTGGCGCACAGTAAAACCAAAGTTGACAAACTCGTTGACAGAATCTTTCTCATTTCTATTGCTCCATAGTGCATCCCGCTGTTTTGATAAAGGCGGGGCGCGGTTATAACAAAGTTATTGTGTTTTCAGGTAGTGCGACGCCGTTATTTTTTGCGCGCTGCAGAACACTCCAGTAATAACGATAACTGGCGCGGTCGTGCAGCGTGCCCTCGTGTTGTATCGGTCCCCAAGCCGCTTGCTGGGCTGCAAGCAGGATTTGTGCCGCAGTGGTTATCTCAGATTGCAGCGGGGTAAATGCGTTCAATATTGGTTTGATCTGCTGCGGATGGATGCTCCACATCCGGGTGTAGCCAAATTCATTCACGGCGCGTGCGGCGTCGGCAGCGACACTGGCGCTGTCCTTGATGTCGGTAGTGACGTTATGCGACGGCACCTTGCCGTGCGCATGGCAGGCCGCGGCAATTTCCAGCTTGGCGCGCGTCACCAGCGGATGGCTGAATTGTCCGGGCGAACGCATCGCAGCGCTGGGGATGGCGCCGTAATGGGCGGACACAAAATCCATGATGCCGAACGACAGCGACTGCACTTGTGGCAGGGCGGCGATGGCGAATACGTCGGCCAATGCGCCGTGGGTTTCTATCAATACGTGGACTGGCAGCGCCTGCCGTCCGGCCCGGTTGCTGTGGCGCTCGATCAGATCTATGGCGGCGCTGACTTCGGCCAGGCTCTCAGCCTTGGGCAGCATCAGGTACGCCAGCCGCGTGGCTGCACCCTTGCAAATGATCTCTACATCCTGTTCGAAAAAGGGGCTGCCGATGTCGTGTACGCGAGCGCCTATGCGCTCAAAGCGATTGTCGGCGCTGGCGATGACGGTGGCCACCAGTTGTGCGTGTGCTGCTTCGTTACCGGCGCTGGCGCCGTCTTCGCAGTCGAGTGTGATGTCGAAGACTGGCCCCAGTTCCTGTTGCAGGGCGATCGATTTACGCATGAGCTTTTCAGCGCCGGCGTAATGATCGCAGACCGGTAGCGAGACCGGCTGTTGCTTGCCTAGGAATAAGACCTCGGTAGGATGCATTGCGACTTTTAGTTGGGTAGAACGATAACTGATTTCAATGTGGTCAGGCGCTGCATGGGCGATGGCTGTGTCGCCATGCAGATCGGGTAAATGGCTGGCGCGGATTTGCGGAGCCAGTCATTTACCCGTCAGCCGGTGGTCAGCCGACAATCAGCCGACCAAGTGTTTCACGCCGTCACGCTCTTCTTGCAATTCTGCCAGCGTGATGTTGATGCGCTCTTGCGAGAAGGTGTCGATTTCCAGGCCTTGAACGATTTTGTATTCACCGTTTTCGGTAGTTACCGGGAAGCCGAACATGGTGCCTTCAGGAATGCCATAGGAGCCGTCCGACGGCACGCCCATGGTAGTCCACTTGCCGTTGGTGCCGAGCACCCAGTCACGCACGTGATCGATAGCTGCATTGGCGGCCGAAGCTGCCGACGACAGGCCGCGCGCTTCAATGATGGCGGCGCCACGCTTGCCGACGGTTGGCAGGAACACGTCTTTGTTCCAGACCTGGTCGTTGATCAAATCCTTGACCGATGCGCCATCGGCTGTCGCGTAGCGATAGTCGGCGTACATGGTTGGCGAGTGGTTGCCCCAGACGAACAGTTTTTCGATGGCGGCGACCGGCTTGCCGATCTTGGCTGCGACTTGCGACAGGGCACGGTTGTGGTCCAGGCGCAGCATTGCGGTGAAGTTTTTGGCTGGCAGGTTAGGGGCCGATTTCATGGCGATGTAGGCGTTGGTGTTGGCTGGATTGCCGACCACCAGTACCTTGACATTACGCGAAGCGACGGCGTCCAGCGCCTTGCCTTGCACGGTGAAAATCTGAGCGTTGGCTTCCAGCAGGTCTTTACGTTCCATGCCTGGGCCGCGTGGGCGGGCGCCAACCAGCAGGGCGACGTCGACATCCTTGAATGCTGTCATCGGGTCGCTGTGGGCGGTGATGCCGGCCAGCAGCGGGAATGCGCAATCGTCGACTTCCATGATCACGCCTTTCAGCGCTTTTTGGGCTTTTTCGTCAGGGATTTCAAGCAGTTGCAAAATGACCGGTTGATCTTTGCCGAGCAGGTCGCCGTTGGCGATGCGGAACAACAGGGAATAACCGATTTGACCAGCGGCGCCGGTTACGGCAACACGCAGAGGGGACTTAGCCATGTTGAATCTCCAGAGGGGGTGATAGAAAGCGATATCTGAAATACGTTCATTAATTACTAATGCAGCGTTACTAATGCAGCGATGCTGCGCAGCCTCTAATCATACCGGCGAAAACCTCGTGCGTCAGTTTGTTTCGGTTTTAGCCGGGAGCCGAAATTGATAGCTTGCATCCCTGGCATGAAACTCGATTTGAGCACAATAAAGTTCACTTGGCGGTTATCAGTTACTGTTTATGCCCGCGAGTTTAGGCTTGGCAACATGGTATGTCAATCAATATCTTATGTCTTATATAAGACATATCATTGCGTATTTTTTGCTAGACGACAATGGGTGTTTTATGGTGAAATCTAAGCTTATGAGTTCCATCCCGCCCAATCTGAGTAATGACCCAGCCAGCCAGAGCGCTGCTGTTCCTGCTGCTGTTGCTACATCGTCCCCCACCTTTAGTCCTCTCTATCAGCAAATCAAGGCACTGATCATGCAGCGCCTGCAATCCGGCGAGTGGAAGCCGGGCGAGCTGATCCCTAGTGAAGTCGAGCTCGGCAACCGTTTCAAGGTGAGCCAAGGCACGGTGCGCAAAGCGATTGATGAGCTGGCGGCAGAAAACCTGCTGGTGCGGCGCCAGGGCAAGGGCACTTTTGTCGCCACCCATCACGAGGCCCGTTCGCAATTCCGCTTCCTGCGCCTGATGCCGGATAGCGACCAGCCGCAAGTTACCGATAAAAGAGTGATTGAACTGAAGCGTTTGCGCGCACCGGCGGAAATCGCGCGCCTGCTGGGCATGAAGTCGGGCGACTCGGTGGTATATGTCAAGCGCGTCATGGCGTTTGACGGGGTGCCGACGATTCTTGAAGAATTGTGGTTGCCGGGCGCGCTGTTCAAGGCGTTGACGCTGGAGCGCCTGGTGGAGTACAGGGGGCCGATGTATGGCTTGTTTGAAACCGAATTCGGTACGCGCATGATCCGTGCCACCGAACAGATTCGCGCCGCCAGCGCCGATGCCGATGCGGCAGCATTGCTGGCAGTGGAAAAATCATCGCCTTTATTGTGTGTGGAGCGCGTGTCTTTTACCTATGGCGACAAGCCGGTGGAAGTGCGGCGCGGTTTGTATGTAACCAATCGTCATCATTATCAGAACGAGTTGAGCTGATGAGTTGCAGTGAGTCGCTGCTTATGTATGTTGGCCATGCATATCAGCGACTAGTGGCAAAATGGGCAGGCGCCAGAGTGGCCGCCAGCATGACCGCTAAGGATTATTCGCAATATCGAATAATAACTATTGGTGTGCTGCACAAAAATCGGCGAAAATTGCGGGATTGCGTTTGCTCTAAAATTTTAAACTGAGGAGAACCCTGTTATGTCTGAAGCCGCGAAGCCCAATCGGCCACAGTTCCGTAATATTCACATTACCCAACTAAGCAGTTATCGTTTGCCGTTGGCTGGCCTAGTTTCTTTCTTGCATCGTGTTAGTGGCTTGCTGATGTTTTTACTCCTGCCTTTTATCCTGTTCATGCTGGATAAGAGTCTGGTTTCTGAAAGTTCTTTCGAATACTTCAAAGGCTTTACCTCGGGCTGGTTCGTAAAGCTTGTCATCCTGGCCCTGTCCTGGGCCTATCTGCACCACTTCTGCGCCGGCATTCGCCACCTCGTCATGGATAACCACATTGGCCTGGATAAGGTTAGCGCGCGCAAATCGGCTGCCAGTGTCTTGATCATCAGCGTGCCGCTGGCGCTGATCGTTGCATTGAAATTGTTCGGAGCATTCTAATGGCAGATAACAATAATGTCGGCGCCAAGCGCCTGGTAGTAGGGGCCCATTACGGCCTGCGCGACTGGCTGGCGCAACGCGTCACAGCCGTCGTCATGGCAGTCTATACCGTCATCCTGCTGATTTCCTTCCTGACCGCCAGCAACTTCACTTATGAAGGCTGGGCTGGGCTGTTTTCGCATCAGTGGTTCAAGTTGGCGACCTTCGTGGCGCTGATGGCGCTGTTTTTTCATGCATGGATTGGCGTGCGTGATATCTGGATGGATTACGTCAAGCCGGTCGCAGTGCGCCTGGTCTTGCAAGTTGCCACAATCCTGTGGTTGGTCGGTTGTGCCGGATGGGCGGCGCAGATTTTGTGGAGAGTGTAATCGTGGCAGCTATTAAATCCACAATTCCTACACGCCGCTTTGATGCGGTAATCGTTGGGGCCGGTGGTTCCGGTATGCGTGCTTCGCTGCAGTTGGCGGAAGCTGGTTTGAATGTTGCGGTCTTGTCTAAAGTATTTCCGACGCGTTCGCACACGGTTGCGGCGCAGGGCGGCATCGGCGCCTCGCTCGGTAACATGTCCGAGGACAGCTGGTACTGGCACATGTTTGACACCGTCAAGGGCTCGGACTACCTGGGCGACCAGGATGCGATCGAGTTCATGTGCCGTGAAGCGCCAAAGGCTGTGTATGAGCTGGAGCACTTCGGCATGCCGTTCGACCGTAACGCCGATGGCACGATTTATCAGCGTCCGTTTGGCGGCCACTCGGCCAACTTCGGCGAAAAGCCGGTAGCCCGCGCCTGCGCCGCTGCCGACCGTACCGGCCATGCGCTGTTGCACACGCTGTATCAGCGTAACGTGCGCGCCAAGACCCACTTCTTCGTCGAATGGATGGCGATCGATCTGGTGCGCGACGCCGAAGGCGACGTCATCGGCGTCGTCGCTCTGGAAATGGAAACCGGCGATGTCATGATCCTGGAAGCCAAGACCACGGTGATGGCTACCGGCGGTGCAGGGCGTATCTGGGCGGCTTCGACCAATGCCTTTATCAATACCGGCGACGGTATGGGTATGGCGGCGCGTGCCGGTCTGCCGCTGGAAGACATGGAATTCTGGCAGTTCCACCCGACCGGTGTGGCTGGCGCTGGCGTGCTGATTACCGAAGGGGTACGCGGCGAAGGCGGGATTCTGATCAACGCCAACGGCGAGCGTTTCATGGAGCGTTATGCGCCTACCTTGAAAGATCTGGCGCCGCGCGATTTCGTTTCGCGCTCGATGGATCAGGAAATCAAGGAAGGCCGCGGTTGCGGTCCGCACAAGGATCACGTGATGCTGGACCTGCGTCATATCGGCGCGGAAACCATCATGAAGCGTCTGCCGTCGATTCTGGAAATCGGCCACAAGTTCGCTAACGTCGATGCTTTGAAAGAGCCGATCCCTGTGGTGCCGACCATCCATTATCAAATGGGCGGTATCCCGACCAACGTTTATGGTCAAGTCGTGGTGCCTAAGAATGGCATTCCGAACGCAGTAGTCAATGGCTTGTACGCCATCGGCGAATGCGCTTGCGTATCGGTGCATGGCGCTAACCGCCTGGGTACCAATTCGCTGCTGGATCTGGTGGTGTTCGGCCGCGCCGCCGGCAATCACATTGTCGACAGCAAGCTCAAGGAACGCAGCAACAAGGCGTTACCGGCAGATGCAGCCGACGTTGCCCTGGCGCGCCTGGCCAAGCTGGAAACCAGCACCGGTTCCGAGCGTGTGCAAGACGTGGCCGGCGATATCCGCAAGACTATGCAGCACTATTGCGGCGTGTTCCGTACCGACGAACTGCTGCAACAGGGCTACAAGGAAATCATGGTGCTGGACGAGCGGCGCAAGCATGTTTCGTTCAAGGACAAGTCCAAGGTATTCAACACAGCAAGAGTAGAAGCCTTAGAACTGGATAACCTGATCGAAACCGCCAAGGCCACGATTACTTCGGCCGCAGCTCGTAAAGAATCGCGCGGCGCACATGCGCATCGCGATTATGAAAAGCGTGATGACGACAACTGGATGAAGCACACCCTGTGGTATTCCGAGGGCAATCGCCTCGACTACAAGCCTGTTGTTACCAAGCCGCTGACGGTAGATACGTTCAAGCCAAAACCACGTACATTCTGATTTGTCGCGGCAGGGCGGTGCACCACTTAGCAGTGGCCCGCAGCTCTGCCGCACAATTAATAAAAAGGTATAGCCATGTCATCACGTACTTTGAAATTTAAAATCTACCGTTACGATCCCGATAAGGACGCCAAGCCTTACATGCAGGATCTGACGGTAGAGTTGCTGCCGACCGACAAGATGCTGCTGGATGCGCTGCAACGCATCAAGGCCGATGTCGATGATTCGCTGGCGCTGCGCCGTTCCTGCCGTGAAGGCGTGTGCGGTTCCGACGCCATGAATATCAACGGCAAGAACGGTCTGGCTTGCACTACCAACCTGAACGAGCTGAGCGAGCCGATCATCTTGAAGCCGTTGCCAGGCTTGCCGGTGATCCGCGACCTGATCGTCGACATGACGCAGTTCTTCAAGCAATACGAATCGATCAAGCCGTTCCTGATCAACGACAATATCCCGCCGGAAAAAGAGCGTCTGCAGTCGCCTGAACAACGCGAAGAACTGGATGGCCTGTATGAGTGCATCCTGTGCGCATGCTGTTCGACTTCCTGTCCGTCGTTCTGGTGGAATCCGGACAAGTTCGTCGGCCCGGCCGGCCTGCTGCAAGCCTACCGTTTCATCGCCGACAGCCGCGATGAAGCAACCGGTGCGCGTCTGGACAACCTGGAAGATCCGTATCGCCTGTTCCGCTGCCGTTCGATCATGAATTGCGTCGATGTCTGTCCAAAGGGCTTGAACCCGAATGCAGCGATCGGCAAGATCAAAGAGTTGATGGTACGTCGCGCCGTATAAGTCAGGATCAGCAGGGCGGCCGGGCTCTTGAGCCTTCCCGCCCTGGTTTTTGCAGCATTTTAGAACTGTTCGTCGACAGCGCCGAACGGCGATATCTAATAGAATAAGTGGTTTCCATGCCTATCACCCATCAAGCCGATCCCGCCAACCGAGCCCGACTGCGCTGGCGTGCGAGACGCGGTCTGCTTGAAAACGATTTGATACTGACCCGTTTCCTGGATGCGCATGAAGCCGGCATGACGGACGACGACGTCGACGCTTTTTCGCGCCTGATGGAGCTGGCCGACAATGAACTAATGGATTTGCTGCTGGTCCGTAAAGAGCCGGACGGCTTGCTGGACTTACCGCAAGTGCATGCCTTGTTAGCCAGAATACGCGAAGCTTGAGGCTTGATCATCTCTCCGCCGGCGCTTGTCGCGCTGTCGCCGGAGATCGTGAATAGCTTGCCAACGCATCTTTTGTTTTTTTGATTTAGAGTCACCTTTTGATTGAGGGAAGAGCCATGACCACCGCTGATACAAAAGCCACGCTATCGTTTTCCGATGGCAGCCCATCCGTAGAATTTCCTATATACAAGGGTACCGTCGGTCCCGAAGTCATCGATATCCGCAAGTTGTACGGCGCTACCGGAAAATTCACTTACGACCCAGGTTTCATGTCGACGGCGGCGTGTAATTCGTCGATCACCTACATTGACGGCGACAAGGGCGAGCTGCAGTACCGCGGTTACCCGATCGAACAGCTGGCGGTCAACTGCGACTTCCTGGAAACCTGCTACCTGCTGCTGAACGGCGAACTGCCGACCGCGGCCGAAAAGACCAAGTTCGACGCCACCGTGACCCAGCACACCATGGTGCACGAGCAGATGCAATTCTTCTTCCGCGGTTTCCGCCGCGATGCGCATCCGATGGCCGTGCTGGTCGGCACCGTCGGCGCCTTGTCCTCGTTCTACCATGACTCGCTGGACATCACCGATCCGCGCCACCGCGAAGTGTCGGCCATCCGCCTGATCGCCAAGCTGCCGACCCTGGTCGCCATGGCTTACAAGTACAACGTCGGCCAGCCGTTCGTCTATCCGCGCAACGAGCTGTCGTACAGCGCCAACTTCATGCACATGATGTTCTCGACCCCGTGCGAAGAGTACAAGGTCAACGACGTGCTGGTGCGCGCGCTGGACCGTATCCTGACTTTGCATGCCGATCACGAGCAGAATGCATCAACCTCGACCGTGCGCCTGGCTGGTTCCAGCGGCGCCAATCCGTTCGCCTGTATCGCAGCCGGCATCGCCTGCCTGTGGGGCCCTGCCCACGGCGGCGCCAACGAAGCAGCGCTCAACATGCTCAAGGAAATCGGCACGGTCGACAATATCCCAGCGTTCATCGCTCAGGTGAAAGACAAGAACTCCGGCGTCAAGCTGATGGGCTTCGGTCACCGCGTCTACAAGAATTTCGACCCGCGCGCCAAGCTGATGCGTGAAACCTGCTACGAAGTGCTGAACGAACTGGGCCTGCATGACGACCCATTGTTCAAGCTGGCGATGGCGCTGGAGAAAGTGGCGCTGGAAGACGAATATTTCGTTTCCCGCAAGCTCTATCCGAACGTCGATTTCTACTCCGGCATCGTGCAATCGGCGCTGGGCATCCCGACCTCGCTGTTCACCGGCATCTTCGCCATGGCGCGTACCGTCGGCTGGATCGCACAATGGAACGAAATGATTTCCGATCCAGAGCAAAAAATCGGTCGTCCACGCCAATTGTTCGTTGGCTCGCCAACCCGTGATGTGCCACCGATGGACAAGCGCGGTTAATCAGTATAGTTAAGCAACGTGATTAAGCGAAATAAGCAGTAACAATATAAAAACAGCGAATCCTTGGATTCGCTGTTTGCATTTTTGCTGGTTATGCTATGCTCCTGCTCTGTGCCGTGTTATGCGGTTACAGCGCAATAAAAACATGTGGTGAGCGTGTTTAGAAGGGCAGGTTTGTAGTACCCGAATTGAAAAAACAGCAGTCGTAGCAAAAAGAACACAGTAATAGAGCCCTTCCCCACAACTTGATGTGCAATCCGCTAACCGGTCAGGCCGTGTCGCGGAAGGTTATGTTAACCCGCTAATCTCGCGAAACGCGAAGAAAGGTGAGCAAGATGATGCAACAATACCGCTCTAATTCTTAT
>NZ_DATMRK010000064.1:0-23244 GCF_035566375.1 Collimonas sp.
AATGGCAACTGGTATCGTAAAGTGGTTCAATGATTCGAAGGGTTTTGGTTTTATTACTCCTGACGAAGGTGGTGAAGATCTGTTCGCGCACTTCTCCGCAATCAATTCTTCCGGCTTCAAGTCGCTGCAAGAGAACCAACGTGTTTCTTTCGAAGTTACTGCCGGCCCTAAGGGCAAGCAAGCTTCGAACATCCAAGCTATCTAATTCATAGCTTACTCAGTTGAAATAAACTGAGCATCGCAAAAAATCCCTGGCTTGCCGGGGATTTTTTTCGTCTGTACGAAATGCAGCGGTGCGGCAGCGTTTATAAGACCGGAATAAGATCGGAAAGACGGTTGCTGTCAGGAAGCTGTAAGGGTTGCCTGAAATGCTGGGGCATCTGTATACCAGATAGCGAATATTGCAGTAAGCTGAAAATGCATTTTAGGTTAAGAGAGTTGTCCGGTTTCTGTGAATGCCGACGCTCATCAACATAAAAACACGGAGGAGATTGTATGAACATCATAAGCAAAACATGTGTGGCAGCGGCGTTGGTAAGCTGGTCGCTGGCCGCAGTGGCTGCGGAACCAATCAAAATTGGCGTCACAGGGCCATTTACCGGCGGTTCGGCGCCTATGGGTGTCTCCATGCGTGACGGCGTCAAACTGGCGGTTGCGGATATCAACGCCAAAGGCGGAGTGCTGGGACGCCAGTTGCAGTTGGTTGAGCGCGACGATGAGGCCAAGAATGAACGCGGAGTCCAGGTTGCGCAAGAATTGATCAATAAGGAAAAAGTGGTTGGCACAGTCGGCTTCATCAACACCGGTGTCGCCCTGGCTTCGCAACGCTTTTACCAGGACGCCAAGATTCCGGTCATAAATAATGTCGCCACCGGCAGCATCATCACCAAGCAGTTCGTGGCGCCGGAACAGAAAGACAATTACGTATTCCGTACTTCTGCCAACGATACCATCCAGTCGGCGATGATCGTCGACGAAGCGGTGGTCCGTCAAAAACACACCAAGGTCGCAATCCTGGCCGATTCGACCAACTACGGTCAGCTCGGCCGCGAAGATCTGGAGCGCGCCTTGGCCGCCAAGGGCATCAAACCGGTTGCAGTCGAAAAATACAACCTGAAAGATGTGGACATGACCGCCCAGCTGTTGAAAGCCAAACAGGGCGGCGCGCAAGTGGTGCTGACTTACGGCATCGGCCCCGAACTGGCGCAAATTGCCAACGGCATGGAAAAGCTCAACTGGAAAGTGCCCCTTGTCGGCAGCTGGACATTGTCGATGGGGAATTTCATTGATAACGCAGGGAAGAACGGAGAGGGCGCGCGCATGCCGCAAACTTTCATCCAGGATCCCAACACAGCCAAGCGCAAGACCTTCATTGAAGCCTATCAAAAAACCTACAAGGTTGATCGCATCCCGTCCCCCGTTTCAGCTGCTCAAGGATACGACTCGATCTACCTGCTTGCGGCAGCGATCAAGCAGGCTGGCAGCACCGATGGCGTGAAAGTGCGCGAGGCGCTGGAAAACCTGAATGGCACCGTGGAAGGCGTGGTTACCACTTACACCAAGCCCTATACGCATGATGATCACGAAGCGATCAAGCCTGGCATGGTGATGATTGGCGAGGTCAAGAATGGCCGGGTGGTATTAGCCAAGTGATAGTAGGTCGGAGCGCAGCAAGATTGCGCTCCGGTCAAACATCCGTTTTGAGCGATATGAATCCCAGCCTGCGCAGTAAGCAGGCTGGGTTTGTTTCGTCAAACGGGAGCGTTGTTTTGCCATACTGCGCTTAGTGTGGTGTTTCGCAGTTTCTTGGCGCGGTCTCTTGGCGCAGTCTCTTGGATATATATCATGGAAATTCTGCTGCAACTCGTCTTCAGCGGTATCGCGCTAGGCATGATCTACGCGGTGATCGCTTTCGGTTATCAACTCACATTCGCTACTTCCGGCACCCTTAATTTCGGCCAGGGTGAGGCATTGATGCTGGGTGCTCTGGTCGGCCTGAGCCTGGTCGGCAATATTCACGGTGGCCCCTATCTGAATTATTGGCTGATGATCCCGGTGGTGATTGTTTTCGGCGGTTTGCAAGGTGCTGTGGTCGAATGGATAGGAGTGCGTCCGGCGCTTAAGATCAAATCGGAATTCGGCTGGATCATGTCGACTATTGCGTTGGCGATCATCTTCAAGAATGTCGCTGAAAACATTTGGGGCAAAGACGACCTGACTTTCCCGTCGCCTTTGTCGTCAACCCCGTTCCAGGTATTCGGCGCCAATGTTCAGCCGATGCAGGTAGTGGTGGTGCTGGGGGCGCTGGCGATGATGCTGGCGGTCGAAATATTCAATCGCAAGTCGATTTATGGCAAGGCAGTGGTGGCGACCTCGAACGATCGCGATGCAGCCGGCCTGATGGGCATCAACACCAGCATGGTGATTACTTTCTCTTACGCCTTGTCATCGGCCACTGCTGCGTTTGCCGGCGTGCTGGTAGCTCCATTGACATTGACTGGCGCGACCATGGGCGCGGCGCTGGGTTTGAAGGCATTTGCAGTGGCGATTATCGGTGGCTTGACATCGGGCATGGGGGCGGTAGTCGGCGGACTGATCCTGGGTATCGCGGAAACGCTGACCGGGTTTTATATCTCCACCGGCTACAAGGAAGTGCCCGGCCTGGTGCTGTTACTGCTGGTGCTGGCCATCAAGCCGGCGGGGCTGTTCGGTAAAACCGCCATCAAGAAGGTGTGAGTATGAATAAAAAGATATTCGCATTGGCTATAGTTGGCATCCTGTTGCTGCTGGCGTTTCCTCAGGTGTTTCCGAATCCGTATTACATCCATCTGGCCGAAACCATTCTGATTTACGCGATCCTGCTGTTCGGCCTGGATATCGTGGTCGGCTATACCGGCCAGGTCTCGCTAGGACACGCCGGCTTGTTCGGCATCGGCTCCTACACGACTGGCGTATTGGTGTTCAAGCTCGGCTGGCCGTTCCTGATTGCGGCCCCGGCCAGCCTGGGGGTTACTGCCATATTCGGCGCCATCCTGGCCTTGCCAGCATTGCGGGTGACGGGGCCTTATCTGGCCATGGTCACGCTGGCGTTCGGCACCATCATCCAGATCCTGATCAATGAAATGAGTTTTTTGACCGAGGGGCCGATGGGGATCAAGCTGAACAAGCCGGATTTCTTTGGCCATCGTCTCGATGAAGTGGAATATTTCTATCTGGTCGCCGGCTTGATGGTGTTGTCGCTGATCGTGGTGCACCGGATCGTCAAATCGCATCTGGGGCGCGCCTTCCAGGCGCTGCGCGATAGTCCGATCGCTTCCGACTGTATGGGAGTGTCGGTGTACCGCTACAAAGTGTATGCGTTTGTGATCAGCGCTGCGCTGGCCGGCCTGGCGGGTAGTTTGTATGCTTACTCGGAGGCATATATTTCGCCGAATACCTATAACTTCGAGCTGACTATTCTGTTCCTGCTGGCGGTCATCATGGGTGGCCGCAAGAGCCGCACTGGCTCGCTGATCGGCGCCTTGATCGTGGTCATGCTGCCGAGCCTGTTGGCAGACATTGAATTATTCCGTCAAATCGCCACTGCCGCGGCCGTGATCGGCGTGCTGGCAAGCGCTTTCCTGTTATGGAAAAAACGCAAGACCTTGCGCGAGTTGCTGGTGCCGTTGGTGGCGACCATCGGCATGGCTATTTTTTCCTATCGGCTGGAAAACATTACCGACTGGCGCCTGACGGTATTTGGCTTGATGACGCTGTTCGTGGTGTATTACCTGCAGGATGGGATTGTCGGTTTCGCCCGCAATCTGTTGGGCCAGAGAATGCCTGCCAGCAGGAAGCCGGCAAGCGTGGCTGCCGGCCCTGAGCGGGCATGGGCTTCGGTCGGCGGTAGCGTCGCAATTGGCGCCACCTTGCTGACGTGTCAGAAAATATTGATGCAGTTTGGCGGCCTTAAAGCGCTCAACGAGGTCAACCTGGATATCGTCAAAGGCAGTGTGCATGGCTTGATCGGGCCGAACGGCTCGGGCAAGAGCACCATGATGAACGTCCTCACCGGCATCTACAAACCGACTGCCGGCAAGGTTCAATTCAACGGCAAGACGATTTCCGGTGCGACGCCGGCGGCAATTGCGCTGGGCGGCGTCGCCCGCACTTTCCAGAACGTGCAATTGTTCGGTGAAATGACGGCCACCGAAAACGTGCTGGTCGGTCTGCATCACAATTTCCGTAGCAACGTACTGGACGTGATCTTTCACACTCCACGTTATCGGCGCGAGGAGCAAGCGGCGCGAGAAAGCGCCGCCAGCATCTTGCAATTCGTCGGATTGACCGGGCTGGCTGCGGAAGAGGCGCGCAATCTGCCCTACGGTAAGCAACGCTTGCTGGAAATCGGCCGTGCACTTGGATTGAATCCGGAATTGCTGTTGCTGGACGAGCCTGCGGCAGGACTGACTGCGCCGGACATCAAGGAGCTGATCGCGATCATCCACAAGATCCGGCAGCACGGCGTCACCATCATCCTGATAGAACATCATATGGACGTCGTCATGTCGATTTCCGACACTGTGACGGTGCTCGATTTCGGCCAGAAAATCGCCGAAGGCAAACCGGCTGCGGTGCAAAGCGACCCCAAGGTGATCGAAGCCTATCTCGGCGGCACTGCCGGCGAAATCGTCGACGATTTCGGCGCAGCTGCGCCATCCACTTCCAACGCAGCGGGGTCATAAGATGCTCTCGATTTCCAATTTGCATGCGGCGTATGGCAAGGTTGAAGTGCTGCACGGTATTTCACTGGAAGTGCCAAAAGGCAAGGTGGTGACGCTGATCGGCTCCAATGGCGCCGGCAAGACCACCACCATGCGTGCTATCTCCGGCATGATCAAAGCAAAATCCGGTACTGTTACTTTGGCCGGGGTCGACGTTACCGGACTGGCTTCCCACAAGATCGCGCGCGCCGGACTTGCGCATTCACCTGAAGGCCGTCGCGTGTTTGCGACCATGAGCGTGGTCGATAACCTGCTGCTAGGTGCATTTCCACGGTTTACCCGCATGCGTCCGCGGGGCGACATCAAACACGATCTTGCACAAGCGCTGGAATTATTCCCGCGCCTGAAAGAACGTCAAAGCCAGTTGGCCGGCACCTTGTCCGGCGGTGAGCAACAGATGCTGGCGATGGCGCGTGCCGTCATGCTCAATCCGGAAGTGATCTTGCTGGACGAACCCTCGATGGGGCTGGCTCCGATTCTGGTAGAAGAGGTGTTTCGGATCATTTCCCGGCTCAAGGAACAGGGCGTGACCATGTTGCTGGTCGAGCAATTTGCCGCAGCGGCGCTGAATGTTGCCGATTATGGTTATGTGCTGGAGAACGGCCGGATTTCAGTGCATGGTCCAGCGGAGAAGCTGAAGAACGATCCTGCGGTAAAAGCCGCATATCTGGGAGGCGGGCAGCACTGAGAGATATGATTTGTTGATATATGGAAATTATTTGCCGAAAAACACAGTTTTCCGGCAATTTTTTAACACTAAAGCTTAGGTTGTGAGCATGGTTTAGTTTTCTACAGTGTTCCGAACGTGAGAATCTGGCAATACCGTAATGCAGCATTGCATAAAACGGTCAACCATGATTTCAACTTCGGGGCACTCCAAATGAAACAAGACCAGACAACCGACACATTCAACCCGACCCTAGGGGAAGCCTTTACCCTATCATCATTGCCGGGAAAAGCTGCCGCAGCAACGCTGCCAGAGCAACGCCTGCCGTTCACTATCAGGATAGTGAGTGACGAGCAGGACTTGCAGAAGGCGGTGGATATCCGTCATGCGGCGTACAGCCGTCATCTACCAGAACTGGCGCCGAACCTGCTGCGTTTCGAGCAAGCAGACCTTGCGCAAGATACGATCGTGCTACTTGCCGAATCCAAGCTCGATGGCTCATCGTTGGGCACGATACGCATTCAAACCAATCGTCAACAAGCTTTAGCGCTGGAGCATTCGGTGACCTTGCCGGATTGGCTGCGGGGCCGACGCTTGGCAGAGGCGACACGTTTGGGAGTCGCTTCGAGTCAAATTGGCAAGGTCGTCAAGATTTTGCTTTTTAAAGCTTATTTTAAGTATTGTGTCGACAATGGAATTGACTGGATGGTGATTACTGCACGCTCCCCTCTAGATCGACAATATGACGCTTTACTGTTTCAAGATGTCTTTCCGGGGCGGCAGTTTATTCCGATGCAGCACGTCGGAAATGTACCTCACCGCGTCATGGCGTTTGAAGTAGCGACGGCCAGGGAGCGCTGGGCAGCCAGCGCGCATCCGTTGTTTGCCCTGATGTTCGAGATGGATCATTCTGATTTGATTCTTGATCAGCCACCCGATATGCCGGCAAATCAATCTGACCCCGGACATCAGGAGAATTTGCAAGGGGGGAGGCGGGAGATGCTCAAGCCGTTGGAGTCGTAATTTAATTACGCACTACAAAAATCGGATATTGAGAGGGCGTTATCGTCGTAAAAAAAATAATGTGGCTTTTTTTACAGTACAGTAGAACCCTCTCACTCCACGGATACGATGCATATGTGGTTATTCCCTGCGGATACGCCCAATAGCCTTAGTAAAAATCTTAAGCCTCAAGATTGGGTGGGATTTTATTTTTCCGTCGTATTGGTACCTGTCCTGGTTGTCGTATTCACTATCATTGCTTTCGCTACGCTCGACAGCCGCTTTGGGCATAGCAATCCGAGTCCATCGTCGTTCCATGTATTGAGCGATCCTGGGCAGCGCTTGCTGCCCGCGCAGGCATTTCAAGAGCTGGCGGCTACATCGTTGCAAACTTATCGCGATACGCAATTGTTGGAAACGCCATTTTGGTTTTCGTTTTTAGTGTCGGCGACAGATTCCGGCGTAATGGAGATTGAGTTACCTTCGCGTCACGCACAGCAGTTGAGCTGCTGGGAAGGAGCCGGCCAACGATTGCTCGGGGTTGCAAGTCGTGACATGGCAGACGGCCTGCTTAGAGCAGAAAAGACCGGATTTATCTTATCGCTGGCATCCAGCACTCTACCGATTAACGTGCTCTGCAAAGGTGTTTTTTCCGGTCCGGCACGAATTTCGGTACGCCAATGGAGTCGTCCTGATTTCGTGCAATCACAGAAAGAGTTTTATCGAGGTATAGGCTTGATGGAAGGCGGTCTGCTGACATTGACCATATTTGTGTTAGTCGCGGCATTAATCAACCGCGAGTGGATGTATGTGTTGTTTGCCGTCTGGTTGCTGGGGAATTTGCGGCTCGGCGCTAATGCAATGGGGTGGGACGCGCATTGGCTGATATGGACCATTCCGAATCAATGGCTGCCCTGGTTACGCAAACTCACGTTCGCAACCTATTACATCGTGACTTTCACTTTGTTCGGGAGACTGTTTCAAACTGAATTAAAACAGATTGGATTTGTTTTCTTGCAAAACGTTTTACGTTGGATGGGATTGATTCTGCTGGTCGCCGCCATGCTTCTGTCGTACCAGCGGTTTCTTCCCATTTTATGGAGCTGGACTGTCGTCGGCATAGTCATATTGGTGTTTTTGCTGGGGCGTATCGTGTGGAAGGCGCGCACCCGAGCAGTACTATGGTATTGCGCATCCATGTTTGTGGTGTTGTTTACACGAGTAGACGAAGTCATCGCCGCCGCGTTCGGCATCAAAACCCTGGATGAGGTACCCAATAACGTGATCGTGGCTTTGTTGTCGAGCCTGATGGCATCGTTTGCCTTTGCTGAACAAATGCGTGCGGGAAAACGAGAATTGGCCATGGTTCAGGCTGAGTTACGCACTACCTATGAAGTCACCCCAATCGGCCTGTTTACCTTGGCCGCCGACGGCAGCTTTGTGCGAACCAATCCTGCGCTGGAAAAGATTTTGGGGCGCGACGCCAGTGGCCAGTCGATGAAAAAATGGGATGATTATTTTGGGCCTGGGGCGCGCGAGAAGCTGCTACATATCGTTTCCGGAAACGGCAGCAATGAAGCGGAGCTGACGGGGATTGCCGGACCTGACGGTCAGGCTTCCTTTTATCTGGTCACCGCCACCTTCGCCAATGGCCGCATCGAGGGTTCCTTGCAAGACATCAGCGATCGTTCCCAGGCGGTGCAGCGCTTGCGGTTTTTTGCCGAGCATGACCCGCTGACCGGCGTCCTCAATCGGCGTGGCATTGAAATCATGCTGGAGCAGGCGATTGAGCGCCAGGCCGATAACAGGCCATTGGCGTTGGCCTATCTTGATCTTGATCGCTTCAAGCTGATCAATGACCTGTTTGGCCACCAATCCGGCGATGAAGTCCTCAAGCAGCTATGCCAACGAGTGCAGCAATCGCTGGCTGCCGGCAGCCATATCGGCCGCATCGGCGGCGACGAATTCATTCTCTTGTTCCAGGGTGTCGAGATTGGTGCTGCGACTGACATCTGCGGCGCCATCATTCAGAAAATCAGCTACCAGTCGTACCAGATCGGCGCCCGCGCATTTCAGGTAAAGGGCTCGATCGGCCTGATTGAAGTGAGTGCCGGGATGCGCGTCCAAGACGCTATCTCGGCCGCAGACCGCGCGTGCAGGGAAGCCAAGAAAGCGCACGACGAGCACATTGTGGTGTATCAAAGAAATGCACCGGTATTTCGCGAGCGGATGGAGGAGTTGAGCCTGATAGAAAAGCTGGGCGGCGAATTCCTGCCGGCCGGTTTGTTTGTTGAAATGCAGCCGATCATGTCGTTGCGAGAGCCTGAAGCTTCACTCAATTTTGAAGTATTGTTGCGGCTGCTCGACGCCGACAACAAAGTGGTGCCGGCCACCAAGGTGATTGCCGCGGCGGAAGAGAACGGCAACATTGCCGCGATTGACCGCTGGGTCATGACCACGGTGCTGGAATGGCTGACGCAGCATCAGTCGCAACTGCCGTTGACAAGATTCGTTTGCGTGAATTTGAGCGGAGCCTCGCTCAATGATGAAAAATTCATCCAGGATATTTTTGTGATATTGGGCAAACATCTGCAAGTCGTTCCCATGTTATGTATCGAAATCACGGAAAGCGTCGCTCTGCACGACCTGGAACATACCAGCCGCATCATCCAGCGCTTGCAGGCGTTGGGCGCAAAAATCGCATTGGACGATTTCGGCGCCGGCTACACCTCGTTCACCTATCTCAAGAGTTTGTCGGCAGACGCCTTGAAAATAGATGGTGCGTTCATTCAAAGCATGAATGCGCATCCGGCCAATGAGGCGATCGTCGAAGCGATCGTTGAACTGGCGCGTAACCTGGGCATGAAGAGCATCGCCGAGTGGGTGGAGGATTGCGCGATGATCGAGGCGCTGGCCAAACTGGGCGTCGACTATGTGCAAGGTTATGTGGTGGCCAGGCCGCAATCGCCGCAGGCGATACTGGCAGCCGAATCCGCCGCCAGCTTCATCACCGATCCCGGCCTGCTGCGCTTTGTCTCCGGCAGGCGCATCGATGGCCTGTCGTGGCCTGATGGCCGGGACAACGAATTGCCTCCTGCAGATTTGCATTAGGCAGAGCAGCATCGATGTTGCTACTGTTATCATTGTTGTCATTTTATGAAATTTTATGAACGCTGCAATTTCTGGTTTTTCCCTCGGTCTTTCGCTAATCCTCGCAATCGGCGCGCAAAATGCCTTTGTTCTCAAACAGGGCCTCAAGCGCGAACATGTTTTCCTGGTTTGCCTGACTTGTGCCGCCTCTGACGCCATCTTGATATTGCTGGGTGTAATGGGGCTTGGCGTCATCATCGAACAAGCACCGTGGCTGATGCCTGTCATGCGTTACGGCGGCGCTGCCTTCCTGCTTTTGTACGGCGCTAAAAGTTTCATCGCCGCCTGGCGCTCATCGGATGTGCTGCCGCAGGCCGAGCATATAAAAGCGGCTTTACTGCCAACCCTGCTGGTCTGCGCCGCGTTAACCTGGCTGAATCCTCATGTCTATCTGGATACCGTGTTGTTGATTGGCTCGATTTCGACGCAGTTTCCTGGTGAAAAAGGTTTATTCGCTGCCGGCGCGATGCTGGCTTCGTTCGTTTTCTTTTTTTCTCTGGGTTATGCCGCCGCCTGGCTCAGGCCGATCTTTGCCAAGCCGCTATCGTGGCGCGTGCTTGAGGTTATTGTCGGCGTCACGATGTGGGTAATCGCCTATAAGTTGCTGAGCGAATAAGCCTCGGCCTGTGCCAGATAAGCGCGGGCGTTGGTAGGGACCTGCCATGAATGTAAAATAGCGGCTGACGCTGAATGCGCTATCTATCAACAACCGAGCAAAAATCCCTATGAGCGCGACCCTTAAACACATCGTATTCTGGAAACTGAAAGAGCATGCCGAAGGCGCCGATAAAGCCAGCAACGCCCTGCAGCTGAAGGCCTTGCTGGACAGCTGTGCCGGCATCGTGCCTGGCATGCTCAAATTTGAAACCGTCATTGCCCAGCCGGGGCTGGAAGCGACTTACGACGTGGTGCTCAATTCCGAGTTTGCTTCGCTGGCAGCGCTGGACGCCTACCAGAACCATCCGACCCACGTCGCGATCAAACCGTTTGTCGGCGCAGTGCGGGAAGCGCGCCAGTGCATGGATTATTTCAGCTGACCGGTGGCCATGTTTCCTTCCCATATTTTCCCGATCGACAATCCTTTCCTGACTTATCTCGGCGTCGAATTCGTCCAGATGGGCGAGGGTGCGGCCGAACTGGCGTTGACTTTGCAAGCGCATCATATGAACAGCTGGCAAGTGACCCACGGCGGGGTATCGATGACCATGCTGGATGTGGTCATGGCCCTGGCCGGGCGTTCACTCTATCCACAAGCCGAAGCGGCGGTCACGGTTGAAATGAAAACTAGTTTTCTGCAACCGGCCGGCCAGACCGGCGCCCGTATCGTTGCCAAAGGCCGTGCGTTTCATCGCTCCACCACCATGTGTTTTTGCGATGCAGAGTTATGGCACGGCGAGCATCTGGTGGCGAAGGCGATGGGAACTTTCAAGTATCTCAAACATCATCGTGCAGCCCTCAAGATCAAACCGGGATGAGGCAAAGTAGAAAGCACCTGTTGAACAGAAACCGAACAGAAACCGAACAGAGAAACAACCATGAAATTTCACCTGACAGTCGATAACTGGGCGGTGCAAAAAGCCGACGCCCGCGCAGTGCGTTTCGACGTATTCGTGATCGAACAAAAAATCCCGGTCGAGCTGGAGTGGGACGATATGGATGAACACTGCCTGCATGCTGTCGCTTACGATGAAGCCGGTTATGCGATCGGCACCGGCCGCCTGCTGCCGGACGGCCACATCGGCCGCATGGCGGTGCGTGCAGCCGGACGCGGTCAGGGCATAGGCGCCGCCATCCTGGAAGCCTTGATGGCGCAAGCACGGCAACGCGGCGATGCCGAAGTGGTGCTGAATGCCCAGACCCAGGCCGAGGCGTTTTACGGACGTTACGGTTTCAGCCGCATCGGCGATGAATTTTACGAAGCCGGGATTGCGCATATCTGCATGCGCCACGTGTTTGCCTGATCGGACAACTGTGGCACTTACCAACTTGCAGCATCGGTTCCCAAGGGCACCGATGGCCGGCTCCAGTGCGCCGGGGTGAGCGATAATTGTCCGGCATGGCGCACTGCGGTCAGGCGGCCAAAGCCGGAGTCGCTGTGCTCTAGCAAATCCTGAATCTGTTCAAAATCGACATCGGCTGTCGCCAAGCCGTTTTCGATGCGCCCAAGCTGGCGCAGCCAATGACCGGTTTGCGCCAGCGATACCCGCACATGCCAGCTGCCGCCTTCGGTAACGCGGCGCGCCAGCGCCGTCATGGCGCCAGCCGCCATCAGATAACCGGCGGCATGGTCCAGCACCTGCATCGGCAGCGGTTTCGGCCGGTCGCTGTGCGCGGCCTGTGCTTCTGCGTGGTTGAAGCCGCTGGCGGTCTGCACCAGCGAATCGAAACCGCGGCGCTCGGCCCATGGTCCGACATGGCCGTACGCCGATAGCGATACATAGATGATGCCGGGGCGTTTTTTCGCTGCTGTTGCGGGGTCGAAGCCTAGCGCATCGAGGCCGCCCGGACGGTAGCCCTGCACAAAAATATCGGTGTCATGCAGCAAATGGCTCAGCGTGCGGTGGTCATCCGCCTGCCGCAAGTCGAGCTGGCATGAACGTTTGCCGCGACCGGTATCGATCACCAGCGGTTGGATCGCTGGCAGTTGCGGCGCTGTCACCAGCAAGACGTCGGCGCCGTGCGCCGCCAGCGTGCGGCCGCAGACCGGCCCGGCAATGATGCGGGTCAGGTCGAGCACCCGCACGCCGTCCAGCGGGCGTTGTGCCACCGGCGCGGGTAAGGCGCGCGGCGCAGCATCGCTATCACCGATTTTTTCTATGCTCAGCAGCGGCAGCGTTTGCACCGCCTGTCCTTGCGGATGGCGATCCCATTCCTCGAACGAACGCATGGCGGTGACCACCAGGCCGGTGCCGGCCGCAGCATCCTCGAAATCCTCCGCCGCCCAGCTTTGCAGCGCCTGCTGCACGCTCTCAACCGTATGCTCGCATTGCAATAACCTGAGCACGCCATCCCGATGATGCGGAAAATTGGTGTGCAGACGCAGCCATTTACCGTCGCCGCAGCAGTAGGTGCCGGCGATCTTGTCCCAGATTTCGTCGCTGCGGGCGTCGTTGACCCGGAAGTAGCGTTCGCTTCGAAACTCTGCCGCGGCATGGCGCATGTCGACGCTGACTCGTTGCTGCTGCTGGCTGCGCAGATACCACAGCTGGGCGGCGGACAGTGTCGCCGCTGCAATGCTGGCCTGGGCCGCAGTGCCGACTGCAAACGATGACGGCAAGACCGGCTCGCTGCCGCTCAGCGACAGCTGCGATAGCGCGCCGTCAGGTTGTCCGAGAGTGCGCCACAACTGTTGCACGACATCAGATGGTGCAAGCGCTGCTTGCGACAAGTTCGGGCCGGATGAAGACAACATGTTCTGCTCCTTGACTGGGTCAATACGCCCTGGCGCCGGCAAGCTTGTCAGCGCGAACAGCGGGATTCAGATGGCGATCTGGAGTGTGTGTGTATTTGCGAAGAAGGGCAAAACGGCGGCGCCACTCGTTCATGCAGCATGGCGCTGCCGTTGGCCTTGATTCTGACCAGGGTCGAGGCGCGCGTGCCGTAGTCGGGCGACTGGATAAATACTGCCGACAGCACGCGCTCCAGTTCGATGCCGACCCCGGTCGACGGCAACCGGCAATCACCGGCGCGGCTGGTGTCGCTCAGCATGTCGAAGAAGCAGGCGTCAGGCGCACCCTGGCACAGCAGGCTGGCGAATTGCGCCTTGGTGCGCACCACCTTGGGCCAGTTGCCATCGAGCGAGCCGTTTGACAGGCCGTAGACGCCAGGCGACAGCGGCTGGCCGTTGCGGGCGTCGTCGCCATTCTTGTTCGAATACCAGATCAATTGCTGGCCATCGCCGACCAGCAGATTGAAGCCGTTATATTTTTCGGCATCGCCGGCAATTTCAGCGATGTATTCGGCCGCGGTTTTTTTACTGCTGAGAAAATCCGATACCAGGGTGCCACGGGTCGGCGCATCGGCACGTCGTTCCGCCGGCGCTCGCACATTGGTGATGGCGGCAAAGCGGCCGCTGCGGGTGATGCCGATCCAGGTGCCGCCGTCTTGCAGGTCGCGGCCGGCGTAGATGTCGGGCCGGTCTTCCCACCAGCCGGCGGGTGCAGTTGGACGGGCATAAAATTCATCGCGGTTGGCGGCGGCTATCAGGGGTGAGCCAGGAACCACTTGCCATGCAAAAACAATCAAGCACATGATGAAATATTCACAAAAAATTCAGTATGTCGGGGACCATCGATCAAGGCGGCGAGGCCGTGTTCGGCTACCGCGTGTTCGATAATGTTCGTAAAATCCGGCGGCACAGAAGAATACACTTCCATCCAGGTGTGATGCTCATCTTTGATTTCGGGACTGCGTTTGAGGGCAGTGGCGATCTGATAGTGCAATGAAAGCCCGGCTTGCATTGCCGCCGCCGCCTTGTCGAATTGTTGCGCGTTGGCAGCAGCTACGCGGTAATAGATATAGATGTCGTTGCTCATTTTGCGCTCACGCTGACAGTTCGGCGTCGGTGATATCGACAATCGAATAGGGCAGCGCCTGGAAGTGCAATTGCGCGCCGGTGGCTGAGCCCAGATGTACCGTGCCGTTCTCCAGCGCAGCCAGCTTGATCTCCAGCAGGCAGCGGCTGCTGTGGGCGCTATCGGCTTCGGCATTGACGATCATGCCGCACGGCTGATCCGGATCAGCGCTGGAAAATACTTCGGTGGCGGCAGCGATGTCGATCGCTGCGACGCTGGCCAGTACGGCACGGCGCTTGAGCTTGCCGAGGTATTGGCTGCGCGCGACTATCTCTTGCCCCGGATAACAGCCTTTCTTGAAATTGACGCCGCCAATCACTTCAAAATTAATCATCTGCGGCACAAACTGTTCCTGCGTCGGCGGCGTAACTTGCGGGATCCCGGCCTCGATCTCGCTCAGGCGCCAGGCTTGGGCGGCAACCGCTTGCAGGCTTTTGCTGAGTTGCGGCCAGGCGGCGATTGCGTGCTGCGGGCTGGCGATCCACTGATAGCGTGGCGTGGCATTGGCGTCGGTGACACGGATCAAGCTGCCGTAGTCGTTATCGATCTTGCTGTAGGGCTCGGCTGGCAGCGTTGGGAACCAGGGTGCCAGCGCCGCGCCGACGGCATGGCCGGCCAGGCCGAATATGACGTGCGTATCCGACACATCCGCCAGCTTGGCTTTGGCGCGCATGACGAACATTTGCAGGCGCTTCTGGATTGCCGCTTGCAAGCTGCGCGGCAGTTGCAGCAAGATGCTGTCGCCGCTCTTCCACATCAGAAAGGTTGCCAGCAGGCGTCCTTTTGGCGAGCAATAACCGGCCAGCCTGGCTTGTCCGGCAGCAAGGTTCTGGACGTCGTTGGTGACTTGGGTGTGCAGGAAACTGGCGGCTTCTTCGCCGCTGAGAGCGATCAGACCCAAGTCTGTCAGCGGTGCAATAAAAGATGCGCCGGCGTCCGCTATCGCAGGCAGCGCATCCAGCGCTTGTTGCTGGGAAAAATCCAGCCAGGTACTTGTTATTTCATTCATAAATTGTAGGCATTCCCAAAACAGCGATTATCATATTGGGTTGATTATAGTGATGTCGCAAAAAAGGCGTTGGATATGGCCGTTTTTGCGAGATGCGTGAAAACCAAAGCGGAGCGGACCGGTCTTGTTTAAAAAACTATTGTTGAGCGTGATCCTGTTGGGCGGTGCGGCCGCCGGCGGCGTGGCTTATTGGGCGCAGCAAGCGATTTTCGATGCCGGCGAAGTGCGGCCGTTCACGATCAAGCCAGGTAGCACTTTGGCAGGTTCGGTGGAGCAGATTGCAGATGCCGGGGTCGGCGTCAATCCTGAGTTGCTGGAATTGCTGGCGCGAGTGACCGGCAAGGGCGGCAAATTAAAAGCCGGCAGTTATGAATTGAAACCCGGCGCCACCCCGCAACGCTTGCTGACGCAGCTGGTGCGCGGCGAGTTTGCGCAGGAATCGCTGACGGTGATCGAAGGCTGGACTTTCCGCCAGATGCGGCAGGCGGTGGCGGCGCAGGCGTCGCTGAAACACGATACGGCAGCGTTATCCGATGCCGAATTACTGGCAAAGATCACGCCCGACTACACGGTAGCGGAAGGTTTGTTCTTTCCCGACACTTATTTATTTGCAAAAGGAGCTAGCGACCTGCAAGTGTACAAGCAGGCGCATGGCTTGTTGATCAAGCGCCTCAACCAGGCTTGGGAAGGGCGTGACGCATCGCTGCCTTACAAGACCCCCTACGAGGCTCTGGTCATGGCGTCGATCGTGGAAAAAGAGACCGGCTTGCGTGCCGATCGCAGCACAATTGCCGGCGTCTTCATCAACCGGCTCAAGATCGGCATGCTGCTGCAGACCGATCCGACCGTGATTTACGGCATGGGCGAGCAATATCAAGGCATCATCCACAAACGCGATCTGACCACCGATACGCCATACAATACGTACACCCGGGCCGGCCTGCCGCCGACGCCGATCGCCTTGCCGGGCGCGGAATCGATCAGCGCGGCCATGCATCCGGCGCAAACCGACGCATTGTATTTTGTCGCCAGGGGCGATGGCAGCAGTCATTTCTCGAATAATCTGGGCGAACATAACCAGGCGGTCAATCAATATCAGCGCTAGAAAACCTGGCGATGCGCGATAATTGCAGCATGCGCCGGTTTTCTTCAGAGCCGCATAGGCAACTCAACAGGTAGAGCAATGGCATCAGGAAAATTCATCACATTTGAAGGCATAGACGGCGCCGGCAAGTCGACCCATATCGGGTTTGTCGCCGATCTGCTGTGCAGCCATGGCCTTGAAGTAGTCACCACTCGCGAACCGGGCGGCACGGCCTTGGGAGAAGCTCTGCGCGAAGTGCTATTGCACCAGAAAATGCATCTGGAGACAGAAGCGATGCTGATGTTTGCCGCCCGTCGCGAGCATCTGGCGCAAGTGATAGAGCCGGCGCTGGCGCGCGGTGCATGGGTGATTTCAGACCGTTTCAGCGACGCCACCTTTGCCTATCAGGGCGGTGGCCGGCAATTGCCGCTGGCCAAGCTGGAAGCGCTGGAGCAATGGGTGCATCCGCATTTGCAACCGGATCTGACCTTATTGTTCGATGTGCCGCTGGAAGTGGCGCGGACGCGCCTGGATGCGACCCGCACATTGGATAAATTCGAACAGGAAAAGACTGATTTCTTCGCCGCTACGCGTGCCGAATATCTGCGCCGCGCGGCACAATTTCCCGAGCGCTTCCGGGTCATCGATGCGACCCGGACGATTGCCGAAGTCCGGCAAGTGCTGACGCAAATTATTTCAAGTCTATGTACTGAGTCATCCCTATGAGTAACTCCCATGAGTAACTCCTTGTTCCCGTGGCAGGACGGCGTCTGGCAGCAACTACAGCAAATGCGTGCACGCTTGCCGCACGCGATCCTGTTTCATGGCGCCGAAGGCATCGGTAAAACCGTTTTTGCAGAACAGTTCGCACAATCGCTGCTATGCGAACAGCCGCAGGCGGACGGCCATGCATGCGGCGTCTGCGGCTCCTGCGGCTGGTTCATGCAATACAACCATCCGGATTACCGGCGCGTGCGGCCGGAGATTCTGGACGACGGCGATGGCGATGGCGATAGCGCAGAGGGTGGCGAAGCGGGCGACGGCAAAAAAAACGCCAAATCCGCCAAGGCGCCATCCAAGGAAATCAAGATCGACCAGATCCGTGCCTTGTCCGGTTTCATGAATATTTCCACCCATCGCCAGGGGCAGCGGGTGGTGTTGCTATATCCGGCCGAAGCGCTGAATACCGCCGCTTCCAACGCCTTGTTGAAGACGCTGGAGGAGCCGCCGCCAAACACGGTCTTTCTGCTGAGTTCAAACAGCCTGGATCGTTTGTTGCCAACCATTTTGTCGCGCTGTCGCAAATTCGCCATGCCGCTGCCGTCGCGCGAGCAAGCCATGGCCTGGCTGCGCCAGCAAGACGTCAAGGATGCCGATGTCTGGCTGGCAGAGCAGGGCGGCGCGCCGCTGACGGCTTATGCACAATCGCAAAGCGAAGGGCGTGAGCTGATCGACGAGTTTTTGCAGCATTTGACCAAGCCCGGCATAGACGGCGCGCTGAAATGCGCCGAGCACTTGCAGAAAACCCCGGTTGCCGAGCTGGTGGCGTGGCAGCAGCGTTGGCTCTACGATCTGTTTTCCTTTAAATTGTGCGGCACAATCCGGTATTATCCTCGTTATGAAAAAGCCCTGGCGGGCTTGGCCGCCAAAGTCGAAACCGGCTCCCTGTTGCGCGCACTGAAAAGCAGCAACGAGCGCCGTGCAATCGCAGAACACCCGTTATCGGCGCGTCTCTTCATTGAAGAAATGCTGCTGGATTACGCCGCAATGTTTGCTTGAATTTTGCTTATAGGATAGCGATGGCAGAAAATACTACAATCCCGGCCGAGCCGGTCAAATTATCCCGGCCATCGGTATTGTCGCTGGTAATCAAGGAAAAATCGGCCTTGTATGCCGCCTACATGCCGTTCCTGACCAACGGCGGCATCTTTGTGCCCACCAACAAAAGCTATCATCTCGGCGATGAAATTTATCTGATCCTGAGCCTGATGGACGACGGCACCAAATATCCGATTGCTGCCAAAGTGGCATGGATTACGCCTAAGAACGCCAACAATAACAAGGCGCAAGGGGTGGGTGTGCATTTTCCGGACGACGACAGCGGCCAGCGGCTGCGCAAGCGGATTGAAGAAGTACTGGGATCAGCACTGGGATCGGCGCGTCCGACGCATACTTATTAATACTGGCGAACGCCGGTAATATCAAAACGAATTTTTGAGTTACAGCTTATGAACTACAACTTTAGATTGGCAGGCCAGCAGGATTTGGCGGCGATTGTCGATATCTACAACAGCACCGTCGCCTCGCGCGAAGTCACCGCCGACACCGAACCGGTCAGCGTCGCCTCGCGCCAAGCCTGGTTCGATCAGCACAATGCCGAGCGGCGTCCGCTGTGGGTGGTGGAGCAGCAGGGCGCGGATGGCTCGGCCGTTATCCTGGGCTGGTTGTCCTACTCCGATTTCTACGGGCGTCCGGCCTATGCCGGCACTGCCGAACTGTCGATTTATATCCACCAAGACGCACGCGGCAAAGGGATCGGCCGTTATCTGCTGGGGCAGGCGATCGAGCATGCGCCCGCTATCGGCGTGCATACCTTGCTCGGTTTTATTTTTGGCCATAATCAAGCCAGCCTGAAATTGTTCGACGCCTTCGGTTTCGAGCGTTGGGCCAATATGCCGCGGGTCGCTACCCTGGACGGCGTCGAACGCGATCTGGTGATCTTGGGCAAACGCGTCGCATGAGTGTCACATAAGCCCTTGTCCGTGCAGGAAATCCGGGGCAGGCGCCTAGCCTTCCCCTTGCTTGTTTCACCACTATTTCAGGCCAGTGCTGATCAAGGTTGTTGATTTGATCATGTCCGCAAGTCCCAGCCCAACAATATGTCCCGTCCGGTGCTAAAGTACCGGCTTTCTTTGCTTCGAGTCGCTCATGTCACGCACCCTGGTTCTGGCTTCCAATAACGCCGGTAAATTAAAAGAATTCGGCCATTTGCTGGCGCAGATCGATTTCGACGTCCGTCCGCAAGGCGAATTCGACGTCCCCGAGGCGGAAGAACCGTATCTGACCTTTGTCGAAAACGCCCTCGCCAAGGCGCGCCACGCTGCACGCCTGACCGGCCTGCCGGCCCTGGCCGATGACTCCGGCGTCTGCGTCAACGCCTTGGGTGGCGCCCCCGGCGTCTTGTCGGCGCGCTATGCTGGTGAGCCGAAATCCGATGCGGCAAACAATCTCAAACTGGTCGCCGATCTGGCCTCACACGCCGATAAATCGGCCTATTATTATTGCGTACTGGTATTCGTGCGCCATGCCGACGATCCGCAACCGGTGATTGCCGACGGCCGCTGGAACGGTCTGATCATTAATGAGCCGCGCGGCGTTGGCGGTTTTGGTTACGACCCATATTTCCTGCTGCCGGAGCAGAACAAGACTGCGGCTGAATTTAGCGCCGCCGAAAAAAATGCGGTTTCGCACCGCGGGCAGGCATTGCGTGCCTTGGTTGAAAAATTACGATGATCCCGATCAAACCTATCGGCATGCCAGGGCAGGTTAAGAACCATGCCGCCGACAAGCCATCCGCAGCCGCCCAGGCGGCCCTGGCCTATTTGCAGCCGGGCGCGCTTAGCCTGAGCGCCTTGCCGCCGCTGTCGCTGTACATCCATTTCCCGTGGTGCGTAAAAAAATGCCCGTATTGCGATTTCAATTCGCACGAGGCCAAAGGCGGTTTTCCGGAAGAAGAATACCTGGCTGCCTTGCGCCTCGATCTGGAAGCGGCGCTGCCGCTGATCTGGGGCCGCAAGATTTATACGATCTTTATCGGCGGCGGTACGCCCAGCCTGATGTCGGCAGCCGGACTGGATCGTTTGATGTCGGATGTGCGTTCATTGTTGCCGCTGGACGGCGCTGCGGAAATTACGATGGAAGCCAATCCCGGCACCTTCGAAGTGGAAAAATTCAAGTCTTACCGCAACAGCGGCATCAATCGCCTGTCGATAGGGATTCAAAGTTTCAACGGCCGCCATCTGCAGGCGCTGGGGCGGATTCACGACGACGGCGAAGCGCGCCGCGCAGTCGAGATCGCGCATGCGACTTTCGATAATTTCAATCTCGACCTGATGTACGCCTTGCCGTCGCAAACACTGGCAGAAGCGCAACAGGATGTAGCCACCGCCATCGGTTTTGCGCCGCCGCATTTGTCGCTCTACCACTTGACGCTGGAGCCGAACACCTACTTTGCAAAGTATCCACCAGTAGTGCCAGACGACGACGCCAGCGCCGAAATGCAAGACATGATCAGCGCGCATACCAGCGCTGCCGGCTACGGCCATTACGAAGTGTCAGCCTATGCCCATGCCGGCCGGCAGGCGCGGCACAATCTGAATTACTGGCAATTCGGCGACTATCTCGGCATCGGCGCCGGCGCGCACTCCAAGCTCTCATTCCCGCATCGTGTGATCCGGCAGATGCGCTACAAGCAGCCCAAGGCTTATCTGGAACATAGCCGGCTAGGCAATGTGGTGCAGGAAGAAACCGAAATCGGCCGCAACGATCTGGGCTTCGAATTCATGCTCAATGCGTTGCGCCTGAATCATGGTTTCGAGGTGAATCTGTTTAGTGAGCGCACCGGGCTAGCCCTCAATACGATAGAAAAATCCTTGAACCAGGCCGAAGCCAAGGACTTGCTCTACCGTGATCACAAAATCATTCGGCCGACTGCGCTGGGGCAGCGTTTCCTGAACGATTTGCAGCAGATGTTTCTGCTGGACTGAGCTGTTTTTCTGAGCGACTCAGTAGAATTCCAATAAAAGCGGGGGTGGTATCGTTAATTTCTCGCAAATTGGTTATAATGACGACCTTCCAGGAAGTGTGGCCGAGTGGTTGAAGGCACTAGTCTTGAAAACTAGCGACGGTTTATCCCGTTCGTGAGTTCGAATCTCACCGCTTCCGCCAGATATCAAGCAAAACGGCCCTCTACGGGCCGTTTTGCTTTTCTGGAAAATCCTTTCAACGCAATCGTCTCCGCATTTTTTCAAATCGTTTCTGCATATTTGGGCGTGCCTGAGTATTCGTCTTGATAGTCAGTGGCAGTTTATCTGGCCTGCTGGTTTCAATTTCACCGCGTTGCTCATACTTTCTCGCCTATTCGGCGATATGCCTGACTCAAGAGTCATTTCAAGTATCGCGCTCGACTGGAATTGCTTGTACTTTTACTAGTATGAAATGGCTGTCGACCATGATAAATTTGCCTTTCAGAAACTATTTGGGGGGGCATATGCCGCAATTCGAGATGGAGCACAAAGGGAGCGCGATCAAAGTCACGAGCACGATTGTCCGAGGCGGGATGTACCGCTGGGCAGTGTCGATTGACGGGGTATTGCAACAACCGCTGGCGGTTGAGCCGTCAGGTACATGGAACGCCGCTCGCGATCAAGGATTGACGTTCGCAAAGAGTCTCATCGACGCTGGCAAGTGAGTTCATGCTGCCATCGCAATTTTGCAAGCTTGGTTGCACAAGAACCCTCTTGTCGGCTGCGCGTTGGACATGAGGCATCAATTTGAATACAAAGGCATCTGCTGCCCGGTTGATGTTCATGAAGGCGAAAAAGGGGAATGGACTTGGTCTTATCAAATTGCGAGCGGAGCGATTTATACATGTAGAGACCTGCCATTGGATAAGGAAGAAACCGCACTTCGCGAAGCTAAACGCAAAGTCAAATGGACGATCGATCACAAGAAGTGACCACAGCCCCTGATTGCCTAACAATCAATTAAGAATGTAGTTGGCACTGTCAAAACTACCAGCTAGACATCTGGCGACAAAAATCTACAATCACATTTGTGCGTCGCACAATGTGCCATTTAAATCGATGGCACTCTGCAATCAATGGCTAGTCTTTAGCTATTTTTCGTCATCCTATTAATGTCGTTTTGTTTTACAACACCGACTCTTTGGAGAAACCATGTCTACCGCCGCAGAACAATTTTCAGCCACCGCCAAAGCCAATTTTGAAGCCAATTTGGCCCTGTATACCGATTTCACGACCAAAGCATTTGCCGGCGTAGAAAAGCTGATCGACCTCAACCTGAGCGCTGCCAAAGCTTCGCTGGAAGAGTCGGCCGCCACCACCCAGAAATTCTTTGCCGCCAAAGACCCGCAAGAATTTTTCACGCTGAGTGCAGCGCTGGCCCAACCGAACGCGGAAAAAGCCATCGCTTACGGCCGTCATTTCGCCAGCATCGCCTCCAGCACACAAGCCGAGCTGACCAAGGTCGCAGAAGCACAAGTTGCGGAAACCAAGCGTAAAGTCGTCGAGTTCGTTGACCGGGCGTCGAAAAACGTGCCGCCAGGCGCAGAAGGCGCAGTTGCTTTCGTTAAATCCGCGATCGGCAGCGCCAACGCCGGTTACGAACAGTTAGCCAAGAGCACCAAGCAAGCTGTTGAAACCATCGAAAGCAATGTCAACAACGCCGTCGATCAACTATCGCAGGCCGCCACCAAGGGTAGCGCTCATTCGACTAAGAAGTAACTGTTAGCTACATGAGGTAGCGTATAGCACGTGACTTATCGGGCGCGGGTTCGATTCCCGCTGCCCCACTATTGCAAACCAAAGCAAACCATACCGCCGCAGACCCTGTAAATGTAGGATGACGGTGTGCATACTTTCCTGGAGAGTGCGCATTACATCCGATTGGCAGACTATGACTCCAGCCAATCCTGCATGGGCGGCGCCGAGGTCTGGCTCGCAATTTGTTCCGCAAAAACTGTGAACCCCCTAAAAGGACGGCAGCGCTACCACATCCAAATTTACGAACATATGAGCGTGGTGTGATCCTGACGGTTATTGAACACTTTGCGAAAGTCCGCCAGGTAGGCCCGGCCTTTTCCGGTCAGTTGTGGCTTGCCATGACGTTGAACGGCAAGTCTGAGGCCGTAAAATTTCTTCAAATATAGTTCTGGGATCGATGCTGAATTGTTCTTTTCAAGTTCAAGCAAAGCG
>NZ_DATMRK010000065.1:0-27429 GCF_035566375.1 Collimonas sp.
ACAGGCAGAGGCACCTATCTGACCCACGTGCTTAACTGCACTCAGTCTAATCGGCATCACTCTGCCCGACCGCTTCTACATCCCGATTATCCGATGCCGATGCGGTATGCTCAATATACGAGAGTCAAGTTTCGCGATGAAGCGCTGCGAAAGTTGACTCTGACCCCAGATGACTCAGCCATCAATTAACCGCCAATCCCGAGGATCGCATCAAACATGGTCGATGCCGTCTGAATCACCTTGGCGTTGGCCTGATACATCTGCTGGTACATCAGCAAGTTGGCGGTTTCTTCATCCTGATTCACGCCGGACACCGACTGCTGGGCCGATTTGATTTGTGCGGCCAGGCTGGTTTGCGCGGTGTTGGCGATGGTCAGCTGGCTGGCTTTGTTGCCGATGGTGCTGACCAGCTGGCCGTAGGCGTCGGTATAGCTGGCGGTGCCGCCGGCCAGGATTTTCTTGTTTTGCAAAGCCCCCAGCAGCAAGGCGTTGCTGCCATCCGAGACGCCGCCGGTGTTCTGGCCGATGGTAAAAGTATCGCCATTCACCGGCTTGCCGCTGACGGTGGCGGTAATGCCGTTGAAACTGTAAGCCGCGCCAGCGGTGTAAGTGACGGCGGCGCCGGCCGCGTAGTTGACCACCGTGCCGTCCGGATTGGTGACCGTAACCGCCGCCGTGGCAGGAAAACCGGTTAGCGCTGGAGGCGCGACGGTGCTGTCGTACTTGAGCGTAACCGGGCCGGCTAGCGGCGTTGCCAGATACGTGGCGTCGACCGTGCCGGCGCTGATGCTGGCGTTGCCTTGATTGGTCGCGGTCTTGCCGGTGATGATGGGTGAAGCCGCCGCAATCTTGGCCGGATCGGTGACGATCACGGTCAGATCACGGGCGCCGGTTCGGGTTGGCTGCACCAGGAAAGAGTCGCCGAGATTCGGCGTGCCGCTGCTTGCTTGCAGGGATACGCCGTCAAATGTGACCGGCAAACTGGCGTAGCTGCCCAGCACTTTATTGTCTGACAGACGGGTTACGGAATATTGCGGGGTGCCTGCTACATTGGCATAGTCGACCCGGTAATCGCTGGTGGTCAGCTGGCTGGTGTTGCTGAACGATGGCGTCACTACCAGGCTGCCGGTATTGCGGGCACTGGCGATCGCACCGGGGCTGGCTTGGGTAAAGAAAGCCTGGCCGGCGGCGCCGTTCAAGTCCACCCCCAGCTCGTGCTGCGCATTGAAAGAATCGGACAAGCCGATTGCCATCCGCCCCAAGGCGTTCTGGGCGTCGCCCAAGGTCTGGTTGCGGAACTGCATCAAGCCGCCCAGCGAACCGCCGCTGAGCACGCTGTCTTGCAACTCCACCGGCACGCCGGCAGCGTTGACCAAGGCCACCGCAGTGTGGCTCGGGTCGGCGGCCGCGGTGACTGCCTTCAAGGTCGAGGATTTGTCACCCAGCACCAGCGTCTGGCCGCTGCCGATGAATACATTGTATTGGCCGCCGTCCTGCACTACCACCTTGGTCGCCACCAGCTGGCCCAAGCTATTTACCAGCGTGTCACGCTGGTCCAGCAAATCGTTCGGCGCCTGGCCGCCGGCAGCATTGCTGAGCAAGGCGATCTGCTTGTTGATGCTGGCGATCTGGGTGGCGTAGGCATTGATCTGATCGATAGAGCCGGAGATCTGATCGTTGGCATTGGAATTCAAACCGGTGAGCACCTGGCTCATGGTGCGGAACTGATTCGCCAGCGCCTGGCCGGAGCTGATCAGTTGCTGTCGCGCCGCCGGATCGGCTGGTGTATTGGCTACCGCCTGCACGCCCTTGAACATGGTTTGCAGCATCGGCGCCAGGCCGGTGGTCTGGTTGGCCAGCAGATTATTGATCTGGTTGATCTGGGTGGAATAAGTGCTCAGTGCCTGATTGGTCGATTGCGCCTGGTTCAGTTGCGAACTCAGGAACTGATCGTAGCTGCGGCTGACATCGACCACCTGTGCGCCGTTGCCAAAGAAGCCGACGCTAGGGGTATAGGTGCCGCCGGCGGAAACTATCTGCGCCGATTGCCGGCTATAACCAGGCGTATTCACGTTGGCAGTATTGTGGCCGGTGGTCACCAACGCTGCTTGCGCCGCGTTGAGCCCGCTGAGCCCGGTAAAAAACATGCTGTTGGCCATAGTCATTCGTCCTTTTAGAGGGCAACCGCCCGGCGTCGCCGCCAGGCTCACCTATGAGATAACGGCAGCAGCCTGGGAAATTTGAAGGGTGTATGCAGTTTTCTATGCAAAAGAAATCAGAGGATCTGCTTGAGGATGCGCACCAGCTTCTCGCCATACTGCGGATCGGTGGCGTAACCTGCGCGTTGCAAACCGTGCGCCGCCTCGGCCGGATCACGCGTAGCCACTACCTGCGCATAACGCGGATTGCCAGCCAGGAAACGGGCGTAATCGGAAAACGCCTCGTCGTAGGATGCATAGGCGCGGAAGCTGGCTTTGGTCTGTTGCGGTACGCCATTCACATATTCGGTGGTGGCGGCTTGCACCACAGGCCCTTTCCAGCCCTTGTCGGCCTTGATGCCGAACAGGTTGTAGCTGCGGCTGCCGTCATCGCCCTTGATTTCACGTTTACCCCAGCCCGATTCCAACGCCGCTTGCGCCAGGATCAGTTGCGACGGCACACCGCTGGCGCGGCTGGCGACCTGGGCCGGAGCAGTCATGCGCGACAGGAACTGATCGACTTGCGCTTGTGGGTTGGCACCGGCGCCACGGCCGGAACCATAATCGGCAGCGTCGTACAGGGATAGATTCTGCACAGCCGGCATGGCTGCCGCCGGCGCTGGATTGGGATGCAGCTCGGCCCCTGTTGGCATCTTGCTGAGCGGCGACGGTTGCTGCTGTGACGAATCAACTGCGCGGCTAAGCTGGGCCTGCATCGCTTCTGCCAGCCCAAGGCCGCGCCCGGACAGGTTCTGCGCCAGTTGCTGATCCAGCATGGAGGTATACATTTTTTCCTGCTGGCTATCGAACATGCCATCCGACGGCGTCGCCTCGCGCATGCTTTTCAAGACCATCTGCATGAACATCGCCTCGAACTGGCGCGACACCTGTTTCAAACCGTCTTGCGGCGAATTCCTGGTGGTGCGGCGCAGAGCGTCCACGCCCTGCACGTCCAGCGCAAAGCGCTGATCCAGATCGCCGCTGCGATTGTTGGTGATAGGACCTGAGACACTCATGCGCTACCTCAGATTATTTCAAGTTCGGCGCGCAAAGCGCCGGCAGCTTTCATCGCCTGCAGGATGGACACCAGATCCTGCGGATTGGCGCCCAACGTATTCAAGCCCTTCACCACATCGGCTAGCGAAGCGCCGTTCTTGACCACCTGCAAAGCGCCGCCGGCCTGGTTCAGCTGGATCTGCGAAGTCTGCGTCACCACCGTGCTGCCGCCCGAGAGCGGGCCGGGCTGGCTGATCACCGGCTGGGTATTGATCACCACCGACAAATTGCCATGCGCCACCGCGCAATCCAGCACGCGTACGGTCTGGTTCATCACCACCGAACCGGTACGGGCGTTGATGACGACCCGTGCCGCTGCCTGCGCCGGGCTGATATCAAGATTTTCCATGCGCGCCAGAAAACTCACCCGCGCTTCCGGCTGAGCCGGCGCGGCCACCTGGATCACGCGGCCGTCGAGCGCTGTAGCGGTACCGGCGCCGAAGCTGCGATTGATTGCATCGACGGCTTTCTGCGCGGTGCCGAAATCGGAAACATTCAATTCCAAGGTCAAGGTATTGGCCTCACCCAGCGGTGCGGTGACTGCACGCTCGACGATGGCGCCGGCCGGAATCCGGCCCGAGCTGAGCTGATTGATTTGTACCTTGCTGCCGTTGGCCGAAGCACCGGCGCCGCCGACCACCATATTGCCCTGCGCGATCGCATACACCATGCCGTCGGCGCCTTTGAGCGGCGTCATCAGCAAAGTGCCGCCGCGCAGGCTCTTGGCGTTACCCATCGAGGAAACCGTGACGTCGATGTTTTGGCCGGGACGGGCGAACGACGGCAAGGTAGCGGTAACCATCACCGCCGCCACGTTCTTCAATTGCATATTGGTGCCGGGCGCCATCGAGATGCCGAGTTGCGACAGCATATTGCTCAAGGTCTGGGTAGTGAACGGCGTTTGCATGGTCTGGTCGCCGCTGCCATCCAGTCCAACCATCAAGCCGTAGCCGATCAGCGGATTGTCGCGCACGCCCTGGATGCTGGCCAGTTCCTTGAGCCGTTCCGCATGTGCTGATGGCGCAATGCACAGGCAACAAAGCATCAAGAATAAGGAGAAACGCTGAAATAATGATCGCATAATCAGTGCCGAAATCAGAACGGTAAGACGTTGAGGAAGAAGCGCTGCAGCCAGCCCATGGTTTGTGCTTCGTCGATATAGCCTTTGGCGCTGTATTCGATCCTGGCGTCGGCGACCTGGGTCGAGGCCACGCTATTGTTGCCGCTCACCGTGCGCGGATTGACCACGCCGGAGAAACGAATGAATTCCGTGCCCTGGTTGATCATCATCTGCTTTTCGCCGCTGACCATCAGGTTGCCGTTGCCCAGAACCTCGGTCACGGTAACGGTAATCACGCCGTTGAAAGTATTCGCCGCGTTAGCGCCGCCTTTGGCGGTCAACGCATTAGTGGCTTTGGCCTCAGTATCCAGGTTGCCGAACAGGCCGCCGAAAATCTTCGGGATCGCCGCCAGGCCGCTGCTGGTGCTGCCGTTGCGGCTGGCGTTAGCCGCCGAATTCTTGCTGGCGTTGACGTTTTCGCTGACGATAATCGTCAGGATATCGCCGACATTGCGCGGCCGCCGGTCTTCAAACAAGGCCTGGCTGCTGTAGCCGGATTGATAGATGGCGCCATTCACCGCAGCCACCGGCCGCACTTCGGCGCGGGCAGTCATCGGCTGCTGCACCAGCGGCTCGCGCGGCAATTGCGCGCAACCGCTTAGCAGCACGGCCATCAGCAATAAACCCCTGGCCCAAAATTTCAATCTCGGCTCCGTCATCACAATTGCGTCAGGCGCTGCAACATCTGGTCAGACGTGGTGACCGCCTTGCTGTTGATTTCGTAAGAGCGCTGGGTCTGGATCATGTTCACCAGTTCTTCCACCACATTCACGTTCGACGATTCGGTATAACCCTGGCTCAGCGTGCCTGCGCCATTCTGGCCCGGCGTGGTTTGATTGGCGGTGCCGGAGGCGTTGGTTTCCGTGTACAGATTTTCGCCGTTGCTTTGCAAACCGGTTGGGTTCAAGAAAGTCGCCAGCTGGATCTGGCCGACCTGGACGCTGGCAGTGCTGCCGGCCTGGGTCACCGATACCGTGCCGTCCTTGGCGATGGTCATGCTGGTGGCGTTTTGCGGAATCGTGATGGCTGGCTGCACCGGGTAGCCGCTGGCGGTCACCAGCTGGCCGGTCGAATCGGATTGGAACGAGCCGTCACGCGTATAGGAAGTAGTACCGTCAGGCATTTGCACCTGGAAAAAGCCGTCGCCGGTAATCGCCACATCCTTGGTATTGTCGGTCTTGGTCGGATTGCCCTGAGTATGAATCCGTTCGGTCGCTACCAGTCTTACCCCGGTGCCGATCTGCAATCCGGACGGCAGATTGGTCTGATCCGAAGTCTGGCCGCCCACCTGGCGCAGGTTCTGGTACATCAGGTCTTCGAATACGGCGCGGCTGCGCTTGAAGCCGGTAGTGCTGACGTTGGCCAGGTTATTCGAGATCACATCGAGCTGCTGCTGTTGCGCGTCGAGACCGCTCTTGGCGATGGAAAGTGAACGCATCATGGTGAAGTTCCTGTCAAAAAAATTATTACAGTGAATTAGGAAAATTAACTGCTCATGCTCAGCAGCTGGTTAGCGCGCTGATCGTTTTCATCGGCGCTCTTGACCGCCTTCATCTGCATCTCGAAACTGCGTGCATTGGCGATCATTTCCACCATCGCCGAGACCGGATTGACATTGCTGCCTTCGATCGCGCCGGTCTGCAAGGTCACCGCCGGATCGGCATCCGGGGTTGCGGCGCCGGCCCGCATCCGGAACAAGCCGTCGTCGCCGCGCACCAGATCGGCATTAGCCGGATTGACCAGCTTCAAGCGGCCAACCTGCGCCACATTGGTCAAGGGATCGCCAGCGCCGATGGCGCTCACCAGGCCGTCGCTGGAGACCATCGCTGCGGCGCCGGGCGGCACCGCCATCGGTCCGGCGTCGCCGATCACCGGCAGCTTGCCCATGGTCATCAGCTGGCCGTCAGCGCCCACCTGCAAATTGCCAACTCTTGTATATGCCTCGCCGCCGTCCGGGGTCTGTACCGTCAGCCAGCCGTCGCCGCGCACCGCGACATCCAGCGGCCGCCCGGTTTCCGTCACCGGCCCGGTATTCATATCCGCGCCCGGCGTCGACGCCGCCACGAAAACCCTGGTCGCCGCAGTCTCGCCAACGACCGGCACCGCACGGAAATTATTCAGCTGCACCCGGAATCCGGGGGTCGACACGTTCGCCATATTGTTGGCTGCCGAGGCTTGCTGCTCCATGACCTGCTTGGCGCCGCTCATGGCGATATAGATCATGCGATCCATATGTTCTCCCTGATTTTTTCGATTCCGGCGAGGGCGCCAGCGCTAACGAAATCCATCATCAACGCATGCTCACCAAGGTTTGCATGACCTGATCCTGCGTCTTCACGGTTTGCGCATTGGCCTGATAAGTGCGTTGCGCGATGATCATGTTGACCAGTTCGGCGGTGAGATCGACGTTGGAAGATTCCAGCGCGCCGGATGTCAAAGAACCGACCTTGGTGCCAGCGCCTGCAGTGCCGACCAGAGGCTGGCCCGACGCTGCCGTTTCGGCCCAGACATTGCCGCCCTTAGATTGCAAGCCATCCGGATTGGCAAACGAAGTCAGCACGATCTGGCCCAGGGTCTTGGTCTGTTCGTTCGAGTACTTGCCGGTGACCGTGCCGTCTGCATTGATCGCAAACGCGGTCAGGCTGCCGGAGGTATAACCGTCCTGGGTCTGCTTGGCGACCGCGTTGTCGTTGCCGAACTGGGTGGTACCGGTCAGGTTGATAGTGAAATTCAACGGCGCTGCGCCGTTCACCAGCGGTATGGCGGCGGGCGCCAGAGTGCCGGCGGCTGGCGTCAGCATCTTGCCAGCCGTATCAAAAGTCAGCGAGCCGATATTGCTGCTGGCGCCGCCGTCCACGGTTTGGTAGACATCCCAGGCGTTGGCCGCGGTCTTGACAAAGAAATTCGTGATTTCGTGCGGGTTGCCCAGCGAGTCGTAACCAGTCACCGCATTCTGGTAGTTGAAACTGGTCGAATCGGTGGCGTTGAATGGTGCGGTGACCGGTATCGTACTGCGCGAATCGATGTTGTATTGGGCGTTGATCTTGGTGGTGGCGTTGGGCGTCATCGAGGTGGCCGGCAGCTGCAGCGCCGCCGGGGTGCCGCCGGCGATGCTGCCGTTGGCGCCGACTTGATAGCCGGTTACGCGCAAACCGCCGGAATTGACGATGTAGTTGTCCTTATCGATATTGAACTGGCCATTGCGCGAATAAGACACTTCCCCGGAAGGACTGGCCAGGCGGAAAAAACCGTCGCCATTGGTGATCGCCACATCCAGTGCGCGGGTGCTGGTCTGCACCGCGCCTTGCGTAAAATTCTGCGAAACCCCGGCCACCTGGGTGCCGAGACCGACGCGCGAGCCGGCGTACACGTCGGCAAACAATACACTGCCGGCCTTGAAACCTACGGTACCCGAGTTGGCAACGTTATTGCCGATCACATCGAGATTGCTGGAACTTGCATTCAATCCGCTGACGCCTTGTTGAAAACCCATGGTCCACTCCTTTTGAAATCAATTTGCGATACTTTTTTCAGCTTCCGGATAGCGGAAAATAAAAAGTGCCGAATTTATAGAAACTACGCAGTTATAGAAATTGCTTTACGTCGCTTAATGCCGCCGTGCCGGCCGCACCCAGGTTCAAGGTGACGCCGCTGGCTGTCTGCGCCACGCTCGCAACCTGCGAATACGTCAGCGTGTTGGCCGCAACTGCATTGCCGCTAACGGCAGCCGCCACACTGATCTTGTAAGGACCGTCGGCCATCGCTGTACCGGTATCGTTCTTGCCGTCCCATGACAAAGTCTTGGTGCCTTGCGGCAGCGCTCCCACATCGATGGTGCGTACCGTATTGCCGGCGGCGTCGGTGATGGTGACCTTGACGGTGTCGGCTGCGCCTTGCATGTCGAGCCCGAACGAGGTCGCCGCGCCGCCCTTGAGCGCGACAGCGCTGCCGGGCGTCAATACCGTGTGACCAATCAATGAAGCTGCCTGCAAGGTCTGGCTGGAACCGCTTTGGCTGACCATCGACTGCAGCGTGGTATTCATCTTCTCGATGCCGCTGACGGTACTCATCTGCGCCAGCTGCGAAGTCAGCGCGGCGTTATCCATCGGGTTCAAGGGATCCTGATTGTTCAATTGGGTGACCAGCAATTTTAGAAAACGCTGTTCCTGATCGGAACTGCTCGACGCAGCGCCCGCCAGCGCCGCTGCTGCGCTATTGTCGGTTGGTGAAACGGCCGAAACTGCCATGGTGATTTTCTCCTGATGCGGCACAGGTATGGCGGCCGCGGATTAGTGATTCAATGAATATTCAATTCTTAGAAAATTGCCTACTGGCCGATCGTCAGCGTCTTCAACATCATGTTCTTGGCGGTGTTGAGCACCTCGACATTGGCTTGATACGAGCGCGAGGCGGTAATCATGTTGACCATCTCTTCCACCACGTTGACGTTCGGCATGGCGACGTAACCGTTAGCGTCGGCCAGCGGATGCTTGGGGTCGTGCACCATCTTCAGCGGCGACTGGTCTTCCACCACGCCCGCCACGTGCACCCCACCGATGGCGCTGGCCGCATCCTGCTGATCGCCGGCTGCCACTTCGAACACCACTTGCTTGGCGCGGTAGGGCTTGCCGTCCGGGCCGGAGACGCTGTCGGCATTGGCCAGGTTGCTGGCGGTGACGTTCATGCGTTGCGATTGCGCGCTCATGGCGGAACCGGCAACGTCAAAAATATTCATCGAAACATTGGAAGATGGCATTGCTTAATCCTCGCTAACTAAAATGAAATAATCATTGCTGCATCGCCGACAGCAAGGATTTGATCTGCGCTCCGATGATGGTCAGGCCGGATTCGTAGTGGACCGCGTTATCGGTGAAATTGACGCGCTCGACATCCATTTCCACGGTGTTGCCGTCGATGCTGGATTGGGTCGGCACCCGATACAGCATGTCCGGATCGTTGCTGATCGTAGCCTCGCCCTGAATATGGCGCGCCGAGGTAGTGGCCATCGACACCGACTGCGCCTGCCGGCCTTGGGTCATGGCTTGCGTCAGGCTGCTGCTGAAATCGAAATCGCGCGCCTTGTAATTGGGCGTATCGGCGTGCGCGATATTCGACGACAACACCTCTTGCCTGCGCGCCCGCAAATTCAGTGCTTCCTGTTGAAAGCGCAGTGCTGCATCCAGTTTGTCTACCATCTTGTACCTACCCTCAACAGACCTTTTGATGAAAGCGATTATAGGTAGCGGCCGCTGCTGGCAATCGCCGGAACAGGCAGCTAAATCGACCTTAATTCAAGATTCGACGGATGGAATGAATCCGATGCAGAGTCGGATGCACTGCGGCGCCGTCATTTCGGTCCGGGCAGGTATTTGGCAAAATCGTCGAAGCTCAGCTGATAACCGTCCAGCACCCGCTTGATGGTCGAACCGCTGGGATCGGTGACCCTGCCCGTCTCCAGTTTGCTCAGCACCGGCACCGATAAACCGCAGCGCCGGTGCATCGCCGTCAACGACATTTTTTTGCCGTTGTCGCCGGTTTGCTGCAAACGCATATGCCGCAGAAAAGCAGCCAGCGTGGTCGGGATTTCTTGCTTGAATTCGCTCGCATTCGCCATTGGATATCCTTAGTTTACAAAGCACCTGGCAGCTGCTTTTTACGCCGGCAGCAGGTGATGTTGCAAATCATTATAGGTAGCGCATTTCAATCCAATGACTCAAACAACAGACGAATCGCCGCCCAATTCAGCGCTTGGTCGGGTTCGGCAATTGTCTAAAATCTGCTAGCGGACATACGGCCGCAACGATCATTGGAGAGAGGGAGTTCATATGCATGCAACCTGGTTCCGGCAGCGGCGGTTTGCACGCCGTTTTGTAATTACCTGTTTGCACTTTCTGGTGGCGGCCGGCTTGAGCATCAACGGCCAGGCCGCATTCGCCAGAGCGGCCGAGCTGAGCGGTTACGCAAAACCGGTGATCGAAAAATTCCTGCTGGCCCAGAGCAGCGGCTTGCCAGGCAAGGTCAGCATCCGCATCGACACGCCGATGTCCGGCGCCCTGCCCGCCTGCGATGCGCTCGAACCTTTCCTGCCGAATGGCGCCCGCCTGTGGGGCCGCGTCTCGGTAGGCCTGCGCTGCAATGGCGGTAATAGCGGTGACGCCGTAACGCCATCCTGGATCCGCTACATTCCGGTTTACATAGCGGTAGTGGCGAATTATTATGTCGCCGCCCACCCCATCAATGCCGGCGACACATTGAGTGCCGCCGATATCGAAGTACGCCAGGGCGATCTCAGCGCTCTGCCGCGCGGCGTGATCACTAATCCGCAGCAAGTCGCCGGCATGATTGCCTCGAACCGGATTGCCCTGGGCGCGCCGTTGCGGCTGGAACTGCTGCGTGGCGCGAGCGTTATACAACAAGGGCAAAATGTCAAAGTCCAGTCGCAAGGTTCCGGCTTCGTGGTCAGCACCGAAGGGCGGGCGATGACCAATGCCGCTGCTGGTGTGACGATCCAGGTCAAGACGCCGACCGGCCAGATGCTGAGCGGCGTGGCCCGCGCCGACGGCTCGGTTGAATTACCGAATTAATGAGAGTTGCATAATTCATGACATCGCCACAGCAAGAGTCATCTGGGGTCAGAGTCAACTTTCGCAGTGCTTCATCGCGAAACTTGACTCTGACCCCACATGACGGATTCGGAGAAAGACAGAGCGCACTAGGCCGTTTTTTTAGCGGTGAGGCAGCTACTCCGTGGCCCGCTAAGTGGGGTCAGAGTGAAGTTTCTGCAAAAGGCACGCAGAAAGTTCACTCTGACCCCAGTTAGCTGCGTTTGTTAGGCGCAACCGGGCAAGGGTAGTGTTTATTTTTGCAACAAATCAGACATTTTTGAGTGCAGCCCTAAACTTTCCGCGCCAGCTGCCGTTATACCGAACAGATCCCTTAGAGGAAATATCTTGAAAATCGATCAACCCACAAAGCCGCTCAATAGTGTGTCGAACCCAGCCAATGCGGCGTCCAGCAAGGATAGTGCGGCCCGTGCCGCCGCCACGGACACCGCTGCCACCGGCACCGCCAACAGCGCCAGCCCGACTATGCCAGCCGCCCTGAACTCACTCTCTGCGCAAGTGCGCCAGCTGCAAACCCAGTTGCTGCAACCCGGCGCCGGCGATTTCGATGCGGCCAAGGTGGCCGAGATACGCCAAGCCATCAGCGAAGGCCGCTATCAGATCAACCCCGAAAAAATCGCCGACGGCTTGCTCGATACGGTACGCGACCTGCTGGGCAAGAAACCGTCATGAGCAGCGCCCTGCTCAAGCATCTGAACCAGGAGCGCGCCGTGGTTGAAAGCTTCCTCGACGTGCTCGATAGTGAAGCAGAAGTGCTGATCAAGAGCCGTTTCGAGGAATTGCCGGGCATCACCGAGCGCAAGGCCCAGCTGGCCGAACGCATCACGGCGCTTGAGCAGGAACGGGAGCAATGGCAACGCGCGGTCGGCTTCGGCTCGGGCCGCGCCGGCGGCGACGCCGCAGCGGCAGCCGGCGGCAGCGAGCTGCAACAGATCTGGCTAGAGTTGCTGACACGCGCCGCCCAGGCCCGTGACAACAATCACCGCAACGGCATCATGATCCATACCCACCTGGATTTTGTGCGCCGTTCCATCAATTTCCTGCGTGCGCATGGGCAATCGCTGTATGGCGCGGATGGGCAGCATAAAGTTGGCTTGGGTAATGGCCATAGCCTGGCGACGGGCTGAAATTGATTGCCGCTCAAATTCGCGGCTGAATCAGCTCAGATAATCAGGTACGAGCGTCAGGTACGAGCGCGACGCTATGTCAACGCTTGTTTGAGCTTCAGCGCCAGACGTATCGCATCCTTCTCATCGATAACATTGGCAAAACCCAGCAACAATCCCTGCTGCGGCTTTGCATTGATGTACCAGCGTGACAACGGGGGCACGGCCAACCCTGCAGTCCGCGCATGGCCCGCCAACATGACGTCGTCTTCGTGATCCGCCAGCTTCGCCAGTATATGCAAGCCTCCCGGTTGCAAATCGATCCGTATGCGATCGCCCAATATTTCCTGAAAAACGCGCGACGTCACCGCGCGACGGTCTGCGTACAACAGGCGCATTTTTTTCAGATGTCGTGAGAAGTGACCTTCGGCGATAAAGTCAGCAACGCCCGCCTGAAACAAGTATGGACAACCTGCGTTCAGGTTGTAGCAGACTGCCTGAAAGCGTGCAACCGCACTGACAGGTGCGACGAAATAAGCCAGCCTTAACCCCGGAAACATCACCTTGCTGAAGGTGCCGCTGTAAATGACGCGATCATTGCGATCCATGCTTTTCAGCGCCGGCAGCGGCCTCCCCTGATAGCGAAACTCACTATCGTAGTCGTCTTCGATAATCCAGCTGCCGGCATTGCTGGCCCATTCCAAAAGCGCCATCCGGCGTTCCAGCGATAGCGTCACGCCGAGCGGACTTTGATGCGACGGCGTGACCATCGCGAATTTTGCATTCGGACTGAGGCGCTTGCCTGCTTCGACCATCAATCCATGTTCATCGACCGGCACCGGTATCAGCTTGACTGCGGCATTCTGCAGAAATGGGCGCGCAAGAATATAGCCGGGATCTTCGAACCAGAATTCATCGCCGACAGTGGAAAGACTGCTTAACGTCAGTTCCAGCGTGTTGCGCAAGCCGGTCGTGATGAACACCTGTTCCGGCACACAGGTCACGCCGCGCGACACGCCCAGATAAGTCGCAATCCTTTCACGCAAACGCGCATAACCGGCCGGGTCGGGATAGCCCAGGCGCGCCAGTTCGCTGCCGCGCAAGCGATGCCCAACCAGCCGGTTCCACACCTTGCGCGGAAATGCATCGAGCGCAGGCAAACCCATCTGCAACGGCTTCGGCGCCTTGCCGTCGCGATCGACGGTGGCTGCATGCGCTTGTCCGGCCATTGCCATTACTACTTGCGGTTTGAGGATAGCTGGCGGCGGTAAAGACGGCGATACCACTGTGCCGGCCGCGCCCCTGACTTGCAGATAGCCCTCGTCCGTCAGGATGCGATACGCCATTTCCACCGTACCGCGCGCGAGATTCAGTTCGGCCGCCAACGCCCTTACTGCCGGTACGCGATCGCCCGCGTGCAGGCTCCCCTGCTCGATCGCCGTCTTGAAACGCTGGCATATCTGTTGATACATAGGCAATTCCAGCGCGCGATCGATGCGCAGATCCAGGTCAGGCTTGGCGGTTTTCATGGACTAGTCCTTTTTGCATTTCTTGGCCCTTTTAACATGGCCATGATATTCGCATACTACGCATCCAGGAAACGCCAATTTTTCCTTTCCGATTTACCTGATCAAGGAGCTTCAAATGCAAACTCGACTCGACTTCTATACCGCCGGCAAAGATGCCATCAAGGCAATGATCGGTGTTGAAAACCAGATCAACAAAGGCACACTGGACATCCTGCTCAAGGAGCTGGTGCGCCTGCGTGCATCGCAAATCAACGGCTGCGCATTCTGCCTCGACATGCATGTGACCGACGCCCGCAAAGCCGGCGAATCAGAACGCCGCATGGCTACCGTCGCTGCCTGGCGCGAAACAACGTTCTTCAGCGAACGAGAGCGCGCCGCACTGGAATGGACAGAATCCCTCACGCTGGTCTCGCAAAACCACGTCCCGGATGCAGTGTGGGATGCAGTTCGCCCACATTTCACCGATGCCGAACTGGTTGAACTGACATTACTCGTCACGTCGATCAACAGCTGGAATCGCTTTGCCATCGCGTTCCGCAAGATGCCGGAGTAATCGTCGGCACAACGATTGAGCGGCGCTGATTTTTTTTGGGAGAAATGCATGCAGTCTGACGTAGACATCAAACACATCGATAGCGACGCCGATCTGGATGCATCGTTCTCAGTGATGAAGGAATTGCGACCGCATCTGAACGATCGCGCAACATACACCACACAGATCGCGCAGCAACGCACGCAAGGGTACCGCTTGCTTGCGGCCTGGCGCGATGGCGCAATCGTCGGACTTGCCGGCTATCGGCTGCAAGACAATTTTCTGTACGGCCGTTTCATTTACGTCGATGACCTGGTGGTAACAGCCTCGCTGCATCGCTCCCGGCTCGGCGAACGTCTATTGCAAGCAGCACGGCAACAAGCCGTTGCGTTGCGCTGCAAACATTTTGTGCTGGATACCGGCTTGCATATGGCGCTGGCGCAACGCTTTTACTTTCGGCAGGGGCTGCTTGCAAAGGGCATGCATTTCGTCGAACAACTTACACAGGAATCAAGCGCATGACGCGAATTTTGCTATTGAACAGCGGCCCGCACAGTGACGTGAGCCACGGTTATCGCCTTGCAACGGAAGCGATTGCCGCGTTGGGAATAAGCAACGTGCAGATCACCGAACGCGATCTGGTGGAGTCACCCATTCCGCCAATCGACCGTGCTTACGCAATTGCCGTCACTTCTCAAGCGACACCCGATGCGAAAGAATTCGAATGGTCGGAACGCCTGATCGTCGAACTGGAACAACACGATGTGCTGTTCATCGTCACACCGATGCACAACTTCACCGTGCCCGCTGCGCTCAAACTGTGGATCGATCATGTGATCCGCATCAATCGCAGTTTCCACGCGACGCCGCAAGGCAAGGTCGGGCTGCTGAAAGATCGCGCGACCTTTGTACTGGTCAGCTCTGGCGGTTTTCATGTGGGAGAACGAGCGAAACAGACTGATTTCCTGACACCGTACCTGCGCTATGCGTTGGCATCGATCGGCATCAGCGATGTGCATTTTTTCCCGCTGCAAGGGCTGGTCTTCGGTACGGAAGCAGTGGCGCAGGCAGTGCATGAAGTGCGTCAGCAATTGTCTGAAAGGTTGTCTGAGAGACTGTCCTTGACCTAGAGATCAGCGCCGCGCCGCAGGATGTCTTGTGGCCGTCGAATGCCACGGCTTTGCCGTCGATTTGCACAGCCGGGTCGCCTTCCACGATCACGCAGTCATGATGGCCGGGCATCGGACAGGTGCAACGGTCGCCGACGCAGGCCACGGCCCGTTCCATCACCAGCGATTTTTCCTGCCCGGTCACGACTTTGCCACCGTGGCTGGTGGAGTCCCCCAGACGAATCACCCCGCGCATCGCGTCGCTCTCATTTGAACGGGCTCACGCCGCCGTGATTCTGCGCCCATGCGGCTTTTGTCGCTTCATCCGGCGGACTCACCATCACAATGCTGGCCATGCCGTTCGGGCGCCGGTTCACCGTCGCGCTGGCCCCGCCCTGTTGATAACTGCCGATCAGTCCAAGCCCGATCTGAACCATTGGGGAACTGGTCCCGGTATTGCCGATGCGGGCACCGATGTCGTAACCCTCCTTCACCTCGTCCGGATGCGGGGCGGAAGTACCCACTTGGCTCAGTGCCTGGTTAAGCGGAATCACCCATTGCTTGTTGCCTGTAGTGTCATAGAACAGGCGCTTAGGTTCTTTATTGTCTGGCAGCGCAGCGACAGCCTGTTCCCAACCGGCCTTCAAGGCTTCGGCCTGAAGAGCAGTCTTTAGTGGCTGGCCGTGATCGTCGGTCAGCTTGACATCCACCGGGCGGTGTATATAGCCCAGTAAGGGCGCACTATCGAATTGCTTGAGCTGCCAGTTAGTCCAGCGCACCGGGATATAGGGTGTCGGTGTAAATTCGCCCGGCCCCTGGTTTCCTATCGTTTGCCACAACTCCGGCAACTGCGTTTGCCACCAGTTGGACGACATCGCGCCCGAGGAAGTACTGGTAACTCCCGCTGCTTTTTCTTCCTTTCTGAATTGGGCCTCAAAACTGTCAGGGCTTCGATCATCATTTTTTTCCAAAAGAAATTCCACAGCTTGACGACGTCGTACTCAGTATTAGTTTTATTGATATTGGCCGTCTGCGCTACGGCAAATGGCCGGATCAATTTGTCTACCCGATCCGAACGCGTAACCAGAAACGCGCCGACGCTGTCCGGCATAGCTGGAATAACATGTCCTACCTCGGGAGTGTCCACGTTGCCTGGAGTCTCAATCAGCGAGCGCGTCATTGAACCGTCGGTGCTAAATAGCAGCGCCGCCGGCACGTCCGGATGGGTATCGAAGAAGGCGAACAGCTTTTCGATCATGACTGCGCCGTCATCGGTATTGGCATCCTCCTGCCACAAGAGTAATGTCACGCCCAGACTCGCCTGTTGGCGTAAACTTGCCAGGCCTGCTGCTGGCCGAGAAGCTCTTTTTGCCTTCGGCGGCTCCCAGATAATTACTGGCAGCGGCCACTGATCGACAGCATGGCGCGCGCCTCTCTCAAACGACAGGCCTGTCACAGCGCCTAGATCAGACAAGCGTTGGCCTGCGCTATTTGTGTAATCTTCTGGGTTCTGCGATACATAGCTTGCGTAATTGTCGGCCTTTTTTTCAATAGCCTGCCAGATTTCCTCATCGGTATTTTCGCCAACGACGACGCCCATTCCCCGTACTTCCAGCGCAAACTTCTTTCCCGTTTGCGCAAGCATCGCCTGGGCGCCAGGAAGGCTAGCCGTCACCGCAGCCGGAGTGGCCTGTTTTTGCGAGGACGAATCCGCGGAGGCGCTCGACGACCGATGCATCCACGCAAAACTCGCCCCATAAGCCAGGACGGCAATGCCGAGCGCGGCCAATACGCCATTTCGAATCTTTAACAACATCCAGCCGCCTTCTCTGAATCGCATGCTCTCGCCGCCATGCTTGTTAATATCGACCAGAGCAGCGGGAATCCTATCCCGGGGCGGGATATGTTGAAGGGATGACCGTCCGTCACGTCCGTCCTGACGAGGTGATGCTAGAGATCAGCGCCGCGCCGCAGGATGTCTTGTGACCGTCGAAAGCCACAGCTTTGCCGTCGATTTGCACAGCCGGGTCGCCTTCCACGATCACGCAGTCATGATGGCCCGGCATCGGACAGGTGCAACGATCGCCGACACAGGCCACGGCCCGCTCCATCACCAGCGATTTTTCCTGCCCGGTCACTACTTTGCCACCGTGGCTGGTGGAGTCACCCAGACGAATCACCCCGCGCATCGCGTCGCTCTCATTTGAATGGACTCGCGCTATGGATCCTCTGCGCCCATGCGGCCTTGGTCGCGTCATCCGGCGGACTCACCATCACAATGCTGGCCATGCCGTTCGGGCGCCGGTTCACCGTCGCGCTGGCGCCGCCCTGATGATAACTGGCGATCAGCCCAAGCCCGATCTGAACCATCGGGGAACTGGTGCCGGTATTGCCGATGCGGGCGCCGATGTCGTAACCCTCCTTCACCTCGTCCGGATGGGGGGCGGAAGTACCCACTTGGCTCAGTGCCTGGTTAAGCGGAATCACCCATTGCTTGTTGCCTGTGGTGTCATAGAACAGGCGCTTGGGTTCTTTATTGTCCGGCAGCGCAGCGACAGCCTGTTCCCAACCGGCCTTCAAGGCTTCGGCCTGAAGAGCAGTCTTCAGTGGCTGGCCGTGATCGTCGGTCAGCTTGACATCCACCGGGCGGTGTATATAGCCCAGTAAAGGCGCGCTGTCGAATTGCTTGAGCTGCCAGTTAGTCCAACGCACAGGGATGTAGGGTGTAGGTTTAAACTCGCCCGGGCCCTGATTGCCTATCGTTTGCCACAACTCCGGCAACTGCGTTTGCCACCAGCTTGACGACATCGCGCCCGAGGAAGGAGTGTCAACCCCAGCTGCTGTTTCTTCCTTTCTGAATTGAGCCTCAAAACTGTCAGGGCCTTGATCATCATTTTTTCGCCAAAAGAAATTCCACAGCTTGATGATGTCGTACTCGGTATTGGTTTTATTGATATTGGCGGTCTGCGCTACGGCAAATGGCCGGATCAATTTGTCTACGCGATCCGAGCGCGTAACCAGAAACGCGCCGACACTGTCCGGCATGGCTGGAATAACGTGTCCTTCCTTGGGAGTGTCCACGTTGCCAGGAGTTCCGTTAAGCGAGCGCGTCAGTGAACCGTCGGTGCTAAATAGCAGTGCTGCCGGCACATCCGGATGGGTATCGAAGAAGGCAAACAGCTTTTCGATCATGGCTGCGCCGTCATCGGTATTGGCATCTTCTTGCCACAAGAGCAAGGTCACGCCCAGGCTCGCCTGTTGGCGTAATCCCGCCAGGTCTGCTGCTGGCCGAGAAGCTCTTTTTGCCTTCGGCGGATACCAAATAATGACTGGCAGTGGCCACTGATCAACTGCATGGCGTGCGCCTTCCTTAAACGACAGGCCTGTCGAAATAGTTAAATCGGTCAAGCGTTCGCCTGCACTATTTGTGTAATCTTCTGGGTTCTGCGATACATAGCTTGCATGATTGTCGCCCTTGTCCTCGATAGCCTGCCAGATTTCCTCATCGGTTTTATCTCCAACGACGACCCCCATGCCCCGTACTTCCAGCGCAAACTTCTTTCCGGTTTGCGCAAGCATCGCCTGGGCGCCAGGAAGGCTAGCCGTCATCGCAGCAGGCGCTGCCTGTTTTTGCGAAGGCGAATCTGCGGAGGCGCTCGACGACCGATGCATCCACGCAAAACTCGCCCCATAAGCCAGGACGGCAATGCCGAGCGCGGCCAATACACCATTTCGAATACTGCTTCCCATATACGACGTCTCCTGTCCTGTTGCCTGCCAATGATTGTAACTCCCAGCCATCACATAGACGGTCCAGATGATCGCCACCAGCAGGAATGCCGCAGCATACGGCCAAATGCGCGGCCTCATCGCAAGTTACCCAAATTCGCCATGCCCCTGGCGGCTTGATCCTGGTAAAAGCGCATTTCCGCAGCTCTCTGTTCTTCAGCCGCCTGTAGCTGCGCTGCCGTTGCCTTTGGCGTCAATTCACTGGTCACCAGCGGTGGCGCCGTCATGGAGACAAACTGTTCGCCGGGAAATGTGCCCTTCTGATAATAATTTTTACATGCCGCAATAAAATCCTTGGCTTCCTGAGTCAGCCGCCCTTTGAAGGCTTCGTTTTCCGTAATCGTCTTATAAGCCGCTGGATCCAATTTCCAGTCCGCAATGGCCACCAGCAGTTCACGCCAGACGGGATCGTCCATCGTCACGGCCTGTCCGATCGCGACATCCATCGCCGTTACCCAGCGATGATTTTCTGCAGCATGGAGTAACCCAGAATGATAGTTGTTGGCTTCGTGGGCATCCTTGTCGATCATCATCCGATCACGCGCTGCTTTTGGCGTTTCCTCGCGTTCCAGCGAGATTCCACTCCAGCTCACACGCCAATTCTGAGATTGCTCGTCGATTGGTTTATTGGCATTGAACTCCGCTTTCTCTTTTTCCAGGGCCGAATAGGGATCGAGAAAGTGTCCTACCGTGATCCACTTCAACTTCGCGTACTGATTGCCCACGATCACATTCTTGGTGACGTCGTCCGGAGTCATCTTCCCAGCCCTATCAGCATGTCCAGGTCTGGAGCCGCCGGTTTCACCTTCGACCTCGCCACCATACATGTCAGGTTCGCAGGGCGGTTTCAACTCTTCTCCGTTGATGAAACGGATATCGTTGCGTTTAAAGCTCGCCTGCAGTATTGCGTTCGTGCCTTGATCCGCCGCACTGGCATCGGGACCAGGCGACAAGCGTTCGTATTGATCACGAACCGGGACACGTGCCGGCTTGGTGCCGACCAACACCTTCTTGTACTTGCCATCGAAGTTGTTATCGCGCGTCATCCGCGTCCACATCCGCTGAAAGAAGCGCTTGGTCTCCAGAACTTTCATGGCGTCCATGGTGTTCTTCTTTGCATCGGCTTTTTTTGCCGCGCCGTCGGCGGGCACTTCATCAGGAACCCCGAAGGTGCCGATGCCATGAACTTTCTTCAACCCGACGACAGTATCCTCGGGACAAAAGTACAGATACACCTTGCCGCGGTTATCGCGTTCGTCAAATGTCACCCAGTTCTTGCCGCTCTTATCCAGACGCTTGCCTTGCGTCTTGCTCCAGTCCGTCCCGGCGCGGCCACCGTGCTTGTCGTGATTGATCATCATGTCGGCCAGGTCGGGAATCGTGTAGGGCTTTTTCGTCACTTCATTGACGATGTCGATCAAGGTCTTGAGTTTGGCGTGACCGGTTTGATTGCAGTCGTCCGTCTGGTAGAGGCTGTAGGGAGTATCGACCATGATGATGCAGTCGACGCAGCGCTGGCCCTTCTGTTTCAAAATGGCCTGCGCCAGCAAGGTCAGGATCGTTCCCTGGCTATGTCCCATGATGGTGATCGTTTCATGTTCAGGCTGCATGCCTTGCGCCGCGGCGAGCGCGGAGGGCTTTACCGATCGAATCATGTTGATCAGATGCGCCAGACGCGTTGCCGCCAGAACAAAATAGCGGCGCTCCGGCGCGTCAGCGGCATACATCGAGTTTCCCCCCAACGCAAGCTTGGTCACTCCACGTGCCGCAAAGTCCGCCCTGAACCCCTCACCATACATATCCGGAATATTGTTCGTCGCGTTTGCGAAGAAACCTCCGGCCTTGCCGAAATGCTGATCAAGGCGATTACCGTGTATGTCCTGATACTGGCCACGCGTCATCAAATTGCCGTCCTTATCGGCGACACGACTGTCCACATCCCCGGGGTTGTTGAGCCGTGCAATTTCATCGTTTTGCGCACGATAACCCCAATAAAACGGAATGAAGCTGCTTTTGGTTGTGCCAGCAATTTCCTTACGCTGATAGAGATAGGTATCGGGGTCGGATAGAACATCATTGTCGCGCTTATCGGGCGTTTTTTTTGCTTTCAATTGGCTATAGCGAGCACCATAACTTCCCGCATTCAAATCATTCCGCGATAGCCGCTCATTGAGCCCTTTGCAAAGCCCCTCTTCGACGAACGAATAAACCGCGCCGGGATCGTTAACGCCATGGAGAAAAATCACGATGCCCGGCAGATCGCGCGGCAGCTGCGCCGGGCGGTCATTCCCGCGGTCGGCATAGGTGACGGCGCCGGCGGCGCCGACAACGTGGTAGTCGCTGTTGGTATCGGCCATAGTTATCCTTGTTGGCTTATTTCGCTACTCATAGAGCGGGTTTCAGGATGTCAATCTTGAGGATGCGCATGGCCTCGTCCTTGATCAGGTCGGTATGACCGTTCGCGTCGCTCTTGCCCTCGATCACCCGTCCGTCGTCCAGCGTGATGCGGTAAGGCTGGTGAGCCGCTGCCGCCGCCGATTCCGGCGACTCGCCCGGATAGTGCAAGCGGAAACGCTGATCCGTCGGTGCGTTGTTGAAATTTGTCTTGGCCGCCTGCTGCGTCGAGGGGCCGCCCCACTGGTGCGACGCGGAGAGCAGTTTGATATCGCCGTTCGTCCCCAGCGTCACGCCGCCACCGATCTTGATGTAACTGCCGTCTTCGGCTACGAAACGAATCGTCGGCGCCGTGATCAGCACTTCATTCTCGTTGCTGCTGATCTTGACGCCCTTTTGCGCGTTGGCCGTCAATGCATCGGTTTGCACCTGCAGCAGCATCGGCCCTTCGCCTGCGATCGCCTGGATGCCTTTGCCGCGCGCGAACAACTGCATGCCTTGGCCTGCGGTTGCATTCAAGCGCTGGCCGCTCATCAATTGCAGATGCTGTTGCGCTACCTGGTCGATGTTCTCGCCGGCATAGGTCACATGCGTTTTAGGCGTGACGGCGATCGACCCCGTGGCCGCACCGAATGCCATGATGGCTGGCGCATCCCCGGCACCAGCAGATGTACTACCCGCGCCAGCGCTAGTTGTATCCCAATTCTTGAGTGCTGTTGCGAGCTGGTTCTGGGCAGTGCCATCCGCGGCCTGGCCGCCGTGCTGACCGGCATATTCACCGAGAGCCTTGAACAATTCCGTGCACTCGCCGAGCAACTGGTTCAGTTCATCGCGCTCAAGAAAGTGTCCGGTCGCCTTGTTGCGCGCGTAGGTGGTCAAGAGGATGCCTTTCGCAGCACGCAGCGAAGCCGCCGCATCCGTGCGCAATTCTGCGCCCTCGCCCCGCGCCTCGCCACTGCCGTTGGTGCGGGGTTGCGTCAGATAGCCCAGATTGAGCTCACTGGCCGCATGCTCGCTGGCCAACTGGCTACTGATTTGGCCAGAAGTGTCATCAAAACGGAGCTGATTGTAGCGGTTCCCTTTGATCTCCTTGGTCTTCATGCCGGACAGGAAACGATTGCCGGGCAGCGCGCCGGTATGACTGAAGGTCGCCGGCATGTTCGGTCCGTTATGCAGGACGCCGGTGACGAACATCTTATCCGGATCGCCATTCAGGAAATCCAGGGCAACCTCCATCCCTACTCGCGGCAAGGTATCGTGGCCATAGTTTTTACCGGCCCAGCTGCTGCTGACCCGCACATAGGCGCTGTCTGTCTGCGTGCCGCTGGTTCCTGCGCCTTGCGCATGCGCGTGATCGTCCGGATTCAAACCCTGGATCTGTATCTTGATGCGACCGAATTCGTCGCAATGAACCTCTTCCCCTTGCGGCCCGACTACCAGCGCCGTGATCGGATAGACACGCGGCAGATCGATGCGCGGATCGTATGCGGGGGTCAGTGCCACGCCACGTCGCACGCAGGTGAAGGTGTTGTTGTAACGGGTGTCGGGCGTTCCTGGCGAGAGGGTCTGGGTGACGGCCGCCAATGAGCCGGCGTGCCAACGGCTGCTGTCAAACAGTGATTGCGCACGCTCGTTCAGCTCCTTCGGCAAGTTATTCTCGCCGCGGTGATGCAATGCGGTGACCATGAACTGCCGCTGCTCCTGCGGATGCGTATCCACCTCGGGATGGCCAGTCAATTCGAACCAGCGGCCGACCGCCAGATCGCGCACGCCACTTGCGCCGTCCACGCTGGCGGCCCTGAGTTCGTGCGACAGCATCCTCGCCTTGGTCAGCCGGTCGTAATCCGCCCAGGAATCACCGGCGTGCGGCACATCAATGACGTTATCGGAGAGGAGTTGCGCGAGATCGTTGCCGGCCTGTCCCTGATCGACGATGCTGGTTTGCGACGCCTGCGCCATCTTGCCGCTCTTGTAATCCGAGCTGGCGCGCTGGACACTGCCGGACACGAGTTGTTGCCAGGCCGACCACAGCGTCACCGAATCACGCTCTTCGGTGGCAGCATCGCGGTGATAGCGGATAGTGCCGGCGCCCGATTGCGGCAATTTCATCGGGTCATCGAAAAACACCAGCGTATGTATCGGTAAATCGCTGTTATTGGCGTTATTGCTGGCAGACGAAGCCTGTTCCCGTTGGCCGGCTGCCGTGAACCATGCAATACCTTCGCGACGGCAGATCCGACGGATAAAATCAGCATCGGATTCATGAAACTGCACCGTGAGTTCGCGCACAGGGTACTGACTGCGGTCTGTGCCGGATAGATCAAAGTCGAAGGCGCGCGCGAGCGCAGGGCTTTTCTTCTGCCATTCCTTCAGCAAGATTTCAATCACGTCCAGCACATTTTTAGTGCGGAATATGCGGGTATTAATCCGTCGTTCCAGCACTGACAATGCGTCGCGGATAGTTAATTGATAGGTAGCGAGCGATCCATCGGATTGCCCCGCGCGCGCGTCCGTGATAATCCCGCAAATCTTATGCAATGCGCCGCGGTCGTTGACCAGCTGGACCGACACCGGCAGTCCGATAAACGCATTGAGCGGCAGGTTGGAGCGCGTCGACAGACAGGTCAAATGCCCTTCGATACCTGAACAGAGGCCTTCGGTAATATCGATGCGCTGAACCACCAGGACCTGTTCGAGGGTACTCTGGGCACTGCCCCAGTGCAGACGAATAGGCCGGTTCTCCTGATTCAACGAACCGGAGGCAAACGCTTGCAATGCGTCGGCGAGATTCACGCTACTGCTCTCTTACAGCGACGAACATATACGATCGGCATTTTGGTGTCCTAATTGCAATTAATAGAAAATGCAGCGGTCAAATGGATCAGGGACTGGGGACGCGAAATGCACTTTATTTAAAGAGGTACGCACCCTACACGGTTTAACATTGCTGCGTAACTGTCAAAATTGTCAGGGGTCATCAGTAGAAAACACCCTTATCAAACGGCAATCTTGTAAGTTGGAAACAATACGTCCAGCGACTTTATCATTAGAGTAGGCGACGAGTATCTCGATGAGAAAAGATTAACGTTCTTTCACACTTTTCGTTGGCTGACAGCAACACATATCCATTGACGACCGGCAAAGCGCGCCGCCGATGTTACGACAGCCGTCCACGCAGGAGGGCATCTTGGACGCGCAAACACAGACATTGAGATTGATGCAGGGTCTAGGGCGTGTTGACAATTAGCAGATCCAGATGAATGCAGCGGCGAGCGCAACGCATGACGAGAAGCGTTCGGAGAGTTTGTCGTACCGGGTGGCGATGCGATGGAATTGCTTGATGCGACAGAAGAAACGTTCTACCAGTGGGCAGCGCCCGATACACAGAAGCCGGGGTCACACAGAAGCCGGGGTCAAGTCTTGCAATGACACATCCAGTTAATATCGATTAATTCAGATTGCTGAGCGAGTAGGAAAATAAGCTCTGTAATCGATCGATATTTCATTGCAAGACCTGCCCCCAGGCTCTTGTTCGCAGCTGAGTTAGCTCAGATAAGCGCAGCATCAAATAACTTACAGGCCATCATTGCGATGGCCTGCTTTTTTTTTTACGCTTTGGTGATCACCAAGCGCCCTGCCGTAACCTTGACCTTGATACGAGTCTGCGGCGTAAAACCGGCTTCTGTCAGCCACAAACCGTATAACCGGATCCACGGTTTTCTGGCTTGCCATTCGGGGTATAGGCCTACTGTCAGATGGCGTTCTGGGTGTTTCTTTCTGGTGGACGCTGGAACGGTGTCTTTTCTGGGACGCGTGGATTGGGGAGAGATTTTGGGCGTGCTGATCCTGTTGCTTAGCATGGCGAACTCCTTTGGGTAGCAGTCAAGTCGCGTCCCGCTTCTAAACGGGGTGGGCGGCAAATAGCAGGATTAGAAGACCGGTACCCAAAAGCAAACCGGCAGCCCGAAGACTCCCCGCCATCACCGCCCATAGGGACGAACGAAGGCGACACACATGAAAAAACCGCATTGCGCGGTTTGTGCGCTTTTGAGTATCTAGGCTTCTAAACCCGGCCCCTTCTTTATTCAGGGACGGGACGACTATAGATGCTATTGGATACGATGACAATCCATGTATGCCGCAACCGATGAAAGATAAGACTTTGCGTATGCGAGCGCAAGTCCGCATCGTATTGCCACGTCGACGCGCTGACCATCCCTATCCATGCTCCGAGGGTCGATGCTGAGCTTCCGAAGTAGGACGTTGACTCTCCGAGGCAGGACGTTGTCCCTCCGAGGCAGGACGTTGACCCTCCGAGGCAGGACGTTGCCCCTTCGAGGCAGGACGTTGACCCTTCGAGGCAGGACGTTGACCCTCCGAGGCACTACAGCGGACTCCCGAGCTAGGAAATTGACATTATTTGTATCAACTCGGACTCAACCGTACATGCAACGTCAGATTTTATCGCGACTAAGCCGCCTTTAAAGGAGCGCAATCGGCCAGCAGGAACCGGCCCGTCGAGCATCTCCGGCGATGGTCCGCCACAGACTGAAACCTGCCACTCAATATTCATTGACGACCGGCAGCAGACGACCCAAAGCGGAAGTTCAGATTTTCCCATAGCGGACGTTCAAATATTGGAATAAGGCGGTTTCTCGTCGTTCAAACAGCCGTCGTTGAACTCTATGGAAATGCTAGGTATCCAGAGAAATTTCGTCCCAAGCCTCTGAACCCATCACCCACTCAAGTGCCCACCGTCGATACTCAATCGCACGAACATTAACGGACGGACGCTGACCATTCGACTGAATCTCGAGGCAGGACCAATGAATACAATAAGATGCGTCGAGCGCTGATAACACAGCGGCCTCCCGTCGAAGTTTGACTGTGCCCGTGAAGCGATGCGGGGTCTCTTGAACCTTAAGATTTGGAAATATGAAAACCAAGTTGGTTGGTGGGGCTGCATTCCAGCTGAACGAATTCACTAGTCCAAGGACCCACGCGAGCGCAAAGAGGGATTCCGCAAGAAGTTGAAAGGACTGGACGTTTTCTGATTCACCTTGAAGGAACGCCGACTCCGCGCCAGAGAGTTCTTGCGACAGATTGTATTCCTGAAGCCAAGCCAACCCGGATTCGCGAGAGAATCCGTAGGAACATGCAACGATGACGTTTAGTGCAAGTGCCCGCCGACTAATTTCCGTCGCACTGCGAAGGGTAAGCGACGCATCAAGCTTAGGAAGCGACGGATTAGTGGGTAAACCAAGGCTATCGCATATTCTAAGAGACGACGCGCGGAGAGTCTGAGTCAGGTTCATGTACTCTTACCTTCTCAATTTTTTGTGCGTTCGGCTTGTTGGCAATCTTTGATGGTTTGGGCTGTGTAGACCATAATAATGGAAGATGTTTTTTTCCCATTCATTGTCTTATCACCAATCGCAATTAAAGTACGCGCCCCATTCTTACAAAAGAAGATTTCAGTAGCATCGTTTTGTTCAAGTTTCATCCATCCCATATCTGCCAATTTATCTATATATTTTTTCTGCAATGATTCATTAAACGAATCCGCATCCAGCGTTAAAAAATAATAGTTGGCATTTCTTCTGCCATCCTGATAGTCCATCACCTTTCCACCACTATCAATCAACGCCTGCATATCAATGCGAAACATACGACCAGCAGCACGTATTTCTGCATCAGATGGTCCACCAGAGCAACCAAATAAAAATATACTCAAGATGCAGACTAACATTGTTGTCTTCATTTTATTTCCATTGAAATATTTCCAAAAATGTACAACGGCAGCTCTAGAGAATTTTTCTGGGGGACCGCTTGTGGCCGAAAGCTGGCTTTAGCATTCAATACCATTCACGGCAACGTCCAAGAAATCGGGCGACTTCCACCTATATTTGCGTCAGTTGCCCGACCTAGTACTTGTCGTTCGTCCAGGTCTGGCGCAATCTCGCGCTGAGACGA
>NZ_DATMRK010000066.1:0-44065 GCF_035566375.1 Collimonas sp.
GCTGACCATCTGGGAAGCCCAGTTCGGCGATTTCGCCAACGGCGCGCAAGTCGTGATCGACCAGTTCATCAGCTCCGGCGAAGTGAAGTGGGGCCGTGCTTCCGGCCTGGTCATGATGCTGCCGCACGGTTACGAAGGCCAAGGCCCGGAACACTCGTCGGCACGCCTGGAACGTTATCTGCAACTGTGCGCAGACAACAATATGCAAGTGGTGCAACCGACTACCGCAGCGCAGATTTTCCATCTGCTGCGGCGCCAGATGATCCGCTTGTTCCGTAAGCCGCTGGTCATCATGACGCCGAAATCGCTGTTGCGTAACAAGGATGCCGGTTCGCCATTGTCCGATTTCACCAAGGGCAGCTTCCAGACCGTGATCGGCGAAGTCGATGACAAGATCGATCCGAAGAAGGTCAAGCGTATCGTCGCTTGCTCGGGCAAGGTCTACTACGATCTGGTTAACGCACGTAAAGAACGCGGTCAGACTGACGTCGCAATTATCCGTCTGGAACAACTGTATCCATTCCCGCACAAGGCGTTTGCTGCTGAGTTGAAGCAGTTCCCGAACTTCAATGAGCTGGTATGGACGCAGGACGAGCCGCAGAATCAAGGCGCATGGCTGCAGATTCAGCACAATATTTTTGAGAACCTGGAAGATGGCCAGAAGCTTGCGTATGCAGGCCGTCCAGCCAGCGCATCGCCAGCAGTCGGTTACTACGACAAGCACTATGCGCAGCAAAAAGCATTGCTGGAGACAGCATTTTCCAAGCTCAAAGGCTTTGTTCTTACAAAATAATTGACGCCAGGGCAGGTCGCCACGACCTGCCCGACGCACACCCAATACGGAATACGGAGAAATAAATGGCACTTCTAGAAGTAAAAGTTCCGCAACTGTCGGAATCGGTCGCTGAAGCGACTTTGTTGACATGGCATAAAAAAGTCGGCGACGCTGTGAAGCGCGACGAAAACCTGATCGATATCGAGACAGATAAAGTTGTACTTGAGTTGCCGGCGCCAGCCGACGGCGTGATCGTCCAGCTGATCAAGGGCGACGGCAGCACCGTGGTTGCCGATGAAATCATCGCTGTGATCGATACCGATGCTTCGGCCAAGGTCAGCCCGATGGAAGTGGCTGCCGTGCCAGTGCCGCAAAGCGGCAATGCTCCGACGCCAATCGCAGCACCTGAATTGCAATCCAAATCGGCCGCTGGCATCGCCATGCCTGCCGCAGCGAAACTGCTGGCGGAAAATAAGCTGTCGGCTGAGCAAGTCGACGGCAGCGGCAAAGATGGCCGCGTTACCAAGGGCGACGTTCTGGGCGCACTGGCTAACAAGCCTGCCACGCCTGCACCTGCACCTTTGGCCGCAGTTGCAGCCAAGCCGGCATTGCAGCAAGTTGCAGCGCCAACCAAGGCCAATCTGGATGACCGTCCGGAAGAGCGCGTGCCTATGAGCCGTCTGCGCGCTCGTATCGCCGAGCGTCTGGTGCAATCGCAATCGACTAACGCCATCTTGACGACATTCAATGAAGTCAACATGCAGCCGGTGATGGACCTGCGTACCAAGTACAAAGACAAGTTCGAAAAAGAGCATGGCGTCAAGCTCGGTTTCATGTCGTTCTTCGTCAAGGCTGCGGTTGCCGCCTTGAAAAAATATCCGATCGTCAACGCTTCGGTTGACGGTAACGACATCGTGTATCACGGTTATTTCGATATCGGTATCGCAGTTGGTTCGCCGCGCGGCCTGGTAGTGCCGGTATTGCGCGACGCTGATCAGATGTCAATTGCCGACATCGAAAAGAAAATCGGCGAATTCGGCGCCAAGGCCAAAGACGGTAAGCTGACTCTGGACGACCTGACCGGCGGTACTTTCTCGATCTCGAACGGCGGCACCTTCGGTTCCATGTTGTCGACACCGATCATCAACCCGCCGCAATCGGCGATCCTGGGCGTGCACGCGACCAAGGACCGTGCAGTTGTCGAAAACGGCCAGATCGTGATTCGCCCGATGAACTATCTGGCAATGTCTTACGATCACCGTATCATCGACGGCCGTGAAGCCGTGCTGGCTCTGGTTGCAATGAAAGAAGCGCTGGAAGACCCGGCCCGTCTGTTGCTGGATCTGTAAGCTTTAAATCTCGCTAAGCGAGAGCGCCCTGACTCTTATTTTTCATGCAAGGAAAAATGGAGCAGGGCGCATCGTTTAGGTGGCTAAGTAAATGATGAGCGCCTTGTCGCCGCTACTTTCACCATTACTTGCCTGGAATGCTGCTTAGACCGCAGAAGATGCAGGCCGTTTAAGGTGGCAGAGCAGGGTACAGGGTAGGTTAAGGATTGTGAGTTGGCAGGGCAATAACTCGAAGGATAGAAATGAGCAAACAATTTGATGTAGTCGTGATCGGTGGCGGTCCCGGCGGTTATATTGCAGCAATTCGCGCCGCGCAACTGGGTTTCAATACTGCCTGTATTGATGAATGGAAAAACGCCAAGAACGGCCCGGCGCCGGGCGGTACTTGCACCAACGTTGGTTGCATTCCATCGAAAGCGTTATTGCAATCGTCCGAGCACTACGAACACGCCGGCCACTCGTTCGCCGAGCACGGCATCGACGTCAAGGGCCTGGAGCTGAACCTGGGGCAGATGCTGGCGCGCAAGGATAGTGTCGTCAAGCAAAACAACGAAGGCATCTTGTACCTGTTCAAAAAGAACAAAGTTACCTTTTTCCATGGCCGCGGCTCTTTCGTCAAAGGTGACGCCAGCGCTTACGAAATCAAGGTGACCGGTACTGCCGAAGAAACCATTACTGCCAAGCACATCATCCTGGCGACCGGTTCCAACCCGCGTCCCTTGCCAGGTACACCGTTTGACGAAAAACTGATTCTGTCGAATACCGGCGCACTGGCAATTGACGCGGTTCCGGCTAAACTGGGGGTAATCGGTGCTGGCGTGATCGGCCTCGAAATGGGCAGCGTCTGGCGCCGCCTGGGGTCAGATGTCAGCGTATTGGAAGCATTGCCGACTTTCCTCGGTGCAGTGGACGAACAGATCGCCAAGGAAGCCAGCAAGCTGTTCACCAAGCAAGGTTTGAAGGTTAGCCTGGGTGTCACGATTGGCGCCATTACGGCTGGCAAGAATGATGTTACGGTCGAATATGTGGATGCCGCCGGCGCCGCGCAAAAAGCCGTGTACGACAAACTGATCGTCTCGATCGGCCGGATTCCGAACACTATCGGCCTCAACGCCGAAGGCGTCGGCTTGCAGCTGGACGAGCGCGGTTTCATCGCCGTCGACGGCGATTGCAAGACCAATTTGCCGAACGTCTGGGCGGTGGGCGACGTGGTGCGCGGCCCGATGCTGGCGCACAAGGCAGAAGAAGAAGGCGTGGCGGTTGCCGAGCGTATTGCCGGACAGCATGGTCACGTTAACTTCAATACGATTCCTTGGGTGATCTATACCTCGCCGGAAATCGCATGGGTCGGCAAGACAGAACAACAACTGAAAGCAGATGGAGTAGCATACAAAGCGGGTACTTTCCCGTTCCTGGCCAACGGCCGGGCGCGCGCTTTGGGTGATACCTCAGGCATGGTCAAATTCCTGGCGGATGCCAAGACCGACGAAATCCTGGGCGTTCACATAGTTGGGCCAATGGCATCAGAATTGATTTCAGAAGCCGTGGTGGCGATGGAATTCCGTGCATCAGCGGAAGATATCGCCCGCATCTGCCACGCTCACCCATCCTTGTCGGAAGCGACCAAGGAAGCGGCGTTGGCAGTCGACAAACGGTCCCTGAATTTCTAAGGGAGAAGCAGCATGCGCAATCCGGCTACGTGGTTGATCTTGTCCTTGGGCGTGGTACTGTCCGGCTGCGCCACCACCGCGTCGGATAACGGCCACGTGCTGATCGAGGCTACCTCCGACAGCCAGCAGCTGGAGGGCGCACGCTGCGTAGTGAAAACCGATAGCAGCCGCTGGAATGTAGTCACCCCGGGCGATGTCTTGATTGTTGCTGCCGACGGCGACTTGCATGTGGTTTGCGACAAGCCCGGCTACCGCACTTCTGAAGTGGTGTACCGGGCGCCGCCCGGATTGAATTCGCCCAGCGTTGGCATCGGTGCTACCGGTGGCAGCGGCGGCATAGGAGCGGTCGGCCTCGGTTTGGGGGCCAACCTGCCGCTCAGTTTCGGCGCCAAGGAGAAGGCTTATCCTAGCCGGGTACTGGTAGAGATGGGGCGGTCATAGTTGTTTGGGTGGTTGCCGGATTGATGTGGGTGAGCGAAAGCTCGCCCATTTTTATTTTTAGCGGCTTATTTAGTGGCTTGTTTTAGTGACTTACTTAGCGGCTTACTTCATCAGCATGGTTGATTTTTTGTTAATCTATGCGGCGGGCAAACGGATTTTAGCTTTTCGTCAAGAATTGAAAACACAATGAATGTCTTAGAGTTTTACGAACAGGCACTGACACAACGGGGTTTCCAGGCAGATGACGCGCAACGGCGTGCGGTAGATCGTCTGCAGCAAGCTTATGATGAATGGGTCGAGTACAAGGCGCAGCGTTCCAATTCCTTCAAACGCCTGATCAACCGGCCCGACGTGCCGCGCGGCGTGTATATGTGGGGCGGGGTCGGACGCGGGAAATCGTTTTTGATGGACAGTTTTTATTCGGTGGTGCCGGTGGTGCGTAAAACGCGCCTGCATTTCCACGAATTCATGCGCGCGGTACATCGGCAACTGGATGAGCTCAAGGGCGTTGCCGATCCCTTGGATGAGGTGGCGAAGCGGGTCGCCAGGAAATATCGGCTGATCTGCTTTGATGAATTCCATGTGTCCGACATCGCCGACGCCATGATTCTCTACAATCTGCTGAAAGCCTTGTTCGATAATGGCGTGTCGTTTGTCATGACCTCGAATTACGAGCCGAGCACGCTTTATCCGGACGGCTTGCACCGGGATCGCATGCTGCCGACCATCAAGCTATTGCAAGACAACCTGGATGTGATGAATATCGACGCCGGCATCGATTACCGCAAACGCGCCCTGGAGCAGGTCGAGACTTACCACTCGCCGCTGAACGCCGACACCGACCGCGCCTTGCGGCATGCGTTTGCAGGGGTAGCTGACACCGCCGATGAAGATCCAATCGTTGATATCGAAGCGCGTAAAATCAAAGCTTTGCGCCGAGCCGGCGGCGTGATCTGGTTCGATTTCAATACCTTGTGCGGCGGCCCGCGTTCGCAAAACGATTATCTCGAAATTGCCAGCCGCTTCCATACGGTGATATTGTCCGGTATTCCGCAAATGTCGGCGGCGATGTCGTCCGAAGCACGCCGGTTTACCTGGCTGATCGATGTGTTCTATGATCACAAGATCAAATTGATCATGTCAGCTGCCGTGGCGCCGGACGAGCTGTACACCCAGGGCATGCTGGCCAACGAGTTTCACCGCACGGTGTCGCGTATCATGGAAATGCAATCGCGCGAATATATGGATAGCGAGCGGCGTTCCGAGGCCGACTCTATTGTGTGAGCTTGCGTCGTGACGGTGGTTTGAAAACGGTGTTTGAAATTAACGTATAGAAATGGATAGGTTTACGTGGAATTTGCCTCTTTGATTTTGGCTCCTTTGTCACCATCGCCGATGTGCGCATCACGCCAGCGCCCGACCTTGGTCGCGCTGGGTATTGCGGCGTTGCTGCTGACGCTGGCCGTCAATGTGCAAGCAGCAGACGCCCAGCTGAAGCCGGTAGCCGAACCGGCCGCCGAGCTGACGGCGCGCTACCCGCTTGAAACGCTCAATTCTGTGGAAACCGCGAATCGCGCTCTGGCCGATGTAGCCGACGCCAAGGCCGAAGTTGAAGCACGCGATCTGGAACAGCGGCGCGCCTGCTATCAGAAGTTCTTCGTCAACAATTGCCTGGACGCCGCCAAGGAGCAGCGGCGGCAGGCGATGAAAACGATTCGGCCGGTAGACATCACCGCCAACGCTTTCTTACGTAAAGACCGTGCCGACGAGCGTGACAAGGCGCTAGAGGTACACGCAGCCGAACAGCCGGCCGAAGCCGCGCAGAAAGCCCAGGATCAAAAAGCAAAAGAGCTGAGCAACGCCGACAAGGTGAAGCAGGGCGAGGCAAAAGAAAAGGAAGTTGCAGCCAATACCCGCAAGCATCTGGGCGAGGAAGACAAGCGCGTGGCGGAGCATAATGCCCGCCTGAAAAAGGCGCAGCAAGATGCGGCTGCGAAAGCCTCGCAGCGCGCAGCCAATGTAGCTGCTTTTGAGAAAAAAGCTCAGGATTCAGCAGCGCGTCAGCGTGAGGTAGCCGCAAACAAGGCCGCCAAAGCCAAGGATCTGGCAAACAAGAAAGCGGCTGAAGCGGGAGTGCCGGCAGCACCTGCAACACCTGTAGCGGTGCCGCCTGCCGCCAAAACACCGGCGTCAGCGCCGTAAAGCGAGCTGGCGCCGATCAAGCAAGAAACTACACCGCCCGGCGCATCTTCTTGACGGTGTAGTTCTGAGTTTCCTTGGGCAACGCCACCAGTTTGACGATCGCAAAAGTGCAATTATCCGCGGAGTGGCCCTCGGCCCGCTTGCGGGTTTTGTTGATCAGCATTTCAGCAGCGTCGCGCGGTTTGTTCATGGCGATGCACGCGCCCAATTCATCTTCGGTAAAGTAGTGCCACAGCCCGTCCGAGCACAGCAGGAAAGCGTCGCCAGCCTTGAGGCCGGTATGACGATTGATGCTCACCGTGGGTATGTCAGTGCTGGAGCCGAGCGCATTCAACAAGATGTTGGACAGGTTATGTGATTTCGCCTCGCTGCGCGACAGCTTGCCTTCGCTCACCAGTTTCTCGACATAGGAATGATCGATGGTGTGCTCGGCAAAATTGGGGCCGTCGAAGCGGTACAGGCGCGAATCGCCGACATGGCCCCAGGTTGCCGTGCCATCCGGCGACAACACCAGTACCACCATGGTGGTATGCGGATCCTTGTCGTTGGAAAAGCCGCTCAGCTTGATGACGGTGTGCGTCTCCAGCGCAATGTTGCGCACCATCGCCTCGACATTGTCGATCAAGGGTGAGAAGCTTTCGAAGATTTGTTTTGCGGTGCAAATCACTTGCTCGGCGGCCAGTGCGCCGCCGCTGCGGCCGCCCATGCCGTCGGCGAGTACTGCCATCATGTAGCCCGGTGCTTTTGGGGCGGTAAATAATGCGGCGCGGTCTTGTTGCTCCTGGCGGTCGCCGATGTGTTGGCCGGTGCCGGCTTCGATCTTGTATTGGCTCATTCGTCTGGGTAGATTAAACTGCATCTTGTTCTAGGTAATTCTGGATAGGCCGGATTTCGATCCGGCGCTGAATCCTTACTCATCGCCACTCACAGTAATACAGTAAGCAGTTGATGGGAAATATTATACGCAGGAATAATTTTTAAAGTGTTTCCGTATGTTAACATTTTCCAACGCAAGAATATGACCATGATCGATCGAGAAGAAATCCTGCGCCGCATCATAGAGCTTGAAGTAGAACATCGCGATCTGGATGCGGCGATTGATACCATGACGAATCAGGTCCTGCACGAAGAGTTACAATTGCGCCGCCTGAAAAAGCGGAAATTGCAGCTGAAAGACCAGATCACGCTATTAAGAATGCAATTAATTCCAGATATCCCTGCCTGATAATCCTACGCCAGGCTGATACGATATACCTGACTCAGCCATTTTAGAAGTTACCTTGACCGAAGATACATCCCCCCTCGCTGCCGAAGGCGCTTTTGCTGTTGTGGCTCCCGGCGCCCACGATGCCGACATTGATCGTCTGTTCGCCAGTTCCGGCCCGCTGGGACAGGCGGTTGGCGGCTTTCGTCCGCGCCAGGCGCAAACCGAAATGGCGAAAGCCATTGCTGACGCCATCGCTCAGCAAAGAACACTGATTGCCGAAGCCGGCACCGGCACCGGCAAGACCTTTGCCTATCTGGTGCCGGCCCTGCTATGGGGCGGCAAGGTGATCGTCTCGACCGGCACCAAGAATCTGCAAGACCAGCTGTTTTTGCGCGACATCCCGACCGTGCGCAAAGCGCTCAGCGCGCCGGTCTCGGTGGCGCTGCTGAAAGGGCGGGCCAACTACGTTTGCCATTTTCATCTGGAGCGTACGCTGCAGAACGGCCGCATGACTTCGCGCGAGGATGTCGGCTACCTGCGCGAAATTTCCCGTTTCATGAAAACCACTTCATCCGGCGACAAGGCCGAGTTGTCGAAGGTGCCCGAAACCGCACCGATCTGGAATCTGGTGACCTCGACCCGCGATACCTGCATGGGCGCCGAATGCCAGTACTACCAGGATTGCTTCGTGATGAAGGCGCGCAAGGAAGCGCAGCAGGCCGATGTGGTGGTAGTCAATCACCATCTGTTCTTTGCCGATGTGGCTTTGAAGGATACCGGCGTCGCCGAATTACTGCCGTCGGCCAACACCATCATCTTCGATGAAGCGCACCAGTTGCCCGAGGTCGCCACTTTGTTCTTTGGCAATACCGTCTCCACCTCGCAAATCCTGGAGTTGTGCCGGGATGTGCTGGCAGAGGGCTTGTCGCATGCCCGTGACGGCGCCGACTGGGCGCAAGTGGTGCTGCCGGTTGAAAAAGCAGCGCGTGATCTGCGGCTGGCGTTTCCGCAGGATGTGGTGCGGCTGGCGGTCAACCAGATAGCGGCATCGAGCGTATTCTTTCCGGCGCTGGACACCCTGCGCGCGCAGTTGCACGGCATGATCGCGGTGCTTGAAAAGCAGGCCGAACGGGCGGAAACCATCGAGCAGTGCCGCACCCGTGCGGTCGAGCTGGGTTACAAGCTGGACGGCTGGAATAGCGCGCCTGTGGCGGCAACCGGCAAGAGTCCCAAGAAGACCAATGCGGCCAATGCAGCCAAGGCTGAGGACGAAGAGGGCAGCGTGCTGTGGGTGGAAGCGTTTTCGTCCTCCTTGCAGTTGCACCAGACGCCGCTATCGATCGCGCCGATTTTCAACAAGCAACGCGAAGGCGTGGCGCGTTCCTGGATTTTTACCTCGGCGACGCTGGCGGTGAAGAACGATTTTCAGCATTACGCTTCGCAAATGGGCTTGTGGGACGAGCCGGCCCAATCCTGGCCTAGCCCCTTCGACTATGGCGAGCAAGGCCTGCTCTACGTGCCGCAGAACCTGCCGCAACCGAATTCGCCGGACTATACCGACGCCGTCATCGACGCTGCGCTGCCGGTGATCGAAGCCTCGGGCGGCCGTGCTTTCCTGCTATGCACGACAATCCGCGCCGTCAATCGCGCTGCCGAGCGGCTGCGCGCCGAATTCGAAGCGCGCAATCTGAATTTTCCTCTGATGGTACAAGGCGAGGCCGGGCGCACCGAGTTGCTGGATCGTTTTCGGGCTGCGGGCAATGCGGTGCTGATCGGCAGCCAGAGTTTCTGGGAAGGCGTCGATGTGCGCGGCGAAGCATTGTCATTGGTGATTATCGACAAGCTGCCGTTTTCGCCGCCGGACGATCCGGTGTTGGCGGCGCGCATTGATGCCCTGGAATCCAAGGGCATGAACGGTTTCATGCATCATCAATTGCCGGCGGCCATCATTAATCTGAAGCAGGGCGCCGGCCGCCTGATCCGCGACGAAACCGATCGCGGGGTCTTGATGATCTGCGATCCGCGCCTGATTTCCAAAGGCTACGGCCGTCGCATCTGGCAGAGTTTGCCGCCCTTCAAGCGGACTCGGGAACTGGATGCCGTGAAAGCGTTTTGGCACGGCGATCCGATTGATCGCGATTGAACATGAGATAGCGCTATCACTCTTGTAGGCGGCTGGGCGGTGCTGTACATTGATGCTGATGCGAGCAGTTGCAACTGGCTAAACTGGCGTCGATCATCTCTTCTTGAATTGTCATCAACTTGTAATAATCTGCCTCTATCGTCACTGCTTGCATGTTGAGTGGCGATAGCCGGTTTTTGTCGAACGTTCGTTTGGATAAAGGTAAGCAATGTTTGCAGCAGTGGATTTGGGGTCGAACAGTTTCCGATTGCATATCGGCAAATACAATGGTGATGCGATTCGCGTCATCAAGAGTGCGCGCGACCCGATCCGACTGGCTGCCGGCCTCGACAGCAAAGGTTATCTGACCGAGCAGGCGATGCAGGTTGCGCTGGATTCCCTGTCGCGCTTCCGCAATATCCTGGCCGACTATCAACTGGAAGCGGTGCGGGTGGTGGCCACCAACACCTTGCGGGTTGCCAAGAACGCGGCTGAATTCCTGCCGATCGCCGAACAGGTTATCGGCTACCCGATCGAAATCATCTCGGGCGAAGAAGAAGGCCGGCTGATCTATATGGGCGTCTCCAGCATGCTGCGCCTGCCGAACGAAAAGCGGCTGGTGCTGGATATCGGCGGCGGCTCCACTGAATTGATCCTGGGGCGCGGCCAGCAGATCGAACGGGTTGAATCGTTCGGCATCGGCACCGTCAATCAGAGCCTGGCTTTTTTCGCCGATGGCCAGATCACGGCGGCGGCCTACGATGCCGCGGTGCTTTCCGCCCGCAGTCATTTCGAAGACGCCGCGCCGCCGTATCGGCCGCAAAACTGGAGCCATGCCTACGGCTCTTCCGGCACGATCAGGGCGATTGCCGAGACTATCGAAAGAAACAGCCTGGGCGACCATCGCCTGTCATACACCAGCCTGGAAGCCCTACGCGCGCGCTTCATCGAGTTTGGCCATGTCAGCCGCATCGATCTGCTGGGCATGAAACCCGAGCGCGCTGCGGTCATGGTCGGCGGTCTGGCGGTATTGATCGGGCTGATGCAGGAACTCGGGATTGAGGTGCTGCAGCCGATCGAAGCCGGTTTGCGCATGGGCGTGATGTGGGACCTGCAGTTGCGTGGCACACGCCTGGATCGGCGTGACCAGTCGGTGCACGATTTCTCCCAGCGTTTTCACGTCGATCAATTGCGCGCCAGCCGGGTTGCCGAAACCGCGACCTCGCTGTTCGAGATGCTCAAGCCCAGCAGCGACGGCCTCAGCCAGTATCTGCACTGGAGCGCCTTACTGCATGAAGTCGGGCTGGTGGTGTCGCAAAGCGGTTATCACAAGCATGCCGCCTACCTGATCGAGAATGCCGATCTGTCCGGTTTTACCACCCGTGAGCAACGGGCGATGAGCATGTTGATCCTTGGGCAAAAAGGCAATCTGCGGAAAATCAGCGATGCGCTGCTCGACCCGGATTTTTCCAAGGCGGTGCTGGCTTTGCGCCTGGCGGTGATGTTCCTGCATTCGCGGATTGAAGTCGATCTGGATGAATTGCGCTTGAAGATGAAGAGCAAGATCGAACTCGATATCAAGCGCGACTGGATTGAAGATCATCCGACGGCGACTTACTGGATGACCAAGGAACAGGATTGGTGGCGTGAGATTGGCGTCGATTTTGCCATTCGCCGGACCTGACATCCCTCTCTTTTCCTCTAAGCTTTCCTCAATACATGCATGGCGCCGGTTTCGATGGAACCGGCGCCATGTCTCTTTCTGCTCTCCAGTCCATATGGAGGACTCAGTAGGTTAGCCCGCTAGCCTTGTTGAACAGCGCCATATCGACATAGTTGGAAAGGTGATTGCTGTTGACGACATCGCCCACCATATAACCGCCGATATCAAAGCCGCCGCCGGGGATGACATATTCCGCCTGGCCCGCAGCCCGTTTTCCGGCTGGCAGCAGGCGTAGCCATGATTTGGCTGCAGTGAAACCTTCCAGCGTCAATGCCGAGACCGGCTCATCGCGGTATTTACGCATCATGTTCAAATGTTCGAGCTGTATCGGAGAACTGCCAAGGCTAGGGTTGGGCACTACTTGCGAAAATACGGTCCACTCCACGGCTTTGCCGCCGGCCAGTTGCCGCAGCGTGGTCAGGTTGGTGAGGGATGAGCCGGCGACAAATGTTTGCGGCGCAAGTTGGCGAAACTCCTTCAGGAACACACCGGCGCTCACCGTGTCCGCAATCATGATCACAAAACCTGGTTTGGCGCTTGCCAGTTGTGCCGTTTCGCTGCGCATTTTGGCCTGATCGTTATTCAGGTGAACCGTGCCGCTGAGCTTGATGCCGCTTTCCCGCATCTGATCGGTGAGGCGGCGATAGGCGTCGGTATTGGCGGCCGACTCTTGATACACGATGCCGACATCTTTAACCCCAAGTTTGTCGAAATGGGAAAAGATATGCCGGATTTCCTGCTGATAGCTGGGGCGCCAGAACAGGACTTTGGCGTCTTTTTGATAGTCGGCGCCGGCCAGCGGCGCGTATAAAGTCAAGCCGCTACGCTTGAACTCGGCCGAATCCAGCACCGCGCGAGTGACATCGTCGCCGACGCCGCCAAATAAATATGAGACGTGAGCCTGGCTGATTAATTCCGTTACCGCCTTCACGGCCAGCTCGGCCTGGCCGCGATCGTCGCGCACCAGGTATTGGATGCGGTGGCCGTTGATTCCGCCTTTTGCGTTGAGGACGTCGAAATAAGTCTTGATGCCGGCGACATAGTCGCGCCCCAGATCGGCGTTCGGGCCGGACAGATCGATGGCCTGGCCGACCACGATAGTATCGGCAGCCGCATTTGCCGGCAATGGCAAAGACAGGAACAGGACTGCAGAGAGAGGGGCGCCGGTCAGATACTTGCGCAAAAAGCGTTTCAAGTTTAAGTTCATCGGAAAAGTTGAAATATGGCGATGGAGGAGTCGCGATTCTGGTCGTAAATTATTACGGCTTGATGAATTTATTATGTTTTTGAAGCTGTTCTTGCCGATGATGGAATAATTGTATATATTATTTATACGATTAATTTTTGGAGAGTTGAATGGTTACCAGTAAAATTGCAAGACCAAGTGTCAAACGTGTCGTCAAGAAGCCGGCTGCAGCGATCAAGAGTGTTGCTAAAGCCAAGCCTGCGGCGCGTCCTGCGGCCAAACCAGGTCCCAAGGCGGCAGTGAAGCCTGCCGCTAAGCCAACAGCTAAATCAGCTGTAAAGCCAGTCGCCAAGCCCGCTCCCAAGCCATTGCTCGTCACCAAGCCGATTGCCGTTAAATCGACACTGCTGCCCAGCAAATCGGCGCCGAATATCAAATCGCTGCCAGATGGAAAGGCCAAAGTAAAAAAAGCCAAGCTGGTGCGCGATAGCTTCACCATGCCTGCCGATGAGTATCAGGTCCTGGGCGATGTTAAGAAAACTTTCTTGAAAGCGGGCCTGGAAGTGAAGAAGAGCGAGCTATTGCGGGTCGGCGTTGCCTTGATCCGTGAGCTGGATCTGGCCGGCCTGAAACTGGCTGTGGCTAGCCTGCCGCCAGTGAAAGCCGGGCGCCCGAAGAAAGAGAAATAAGATCGGTCTGCGGCATTCTTCGGTGGGGGAAATAGGGTTCGAATTTGCACGGCGACGAAACTTGTCGTGCAAATCCGGACCCTTTTTATTTACTGCCGATTTATTGAAAGTCGCATAATTTTAAAGGTGAAGTTGCAATTTTGATACTGTTGTCATGTCACAGAACCGAAATAAACCTGTCATTTTCTTGAAGTAATCGGTGGTTAGGCTTGTCATCGTCACAATCAGAAAGGACGATGAATGCAACTGCTAACGAATCCTGGCGAAGCAAGTACTAGTGTTTCCAAGTTGACGGTTAGTCTTGCCAGTACGCCGGAAGAGGTGCGTGAAGTGCAGCGCCTGCGTTACAAGGTTTTTATAGAGACGATGGGCTTGTCGGCGCTGGCCAACGCAGATGGCCTGGACAGCGATGAATTCGATTCCTATTGCGATCACCTGATCGTACGCGACACCAACACCCTGCGCGTGGTTGGCACCTATCGGGTCATGAGTCCGCATGCGGCAAGACGCATGGGCCGCTATTATTCGGAGCAGGAATTCGATCTTGGCCGGCTCGACAATCTGCGCAGCAGCATTGCTGAAGCCGGGCGCGCCTGCATCGATCCTGAATACCGCAGCGGCAGCGTCATCATGCTGTTGTGGGCTGGCCTGGCGGCCTTCATGCGGCGTGAACGCTGCGATTACCTGATGGGCTGCGCCAGCGTCAGCCTGGCCGATGGCGGGCATAACGCCGCGGCTTTGTATCACGGCCTGGATCAAAGCAATTTTTCTCCGGCCGAATACCGCGTCACGCCGCATGTGCCGTTCCCGGTATATGAGCGCGAAGCCGGTCATGTGGCGCAAATGCCGCCGCTGTTAAAAGGCTATCTGCGCAGCGGCGCCTGGGTCTGCGGCGACCCGGCCTGGGATCCGGATTTTCACTCTGCCGATTTTTTTCTGCTGCTGCCTTTATCCAAGCTGGATCAGCGCTACGCCCGTCACTATCTTAAAGAAACGAGGGCGGCATGAAACCGGGCGAGCAGTTCCTGGATGCTGCGTTTTTTGGCGCTGCCAGCGGCGCCGGCGCCTCGTCAAAGCGCGATCCGATCCGCTTCCGCACTATCTGGATTTCCGACGTTCATCTGGGAACCACAGGCTGCCAGGCTGCTCGCCTGTTGGAATTTTTACGTGCGACCGAGTCGGATACCTTGTATCTGGTCGGCGATATCATCGACGGCTGGCAATTGAAGCGTCGCTGGTATTGGGATCAGGTCCACAACAACGTGGTGCAAACGGTGTTGAAAAAAGCGCGCAAGGGAACCGAGGTTATTTTTGTCCCCGGCAATCACGACGAGGCTGTGCGCCAATTCATCGATCTGGACTTCGGCGGCATCCGGATTCGCGATGAATTGGTGCATACCACCGCGCAAGGCAAACGCATGCTGGTGCTGCATGGCGATCGCTTCGATGGCGTGATCGCCTGTGCCAAGTGGCTGGCGTATGTGGGCGACGGTTTGTATACCGTGATCCTGAAATTCAACCAATGGTTCAACGGCTGGCGCGCGCGCGCCGGTTTGCCCTACTGGTCGCTATCGCAATATCTGAAACTCAAGGTGAAAAACGCGGTGAATTATATTTCTTCTTTCGAAGATGCATTGGCGGCGGAAGCGCAAAAGAAGGGCTTGGACGGTGTCATTTGCGGCCACATCCATAAGCCGGAAATCCGCGACATCAACGGCATCACTTATTGTAACGATGGCGACTGGGTGGAGAGTTTGTCGGCGCTGGTGGAAGACGCCAGCGGCGAATTGCGCCTGGTCACCTGGCAGGAAATCATGCAGCAGAAGAATAGCGTATCCGGCAAGCAGGCTCGTGAATTATGCGAATTGCCATCGTAACTGACGCCGGGCAATCGCAAATTAACGGGGTAGTCAACACTTTACGCGCCACCAGCGCTTGCTTGCGTCATAACGGCCATGAAGTATTGCTGCTCAGTCCTGACGACTTTCCAACCTTTGCCTGTCCCACTTACCCGGAAATTCGTCTGGCTCACAAACCTTACGCCAGGATCGCCGCCAGCCTGAAGACGTTTGCGCCGGACTGCATCCATATCTCGACCGAAGGGCCGATGGGTTTGGCCGCCCGCCGTTTCTGCCTGCGCCAGGGGATAGGTTTCACGACCGCCTACCATACCCGTTTTCCCGAGTATCTGAGCGCGCGTTCGATCCTGCCTAAGGCGCTGACTTACCGCTGGCTACGCTGGTTCCACGGCCCGTCGAAAGCCGTGATGGTGCCGACTCCGCATGTGCTAAAGGAGCTGGAGCAGCGTGGTTTTCGCCACCTGGTGCTGTGGGGCAGAGGGGTCGATACCGAGCGCTTCAAGCCGGTCGATGAGGACCATGCTTGCATAGAACGCCCTTTGTATTTGTATGTCGGCAGGGTCGCGGTGGAAAAGAATATCGAATCTTTCCTGCAGGTCGATCTGCCTGGCAGTAAATGGGTGATCGGCGACGGCCCGTTGCGGGAAGAGTTGCAGCTGCGCTACCCAACGGTGCAGTTTTTGGGCGCCAAGCCGCATCATGAACTCACTTCGTATTACAACTGCGCGGATGTGATGGTGTTTCCCAGTCATACCGACACCTTCGGCCTGGTCATGGTCGAGGCCATGGCGTGCGGAGTGCCGGTCGCCGCTTATCCGGTAGCCGGCCCGCTCGACGTCGTCGCGCACGGACGTTCCGGAATACTGGATGCGGACCTGACCTCGGCTTGCCTGCGGGCGCTTGCGCTGGATCGGCGCGAGGTACGGCAACATGCGCTGGAATATTCCTGGGAGCTGGCAACCCAGCAGTTTCAACAGCATTTGTTTCAGATCCATGATTTGAAAGCGCGCCCCAAGAATCTGCTGACGGGCAGATCTCGGCCAGCATCTGGTTTGTAATCGTGGAAAAGACGTAAAAAAGCCTCGCAGTGCGAGGCTTTTTGTTCATCCGGGATGCTTGTTTTCAGCTTATTTCCAAAATTTCCACCAAGGCGATTTCGCTACCTTGCCGCCATCGGTGCCGGTGCCGCCGACATACTTGCTGTTCGGGTAGGTCTTCTTCAGTACGCGCTCGGTGTCGTCGCGCAATTGCTGGAGACCCAAGGCGTCATAAGATTGCACCATGATATGCAGGGCATCTTCAACCGCAGGCGCATCGCGATATTCCTGGATCGCGCTTTGTGCGCGATTGGCTGCAGCAACATATGCACCGCGGCGGTAGTAATAGCTGGCAACGTGGACGTCATACTGCGCCAGCGCATTTACCAGGTATTTCATGCGCGCCAAAGAATCGGGGGCGTAGGTGCTGTTCGGGAAACGGACTACCACTTGCTTGAAGGCGTCGAATGCATCGCGTGCGGCTTTCGGGTCGCGCTCGGTGGCGTCTTCGCTGGACAGGAAGTCGAAAATACTGATCTTGTCATTAAAGTTGACCAGGCCACGCAGGTAGTACATATAGTCTACGTTGGGGTGATTTGGATGCAGCTTGATGAAGCGGTCGATCGCCGCCAGCGCCTCAGGTTGCTCGCCTTGCCGGTAATGCGCATAGGCGATATCCATTTGCGCCTGTTGCGCGTAAGTGCCGAACGGATAACGCGATTCCAGCTTTTCAAAGTACTTAATTGCCTTATCATAGCCGCCGCTGTTCATCTCATCCTTGGCCTCCGAGTATAATCGTTGGGCGGACCAGTTTGCGGTTTCATCGACTTTGTCTGGCAATAAGCCACACGCAGATAAGGATAGAGCGAATGCGACAGCGGCTAGTTTTAAGAGTCTTTTTTGCATAGTGGTTTGCAAGATTGCGCGTATTTACGTGTGTTAACAACGATTGATTATAGCTGATGGGACTTCAAGTGATGTCATTTACCAAGCCAAATTTGGCTGAAAGTCTGCCTGACGCTGATTTTGAGGCCAATATCGACGATATTGATGACGGCGTCGATGATGGCGTCGAGGACGGCGATGCGGCTACTGCCAGCGCGCCGATAGTACTGCAATTGACTCCAGATGTGTGCGGTACGCGTCTGGATAAAGTGGTTTCGAGTCTGGTGCCGCAATATTCGCGTAGCCGCATCCAGCAGTGGATCGAAGCCGGCCATGTCACCGTGGACGGCAAACCCGGCACCACGAAAATGACAACCTACGGCGATGAAACCGTGATTGTGCTGCCGCAACCGGCGCCCGACGAACAGGCATTCAAGGCAGAAGACATGCCGCTGGACGTGGTGTATGAAGATGCCGCCATCATCGTCATCAACAAGCCGGCCGGGCTGGTAGTGCATCCTGCCGCCGGCAACTGGTCGGGTACCCTGCTCAACGGTTTGTTGTTTCGCTGGCCGGCATTGGTCGGGGTGCCGCGCGCCGGCATTGTGCACCGCCTGGACAAAGATACCAGCGGCCTGATGGTGGTCGCTAAAACGCTGGAAGCGCAGACCGATCTGGTGCGCCAGCTGCAAGCCCGTACCGTCAAGCGTCAATACCTGGCGCTGGTGTGGGGTTCGCCGCAACTCAACGGAACGGTGGACAGCCCAATGGCGCGCCATCCGCGCGATCGCATCAAGATGGCGGTGTCGGAAAGCCTGATTGCCAAGCCGGCCGTCACTCATTACCAGCGGCTGGCGACCGGCTTGCTGGATCGCCGTCCGGTGAGCCTGATGGGTTGCCGATTGGAAACCGGGCGTACCCATCAGATCCGGGTGCACATGCAGTCGCTCGGCTTTTCACTGGTGGGCGACGCCTTGTATGGCAAGCAACATCTGATGCCGGCTTTTCCGCGCCAAGCCTTGCAGGCCTCGCGTCTGGGCCTGATTCATCCGACTACTGGCAAGGCTTGTGAATGGTTTGCGCCGCTGCCGGACGATTTCGCTGCATTGCTGGAGCGCGCCGGCATCAGCGCTCCAGAATGATGAAGTCTTGTTTTGTGAGTTATTTTGTGAGTTAAACGGAAGCTTAAGCGCATGCAATTAATTGTCCCGGACTGGCCTGGGTTGCCGCCCGATATTGGCGCTTTTGCCACTTTGCGTGGCGGCGGTGTCAGTCAAGGTCCGTATGATGACGGCAACGGCGGCGGCGGCCTGAATCTCGGGAGCCACGTTGGCGATCTGCTGCAAGTCGTCGAACGTAATCGTGCGCGCCTCGATATTTTGCTGCCAGCGTCGCCGCTCTGGATGACGCAAGTGCATGGCCATCATGTGATTGACGCTGACGGCGCCGCGGTCGGGATCGAAGCAGACGCTGCCATCGCGACCCGGGCTGGCGTGGTTTGTGCAATCCAGACCGCCGATTGTCTACCGGTCTTGTTTGCCGATTTGAATGGCGGCGTGGTCGGCGCGGCGCATGCCGGCTGGCGCGGCCTGGTGGGCGGAGTTTTGCAAAACACGGTGGCGCGCATGAGGGCCGCCGGCGCCGGGCCGATTACCACCTGGCTTGGCGCGGCCATTGGTCCTGACCGATTCGAGGTCGGCGCCGACGTTCTTGCGGCATTTGCCAAGGCTGCTGAGGCGGGCCAGGCGCTGCAGCAAACCCAGGCTTGCTTTACACCCATCGCGCAACGGCCGGGCAAATATCTGGCAGACATTTATCAACTGGCACGGATTGCATTACGTCAGGTAAATGTGCAAGATGTTCATGGCGGCGGTTTATGCACGGTCAGCGATAGGAATTTTTATTCCTACCGCAGAGATCATGTGACTGGCCGCATGGCCTCGTTGATCTGGCTGAAATGAGCTGGCTGAAATGATCGGCGCTGCTACTCATCCGTTTTTTTTGGCGAGGCGGGTGTCGGAACGGCTGTGGGGGCGGCAGAGGCAGCTTTTTGTTGTGCCGCCAACCTGGCAGAATTTTCAGCGCGCTGTCGATTTCTCTTGCGTTTCGGCGTGCCCATCAGGTATAAAACAATTGTCAAAGGAAAAACTCCATACAGCAAAAACGTCATCACGCCGGCAACTGCATTAGCTTCTGTAATTGCCATCATGAAGACGACATAAATCCATGCGATGGCGACGATGTACATGTTGGTTCCTGCTTTTAGAGTCAATCCGATAAAAGATACACGAAAATATGCCAAAACAACGGTCACAGCATGAATACGCCTAATTTTTCCGTCTTCGATCCAGCCGCATTGTCGCAACTCTCGCAACAATTCAGTCAAGCGTTCAATCCGCAATTCCTCCAGCAACTTAGCCATATAGCCGATCCCAACGTATTTCTGGGTTTGCTCAATCCGTCTGGGCAAAACCTGAACGGTGCGGCCGGAGCCGGTAACTTCGGCGATCTTGGCATTTCGCTGGACCCGGCAGCACTGAAAAAGCTGCAGGCGGAATACTCGCAGCAGATGTCGGCCTTATGGCAGGACATGTTGGCGGCGCGGATCCCGGCCATCGCTGACCGCCGTTTCAGTGGCACGGCGTGGCATGGCAATCCGGTGTATGCGTTCAATGCGGCGGCGTATTTATTGAACGCCCAATTCCTGAACGCAATGGTTGAGGCGTTGGACGCGCCGCCGAAGATCAAGCGCAAAATCGGTTTTACGGTGCAGCAGATGATAGACGCCATGGCGCCTTCCAATTTCCTGGCGACCAATCCGGTAGCCCAGCAGAAAATTGTCGAAACCAATGGTGAAAGCCTGACCAAGGGCATCGTCCAGATGCTTGCAGACATGCACAAGGGCAGGGTGTCGCAGACCGACGAGTCAGCGTTCGAGGTCGGCAAGGATGTCGCGACCACCGAAGGTGCAGTGGTGTTTGAAAACGCCTTGTTCCAGCTGATCCAATACAAACCCCTCACCGCCAAGGTGTACCAGCGGCCGCTGCTGATCGTGCCGCCCTGCATTAACAAATTTTACATTCTCGATTTGCAGCCGCAGAATTCGCTGGTGCGCTATGCGGTGGAGCAAGGGCATAGCGTGTTCCTGGTTTCCTGGCGCAATGCTGACGAATCATTGGCACATGCGACCTGGGACCAATACATTGTCGACGGCGTAATCCGGGCGATCCAAACGGTGCAGGATATCTCCGGCCAGGACAAGATCAATGCACTCGGTTTCTGCGTCGGCGGCACGATCTTGTCGACCGCCCTGGCGAAAATGGCGGCGGATAAAGTCAATCCGATCGCCAGCCTGACCTTGCTGACAGCCTTCCTGGATTTCAGCGATACCGGCATTCTGGATGTCTATATCGACGACATGCAGATACGCATGCGGGAGCAGGCCATCGGGCAAGGCGGCCTGATGCCCGGGCGCGAATTCGGCTCTGCGTTTTCCAGCTTGCGTCCTAACGATTTGCTATGGAATTATGTCGAATCGAACTACCTCAAGGGCGAGCAGCCGACGGCTTTTGATTTGTTGTACTGGAACGCCGACAGCACCAACTTGCCAGGCCCGATGTTTTGTTACTACCTGCGTCACATGTATCTGGATAACTCGCTGAAAGACGCCGGCAAACTGACGGTGGATGGGCAAGCGATTGACCTGGGCAAGATCGATGCGCCGACCTTTATTTATGCATCGCGCGAAGATCACATCGTGCCCTGGACCTCGGCCTATGCCTCGGTTTCTTTGCTGAATCCCAAAAAGCCGAAACAGAATCGTTTTGTGCTTGGCGCCTCCGGCCACATCGCCGGTGTGATTAATCCGCCGGCAAAAAAGAAACGCAGTTATTGGACTAACAACGGGACTAGTAACGGGACTAGTAACGGGACCAGCAAGCAAACCGCTGTAGATGCCGAAACCTGGCTGGCGGCAGCGGTTGAGCATCCGGGCAGCTGGTGGACCGAATGGACGGAATTTTTATCCGAGCATGCAGGAAAACAAGTGGCCGCGCCGCGCAAATTGGGAAATACTAAGCACGACATCATCGAACCGGCGCCGGGAAGGTATGTCAAAGTCAGGGCGGAATAAAATACGGATCGGGAAGAAGCGGGGCGAGCAGCAATAAGACTGCAAGAAGACGGTAGGCAAGCAGCACATCGATTTTTTGAATTGTTTTTTTGAAGGAGACTAAAGATGGCAAAGCGAATCGTTTATGTGACCGGGGGAATGGGCGGCATCGGTACCCCAATTTGTACTCGTCTTTGCACAGATGGTTTTACCGTCGTAGCAGGTTGCGGACCGAATTCGGCGCGCAAGGATAAATGGCTGGCCGATATGCGGGCCAAGGGTTTCGATATTCATGCTTCAGAAGGCAATGTCTCCAACTGGGAATCGACCAAGGCGGCATTTGACAAAGTCAAGGCGGAAGTCGGTGAAGTCGATATCCTGATCAATAACGCCGGCATTACGCGCGACGGCCAGTTCCGCAAGATGTCCAAGGCCGACTGGGACGCCGTCATCGACACCAATCTGAATTCACTATTCAACGTCACCAAGCAGGTCATCGACGGCATGGCGGATCGCGGCTGGGGGCGGATTGTCAATATTTCGTCGGTGAACGGCCAGAAAGGCCAGTTCGGCCAGACCAACTATTCGACTGCTAAAGCCGGGATTCACGGCTTTACCATGGCGTTGGCGCAGGAGGTTGCTACCAAGGGCGTTACCGTCAATACGGTATCTCCCGGTTATGTCGGTACCGATATGGTGCGTTCGATCCGGCCGGATGTCCTGGAAAAGATCGTTGCAGGGATTCCGGTAAAGCGCCTGGGTGAGCCGGAAGAAATCGCTTCCATCATCTCCTGGATCGTGTCAGAAGAGGGCGGTTACGCGACCGGTTCTGACTTCTCTCTGAACGGCGGCCTGCACATGGGCTAGCGTCCAATACCACTTCCCGCGTGGATTGTCTGCAATACGTTTAGCAGTTCGCGCGGGTTGTCGGTAATCCTTGTTTGTATTGCAATGCAATAAACTCCCTGCACAGCTTGTTGCACATGCATATAATAAGGATGTACTACTTCAGGCATGGCTTGCCAAAGTAGCAAATATAAAATGCCTTATGGGCGTAGTAACCTGGGACAGAAATGACTACTACAAAAAAAATGTCTGAACGTTTGATCAAGAAGTATCCGAATCGTCGCCTGTACGATACCCAAACCAGTTCATACATTACCCTGACCGATGTCAAGCAACTGGTCTTGGACAACGAGGAATTCGTTGTGCTGGACGCCAAGACCGACGACGATCTGACGCGCAGCATCTTGTTGCAGATTATTCTGGAGGAAGAGTCAAACGGCACTCCTATGTTTTCCAGCGCGGCACTGTCGCAAATCATTCGCTACTACGGCCATGCCATGCAGGGAATGATGGGGTCTTATCTGGAAAAAAATATCCAGGCTTTCATCGATATCCAGAATAAGCTGACTGAAAATTCCAAGGGTTTTTACGAAGGCAAACCGTTCAGTCCGGAAATGTGGGCGCAGTTCATGAATGTCCAGGGGCCGATGATGCAGGGCATGATGAGCAACTACATCGAGCAGAGCAAAGGCCTGTTCATCCAGATGCAGGAACAGATGCAAAACCAGACCAAGAATATGTTCGGCACCTTCCCGTTTGCACCGCCACCGCCGGACAAGACAAAGAAATAAGCATTCAAGGCTACTCTGCAACGGGTTTTTAGAAGCACCGCAGGGTAACCATCGTAGTGGAAGGGGTACAATAGCGACTTTGCTTTGACCCCATCTCCCGTCATGTCCAACGTCATTCCTGCTGCACCAGCCACCGCCGCATTTTCTGCGCCTAAAGTCGGTTTCGTCTCCCTTGGTTGTCCCAAGGCACTGGTCGATTCCGAACAAATCCTGACCCAGTTGCGTGCAGAGGGTTATGAAACTGCTAAGTCGTATGAAGGCGCCGATCTGGTGATCGTCAATACTTGCGGCTTTATCGACGCCGCAGTGCAAGAGTCGCTAGACGCCATCGGCGAAGCGCTGAGCGAAAACGGCAAAGTCATTGTGACTGGCTGCTTGGGCGCCAAAAAGGATGCTGACGGCGACGACATCATCCAGAAGATCCATCCAAAGGTATTGGAAGTCACCGGTCCGCACGCGGTCGGCGAAGTCATGTTTGCGGTGCACAAGCATCTGCCCAAGCCGCATGCGCCGTTTCTTGATCTGCTGCCGCCGCAGGGCATCAAGCTGACACCCAAGCATTTCGCCTATTTGAAAATCTCGGAAGGTTGCAACCATCGTTGCAGTTTTTGCATTATTCCATCGATGCGTGGCGACCTGGTGTCGCGTCCGATTGCGGATATCATGCTGGAAGCCGAGAACCTGTTCAAGGCTGGCGTTAAAGAATTATTGGTGATTTCGCAAGACACCAGCGCCTATGGCGTAGACGTCAAGTTCCGCATGGGTTTCTGGAACGGCAAGCCGGTCAAGACCCACATGACGCAACTGGTCACCGCGCTGGGCGAGCTGGCGGCCCAATACGGCGCCTGGGTCCGTCTGCATTATGTTTATCCTTACCCGCACGTCGACCAGATTATTCCGCTGATGGCGGAAGGCAAGGTGTTGCCATACCTGGATGTGCCGCTGCAACACGCCCACCCCGATGTATTGAAGCGCATGAAGCGTCCGGCCAGCGGCGAAAAAAATATCGAACGGATTCAAGCCTGGCGCGCGATGTGCCCGGATCTCACCATCCGCTCGACCTTTATCGCCGGCTTTCCAGGCGAAACCGACGCCGAGTTCGAATACCTGCTTGATTTCCTGAAAGAGGCGGAAATCGATCGCCTCGGTTGTTTCGCCTATTCTCCGGTAGAGGGCGCAACCGCCAACGCGCTGGATAATCCAGTGCCCGAAGAACTGCGTGAAGAACGCCGCGGCCGCGTGATGCAGTTGCAGGAAGAGATTTCCAAGAAGCGCCTGCAAGCCAAGGTCGGCAAGACCATGCGCGTGCTGATCGACGAAGTTGACCGCAATGGCGGTATCGGCCGTTCCAGCGCCGATGCGCCGGAAATCGATGGCGTGGTCTATGTCAAGCCACCGTATGAGCCACACAAGAAGCTGGTGGTTGGCGAATTTGTCGATGTCACCATCACGGCCTCGGATGCCCATGATTTGTGGGCTGCCGCATGATGGCAGGGAAGTTTGCTGTGACGCTGTCGTTAGTGTTCGGTTTTGCTTCCACCCCGGTATTTGCGGACAACGATAATGTTGCCGCTGCTCCGGCATCTGCGGCCACAGCGCAAAACTTGTTTGCCAAGCCGCTGACCCTGCGCGGCACGCTGGGCAATGCGCAGATCGAGATGCATTTGCAACTGAAAGCGGATCCGACCGAAGGCATCCAGGGCCATTACGTGATTGCCGGTCAATCCGCCAAAATCCTGCTGGCAGGTGAATCGGAAAATACCGATGTCATCATGGAAGAGTCCATCAATGGCAAGGATGTTTCCGGCGAATGGGCTGGCAAACTGGTCGGCAATATCTTCAGCGGCACCTGGTCGACCACAGACGATGCGGTGACTAAACCTTTTGCCTTGACCGTTCAGACTGCCAAGCCCGTTAAATAAATCGTAGCAGCTCATCGCCACCCATAGCCACCATTGAACATGCCCAAAAAAAAGAATTCTCAAACCGCATTGATGCACAGCGCATATACCGCGCCGGCAGGTTTTGACGCCTTTCCGGTAGCGATTCACCACGCTTCCACGGTGTTGTTCAAGAATGTCGCAGCGATGCGTGCCCGTGACTGGCAGGAAAAGAGCGGCTATACCTACGGCCTGCACGGCACGCCCACCTCGTTCACGCTGGAGGCGCGCCTGGCTGAAATCGAGGGCGGCCAGCACTGCCTGCTGGCGCCTAGCGGCCTGGCCGCGATCACGATGATCGACCTGGCCTTGCTGAAGAGCGGCGACGATGTGCTGCTGCCGGACAATGTGTATAGCCCGAATCGCGAGCTAGGTAATTGGCTGTCCAGGGATTTCGGGATTACAGCGCGTTATTACGATCCCTTGATCGGCGCCGGCATTGCTGAATTGATTCAGCCGAACACTCGCCTGATCTGGACAGAAGCACCAGGTTCGGTGTCGATGGAAGTGCCGGATCTTCCCGCTATTTGTGCCGCCGCACATGCCAAGGGCGTGCTGGTGGCGATAGACAATACCTGGTCCGCCGGCCTGGCGCTACGTGCTTTCGATCTCGGCGTCGATATCGTGATGCAGGCGTTGACCAAATATCAGTCTGGCGGATCGGATATATTGATGGGCGCCGTGATCACCAGAGATACCGCCTTGAACCAAAAGCTGCAGACCGCGCATATGCGCCTGGGTTTTGGCGTCGGCATGGACGACGCCTATCTTGTGCTGCGCAGCCTGCCAACCATGAAATTGCGCTTTGAGGCGCATGATGCAGCGGCGCGTACCGTCGCCGCCTGGTTGAAACAGCGGTCAGAGATCAGCCGGGTACTGCATCCGGCTTTTACTGACTGCCCGGGGCATGAAATCTGGCAGCGCGACTTCACCGGAGCAGGCGGCTTGTTCTCAGTGTTGTTCGATGCGCGTTATAGCGAAGAGCAGACCGACCGCTTTGTCGATAGCTTGAAATTATTCAAGATCGGCTATAGCTGGGGCGGCGCAAACAGCCTTTGCGTTCCTTACCGCATCCAGGGCATGCGTAAAAACTGGCAGGATCAGGGCATATTGGTGCGCTTCAACATCGGCCTGGAAGATCCGCAGGATCTGATTGCTGATATCGAACAAGCATTCGCTGCTATGTAACCCAAGCTACGACGATTTGAACGAAAAAACCGATCCGCGCAGATCGGTTTTTTTGCCTGTCGTTTAAGACAATTGCTGGCACATATAGACCGCAACTGCCTGATTTTCTGACACTTGATAACTGGCCAGATTTTCTTTGGCGGGAGAGTGCAGCACTTCTGCCGATGTATAGCCCAGCGTATTCCAGAATGCCTGCGACTGTTGCACCGATACCAGTGCGCTCCAATGCAAACCGTCTGCACGCGCCTGTTCCAGCGCCACCGCCACCAAAGCATTAGCCGCTTGCCGGCCGCGTGCGGCGGGCGCAACCGCCAGGTCATGCAGGTACAAGCAATCCGGCGCGGCTGCAATCTTGAACGGTTGATCCAGCGCCGTGACAATATCTTTGTTTGACGGATAGCTGAACAGATAGGCCGCCGGATGTTGTCCATGCAGCGACCATACCCAGCACGTGGCCGGCGTCAAGGCAAGGCGGTCACGGAATACAGCTTCCGATTCCTGCATGAGCGGCGGATAACATTCCGCCTGGATCTGCATGACAGCAGGAATGTCTCTGCCGGACATGATCCTGACGGCGCTGCGGTTTGCTGCAGGCCGTTTCTCAATAACAGAAGTCAAGCCGGCATTGCCTTATTGTCATTCAGGTCTACCAAGCCTTTGATCAGGCGGTAACCCTTCCATAGCCAGGCAATGCCCCATACAGCAAAAGCCAGCGGAATCCCGATCACCGTCAGGAACAGGGCGCCGCCGACGAACATCCATAACAGATACCACCAGAATGAGCGAATTTGCCAATTGTGGTGGCTATACACAAATGTATCTGCCGAATCCTGGCGTTTGACATAATTGATGATCAAGGGGATCCATGAAAAAGCCCCGAGGGAAAATACCAGGCTGGCGCCGTGAAAAAGATAGAGCCACCATGCAAGATTTTTTTCGGAGTGCAGCTTGCTATCGAAAACCAGTTCTTGTGCCATGACTTTCCTTTTTATTAAAGGGGAGGCGCTGATTTCAACAGAAATTACGCCAATATGGGCAAGATGCCATCCAACCCGACAAAATTCAAGGCCACGCTGGCTTGCGCGCGCACTACCGGCTTGGCGCGGAAAGCGACCGACAGGCCGGCAATCTTCATCATGTTGAGGTCGTTGGCGCCATCGCCCATGACAATTGCCTGGCTTGGCGCGATATTCAGCTCGGCGCAAACACGTTCGACAGTCAGTTTCTTTTCCTCCGCGTTGACAATACCGCCCAGCACCTTGCCGGTCAGTTTGCCGTCGACGATTTCAAGCAGGTTGGAATGGGCGTAATCGAGTCCCAGCGTGGCTTTCATGCGGTCGGTAAAGAACGTAAAGCCGCCGGATACCAGCAGGGTTTTGAGGCCGGCAGCCTTGACCGCGGCCAGCATGTTTTCCGCGCCAGGGGACAATTGCAGGCGTTCGTCGAACACCCGTTGCAGCGCCGACCCATCCAGCCCCTTGAGCAAGGCCACGCGCCGGGTCAGGCTTTCGTTAAACTCCAGCTCGCCACGCATGGCCGCTTCGGTAATCGCCGAGACTTGTGGCTTGAGGCCTTGCATGTCAGCGATTTCATCGATGCATTCGATGGTGATCAAGGTCGAGTCCATATCCATGGCCAGCAGTTTAAAGTCGCCCAGTTGCGGCGCTGACGGCAGCCAGGCGCAGTCGATCTGAGCGCCGTAGCAGGCGGCATCGATCAGTGTCTTCAGGCTTTCAGAATAGGCGACGTCGGCGCAACGCCATGCGTGGCGGCCGCCGCTGCTGATGTCGACAGCGGCAACGCCCGCCAGGCTGGCGATACGGTCAATGGCGTTGCGTTCTGCGCTCAGGCTTTGCAAGATCAGATTCATGGGTCGATGTGGCTTTACTAAAATTTAAATAAGGAAAATAAGGCATAACCAGAGCAGATCATCCCGCTAAGGCTTTGATGGTTGCCTTGACCTGCGTCAGGCGCGCCGCCAGGTCGGGCATGTCAGCAGTGATGCGCAATTTGTCCTGGCCATTCAGTTTGATATGGCGGTTTTTCTGGATCAGCTCGATGATGCGCATGGCGTCGATCGGCGGATTAGGTACGAATTGCAGCAAGGCGGCGTCGGTATGCGCATCGATCTTGACGATGCCTATCGATTTGGCAGCAATCCGCAGGCGATGGGTTTCGATCAAGGCTTTGGCGGGATCCGGCAGCTTGCCGAAGCGATCGATCAATTCTTCCTGCAGGTCGTCGATCTTGTCTTGCGCGTTGCAATTGGCCAGGCGCTTATAGATCGATAGCCGTTCGTGGACATCGCCGCAATAATCGTTAGGCAGCAAGGCCGGTACGTGCAAATTGATTTCGGTGGTGGTCGAGAGCGGCGCCGCCAGATCAGGCTCCTTGCCATTCTTCAATGAGCGCACGGCTTCGTTGAGCATGTCGGAATACAGCTGGAAGCCGATCTCATGCATTTCTCCCGATTGATTGTCGCCCAGCACCTCGCCGGCGCCGCGGATTTCCAGGTCGTGCATGGCCAGGTAAAAACCGCTGCCGAGTTCTTCCATTTGCTGGATCGCATCCAGCCGCCGTTGCGCCAGCTTGGTCAGGCCCTGGACGTCATGCACCAGCAGGTAAGCGTAAGCCTGGTGGTGCGAGCGGCCGACCCGGCCACGCAACTGATGCAATTGCGCCAGGCCGAATTTGTCGGCGCGATGCATGATGATGGTGTTGGCGGTCGGCACATCGATGCCGGTTTCGATAATCGTGGTGCACAGCAGGATATTGAAGCGCTGGGCAACGAAATCGCGCATCACTTTTTCCAGGTCGCGTTCATGCATCTGACCGTGGGCGATGGCGATGCGCGCTTCCGGCAACAGTACCTCCAGCATCGCCTTGCGGTTCTGGATGGTCTCCACTTCGTTATGCAGGAAATAGACCTGGCCGCCGCGTTTCAGTTCGCGCAAGCAGGCTTCTCGGATGGTCGATTCACCTTCGCTGCGCACGAATGTCTTGATGGCCAGGCGTTTTTGCGGTGCGGTGGCAATGATGGAAAATTCACGCAGGCCTTCCAACGCCATCCCCAGCGTGCGCGGGATTGGCGTTGCGGTCAGGGTCAACACATCGACCTCAGCGCGCAAGGCCTTGAGCGCTTCTTTCTGGCGCACGCCGAATCGATGTTCTTCATCGATGATCACCAGCCCCAGGCGCGAAAATTTAATATCATCGGACAATAATTTATGGGTGCCGATCACGATATCCAAGGTGCCGTCGGCCATACCCTTGATGGCTTGCGTGACTTCCTTGCCGGAGCGGAAACGCGACAATTCAGCAATTTTTACCGGCCAATCGGCAAAGCGGTCGGCGAAAGTTTGCGCGTGCTGTTCCGCCAGCAAGGTGGTCGGCGCCAGGATCGCGACTTGTTTGCCGCCGAGGACGGCGACAAAGGCGGCGCGTAGCGCGACCTCGGTCTTGCCGAAGCCGACGTCGCCGCAGATCAAGCGGTCCATCGGTTTGCCGCTGGTCATGTCTTTGATCACGGCATTGATCGCCGCGGCTTGATCGACGGTTTCTTCAAAGCCGAAGCTTTCAGAGAATGCCTCGTAATCGTGGGCGGAATATTCGAAAGCATGGCCCTGGCGCAAGGCGCGCCGCGCATACAAATTCAATAATTCTGCCGCGGTATCGCGTACCTGTTGCGCCGCCTTGCGTTTGGCTTTTTCCCACTGGCCGGAACCGAGCGCATGCAGCGGCGCGTCTTCCGGCGAGGCGCCGGAATAACGCGAAATCACGTGCAGTTGCGAGACCGGCACGTAGAGCTTGGTGTCCTTGGCATACTCCAGATGCAGGAATTCAGTTTCGCCTTCGCCCAGATCCATGCTGAGCAAGCCCATATAGCGGCCGATGCCATGGTTGATATGCACCACCGGATCGCCGATCTTGAGCTCGGACAGATCGCGCACCATGGATTCGACCTGGGTTGCGCCTTCCTGTTTCTTCTTGCCGATGCGGCGGCCGGAACCGGCGTACAGTTCGGTTTCCGTAATGAATATGTATTGCGGCAGCTCGAAGCCGGCGTGCAAGGGTGCTACGCCCAGCATCAGTTTTTTGTTTGCGGTGGTGAAGTCGGCGTAACCGTCGCACAGCGCCAGCGGTAAATCGTATTCGTTGAAATACTGTTGCAAGGTTTCGCGACGGCCATTCGATTCGGCGCAGATCATCACGCGCCTGTCGTTTTGCAGCAGATAGGCGCGCAGATTGGTCAGCGGGTCGTCAATGCGGCGGTTGACGGCAATATTGGGAATCGGCGCCGACAACTCCGATGCGGCGTCGCTATGCTGAATCACCCAGCGGCCGTATGGCTTGGCCAGACTGAAAAAATTCTCGCCGGTCAAGAACAGGGCTTCAGGCGCCAGCAAAGGGCGCTCGCGATCCGCCTTGAGAAATTTGTAGCGTGACTGGGTGTCGCTCCAGAAGCGCTGGATGGCGCCGTCGATATCGCCGACCAAGGCAAATGTCGCGGTCGCAGGCAGGTATTCGAACAAGGTCGCGGTTGCTTCAAAAAACAGCGGCAGGTAATACTCGATGCCGGCCGAGGCGATGCCGTTGCCGATGTCCTTGTAAACCGCCGAGCGCGACGGGTCGCCTTCGAATACTTCCCGCCAGCGGCTGCGGAAAGCAGAACGCGCTGCTTCGTCCATCGGAAACTCCCGTCCCGGCAACAGACGTACTTCCTTGACCGGATAGAGCGAGCGCTGAGTGTCGGCGTCGAAGGTGCGTATGGTTTCGATGGCGTCGCCAAACAAATCCAGCCGATACGGCAGCACCGAGCCCATCGGGAAAATATCGATCAAGCCGCCGCGCACCGAATACTCACCCGGCGACATGACCTGGTTGACGTGGCTGTAGCCAGCCAGCGTCAGCTGCGATTTCAGGCGCGCTTCATCCAGCGTCTCGCCTTGCTTGAAAAAGAAGGTATAACCGGCCAGGAAGGATGGCGGCGCCATTTTGACCAGGGCGGTAGTAGCCGGCACCAGCAACACGTCGCATTGGCCACTCTGCACCTCGTACAGGGTTGCCAGCCGTTCCGATACCAGATCCTGGTGCGGCGAGAAGGCATCGTATGGCAGGGTTTCCCAGTCTGGCAGCAAATGGCAGCGCAAGCCGTTGGGTTGCTCGCTGCTTGCCTGAAACCAGGGGATTTCCGTGCGCAGCCGTTGCCCGTCGGTGGCGTCCGCCACCACCACTACCAGCATCCGTTGTTGCGACTTCAGCGCCAGTGCGGCTTGCGCCAAGGCAAACGCATCGGCTGAGCCGTGCAGGGCCGGCAGCACAAAACGGGCGCCCGGTTTGGGCAGCAATTTTTCTAGATCAAAGGACATTAGGGCCTGTTAGCAAGATGCAACCGATGATGCAACCGATGATGCAAGCGTGTGAGCATATCGCCGGTGCGGTCAAAAAAAGCCGCATTACGCCTGATTTGACAGTTAAAATTCAGAGCCGCATTATAAACCACGGGCATAAATGCTGATTTTCGCAATTCGGCCCTGAGTTTGCCTGGTATCTGCCGGCGGCCAGCATTCTATTGTCTCAGGTACACAGCTGTTTTTTCGCAGTCATTTTTCAGTCTTTTTTGTTACGTGCCATGACATTTCCCCAGAATCTCGAGCGAGTCCATTGCGCATGAATTCCTCACGCTATTTTGCGCTGATTCCCGCCGCCGGTATCGGCACGCGTTTGGGCGCGGATGTTCCCAAGCAATATATGCCATTGGCTGGGCAGCCGATGTTGGCGCACGTCTTGACCACCTTTGCAGCGGCAAGCGTGATCAGTCATGTTTTCGTCGTGGTCAGCCCTGACGACGGTTATATAAGCGAGCTGATGGCAGCCGCGCCGCATTTGCAGGGACGGGTCAGTTTGCTGTTTGATGGCGGTGCCAGCCGTCAGGAATCGGTGTTGAATGGCTTGCAGGCGATTCGCTCCCTGGTTGGCGATGACGACTGGATGCTGGTGCATGACGCCGCCCGGCCGGGTTTGACCGGCGGCTTGATCGAGCATTTGATTGAGACATTGCAGGATGACCCGGTGGGTGGATTGCTGGCATTGCCGGTGGTTGATACCCTGAAGCGCGGCGATCAGCAAGCGCGCGTCGCGGAGACTGTGCCTCGCAACGCACTGTGGGCAGCTCAGACACCGCAAATGTTTCGCTACAAGCTGCTGTTGCGCGCGCTGGCGCAGGCCGAGACGGTCACCGACGAAGCCGGCGCGGTTGAATTGCTAGGCTTGCAGCCGCGCCTGGTGGAGGGCAGTCCGCGCAATTTCAAGGTTACTCTGCCGCACGATGTGACATTGGCAGAGATGTTTTTAAAGGAAGAATTTTGAAGTTATCCGCACTCTATTCAAAGGAGCTCGTATGAGTCAGCCCCTTAGCCAACCCCTTAGCCACCCTCCCAGGTTTCGTATCGGCCAAGGTTACGATTGCCACGCCTTGCAGGCTGGCCGACCATTGATTATCGGCGGCGTGACTATCCCGCACAAAACCGGTTTGCTGGGGCATTCCGATGCCGATGTCCTGCTGCATGCAATTATCGACGCCTTGTTTGGCGCGGCGGCTCTGGGCGACATCGGTCGCCATTTCTCTGATACCGATGCCCGGTTTGCCGGCGCCGATTCACGCAAACTGCTGCGCGAAGCGGTGCGGCTGATAGGTGCTGCCGGCTACGCTGTTGGCAATATCGATTCGACCATCATCGCGCAAGCGCCGAAAATGGCGCCGCATATTCCGCAGATGGTGGCGCGGATCGCCGCCGATTGCGGGATTGCCGTCAATCAGGTCAATGTGAAAGCTAAAACCAATGAAAAGTTGGGTTATCTCGGGCGGGAGGAAGGGATCGCAGCGGAGGCCGTGGCTTTGCTGTTTGCTCTGTGAATAAGAGGTGCTAGCTTCTTAATTGCATTTCGATTTGAGCTGCCAGGCCGCCGCCCTCGCGGTTGCTGACACGCAGTTTTCCGCCGTGCTGTTTGATAATCCGGCTTACGATAGCCAGGCCTAGGCCCGAACCGTTGGCTTGTCCGCGCGCCACATCGAGCCGGGTGAACGGCCGCAGCAGGCGATCTATCTCGCTGTCTGGCACCCCGGGGCCGTGATCGACAATGTTCACCACCACCTTGTCCTGGCGGACATGGCAGCTGATGTCGACCTGAGCGCACTCGTCACCTTCTTTTTTTCCGTAGCGGCGAGAGTTTTCTATCAGATTATTCAGCACGCGCCTGAGCTCGGTTTCGTTGCCGGAAACATGGAGGTCTGGCGTGATGCTGGTGTGAATCCGGATATCGGTCTGGCGCAAGGCGGCTTGCACCACATTGTCGATCAGCTCGCTCAGGTTGATTATCTCGAAGCTGCTGGTATCCGTCGGTTTTGCGTAGTGCAGGAACTGGCCGATGATGCCGTCCATCTGCGCCAGATCGGATTGCATGCCGTTACGCGCATCATCGGATAAATTGGCCATCTCGACTTCGAGCAACATGCGCGCCAGCGGAGTGCGCAAATCGTGCGAAATACCGGCCAGGATAATTGCCCGATCGGATTCGATGCGCTGCAAATCGTTCACCATCTGGTTGAAGCTGCGATTGGCTTCCTCGATTTCGGTGGGCCCCGTTTCTGGCAACGGTTCGGGTTGCAGGCCTTTAGCTACCGCACGGGTGGCTGCGGTGAGGCGTGATAGCGGCTGGTTGATCAGGGTCGAAATAAACATGGCTCCCAACAGCGACAACACCAGCGCCACGCTGGCCCACTGCAGCCATTGAATGCCGGAGGTGCGCTCGACCCGCTCACTATCTAACATCAACCAGTATTCGTCGCTATCGATCTTGAAGCTGATCCAGAAGCCGTCGATATCGTTGACCTTGGATGAAAATCTGGTTTGATTGCCGAGGCGGGCCCGGACTTCTCTTTCCAGATCGGGCATCAAGGAGTTGTCGGGCGGCGGGTCGATCTTGTCGCTGTCTTCCAGCGGGTAAATCCGGATGCCTTCATTACTGGCCAGGTCGAACAATAGCTCGCTGCGCAAATCCGGCGCCGAATGGGTGAGGGCGGCCCGGGTGATGGTGACAATGGAGATGATTTGCGCTGCGATCTGTTGCGCGCGCGGGCCGCGCTCGACGATCCTGAAGCTGGCGACCCAAGTCACCATGCTGACGGTAATCAGAAAGGCGAGCATGAAAAAGGTCCGCCACAGCAGACCGCTTTTCAGCCAGGCCAGCCGGTTAGCAGTTGCCATGTGGCCGTATGCTGCAAGGGTTGTCGACTGGCAATGCTGCGCAAACCAGCATCAACGCGGCTGGCCTTCAGGAATGAATACGTAGCCAAGTCCCCATACAGTTTGTATGTAGAGCGGGCTGGCCGGATCCGGTTCGATCAACTTGCGCAGGCGCGAAATCTGAACGTCCAGGCTGCGGTCGAATACTTCATACTCGCGGCCACGCGCCAGCTCCATCAGTTTTTCACGGGACAGCGGTTGCCGCGCGTGCCGTGCAAACACCTTGAGCACTGAAAATTCGCCGGTGGTAAGCGGAATCGATTCGCCGTTTTTTTTCAGTGTGCGAGTGCCGAGGTCGAGTATGAACTCACCGAACTCGAAGGACTGCGGCGTCTCCGATGGAGCGCCCGGCAATTCGTCCGGTCCTTTGCGACGCAGCACCGCGCCGATGCGCGCTACCAGTTCGCGTGGGTTGAATGGTTTTGGCAGATAATCGTCGGCGCCCATTTCGAGTCCGACGATGCGATCCACATCCTCGCCTTTTGCTGTCAGCATGATGATCGGCGTCTGGTCGCCGGCGCCGCGCAAGCGGCGGCAGATCGCCAAGCCGTCTTCGCCCGGCAGCATCAGATCAAGCACCAGCAGGTCGTAGCGCTCGCGTATCCACAACTTGTTCATCGCCTGAGCGTTCTCCGCCGTGACCACCTGGAAGCCTTGCTCCGTCAGATATCGTCGCAGCAGATCGCGCAATCGAATGTCGTCGTCGACCACCAGGATTTTATGTTGGTGGGGATTGCTTGTTTGGTTTTGGGTGTTGATCGTATTCATGGTCATATGGTAACTTCAGAGTGCGCTTCAAAAATACAGTAAAGGCCCATGGATTACAAAGTGTTACACACTTTACCAAAAACATCTTATGCCCATTTAGAGGGGAGCTTACACTGAATTTGTGACGATTCAATCTTAACCGTTATCCAGTATCCACAGAAGAAGTCCATATGATCATGATGTTTCGGAAAATCAGTGTTTGTTTATTGTTGCTATCCGCAATGATGAGCGCCTCTGCACGTTCCGACCGGATGCCGGATGAGCGCGCCGAGCGTCGCGCGCCACCGCCATCGCAGTATGAGCCACGGCGCGACCAGGCGCCAGATGAGCAATGGCAAAATCGCGGACGTGGCGCTGAGCCTGGCGATGCTGGGCGGGGGCGGATGTCGCCGGATGAGCGGCGCGCTTTGCGACAAGAGATCGATAGAGCCGGCCGAGATATTTATCCGCGACGCCGTTGAGATTGAGGATCAGGAAATGCCAGCTTGTGTGGCACAACGAACCGGTGATGAAGATCGCCGGTTTTTTATTGCGCGCTAGTTTTAGAGAGGGCGGATCGGAGCAGCAGTTTTCAGCGCGGTCGCCAAGGCATTCATCTGGCTTTGAGCGGCGAATAAAAATGAGGGATGTAAACCAGAAAAGGGTTGCAAGATTTCTCTTGCAACCCTTCGAATTACTGGTGCGGCTGGCAGGAATCGAACCCACGACCCCTTGGTTCGTAGCCAAGTACTCTATCCAGCTGAGCTACAGCCGCGAAAAACAAAATTATATATTAGCTTTGTTGTTTTTGGAAGAGGGAAATATTTAAAAACTTAATATTTCTTATCGCTTACAGAGCTAAATCTCTTTTTCTGCTTGCTCTCAACCAAGTCCGCTACTATGCCACAGACATTGCAGCTTGGGAAGCTTTATTTGCATTTTAGCCTTAGTTGTTTTGATCCTCTTACTTGGTGAGTCCGGGTCGCGGTGCAATTCATCGGATGATATAATTAAACAATAATCATTATCATTTATAGATTAAGAAAGGCTGATGACATGAATGTGAAATTGCTTACGGCGGCTGCGCTTGTTTCGTTTGGTTTTGCCGGCGCCGGCGCCGTTGCAGCAGCCGAATACCCGATCGGCAAGCCGCAAATCATGAATGGTTTGGAGATCTCTGCTGTTTACCTGCAGCCGATCAAAATGGAACCGGAAGGCATGATGCGCAAGGCGGAACTATCGGACATCCATGTCGAGGCCGATATTCGTGCTGTGAAAAACAATCCAAACGGTTTTGCCGAGGGCGATTGGATGCCGAATCTGGTTATCTCTTACGAATTCACCAAAGCCGGTTCGACTCAGGTAATCAAGGGCGACATGATGCCGATGGTGGCCAGCGATGGTCCGCACTACGGCGATAACGTCAAGCTGGCAGGGCCGGGAAAATATACATTGAAAATGAAAATCTCCCCGCCGTCGGCCAATGCGGGCGCACATTTTGGCCGCCATGTAGATAAGGAAACCGGTGTCGGCCCCTGGTTCAAGCCATTTGAGGTAGTCAATGAATTCACCTTCGCTGGCGTTGGTAAAAAGGGCGGGTATTAATTCAGCAGAAAGCGCCCCATGAAATTTTTATCGGAGAGCATGGTCATGGTGTCAGGCAAAGTGCGTGGCGTGTTTGGTATCGGTCTATTGCTGGCGGCAGCAGTTTCGACGGCCGCTGATTTGCCGACCTTCAAGCTGGAAATGAAGGATGGCGTTCTGAATCCGGCGCGGATAGCGGTTCCTGCCGGCCAGAAAATAAAAATCGAGATTCAAAATAGCGGCCAATCGGCGGTTGAATTTGAAAGCGTTCAGCTGCGTAAAGAAAAAGTGTTGGCGCCGGGTGCGCAATCTTTTGTCGTGATTGCGCCGCTGCAACCGGGTGAATACAAGTTTTTCGATGATTTTCATACCCAGGCGCAGGGTGTGATTGTTGCCAAGTAAAAGCTTCTATGGGCGCGCAGTATTTTGAGGATAGTCTTTTGTTGCTGGGCAGAGTTGATGAGTCGCATGGTGCGACGCATGGCTCCGTCTGCAACTGACTGGAGATAAGTGATGGGTCAGGTATTGTTCATCGTCTGGCGCGAGAGCGTTGAGGCCTTGCTGGTGGTTGGTATTTTGCATGCGTGGTTAAAGAATGGCGGCGAGGCTGCGCGCCGCGGTCTGCCTTACCTGTGGAGCGGCGTCGGTGTCGGCGTCCTGGCGGCGATCGGCCTGGGCGCGGCACTGTTGGGTTTTAGCGAGCTGCTTGCTGGTGACGCTCAGGATTATTTTCAGATCGTCATGGTGATATTGGCGGCCATATTAATAGTGCAGATGGTGTTTTGGATGCGCAAGCATGGCCGCACACTGAAGCGCGAAATGGAAACTTCGCTCAGCGCAAATCTGCAAAGCGCGAACTGGTGGGGCGTGTTTGCGCTGGCGGCATTGGCGATTGCGCGCGAAGGCAGCGAGACCGTGATCTTTCTTTACGGACTGGGTCTGGCGCAACAGGGAGAAACTGCCGGGCCGATGGTATTGGCGGCGTTGCTTGGTTTTGCGCTGGCGTTCCTGACCTTCTATCTATTGCAGCTCGGTGGTAAAATTTTCTCTTGGCGCCGCTTCTTCCAAGTCACTGAAATCATCTTGTTGTTCCTGGCCGCAGGTTTGCTGCTGACCGGTATCGAACGGTTGATGTCGCTGGATATTATTCCGACACTGGTCGATCCGATATGGGATAGTTCACGCCTGCTCGACGACACGACTTCGTTTGGCAACCTGGTTTCCACATTGACCGGCTATCGTGCGCACCCTGCACTGATGAGCCTGCTGGTGTATGTGGCATATTGGGTAGGCGTTTTGTTATTCCTTAAACGAGCTCGTACAGTGCCGCAGGCAATCCCAGCGAAATGATCCACGAAATAATCCAATGACTACTTGTGCAATTCCTCAAACGCGACTTTCCCGTACTGCGGACTGGATGCGCGACCATGCGAGACTGATTCGCTGGGTGCAATGGGGGATTGTGCTTGTATACGGCTTCCTGATCCTGGTGCCGATCTTTTTGCCGCTGCCGGACGAGACTGCACACATCTGGTCGAATCTGACGCTGATCGCCCAATTCGCATTCTGGGGCATCTGGTGGCCGTTTGTGCTGATCAGCATGGTGTTGATGGGGCGTGTCTGGTGCGGTGTACTGTGTCCGGAAGGCGCATTGACCGAATTCGCCAGCCGCCATGGGCGCGGCAAGGCCATCCCGCACTGGATGCGCTGGGGCGGCTGGCCGTTTGTGGCGTTCGCGCTGACCACTATCTATGGCCAGATGGTGAGCGTCTATCAATATCCAAAAGCTGTGCTGCTGGTGCTGGGCGGCTCTACCGCCGGCGCCATCGTCGTCGGTTACCTGTACGGGCGCGACAAGCGCGTCTGGTGCAAATACCTGTGCCCGGTGAATGGCGTGTTCGGCCTGCTGGCCAAGCTGGCGCCGTTCCATTACAAAGTCAATGAAACCGCCTGGCGCGCTTCATACGGCACCAAGAGCCACACGCAAGGGCGCACGACGATTCCCGTCAATTGCGCGCCGCTGGTGCCGTTGCGCGCCATGAAGGGCGCTGCCGATTGCCATATGTGCGGCCGTTGCAGCGGTCATCGCGACGCCATTGAGCTGACCTGGCGTGCGCCGACCGAGGAAATCGTCAAGCACGGCGAGCAGCACAACAGTTTGTGGGAAAGCGCCTTGGCCCTGTATGGCCTGATGGGGATTGCGATTGGCGCCTTCCACTGGTCGGCCAGTCCCTGGTTTGTACAGATCAAGCAAGCCATCGCGACCTGGCTGATCGACCGTGACATCATGTGGCCCTTCGATACGCACGCACCGTGGTGGGTGTTTACCAATTATCCGGCGCAGAATGACGTATTCAGCTGGCTCGATGGCGGGCTGGTGATCGCCTATATCCTCACCACCGGCCTGGTGCTGGGTACGGCGCTGAGCTTGTTGTTTGCGCTCGGCAGCCGCTTGCTTGGCGACTGGGATCGCAAACGTTTCAATCATCTGGTGCAAGCCACGATCCCGCTGGCCGGCTGCGGCGTGTTCGTCGGATTGTCGGCAACCACCGTCAGCTTGTTGCGTGGCGAGCATTTGCCGGTATTCTGGGCCAACGATTTGCGCGCCATCCTTTTGATTGCGACAAGCTTATGGAGCGTCTGGCTGGCCTGGCGGGTCACCGGCCGCTATACGATATCGCCGGCACGCCGTTTATTGAGCATGACGCCGGTGATTGCCGGCCTGGCCCTGGTCAATTTTGCCTGGCTGTTGATGTTCTGGCTGTGGTGAATTCCCATCGGTTCCTAGGTTTGACGCAACATTTCTTCGAGGCCTGCGTTGTTAGTGCGTAGAATGAAGCTTGCTATCCCGCCCATATGTAGTCTGTCTTGTTGCTCCCCTGATTGCCAGGAGCGGCGGTCGGGAAACCTTCTTCAACTTTAGCGCACGTTTCCTCTATCATGGTTCGCCCACGCTTTTTACCTGATAACTTCACGTTGTTGTTGGTTACCACGGTTCTTGTCGCCAGTCTGTTACCTGCCAAAGGCCAGGTTGCGGTAGCTTTCAACCTGATCACCACGCTGGCTATCGGCTTGCTGTTTTTCCTGCATGGCGCCAAGTTGTCGCGTGAGGCGGTAGTGCAAGGGGCGTTGCACTGGCGCTTGCATTTGACAGTGCTGCTCGCCACTTTCGCCTTGTTTCCGTTGCTAGGGTTGGTGTTCAAGCCGTTGCTGCTGCCGCTGGTGACGCCGGATCTGTATCTCGGCATCTTGTTCCTGTGCACCTTGCCATCCACCGTGCAATCGTCGATTGCCTTTACCTCGGTCGCCCGCGGTAATGTGCCTGCCGCAGTATGCAGCGCATCCGCTTCCAATCTGCTCGGCATCTTCCTGACTCCGATTCTGGTCGGCCTGGTAGTCGTGGCGCACGGTCAAAACAGGGGTTCCTTCGATTCCATCATGAATATCGTGATGCAGTTGCTGCTGCCTTTTATCGCCGGCCAGATTGCCCGCCGCTGGATCAGTGCCTGGCTGGATAAACATAAAATAATCTTGAAGATGGTTGATCAGGGCTCGATCCTGCTGGTGGTCTACACCGCGTTCAGCGAAGCTGTGGTGCAGGGCTTGTGGCAGCAGTTGCCGCCGCTTTCCTTGCTCGGCTTGACGGTGGTGGTAGCGCTGTTGCTGTTCGTGATGCTGACTGTTGTTACCTTTGCCAGCCGTCGCCTGGGCTTCAATAAGGAAGACGAGATCACGATTGTGTTTTGCGGATCGAAGAAAAGCCTGGCGAGCGGCGTGCCGATGGCGAAAGTCTTGTTTGCCGGGCATACCGTCGGCATGATCGTGCTGCCCTTGATGCTGTTCCATCAAATCCAATTGATGGTCTGCGCGGTGCTGGCCAAGCGCTACGCCAGCCGCCCGGTCGAGATAGCAAGCGGCGCCGCACCGCCGGTCTGGTCTGATGTAAGCCCGGAGGATTGAGGCGCCGGCCGCTATCTTTCTACCTGCTGTCTTTCTACCTGTTATGGAGCTGGGTTGGGCTGGCGCAAATGAATAGCGTCAATCTCGCGCAAGATCTCTTCATCGAGTGTGATGTCGATGCTGTCGAGATTGCTTTGCAATTGTTGTAGCGTGGTGGCGCCAACGATAGTGCTGGTCAAAAAGCCGCGGCTATTCACGAAAGCCAATGCCATTTGCGCTGGATCCAAGCCATGTTTCTGCGCCAGCGCCACATAGTCGCCGATGACCCGGTCGACTTGCGGATTGGTGTAGCGGCTGAAGCGTTCAAACAAGGTCAGGCGGCCGTCCGCTGGTCGTGCCCCGTTCAGATACTTTCCCGAAAGTACGCCGAAGGCCAGCGGCGAATACGCCAGCAGCCCGACCTGTTCACGGAAAGCAAACTCCGCATGGCCGATTTCAAAAGTACGGTTCAGCAGGCTATAAGGATTCTGGATGCTGATCACGCGTGGCAAATCGAATTTTTCTGAAGCCCGCAGAAACTGCGCGATACCCCACGGCGTTTCGTTCGAAATCCCGATATGGCGTACTTTGCCGGCCTTGATGAAATCCGCCAGGATAGTCAGGGTTTCTTCAATCGGCACCGTATCTTCGTCGGCAATATGGCTGTAATTCTGCACGCCAAAGCAGTTGACGCTACGGTCTGGCCAGTGCAATTGATAGAGATCGACGTAATCCGTCTGCAGGCGCTCCAGGCTACCGTGCAAAGCCTCAGTCAGTCCTTTGCGATCGAAGTTATTGATGCCGCCGCGCACATGGCGCGGATTGTGAGGCTTGCGCGCCGGCCCGGTGGCCTTGGTGGCGATCATCACCTCGCCGCGCTTGCCGGATTTTTTCAGCCAGCTGCCGACATAACGCTCGGTTGAGCCCTGAGTTTCCGGGCGTGGCGGCACCGGATACATTTCCGCGGTATCGATCAGATTGACGCCATGCGCCAGCGCCAGGTCGATTTGCGCATGCGCATCTGCTTCAGTATTTTGTTCGCCCCAGGTCATGGTGCCGAGCGTAATCAGGCTGACCTTGAGATTGCTGTGTCCGAGTTCACGATATTGCATTGTCGCTTCCTTTGCGGCGGGCTCTAAAAACTAGAAATGATGAATTGACGACCTGGACCGCCGACGTGCGGCAGTAGGTAATCGACACCTGAATGTCAGGTGCTTGCCACCAGCTGCCAAGGGCTAAGAGTATAGCGGCAACCCCGTTTTTCTGCAGGCTGTGGCCGGCTGCCTTTAAGTAGTAGTGGGAGTTGCTGGCGAAGGCGGGCGGGCCGGCGATCAACAAAGAAAGCCGCTATCTTCAGCGGCTTTTTGTGACGGGTATTTTATTCAGGATGGAACTGATGAGCGAAAGTAAATTCATCGGTACGCGGCGTGTACTTCAGGCCTTTGCGCAGCGCCCAGGTCGCATACTGATGATACAGCGGGATCAGCGCGTAATCGTTGAGTGCGACCACTGCGCCCTGGCGGGCAAAATCCTCACGTTGTTTCTGGTCGACCGAGGCCAATGACGATTGCACCAGCTGATCCAGTTTCGGATTGGTGTATTTGCCCCAGTTCCATGAACCCCAGCCGGTATCCGGATTGGTGGTGCCGAGCAGGGTGCGTAAACCGAAATCGCCGGCCAGCGTGCCCCAGCCCAGCAGGGCGGCGCTGTATTCGCCGGCTCGCGCCTTGCCGAAGTAAACCGCCAGTGGCAGCGTCTCGACCTTGGCCTGAATCCCGACCCGGTTCAGGAACTGGGCGACGGTCTGCACCACGCGTTCATCGTTGATGTAGCGGTTGTTGGGGCCATGCAGCGTAATCCCGAAACCGTTGGGATAACCGGCTGCCGCCAGCAGTTTCTTGGCGCCTTCCGGATCGTATTTTTCTATCTTTAGCGCATCGGCGTATCCCAGGATGCCAGGGGCAACGATATTCGATGCCGGCACTGCCAGTCCTTCCAGGGTGCGCTCGACCAAGGCCTGGCGATTGATGGCTTTGGAAATCGCCTGACGCACGCGGACGTCTTTCAAAGGGTTTTTGTCTAGCGGTTTGCCAGCCTTGTCAGTGATGTCCGGCGATTTGTCGCGCGACTGATCCAGAGTCCAGAAAATAGTGCGCCAGGAAATTTTTTGCGCCAGCTTGAATTGTGCGTTGGTTTTCAACTTGGCGAGATCGGCCGGCGGCACGTTTTCGATGGCGTCCACTTCGCCCGCCAGCAAGGCGGCCAGACGGGCGCCGTCTGAAGTAAGGATGCGGAATGTGACTTTGTCCCAGGCCGGTTTTTCTCCCCAGTAGGCATCGTTGCGGACCAGTTCGATACGGTCGCCGCGCTTGAAGCTGGCAAATTTGAAGGGGCCGGTGCCGACCAACGCTTTGCCGCTGTTGAAGTCTTCTGTGGTGGCGTTCTGTGCGGCTTTCTTAGAAACGATGAAGATGGTGCTGACATCCAGCGCCAGCGGTCCGTAAGGTGTCGCGGTTTTTAGACGCACAGTATAGGGATCAACGATTTGCTTGCCGATGATTTGTTTGGTGTAGCTGGTAAATGGGCCGGGACTATTAGTCAGCGTGGCGGGGCGGTCCAGTGAAAATACAACATCTTCTGCGGTCAGCTCGGTGCCGTCGCTGAATTTAACCCCGCGTCGCAACTTGAATTCCCAGGTGAGTGGATCAACTGCCGCCCAGGAAGTTGCCAGGCCGGGAATCAGGCGGCCATTCGGATCGACATTGACCAAGGCGTCGAACAGATGCGACGACAGCGAGATATTCGGCGCGATATTGTTGAAGTGCGGGTCGAGGGTCGAAACATCTGCATATAATCCGATTTTCAGGTCAGCGGCGGAGCTGGTCGAGGCGCTGAGCGCCAGGGATGTCAATGCACTCAAGCCGACAAAAGCCAGGTTCAGTATTTTCTTTCTGGAAAGCTGGAACATGCGATCTCCCAATCGTAGTGAATAAGGCAAAAGCCGATTCTATGGCCGCTCATATAATTATCAAAACACAATAATTGCTTTTTGTTATTTGTTTTGGTTATATAAGGTAAGTAAGGGTAAGTAAGGTAAGATGCGGGGGATGAAACCGCCGACCGGGGTGTTAGATTGAACAGTCAAAAATGCAATTCTTTCTCTCGGCATAACTTTTATTTATGTACCCGGTGCTTTAAATAAATTTATCGGTTATAATGCGACATCGTTTAAGATTCGAGCTAGTAGTGCAGTATTAGTCTGTCATTTCTTTCTTGCTTCAAACGATCTAACGGGCGACAGCCCAACTTAACTGAAATAGGAAATGTAATGGCAACTGGTATCGTAAAGTGGTTCAATGATTCGAAGGGTTTTGGTTTTATTACTCCTGACGAAGGTGGTGAAGATCTGTTCGCGCACTTCTCCGCAATCAATTCTTCCGGCTTCAAGTCGCTGCAAGAGAACCAACG
>NZ_DATMRK010000067.1:0-32798 GCF_035566375.1 Collimonas sp.
GTTCGTGGCCGGAAGCGATGCACTGGCGGTGGTCGGGCCGGCTGTGGAGGCTCGGCTGAAGGCGGTGCACGCCCTGGAGTCGCTTTCGACGTCGACGGACGGCAGCTTCTGATCGCGAGGCGAGTCGCACTTGCCACGACACACCTAACCTGCGAAGGACTGACCCATCATGAGCACGCTCCATGTCAACGGTGGTGAGCACACGGTCGACGTCGCCCCGGACACCCCCATTCTCTGGGCCTTGCGCGACACGCTGGGCATGACCGGCACGAAGTTCGGCTGCGGCGCCGCGCTGTGCGGCGCCTGCACCGTGCATCTGGACGGCCAGGCTACCCGGTCGTGCATTACACCTGTCTCTGCTGCGGAAGGCAGGAAGATCACCACCATCGAGGCCATGACCGACGGCAGTGATCCGGTCGGCGCCGCGGTACACGCCGCATGGCTCAAGCACGACGTGGCGCAGTGCGGCTACTGCCAGAGCGGCCAGATCATGAGCGCCACGGGATTCCTCAAGTCGCTGCCGCGCGGCAAGCAGCCGACCGCCGCCGAAATCGACTCGGCCATGGCCGGCAATATCTGCCGCTGCGGCACCTATGCCCGCATCCGTGCGGCTGTGGCCGACGCCGCCAAAACCCTCGCCTGAAAGAGCTGCCATGTTGCCCAATGTAGATTACAGCGAAATGCCACGCGCCCTGCAGCACATGCTGACGCGCGGACAAAGCGAAGAAGCCGCCACACTTCCGCGCCGCCAGTTCCTGAAGCTGGCCGGCTCTGTCGGCCTGGCGCTCGGCGCCTTTCCCCATCTGGCTATGGGACAAGCCACCCAAGCCACCATTAGCGACCAGGCTGGCAGCGCCCTCAAGCCGACCCAACAGCCGTCGGCCTTTGTGCAGATCGCCCCCAATGGCGAGGTCACGGTAGCCGTCAACCGGCTGGAGTTCGGCCAGGGCGTGCAGACCGGTTTGTCGATGATTCTGGCCGAGGAGCTGGACGCGGACTGGAGCATGGTCCGCAGCCGGCACGGCTCGAACGATCCTGCCTACGTCGATCCGCTCTTCGGCATTCACCTCACCGGTGGCTCCAATTCGGTCAAGAACAGCTTCACGCAGTATCGCGAGCTCGGCGCTCGCGCCCGGGCCATGCTGTTGGGCGCGGCGGCGGCGCGCTGGAATGTGGACGTGGCTACCCTGCGCACGGAAGCTGGTTCGGTGCTAGGCCCCGGGGGGCGTAAGCTGAGTTACGGCGAACTGGCCGAAGCCGCGATGGCCTTTCCCGTGCCGGGGAAAGTCACACTGAAGGATCCCAAGGATTTCCGCATCATCGGTCGCCCCACCACGCGCCTGGACGCGCGCGCCAAGAGCAGCGGCCGGCAGCAGTTCGGGATTGACGTCCGCCTGCCCGGTCAGTTGACGGCGGTGGTGGCGCGCCCGCCGATGTTTGGCGCCCGCCTGGCGTCAGTGGACGATAGCGCGGCGCGCGCCGTGAAAGGCGTGAAGGCCGTGCTGCGCGTGCCGCTCGATCGCGGCGCCGAAGGCGTGGCCGTGATCGCCGATGGCTACTGGCCGGCCAAGCAGGGGCGCGATGCGCTAAAGCTGGAGTGGAACACCGCCGCCGTCGAGAAAGTGGACAGTGAAAAGCAACTGGCCCAGTACAGAGCCCTTGCCGCCCAGCCTGGAGCGCGCCAATTCGACGCCGACATGACGCCTTTGGCAAGCGCGCCGCGGCAACTGGAAGCCGAGTTCGTGTTCCCTTACCTGGCCCACGCGGCCATGGAACCTCTCAACTGCACCGTTGCGCTCACCGACGGCCGCGCTGAGATATGGACCGGTTCCCAGTGCCCCGGGCTGGACGGTGCCGCAGTCGCACGCGTACTGGGCATCAAACCGGAACAGGTAGTTGTGCATGTGCAGATGGCAGGCGGCGGTTTCGGCCGGCGCTTCTCCAGCGGCAGCGACTTCGTGGTCGAGGCCTGCGAGATCGCCAAGGCCGCCCGCGCCGCCGGCTTGAAGGTTCCGGTGCGCACACTGTGGAGCCGCGAGGACGACATGCGCGGCGGCTACTACCGTCCGATGCATTTGCACCGCGCGCGCATCGGCTTCGACGAACGCGGCAAGGTGCTGGCCTGGGACCATGTCATCGTCGGCCAGTCCATCACCACCGGCTCCGTGTTCGAACAGTTCCAGGTGAAGAACGGCATCGACGCCACCGCAACGGAAGGCATGCGCGAGCCTTATCCGCTGCCGATGCGTCTGACGGTGCATCACCCCAAGCTGAATGTGCCGGTACTGTGGTGGCGCAGCGTGGGCTCCACCCACACCGCCTTCGTGATGGAGACCTTGATCGACCAGATCGCCCGCAGCACGAAACAGGACCCGGTGGCCTACCGGATGCAGCTGTTCGGCGACAAGCATGCTCGCCACCGGGCTGCGCTGCAATTGGCGGTGGACCAGAGCGGGTATGGCAAGCAGCAGTTACCCGCCGGACGCGCCTGGGGCGTGGCGGTGCACGAATCCTTCCAATCGGTGGTGGCTTACGTGGTAGAAGCCTCGCTACGGGACGGCCAACCGGTACTGCATCGCGTGACCGCCGGCGTGCACTGCAACCTTGCGGTCAACCCGCGCAGCGTGGAAGCGCAGATACAAGGCGCGGCGATCATGGGATTGTCGATGTGCCTGCCAGGCTCGGCCATCACGCTCAAGGACGGCGTTGTCGAGCAAAGCAACTTCAGCGACTTTACTGTAGCGCGCATGACCGACATACCGACGCTGGATGTCCACATCGTACCCAGCGCCGAGCCGCCGACCGGCATGGGTGAGCCGGGCCTGCCGCCGCTGGCCCCTGCTTTCGCCAACGCCATTGCGCAGCTGACCGGCAAACCGATACGCCAACTGCCGTTCAAACTGGCGTAAATCGGCGCGATGGAAGATCTCGACACCCTGGTCTTGCGCACCGCATTGGGCTGGCAGGAGGCGGACCTGCCCGTGGTGCTGGTCACCGTCGCGCGCACCTGGGGCTCCTCGCCTCGACCGCCCGGCTCGCTTATGGCCATCAACGGGCGGGGCGAAACCATCGGTTCGGTGTCGGGCGGCTGCATTGAGGACGACCTCATCCTCCGTATCCGGAAAGATGGCGCACACGCCGTTTGCACAAGCGACCTGCCCAGTGTGCTGCGCTACGGCATCTCAGCTGACCAGGCGCACCGCTTCGGCCTGCCTTGCGGAGGCACCGTGGAACTGGTGCTGGAACCGGTGTCTGCGCACAGTCGGCTAGGCGAACTCCTGCGGGCCTGCGAGCAGCGGCGCAGCACCGAACGGGTGCTGGATCTGCACACCGGCAGGGTGGAACTGCGTCAAGGCAGGCGCGATGGTGTGCCCCGGCTCGACGACAATCAGCTGACCACCTACCTGGGGCCGCGCGCCCGTCTCATCGTTATCGGGGCTGGAGACCTGTCGCGCTACCTGTGCCAGATGGCGCTGAGCCTGGGTTTCGAGGTGATCGTCTGCGACCCGCGAGAGCAATACCGCGCAAGCTGGCAGCTGGATGGCGTGGTAGTCAGCCGCGAAATGCCAGACGACCTGATCCTGCGGTTACAGCCCGATGCACGCACCGCGGTAGTAGCCCTGACGCACGATCCCAAGCTGGACGATCTGGCTCTGATTGACGCACTGCAGTCCAATGCTTTCTATGTCGGAGCCATCGGTTCGCGTCGCAACAGCGAGCAACGCCGCAACCGGCTGCGCACATACTTTGACATAACGGAGCCCGCGCTGCAGGGACTGCATGGGCCGGCAGGCCTGTACATCGGCAGCAAGACGACCGCCGAGATCGCGCTGTCTATCATGGCTGAGGTTGTGGCCGTGAAGAACGGCATTCAATTGGGCGCGTCGGCCCAAATCACTGCAGGCAAGTCGCATGACGAGATACAGGGCGAGATACAAGGCCCGAGTAAAGGCCCAAGTAAAGGCCGAGACGCCAGCCCGGGGAATAAGGTGATTTCTGCCTAATCCACCGTTATTTATAGGATGAAATAGAAATCACCGAAGATCGGAAACAGCAGCGCTATGCAAGCCCGCTATGCAAGCCTTATCGCAGTTATCCAGCGCTCCTTATATCCCAGGAAATCGTTATTGAGCAGCTGGCGCCAACTCTTTCGCAATAAAGTCCACGAACGCACGAATACGATTTGACATCTGGTGGCGCTGTGAATACACCGCAAAAATATCCGCATTGGGCGTTGCACAATTAGGCAGCACCTGGACCAGCTTGCCGTCCTGCAGGTATTGATTGATGTCCCATTCGGCTCGCAACAGAATTCCATGCCCATCCAGCGCCCATCTCACTGCGATTTCGCCATCATTGGTAGTCAGGTTGCCGCGAATCTTCACGGTCTCCGTTTTTTTAGCCGCCCCGCTCCCGGTCGTCAGGCGCCAGACGCCGTAGGCTTCATCCCCTTGCCGGATACCGATGCAATTGTGCTTCGCCAGATCGTGCGGGGTGACTGGCGTACCGCGTCGCGCCAGGTAAGCCGGCGTCGCGCATAACAGTCGCCGATTGGCAGCCAGGCGCCGCGCGACGACGCGTGTATCCGGCGGCTCGCCGAATCGAATGCAGACGTCGAATGTGTCATCAGTCAGCGGCGGCGGCATGACAGATAACTGCAGTTGCACCGAGACTTGCGGAAAGGCGGCGACGAATTTAGAGATCGCCGGCGCCACATGACTTCTCCCGAACCCAAGTGTTGCGTTGACGCGCAACAGGCCTTCCGGCCGCTTCTTGGCGCTGCCGAGCAACTCCGAAAGCTGGTTGATTTCGTCCAGGATCCGGCGCGCATGCTCCAGGTAAAGCTCGCCCTCCGGGGTCAGCATCATCCGCCGGGTCGTCCGATTCACCAGCGGCACGCCGGCCCGGCTCTCCATTTGCGTCAAATGCTTGCTGACTGCAGCTGCAGTCAGCCCTAGTTCGCGGGCGGTAGCGCTCAGGCTGCCGGAAGCTGCAAGTGTTGAGAAAAAGCCCAAATCCGATGGAAGAACCGTCTCTTGCATGATGTCTCACTTGTGAATAATAGTTAAGAACGCTTTAAGTTTAGCACCGGTTTTTGCCAGAAAACGTCGGTAGAGTGCAGTCACACCGAACATTTTTTGAAAGGCAGGAGACATGAAGACTTATCGCATCGCAACTATTCCAGGTGACGGTATCGGCAAGGAAGTCGTTCCGGCGGGCCAACAGGTGCTCGAAGCGCTGGCTAGGACAAACAAGACGTTTGCATTCGAATTTCAAGATTTCGACTGGGGCGGCGACTACTACCGCAAGACCGGCGCGATGATGCCGGCCGATGGCTTGGATGCGCTGCGTGACAAGGACGCCATCCTGTTCGGTTCGGCAGGCGACCCGGATATTCCCGATCACATCACCTTGTGGGGTTTGCGCCTGAAAATCTGCCAAGGCTTTGATCAATACGCCAACGTGCGCCCGACCCGCATCCTGCCCGGCATTGATGCGCCGTTGAAGCGTTGCAAGCAAGACGACCTGAACTGGGTAATCGTCCGTGAAAACTCGGAAGGCGAATATGCCGGCGTCGGCGGCCGCGTGCACCAAGGCCATCCGATCGAAGCGGCTACTGACGTCTCGATGATGACGCGCGCCGGTGTGGAACGCATCATGCGCTTCGCCTTTCGCCTGGCGCAATCCCGTCCGCGCAAGCTGCTGACCGTGATCACCAAGAGCAATGCACAACGTCACGCGATGGTGATGTGGGATGAGATCGCAGTTCAGATTTCGAAAGAATTCCCGGATGTGACCTGGGACAAGGAGTTGGTCGACGCGGCAACGGCGCGCATGGTCAATCGTCCCGCAACGCTAGACACCATCGTCGCCACCAATCTGCATGCAGACATTCTGAGCGACTTGGCGGCAGCGCTGGCCGGCAGCCTGGGTATTGCGCCAACCGGCAATATCGATCCAGAGCGCCGCTATCCATCGATGTTCGAACCGATCCACGGTTCGGCGTTCGACATCATGGGCAAGGGCTTGGCCAACCCGGTCGGTACTTTCTGGTCGGTCGTGATGCTGCTCGAACATCTGGGCGAACATGACGCCGCAAAACGTGTCATGCAAGCTGTCGAAGCAGTTACTGCCGACCCTTCCTTGCATACCCGCGATCTGGGTGGCAATGCCACGACAGCGCAAGTGACTGCTGCTGTTTGTGCATTCCTTGAAAAGACCGCAGCCCCGGCAGAAAAAGCCGCGGCGTAGCCATCAACTGCCCGGCGGGTCTGAGCAGACTTCTGGGCAGACTTCTGAGCAGGAAAAACATAAAAATACCGGGAGCAAACCGGCCTGCGCCGAGCCGAGGTAAGCACTACCCCTGGCAAAAATAAAGCTGGAGACATCATGTTTATTGCATTTACTGCTTTCCGCTTGCTTTCGACGTGGCCCCGGAAATGAGCACGTCCAAGTATCCTAAGCTTTCCGGCCGCTTCGACGCCAAATCCGTTACCAGCATCGATCGCTTGTTGAAAGACATCTTTGACGTCGCTATTGCGGTCGCGCAGCCGACTTCGCGCGTCCCGCAATTCTTGCCGGCGCCTCCTCGTGGGCGTTTGATTGTTATTGGCGCAGGCAAGGCGTCGGCTGCAATGGCCAAGGCGGTCGAGGACAACTGGAGCGGAGCGCTGGAAGGCATCGTCGTTACGCGTTACGGTTATGCGGTTCCCTGCCAGCGCATCGAGATTCTGGAAGCGTCGCACCCTGTGCCTGATGCAAACGGCCTGAAAGCGGCTGAAAAAATTCTCAAGCGCGTGAGCGGATTGAGCGCTGACGACATGGTTCTTTGCCTGATCTCGGGCGGTGGTTCTGCGCTACTGCCATTACCGGCTGAAGGCTTGACGCTGGCAGACAAACAAGAGATCAGTCAAGCACTGCTGGCCAGCGGCGCCAGCATCTCTGAAATGAACTGTGTACGCCGCCATCTCTCCGCCATCAAGGGCGGTCGCTTGGCGGCTGCTTGCCATCCTGCCCGCGTCGTCAATCTGATCATTTCCGATGTCCCCGCGGACGGCTTGCATGACATCGCCTCAGGCCCGACGGTAGCAGATGCCACTACCTGTGCGGATGCGCTCGCCGTATTGCAGCGTTACGCCATCAAAGTGCCGCCGGCGGTAAGCGCCATGCTGGAAAGCGGCCGTTCTGAATCCTTGAAGCCCAATGATCCACGTCTCCCGCATATCGAAACACATCTGATTGCGACACCTCAACTTGCCCTGGAAGCCGCTGCCAGGCTTGCTAAAGAGGCCGGGATCAACGCCTATATTCTGAGCGACGCGATTGAAGGTGAAGCACGCGAGGTCGGCAAAGTCATGGCAGCGATTGCCAGGCAGGTCAAGCGTTGCGCTCAACCCGCTCAACCTTTCAAGCCTCCCTGCGTTCTGCTGTCCGGCGGCGAGACTACCGTCACGATTCGCGGCAAGGGCCGGGGTGGCCGCAACGTCGAGTTCCTGCTGGCGTTGGGCGTCGCCCTGAACGGGGAAGACGGCATCTTTGCCATCGCCGGCGACACCGACGGCGTCGATGGCCAGGAAGAAATTGCCGGTGCCCTGCTGAGGCCCGACACCCTTGCACGGGCAAGGAAGCATGGCATCCATCCGCTGGCAAGCCTTGCAAACAATGATGCTCACGGATTTTTCCAGGCACTTGGTGACTCGGTCGTCACCGGCCCCACGCTAACCAACGTGAATGACTTTCGCGCCATTTTCATTGCCGCTCAGCCCGACAATATCTGACATTCCTTTTGTTCAGAGTAATAAAAATAACCGGTTTAAACGGTAGTTCTCTCGGCAGCAGTATCGATTTTCAATAATGCAACGCTATAACCTCCAAGGAGGAGACAATGAAATCTGATCTCGAATCAAGCCTGGAATTAAGCCTCGAATCACGCGTATCTCGCAAGCTCATGTGGCGCATCATTCCGTTTGTCATGCTGCTTTACTTTGTCAGCTTCCTTGACCGCGTCAACGTCGGCTTTGCCGCAATGACGATGAATAAGGCAATCCGCCTCTCGCCCACGGCGTTTGGTTTGGGCGGCGGCCTGTTTTTCATCGGCTACTTCTTATTTGAAGTCCCGTCCAACCTGATACTTCATCGTGTCGGCGCGCGTATCTGGATCGCACGCGTGATGGTTACCTGGGGCATCATCTCTGCGCTATCGGCCTTTGCTGCCGGACCGAACAGCTTCTATGTACTGCGTTTTTTGCTGGGGGTTGCCGAAGCAGGCTTCTTCCCCGGGATCATTCTCTATTTGAGTTTGTGGTTCCCGGTGAAACAACGTGCAGTCGCTGCGGCGTGGTTCATGGCTGCGGCGCCGATTTCAGTCGCAATCGGATCCCCATTGTCAGGCGCAATCATGCAGTTGCCATCGGTTTTCGGATTGGCTGACTGGCAGATGTTGTACTTCATTGAAGCAGTGCCTGCGATTATTCTCGGCTTCGTCGTATTGAAGTACCTGACCGATACGCCTGCGAAAGCGAAATGGCTGGCGGCCGATGAGCGTGAATGGCTGATCGCCAGGCTGAAGGGTGAAGCTGCCGCCCGACAATCCAATACCGGCCACACCGCTGGCGCTCTCAGTGCATTGAAAGACCCGCGTGTCCTGGCTCTCGCACTCATCTACTTCGGCACCTCCGCCGGCCTTTATACCTTGGGCCTTTGGGCGCCGCTGATCATTCGTGAATTTGGCTTCACCCCGTGGCAGACCGGATTGCTGACCGGAGTACCGAGTGTTGTCGCCGTGGTCGCCATGATCCTATGGGCAAAGCATTCGGATCGTACCGAAGAGCGCACCTGGCACGTCGTGATTCCTTGTGTACTTGCATGCATAGGCCTGGTTTTTGCCGGCCTGGCGACGACAGCATTGCTGGTGGTTCTTGCACTTGTCGCGGTAAATGTCGGTATCAGTTCCGCCAAAGCACCGTTATGGGCCATGCCAAGCTCCTTCCTTTCAGGAGCAGGCGCTGCCGCTGGCATAGCGATGATCAACTCGGTAGGCAATCTTGGCGGCTTCGTTGGCCCGTTTGCGATCGGCTGGCTGAAGAATCTGACCGGCGGCTATGCTGCCGGCCTCTATGTAGTTGCGGCAACGCTGGCAGTGTCAGCAGTAGTCACACTGCTGCTAAGCCGCCAGGCAAGGCGAGTATCTGCAATCGGTCATCCGCGTCACGGCCATTAGCATGCAATTACTCTTGGCTAAAGAGTTTTTCCATGCGATTCAGTTGAAGCAATCACGGCCATCTCTATCAACCGATAAAAATAGAAGCGTATTTTTTCAACGTCTTCGTTGAGCAGCTGAGCCAGCTCTGAGGCGCTGGCGCCAGCCGTCAACTGCGTTGTCGTGCTATCCAGGAAGCGCTGCAGCACGTAGTTATCCATCGCATGGTCATTGCGGTTTAAAGTGAAGCGCGTATCAGCATGCGGCAGCAGCCTTTTCATGCCGCGATGATGAAAGACGGAAAGCAGCGGCGGTTTTTGAAACGTGTTCAGATCCAGATGAAAATCCCTGCGTAGCGGCAAGGTACTGGCCGACAGATAGCGAAACGTACCAGTAGCGGACGAAAACAATTTGGCCAGCACCGCTCTGGCCTGTTCTGGCTGATCAAAACTGTCCTCATTCATCTGTAGAGCGGTTAATACTTGTTCTGAAACGTGCAGGTAGTACTGATTGCCATCGCCGATATCGATGTGAATTACACCGGAGCGATATTCTCCCAGACTAGTGACTACAGCATGCAATGAAAAATCCGACAGGCGACCCCAAATTGCCATTCCCTCTCCAAAACATTTTTTTTTGCCAAACGATAGTACGTGTACATATCGTGTGAAATTGAGGCGTGAAATTGAGCCGAGATTTTGCGGCAAAAAAACGACAGAGCCATGTAGGGACTTCTTGAAATCACAGTAGGTATTTGCAATGTAAATGTAGGCAAATTCCTACGCTCGCAACCAATGCCAGTGCATGCGATATCGCAGCCCGCTATGAAAAGCTGAAGATTTTCCATCAGCACTCATTTCCCTGCATGTTTTCCAACGCTTGCGGCCCTCGAAACGTCAGCGTCGCACGCTCGCCGACCTATAGCCAGAATGAATCGCGCGGCAATACAATTGAAGCTGCCGATGAAAATTCTGAACCGATGACCTCTATGCGAGACGATCCCGCCGCAAATTCACTGCTCATCGGGAAAGATTTTTTTCAAGAAGTGTTCGCTCAATCTACGGTTGCGATGAGCGCTGTCAGCCCGGACAAGATTTTCCTGGCGATCAATCCCGCGGCATGCATGCTCCTCGGATACGCAGCAACGGAACTGCAAGGAAAGCATTTCGCAGATATCCTGCATCCTGCCGATCAACCCGCAATGCTCGCCGCGCTTGATCGATTGGCGCAGGATGTAGTGCAAGGTGCGCTCAACGGCTCCCACCTGAACTGCCGTTGCATTCATAAGAGCGGTCAGATCATCCACGCTCGGACGCACATATCGCCGCTGCGTAACGAGCACGGGGCGCCTGCCTATTTTTTCTCCCAGATTTTCGATGCCGCCGAACTCACGCAGCAGGAGGAGATCGATACCGCCAAGTTGCACGGCAGCGTCGGCTTCGCGCGCGACATCAGCCGCCGCAAACAAACCGAGAAACACCTCGCGCTGGTCGACTTTGCATTGAATCAAGTCAACGACAGCTTATTCCTGATCGATAAAGATGCGCGCTTTCGCTACGTTAACGATGCAGCCTGCCGAGCGTTGAATTATAGCCGCGCGGAATTGCTGGAGATGGGCATACCCGATATCGATCCCGATTGGCCTGCCGCGCGCTGGCCGCAAGACTTCAATGACCTCAAGATCCTCGCGGCAAGAAAGTTTGAAACTCGCCATAAGACGAAAGATGGGCGTATCTTTCCGGTGGAAGTCAATTCCAAGTATTTCGAATATTTAGGATGTAGTTACAAGGTCAGTCTGGCGCGCGACATCACCGAAAGCAAACAGGTGGAAGAATTGTTATCCAAGCGCGAGCAGGAGTTCCGTACGCTGGCTGAAAACCTGCCCGATCTGGTGGTGCGCTACGATCGCAACTGCCGGCGCACCTATGTCAACCCGGCCTACGAGCGGGCAACCGGGATTCCGGCAAGGCATGCGATGAACGAAATGCCTGATGCGAAATGGCGAACCGGTATCTCAGGTGAAGAATACAACGCGACACTAAAAAAAGTCATGGCGACCAGGATCCCGGCCCAGATTTTTATCAGGGCGACAAAAATGGATCAGCAACTTACCGATTATGTCTTTCACATCGTCGCCGAATGCAATCTGGATGGCGAGGTCAATGGTGCGCTGGCGATAGGCAAAAACATCACCGTTCTCAAAGAAACTCAACGTCGCCTCGAAGAATCGCAGTTGCTGCTGCGGCAACTGGCTGCCCGCAACGAAACCGCAAGAGAAGATGAACGGCGCCACCTGTCGCGCGAGATTCACGACGAACTGGGACAATGCCTGTCGGCGTTGCGCATGAATATGTCGGTTCTTGGGCTGCAATGCAAAGAGGACGATGCGTCGCTGCAGGCGACCATACGGCGCATGATAACGCTGGTCGATTCCACTATCCAGGTGGTGCGCAACCTGGTGACATCGTTACGCCCCTCGGCACTCGACATGGGCATTGTGCCGGCCCTGGAGTGGCTGGTAGAAGAGTTCAGCAACGGTCACCCTGACATCCACTGCTCCTGGTACGTGGCTGAAGAAGATATTCATCTGGATGAAAAACGCGCTACCGAAATTTTCCGCATAGCGCAGGAATCCCTGACTAACATCAGCCGTCATGCGGATGCGACCAAAGTCAGGATCGCATTGGAGCGCAAAGAAGGCCGTTATCTGCTAGAGGTACGCGATAACGGCAGAGGCTTCGATCCATCGCAACGCAAGAAACAATCCTTCGGCCTGCTCGGCGTGCGCGAACGGGTGCTGATGCTAGGCGGCGAAATTGCCATTTCGAGTGTGCCGAACCAGGAAACAATCATCAAGGTGGGCATCCCCGTCCACAATGTATTAAAAAATTAATATCAAAGAGACTGATAGCTGAGGTTACGCCTGGTCAAGGTCAATTCGCGAACTAGCCTTGGTATCCTTCATGGTCAAGGAAACGATCAGGGACATCGCAGCACACGCGCTGACATGACTGTGCCGCCAGCGGGAAAGAGTATGATAGACATACCCTCTCCCATCTGCCGGAGATCGGGCTCACAAAATGGCATGTATTGAAGAATATTTCTTGAAGAATGTTTTTTTCCAGCAACAAGGAGAAGACTATCATGCTGCATTTCCATCATCACCCCCATTCATCGCAACACCACCATCTTGCAATCAAACTCGCGATCGGCTTGCTACTGCTTGGCTTGATTGCCGCTTTTCCGCTGGTCGCGGCCGCCGATGAACCCGCGCAAGCACACCACTGGCTGATTACCGATCAATTTGACTCCAGCAAGGGATGTTGATCTCAGCGACTGACAGCCGTTTTGTGTAAGTCCCGGAGGATGCCGCAGTTCAGCATCCCCATTTTCTATCATGGAATATAGCGAACCTCAGGAACAGCTCACGGCTGCAACGGCTTGAGCTCACCCAATAGCGTTGGCACCAGCTCGGAGACAGTCGGATGAATGTGCATCGCACGCTGGATGGCGGTGTACGAGGCGCCGGTATACATGACGTCAAGAATCGAATGGATCACTTCATCGCCTTCAATGCCGAGCAGCATTGCGCCAAGGATTTTCTTTGTTTCCGCATCCACCAGCACGCTCATATAGCCCTGGGTTTCGCTACGTTCACGCGCACGCCCTACTCTCTTCATCTGCAGCGTGGCGACCAGCGCATTGCGACCACTAGCGCGAACTTCCCGCTCAGTCATGCCGATCCTGCCCAGCGGCGGATCGATGAACAGCGCGTACGCTTGAATCCGGTCGGCTACGCTGCGTGCATCATGGTCGAGCAGATTGGCTGCCACAATTTCATAGTCGTTGTAGGAGGTATGGGTAAATGCGCCGCGGCCATTGACGTCGCCCAGCGCCCAGATTCCCGGTACATTGGTGCAGAGTTTGTCGTCCACCACGATATACCCGCGCTGATCGGTCTTGATACCTGCCTGGTCGAGACCGAGGTCAGCGGTGTTCGGGACACGTCCCACCGCGAGCAGCAAATGCGAGCCTGAGATTTTGTGCAATGCATCGTTCTCGTTCTCACTCACGCTAAGCACGACCGCATCGTCAGGTTTTTCGACGCGCTGAATGTTGGCGCCTAGCCTGACTTGAATGCCTTCACCTTGCAGGATGTCCAGAATGGTTGCGGACACTTGATCATCCTCGCGGCCGATCAGACGTGGCCCGCCTTCTATCACCGTGACCTCGCTGCCGAAGCGGCGATACATCTGGGCAAACTCCAGGCCGATGTAGCTGCCGCCGACAATCACCAGATGCTGCGGCAGGAAATCCACCTCCATCATGCTGGAGTTGGTCAGGAATGGGATGTCTTTCAGTCCCGGGATATCAGGTACCGCGGCGCGTCCGCCGACATTGATAAAGATTTCATCTGCTTCCAGCAACTCGCCATTAACCCGTACCGTGCGCGGACTCTCAAAACAGCCATGCCCTTCGATCACCGTAAGATTGGGTGTGCTCTTGAGCCAGTCGGCCACGCCTTGATTGGATTGCCTGACGATCAGATCTTTACGCGCCTTGACGCGTGCCATGTCGACCTCAACCGGGCTGGCTATCATGACGCCGAATTCGGCGGCGCGACGCGCCATGTGCGCCACGCGCGCGCTTGCGATCAAAGTCTTGGTGGGTATGCAACCGGTATTGACGCAGGTACCGCCAAAACGCTTGCGCTCGATGACGGCTGTCTTGCGGCCGGCGTTGGCCAGCCGTACCGCCAGGGAAGGACCGGATTGCCCGGTGCCAATGACGATTGCATCGTATCGCTGGTTCATTGCATCCTCCGTCTGCGGGTTGACCTTTGCAGTATATTCGCAATGATTGAAACTCAACACCTCGGGCGTCAGGCGTCCGGATGAAAACTGCGCCCGAGCGATACCGGCTGATTCAACAATATGGTTTTAGGATCGCGGCAGATGATCACCAGCACCACCACCGTCGCGGCGTACGGCAGCATCGACAGCAATTCTGACGGCACGCCAAGTCCGAAACCCTGCGCGTACAACTGCAACACCGTTACCCCGCCGAAAAGGTAAGCGCCGCACACTACACGTAGCGGTTTCCAGGTGCCAAACACTACCAGCGCCAATGCGATCCAGCCCTTGCCTGCGGTCATGCCCTCGACCCACATGGGGGTCTGCACGATCGACAGGTAAGCGCCCGCGACACCGGCCGTGGCGCCGCCGAACATGACCGCCAGATAACGAATCAGAATCACCGGATGACCGATGGCGTGCGCCACCGTCGGCGACTCGCCTACCGCACGCATTTTCAGACCGGTATGGCTTTTGCTCAGAAACCAGTACACCGCCAGCAGCAGCACCAGCGACAGATAGACCATGATGTCATAGTGAAACAGCAGCTTGCCAAGCAGTGGCAACTGCGACAGCAACGGAATCTCGACGCCTTGCAAGCCTTGGATCGGGGTACCGGCCAGGCTGTGCCCGACGAAGGCCGACAGGCCGATCCCGAACAATGTCAGGGCTAGCCCGGTCGCTACCTGGTTGGCCTGCATGCTGAGCGTCAGAAAGGCAAAGATCAGCGACATGGCGACCCCGGCCGCCGCCGCAGCGGCGAAGCCGACTGTCGCACTGCCAGTCGCCAGAGCGGCGGCAAAGCCGGCCACGGCGCCGACCAGCATCATGCCCTCGATACCCAGGTTGAGCACGCCGGCTTTTTCGACCACCGTTTCACCGAGTGCAGCGTAGATCAGCGGCGTGGCCGCGACCACGGTGCTGGTGATGATGGGCAGGATGGGGCTGGCGGGATTCATGCGGCTTCCTTGATGATGGCGACAGCAGCGGACTGACGGGCGACGCTGACATTTTTCAGCCTGAAGCTGATAAACAGATCTGCCGCCAACAGGTAAAACAGCAGCAGGCCTTGAAACAGGCCGGTAATGGCCGATGGCAGCGCCATCTGCATCTGTGCCGATTCGCCGCCGAGATACAGCAGCGACATCAGCAGCGAGCCGAGCACAATGCCGACCGGATGCAGACGCCCGATCCAGGCCACGATGATGGCTGCGAAACCGTAACCAGGCGATATCTGCGCCTGCAACTGGCCGATCGGGCCGGCCACTTCGCATAACCCCGCCACGCCGGCGCTGGCGCCGCTGATGAGCAGCGCGATCCAGACATTACGTTTATTCGAGAAGCCAGCATAGGCGGCCGCGGCAGGCGCCAGGCCGGCAACCTGCATCCGGTAACCGGCGTAGGTTTTGGAAGAAAACAGCCAGGAAGCCAGCGCCAGCAGCAAGCCCAGAATGAAGCCCCAGTTGGTGCGTGTGCCTTCGATCAGGATCGGTATCAGGTGGGCATCGCTGAAGGTTTTCGATTGCGGAAAATTGAAACCTTGCGGGTCACGCCATGGGCCATGCACCAGATACGACAGCAGCAATTGCGCGATATACACCAGCATCAGCGTCACCAGAATCTCGCTGGTATTGAAACGATTGCGCAGATAGGCCGGAACCGCCGCCCAGGCCATGCCGCCCAGCGCACCGGCGACCAGCATCAGCGGCAAGCCCCAGGCCGCGCTGCTGTCGCCAAGCCACAACGCGACACCGCCGCCGGCAATTGCGCCCATGGTCAGTTGGCCTTCGGCGCCGATATTCCAGACATTCGAACGAAACCCCAGCGCCAGTCCAAGCGCGCACAGCAACAGCGGCGTGGCTTTCAGCAGCAACTCGCCGACGCCGTACATGGTTTGCAGCGGCTTGATGAAAAATACGTAAAACGCCTGCTCCGGATTCTTGCCGAGCACAGTAAAAATGACGATACCGGTTAGCAGCATCGCTACCGCCGCAAACAGCGGCGAGGCAATCCGCATGACCGGCGATGGGGCCGGACGGCGTTCAAGCTTGAGCAAGGTGGCTCTCCTGTTTGATAGATGTAGGGTGATGACCGGGATCGCCGCCCGAGGAATCTGCAACTGCGTCTGCATCCGCGCTCGGCAATGCATCGAAATTGCCACTCATCCAGTTGCCGATCTGTTCAATGCTGGTGTCGGCCAGCCGCACCGCCGGCGACAAGCGGCCGTCGGCCAGTACGCAGATGCGATCGCTGATGGTGAATAACTCATCGAGTTCTTCCGAGATCACCAGCAACGCCACGCCCTGCTTGCGCAAATCGATCAGCGCCTGCCGGATCAACTGCGCCGCGCCGACATCGACGCCCCAGGTCGGCTGCGCCACGATCATCATTTTTGGATTGAGCATGGTTTCGCGGCCGACGATGAATTTCTGCAAATTGCCGCCGGACAGGCTGGACGCCGCAGACTGCTCGTCGCCGCATTTGACGCCGAAGCGGCTGATCACGTCTGTGGCAAACTGGCGTATTGCAGCCTGCCGCATCACCCCTTTGCTGACCATGCCGTGGCGGGCGCCGGTCAGCAAGGCGTTCTGGGCCAGACTCATGGCCGGCACCGCCCCGCGCCCGAGCCGCTCTTCCGGCACAAAGGTCAGGCCGAGCTGGCGTCGCTGAGCCGGATTCAATTGGCCGGCCGGCTGCCCCATGAGTTCGATCATCGGGCCGTGCGAGCTCAAGCTTTCTCCCGACAGCGCAGCCAGCAATTCTTTCTGGCCGTTACCCGAGACACCGGCGACGCCAAGGATTTCACCGCTTTTCACGGCCAGGCTGATGGCCTTCAGCGTGGTCCCGAACGGGTCGATAGTGGCCAGCGACAATTTATCCAATGACAGTCTCGTTTCGCCGGCTGCCTGCGGCTCCAGGCGGCACTCGGCCAGTTCGCCGCCTATCATCATGCGCGCCAGGCTATCGTTAGTCTCGTTCCGGGGGATGGCCGATCCGCTTACCCGGCCACCGCGCAACACGGTAGCGCTGTCGCACAAAGCGCGGATCTCGTCGAGCTTGTGGCTGATGTAAAGAATGCTGCAACCTTCTGCAGCCAATTGGCGCAAGGTCGCGAACAAGGTTTGCACCGCCTGTGGCGTCAGCACCGAAGTCGGCTCGTCCATGATCAGCAGCTTCGGCTGTTGCAACAGACAACGCACGATTTCCACGCGCTGCCGCTCCCCTACCGACATGCTGTGTATCAGCCGCTGTGGATCGATCGGCAGGCCGTATTTTTCCGACACTTCGACAATCCGCGCAGCCAGCAGCGGCTTTGCCATCTGTACATCCAGTGCCAGCGCAATATTTTCGGCGACGGTCAGCGTCTCGAACAAGGAAAAATGCTGGAACACCATGCCGATTCCCATGCGCCGCGCCTGCGCCGGGCTGGCGATGGTTTGGTAACGGCCTTCCCACAGGATGGTGCCCTCGTCTGGTTTGGTGACACCATAGACGATTTTCATGAGCGTACTTTTGCCGGCGCCGTTCTCGCCCAGCAAGGCATGAATCTCGCCGGGCCGGACACTCAAGCTGACGCCGTCATTAGCGACCACGCTCGGATAGCGCTTGCTGATGCCGGTCAGGACCAGGCGTGGCGGCAGGTCTGAAGAAGCTGGCAGGAGATCCATGGGAGAGCCCATCTAAAGAGAATGAATAAGGAAACAAGGGGAAAGTGCAATTGTTGTGCCAGAGCTGAAATTGCGCTGGAGTTTTCTAAAAGATATCCGTGCCGAGTGTCCCCTCGGGCAGGTGCGCGTCGCGCGGATTTGCGGCCCGCGGCCGTTTGTTCATGGTTGGATTGATCGATTTTTGTCGACAAAATAAATAATAAATTGCGACAAATAATTATTTATAAAGATTCTATTTTTCACAAAAAACGATGAAAATTCGCGCCATCTGACGCACCAAAACAGCACTTCATGATCCGATTTGATGCAAACAGGCCCATATCCATGCGGCTTACGAGCGGATCACGATTGCACACCGCACTTTTCCTCTGGCACGACAATTGCTGAAACGCTGATCAGAAATTGTTGACAATTATTTTTAATGATTTCGAAAAGTCGATTTGCAAAATACGGCGAACCTGAGCGTAGCGGGAGAAACAGGCGCTTTAACTTTTTTGGTCATTAACTCTCTTTTGGGGAAAAGCATCATGGCAAAGCAAGTGGCAGTAAATATGAGCAAGCTCGCAGTTCGCGTGCTGACGGTGGCGGCCGCGCTGACTGCCGTTCAGCAGGCCGGCGCGGCGGAATGGAGCGACACCTCGATCGGCTATCGCTATGGCACTCAGTTTGCAGAACCATTCGTCGGCACAGGCATCACGAAAAACATCCTTAACCTGACCCACGCCAGCGGCTATAAATATGGCACGAACTATTTCAACGCCGACTTACTGCAATCCGACAACAAGGACAGCAACGCTCAGGAAGCCTATATCGTTTATCGCAACACACTTGATCTTGGCAAAGTATCGGGGAAAGACCTGTCTTTCGGTCCGGTGCGCGGGCTCGGCGTGACCGCCGGCTTCGACTGGAACACCAAGAACGATATCGGTTATGCGTCGAAAAAACGCATGCTGGTGCTGGGGCCAACCTTGATGATGGATGTGCCCGGCTTTCTGAATATAAGTCTGTTGCTGCTGCAGGAAAGTAACCAGCCGATTGGCGTCACCAGCCGCTACACCTACGATCTGCACCCTATGCTCAATGCGGCATGGGGCATTCCTATCAGTTCCACCGGCCTGGCTTTCGAAGGCTATATGAACTACATCGCCGCCAAGGGGAAGAACGAATTCGGCGGTGGCACCGCGCCGGAACTGAATATCGATGCACAAGTGATGTACGACCTCGGCACACCTATGGGCATCGGCAAAAACACACTGCGCCTCGGTCTCGAATATCAATACTGGCGTAACAAGTTCGGCAATCCACACGACGTTCCCGGCTCGCTTGCCAAAACACCGATGGTGCGCGTCGAATACCACTTCTGAAGCTTCTCTCATCTCTACATACAGTGAATTTTTGCCACGTGTTTTTGCCAAGTGTTTTTGCCATATAAAGGAGTTCTTCATGTTTCGAGTGCGATCTACAGTAGCGGCCATTGCGGCCGGCGCCAGCCTGATGTTAGGCATTCTCCCCACAACGCAGGCGGCCGAACCGCTGAAGGTGGCCTTTGTTTATCTGGGACCGATCGGCGACGGCGGCTGGACCTACCAGCACGATCAGGGACGGCTTGCGATCGAAAAGGAATTCGGCAGCAAGATCAAAACCACTTACGTTGAAAACGTGCCGGAAACAGCTGACGCCGAACGCGTCATCCGGCAACTGGCAGCCGACGGCAACCAGCTGATTTTCACCACTTCGTTCGGCTATATGGATCCGACCATCAAGGTGGCCAAAGCCTTCCCCAAAGTCCACTTCGTGCATGCGACCGGCTACAAAACCGCGCCGAATGCGGGTACCTACCAGACCCGTTTCTATGAAGGCGCCTACTTGCTGGGCATCGTTGCCGGCAAAATGACCAAGTCCAATACCCTTGGCTTCGTCGGTTCATTCCCGGTGCCGGAAGTTGTGCGCAACATCAACGCTTACACACTAGGCGCACAGAGCGTCAATCCTAAGATCAAGACTAAGGTGGTCTGGGTCAACACTTGGTACGATCCGGGCAAGGAACGTCAGGCTGCCGAAACGCTGGTAGCGCAAGGGGCTGACATGCTGGCGCAAAATACCGATTCGCCGGCGGTGGTGCAGGTCGCTCAGGAAAAAGGCGTGCATGCCTTCGGCTGGGATACCGACATGGCCAAATACGGTCCCAAGGCGCATCTTACCGCCAACACCGAAAACTGGGGCGTGTACTACAGCCAGGAAGTCAAACGCGAGCTGGCCGGCACCTGGAAGCCCGAACAGACGCTGTGGGGCATCAAGGAAAACCTGGTGGTTCTGTCGGCGTTGAATCCGGCGGTGCCGGCTGATGTCGCCAAGCTTTTCAACGAAAAGAAACAGGCCATCGTCGATGGCAAATTGATTCCTTTTGCCGGTCCGCTCAAGGACAATACAGGCGCAACCAAGGTCGCCGCAGGCGCAGTATTGCCGATGGGAGATCTACTCGGAATCAACTGGCTGGTCGACGGCGTGGAAGGTTCGCTGCCTAAATAAACTGTCGACGTCGACAGCATGTTCTTTTCCGGTTTGCGCTTAACCACCGCAGCAAACCGGGGCAGCAGCTAACTGGGGTCAGAGTGAACTTTCTGCGCGCCTTTTGCAGAAACTTCACTCTGACCCCACTTAGCGGGCCACGGAGTACTTGCCTCATCGCTGAAAAAGAACAAAACTGCGTAATGCGCTCTGTCTTTCTCCGAATCCGTCATGTGGCGTGGCGACGTCATGAACTATGAAACTCTCGATAATATGCCGTGCTATGCCTCACTATGAATAAATCGACCAAGCCACCCCATTTATCTCTCGCACCGCAGACCGCAACGCGCGATCACTCGGCGACGCCGGAAGAACGCATTTACCAAGACATTTACGACGCCATCATGGAGCATCGCTTGCCGCCACGGACCAAGCTCACAGAGCAGGTCTTGTGCCAGATCTACGACACTGCCCGCCATACCGTGCGCAAGGTTTTGTCGCGCCTGGCGGCAGAGGGCCTGGTAGACCTGGAAGCGAATCGCGGCGCCTTCATCGCCAGCCCCTCCACTACCGAAGTCAGAGACATGTTTGAGTTGCGCAATATTCTAGAGCGCGCAGTTCTCGATAAAGTCGGACGGGTTGCCAAGGCGCGTCAACTGGCGAGCCTGCGCAAGATGGTTGCAGAAGAACGCCAGTCCTATCTGAACGGCGACCGGCCGCGCTGGATCCGCCTGTCGGCGCAATTCCATCTGGCTTTGGCAGAGCTCGCCGGTAATCTGCTGCTGGTTGAAAACTTGCGAAAACTGGTCTCACGCACCACCCTCATGATCGCCAAGACAGAAACGCAGGGACACAATATCTGTTCATTCGATGAACATGACACGGTATTGGCAGCGTTGGAAAACGGCGACATCGAGGCAGCGCAAGAGCGCATGGCACAGCACTTGCATCAGTGCGAGGATCGCGTGCTGCCCGATGCTCCCGGCAATTTCGATTTGCGCGACGTGCTGGGTAAAAACGGCTAGCCGAACCGATAGGCCCTCGCAGCTTTCGAATTCAGCGCGCGCCGCGTCTCTTGCTGAACCTGGTGATTCTAGGATAGGCTTGCCGCTTCCTGCCATTCTTGAGAATAGAAAGAAAGCCCGTTAACTATGGACATGCCATCCCACCAACTCACCATGACTGTGCTGATGTCGCCCGACATGGCCAATTTTTCCGGCAATGTCCATGGCGGCGCCATTCTCAAGTTGCTCGACCAGGTCGCGTATGCCTGCGCCAGCCGCTATGCAGCGCAATACGTGGTGACTCTAAGCGTAGATCAAGTAACTTTTCGACAACCCATCCATGTCGGTGAACTGGTCAGCTTCCTCGCCAGCGTCAATCATACCGGCACCTCATCGATGGAAGTCGGCATCAAGGTTGTCGCCGAGGACATCCGGACCCAGGTGGTGCGGCATGTGAACAGTTGTTTTTTCACGATGGTGGCCGTGGACAACGAACGCCGCCCGGTAGCGGTGCCGCCGCTACGGCCGTTCAGCGCAGAGGAAAAGCGGCGTTTTGAAGGCGCCATTCTGCGCAAGCAGTTGCGCCAGGAACTGGCGCGCCGCTTTGAAGAGGGCAAACCTACCTGATGATCAGGCGCGGCCCTTCACTCAGAGCGGCCGCTCGACAATGTAAGTATGCTCGTCGCAATCCTGCCCCCGGAACACGGCTCTGTCGATTGACGTCAATTTCATTCCGACTCGCTCAAGCAATTGAATCGAGGAGATATTTCTGCTGTCCGTGACGCCGATTACGCTTTGAATCTTGCTTACTTCAAACAGCATGGCAATGGTTTCACGTACGGCTTCGCTAGCCAGGCCCTTGCCATGATAGGTAGCGGACAGCGTGAACCCAATGTCAGCATGCTGTCCATCGGCAGAGATGCAGACGCCAATGTCGCCAATCAATTTGTCGTCACTACCGTCAGCAATCCCGATTTGCCCCCAGACTCCCGGCTGAAACAGTTCGGCAGCACCCATTTCTTTTAAAAAAGCGCTTGCTTCTGAATCGGGTTGTGGAACCCACCCTTGATATCGCGACAGCTCCTCGGATTGGCGATACGCTTGAAAATCCGCCAGATCCAACACGGCTAAGCGCCGTAGTGTGATACGTGCTGCGGGGCGAGGCAAAATCTGGACGGGCACCGCCGGAAAAATAGGCTCCATAAATAATTGATGCTTTCATGTCGAATCACAATCGGTGCTGCTGCGAGGCAATGACATTACACCGACTTGCAAATTCGAGCAATGCCGATCGTCGCCCCGCGGCGCACATACACCTCAGTGCAGAATCGCGCCGCGCTTGCCGATCATGATCATTTCGACAAATTTCGATCCATCATGGTTGCTTGGGGTGTATGACACTTTCACTCCGCCCAAATCGAAATCCCGCAAGGTTTCCAATGCCGCCACAAGTTTTGGCCTGGTTGGATTGGGGCCGGCCCGGCGCAGCCCCTCGGTCAGGAGTTTCGCTGCTACGAAGCCTTCGAATGTCGAATAGGAGAACGGTGGCGGCTTAGGCATTCCTTTCAGGACGCTTTGGAATTCGCGCGTCGCGCCGGCGTTGAAATCCTTCGGATACGGCATCACTTGCATCACACTCACGCCGCGGCCGTCGTCGCCGAGCGATTCGAAGAAGGTATCCGAGCTGACATTGGAAAGCATCATGAATGTCGGATGAAATCCCTTCTTGTGGACTTGCTTGACGAAATCGGAACAGACTGACGGCGTGCAAGCCATCAGCACGGCCTGCGGATTAGCAGCGACGATGGTATCGACCGCCTTGTCGATTTTCAGATCCTTGCGATCATAGTTCGCTGTCGCCACGGCGTTCAATTTATGCTTTGCCAGATTGCGCTCGAAGCCGGCCAGCCCATCCTTGCCGAAACTATCGTCCTGATACAGGATCGCCACCTTGCGGATCCCCAGGGTGCCAAACAATTCGATCATTTTCGCGGCTTCGTCCTGGTAGCTGGCGCGTAAATTGAACAGATAGGGATTGAATGGCTGATGCAAACTCTGGCCGCCGGAGAACGGCGCGATCATCGGTACTTTGTTCGTCAGCAGCAGCGGCAGCACGGCTTCTACCGTCGGCGTGCTGCGATAGCCGAACAGGGCCAGCGCATTATCTTCCTTTAACAGCTTTTCGGTATTGAGTTTGGTGGTTTCGGGCTTGCGTTTGTCGTCATAGGACTTGAGCTCGATCTTGCGTCCATACACGCCGCCCTGCGCATTGACCCAGGCAAAGTATGCCAGCGCGCCCTCCATGTTTTCCTTGCCGGTGGCTTCGCCCGATAACTCTACGGACTGGCCGATGACGATTTTTTCCTGAGCATTGGCGATGGCTGTAAAGGCCAGAAGAAAAAGCGCAAAAACGGATGCAAAAACAGACGCAAAAAGCGTTTTCATGATGAATGTCTCCCTGATTGTAATTGTTGTCTCGCGACAATACTCTTCCAAAGCTTACAACTAGCTTTCAATTTTCCGGCTGCCTGCTGTTCGAATCATCTGGGGTCAGACCCCGGTTAGCTCATTTTTCCGATGGCTTGATAGCCGTGACGCCTGCCGTTCCTGAATTTGCATTACCATCTTGTACATCATCTGTGTCCCGGCCTGCCATCGCATTCACGCACAATTACGGAGTCAATATGAGGATCCACATCCGCCTGCTCGGCGCCGTACTTGCCGCCGCCCTGCTCACCCCTGGCGTCCAGGCGGCCGAACCGGTTCGGGTCAGCTCCAAGATCGACACCGAAGGCGCGTTGCTGGGCAATCTGATCCAGCTGGTGCTGGAGGCGAACGGCATCAAGACCGTTAATCGTCTGCAGATCGGCGGCACCAAGGTGGTGCGTGGTGCGCTCACTTCTGGCGAGATTGATATCTATCCGGAGTACACCGGCAACGGCGCCTTTTTCTTTTCCGACGAAAAAAACCCGGCTTGGAAAAATGCTGAAGCTGCCTATCAGCTGGTGAAAAAGCTTGATTTCGAGAAAAACAAGCTGGTATGGCTAACCCCTTCCCCTGCCAATAACACATGGCTTATCGCGGTGCGCAAGGAAATCGCACAGAACAATAAACTCAAGACCCTGGTTGACCTGGGCCGTTGGATCAACCAGGGCGGCCGTTTCAAGCTGGCGGCTTCGGCCGAATTCATCGAGCGGCCGGACGCCTTGCCTGCGTTTGAAAACAGCTACGGCTTCAAGTTGAAACAGGATCAGTTGCTGACCTTGGCCGGCGGCGATACGGCGGCCACGATTAAAGCTGCCGCAGAACAGACCTCCGGCGTCAATGCCGCGATGGTCTACGGCACCGACGGTGCGGTAGTTGCACTAGGATTGGTGACGCTGGACGATGTGAAATCGGTGCAGCCGGTCTACGCGCCAACCGCGGTGATCCGCAGCGATGTGCTGGCGCAGTACCCGAAGATTGCGGATCTGCTGAAGCCGGTATTCGTCTCGCTGGATAGTCCGACGCTGCAAAAACTCAACGCCAGCATCGCCATCGAAGGACGCGATGCGCGCAAGACAGCCGCCGACTACCTGCGCAGCAAAGGTTTTATAAAATGAGCGTAGCGCGTCAGGCGCAACCGGCATGGCGCGTGGGCAATCTTGCGTCGCCGCTCATCAAGCTATACAACCCGCTGCATCTGCTGCTAGCGATGCTGGCGATCATCGCCGGCGCCAGCCTGCCATTGCTGAGCTTTGCTCCCAATCGCTTGCTCAGCGGCCAGGGAATCTTCCTTGCGCAGCTTATTGTTCAACTGAATGCTCGCTACTGGCTGCTGGCGATTCCCGCCTTACCGTTGCTGGTAGCGCCCTGGCTACGGCCATCCCGCATCAACCATAGCATTCTGATCATCGCAGCCGCCGCACTGAGCACTGGCCTGCTGGCCTTGGCCGGGCATGAAGCGCAGTTGCGCAGCGGCGCCACTGAATCCCTGGCGCGCGTATCGTTCGGCGCCGCTTTCTGGCTCTTGCTGCTGACCATCTGGCTGCAGCTGGCCGAGGCACTGCGCGGCCTGGCGCTGCGGTTGCCGGCACAGGTAGTTGTGATAGTACTGGCCTTAGCGCCCGCTGCTGTGCTCCTCATGACGGGCCGGCTGGATAGCTTGTCACTGCTCAAGGAATTCCAGAATCATCAGGAGGCATTTGAGCTGGCGCTGTTACGCCATTTGCAACTGGTGACGTTTTCGGTATTGCCCGCAGTGCTGATCGGCGCCTTGTTTGGCGTCTTGTCTTTCCGTAGCCAAACAGCGCGCAAATTGCTGTTTCCAGTATTGAACGTGATACAGACCATCCCCTCGATTGCTCTTTTTTCCCTCCTGATCGCACCGCTGGCGCTGCTCGGCAGCCTGTTGCCGCATACCGGGATTAGCGGCATCGGCCTGCCGCCGGCTTTGCTGGCGCTGACTTTGTATTCGCTGCTGCCGATGAGCCACGGCACCCTGGCCGCACTGGAACAAGTGCCGGCCGCCGTACGCGAGGCGGCACAGGGCATCGGCATGTCGCCGTGGCAGATATTCTTCCATGTCGAGCTGCCCCTGGCTTTACCGGTATTCCTGAGCAGCATCCGCGTCACTACGGTGCAGGCGATCGGGCTGGCGGTGGTGGCGGCCCTGATCGGCGCCGGCGGTTTTGGCGTCCTGATGTTCCAGGGCATGTCCAGCAGCGCATTGGATCTGGTGCTGCTGGCGGTGATTCCGGTGATTCTGCTGGCGATCAGTATCGACACGGCGTTTAAGCTGGCGATCTCTATATTAGAGAGACGAGCAGGGAGACAAGACCATGATTGAAATCAGCGAAGTAAGCAAGTCATTCAACGGCTGGCAAGCGGTGAGCGAGCTGTCTCTCACAATCAAGGAAGGCGAGCTGACGGTACTGATCGGCAGCTCCGGCGCCGGTAAGTCGACCATGCTGAAGCTGCTCAATCGCTTGCTGGAACCGGACAGCGGCAGCATCCGGCTGCACGGCCAGAACATCCTGGAATACTCGCCGCAACAATTGCGGCGCCGCATCGGCTACGCGATCCAGTCGGTCGGCCTGTTCCCGCACTGGACGGTGGAACAGAACATCGGCGCCGTCCCGGTATTGTTGAAATGGCCCAAGGCACGCATAGTCGAGCGCGTCAGCGAACTGCTGGAATTGCTGCAGCTAGCCCCTGAAAAATTCCGCCACCGCTATCCGCATCAACTCTCGGGCGGCCAGCAACAACGGGTGGGAGTGGCACGCGCGCTGGCGGCCGACCCCGACCTGCTGCTGATGGACGAACCGTTCGGCGCGCTGGACCCGGTAACCAGGGCCAGCCTGCAACAGGAACTCGCCAATATCCAGGCGCTTTCGGGCAAGACCATCGTCCTGGTAACCCATGATATCGAGGAAGCCCTCGCGCTAGGCCAGCGCATCGTACTGATGGATCAGGGGCGCATCGTGCAACAGGGCGCGCCGCGCGATTTCCTGCTGGCTCCGGCGAATGATCTGGTGCGCGAATTTGTCGGCCAAAGCGACGCCGGCATCCGTCTGCTCGGGCTCGACAAGATCGCCGACAGAGTACGGCGGCAACCCGCCATCCCGGGCGAGCCGATCCGCAGCAGCGACACCCTGCGCCAGGCGCTGTCGGTCTTCATCACGCGCAGGGTGCAGAGCCTGCCGGTGGTGGATGAACGCGGCCAGCCGGCCGGCGTGTTGCATTTCGCCGATTTGCTGGAGCCGCCGCGATGAAATTGCTTAGCCGACACATCGGCGGTCGTCTTTATCGCCGCCGCTGGCTCGTCGCCAGCAGCCTTTTGCTGCTGGGTTTTACCTTTGGCATGCCCTTGACGGCGCCGCTATTCGCTCGCCTCTTTCCCGAGCTCGATCGCCCTCTATATGTACAGGATTCGTTTGCCGCGCTGGTGCTGGCGCATCTGAATATTGTGCTGTGGTCCGGCGTCATTGCGGTGGCGGGCGGCGTCGCAGCGGGCTTGCTAGTCACCAGGCCGGCGGGCCGGGCCTTCCGTTCTGCACTGGAAACCGTACTGGCCATCAGCCAGTCGTTTCCCCCTGTGGCGGTATTGGCAGTGGCGGTGCCGGTAGTCGGCTTTGGCGAAACGCCGGCGCTGATTGCGCTGGTCATGTATGGCGTGCTGCCGGTAGCGCAAGGGGCGATGACTGGCCTGTCTTCGATTCCGCCGCCGATCCTGGAAATTGCGCGCGGCATCGGCATGAATCGCTGGCAGATCCTGTATCGGGTCGAATTGCCATTGGCGGCGCCGGTGATACTGGCCGGGATACGGACTTCGGTGGTGATCAATATCGGCACGGCGGCGATTGCCTCTACCGTCGGCGCCAAGACACTTGGCTTGCCGATCATCGTTGGCTTGAGCGGCTTCAATACCGCCTATGTGATCCAGGGTGCGCTGCTGGTTGCGCTACTGGCGATCGTGGCCGATCAGTTGTTTGACTGGCTATCGGAACGATCGCAACGCTGGACACCACAGGCCGTCGCCGCCTTGCATAGCGGTGAATCCTTAGTCAATTAGCGTGCCGTTGTCATGGAATGGGTACGGCCCTTCGAAACTACCGCTAGGCGCCAGATGCGTCACCACCCGGCCGCGTCCGTCCCAGGCGTGGATGCGGAAAGCCGGCGGCTCCAGCGTCCAGGCTGAAGGCGCGCCGGGCGCCAGGTCGAGGCAGACCTGGTGTGCCGGCGCCGGCGCGGTGGAGGCAATGCTGCCGCCGAAACGGACATCGATAGCGCGGTGCAGGTGGCCACAGATCACGCGCTCGACATTGCTGTATTGTGCGATCAACGCCTCCAGCTCCTGCGCCCCTTGCAGCAAACCGATCTCATCCATGTGGCCAATCAGGGTCGCGAACGGCGGATGATGCATCGCCACCAGCACCTGCTCGCCACGGTCACGGCACTGGTCGAGTTGCGTCTGCAGCCACGCCAGGCGGCTCTGGCACAGGCTGCCGTGGCTATGGCCGGGCACGCAAGTGTCCAGCGTCAGCAGCCGCAAACCACCGACCCGCACCGAATACTGGACGAAGCCGTCTCCGCCCAGATAGCTGTGGCCGGGGAAGCTGCGGCGCAGTTGATCGCGGTCGTCGTGATTGCCGGGCAGCAGATAGACCGGCATCGGCAGCGGCGCCAGCAACTCTTCAAGATGGCTGTATTCGGCGGCGCGGCCGAAGTCGGTCAGGTCGCCGGTGATTACTACCGCGTCGGGCTGTTGTTTCAACCGAAGGATGGATTGCACGGCACGCTCCAGGTACGGCGCGGTGTTGATCCGGCCATAGGCGAGGCGGCCCGGCTCGCGGATATGCAGATCGCTCAACTGGACAAGAAGGCTGGTCATGCGATCAACTCCTGGGAAGTCATCAGGCGCTCGGGGTTGATGCGGATGCCGACGCTCTGGCCCGGAGCAAAAGCCGCATCGCGGCCGACGTCGGCAGTGAGCAGCGCCTGTTCCTGCGTATGCAGCACCAGCTGGATACGGTCGCCGAGAAAGGTGCGGCGCATCACTTTGGCCTGGCCCCAGCCATCCTGGTGGACGCCGATCTGGATATCTTCGGGCCGGATGAAGAAGGAAGCATGGCTCTGCCACGCCGGCGGACAGGCAACGCGTGCGCCGCCCAGATGCAGCACGCCTTGGGCGATACAGGCTGGCAAGCGCTCCAGCCGATTCACCCGGCCCAGGAATTCGGCGACGAAGGGATGTTGCGGCGTGCGGTACAGATCTTCGCCGCGTCCGACCTGCACGATGCAACCGCCGCGCATAACCGCCAGCCGGTCGGCGATCGCCAAGGCTTCTTGCTGGTCGTGCGTGACGTGGATAGCCGTGATACCCAGCCGTCGCAGCAACTCTGCCAATTCATCCCGCAACGATTCCTTGAGCTTGGCGTCAAGCGCGGCCAGCGGCTCGTCCAGCAGCAATACGCGGGGCCGCACCGCCACCGCCCGCGCCAAGGCCACGCGCTGGCGCTGGCCGCCAGACAATTCGCCGGGCCGCTTTTTTTCCAGTCCGCCGAGCCGCGTCAGATCGACCAGTTCGCCGACGATGCGCCGTTCTTCTGCTTTGTCCACGCCGCGGATGCGCAGGCCATAGCCGATGTTGGCCGCCACCGTCATTTGCGGAAACAGGGCGTAACTCTGGAATACCATGCCGACGCCGCGCTGCTCCACCGGCCGCCGCGTGACGTCTTGCTCGCCGAAGCTGATGCGGCTGCCTTCATCGGGCGACTCCAGACCGGCGATCAGGCGCAGCAAGGTCGTCTTGCCGCAGCCGGAGGGGCCGAGCAGCGCCAGCACTTCGCCGGGTTCGACATGCAACGTGGTCGGCTGCAAGCCGCGGGTGCCGTCGGCGTAGGTTTTCGAGCAGTTGTCGATATCGACCGCAATGCGTTCAAGTTCCATGATGTTTTTGTACCAGTCTGGCAAGAGATTGCAGCCCCCACAGGACCGGCAAGATGATGATGAAAAAGACGAGTGTGTACGCCGAACCCACTTCCAGCCGCATCGATGCATAGCTATCGGCGAGGCCGACTGGCAAAGTGCGCGTCAGCGGCGTTTGCAGCATCCAGGTCAGATTGAACTCACCGACCGACAAGGTGAATACCATCAGGCTGCCCGCCACGATGGCTGGAAATACTGCCGGCACCAATACGCCCAGAAAACGCTGGCCGAAGCTGGCGCCCAGCGTGCGGGCGGCTTCTTCCAATGCATGCAGGTCATCGCGCTGGAATGCCGCCGCTACGCTACGGACCATGTAAGGCAAGGTAAAAACGATATGTCCCACCAGAATGAAGGCATAACTCTGGCGGAATGCACTGAACTGGCCATAGGCCAGGATTAGCGCCAGACCGGTAGCGAGCCCGGGCACTGCCACCGGCAGCGTCAGCAGTTCCTCAAAGGCGCGCGCGCTGCGCGAGCGGCTGCGCGCCAGCGCATAGGCACAGGGCACGCCCAGCAGCAAGGTGCCGATCACGCAAGCCACGGCCAGCGCCAGCGACCAGCCGACGGTGTTGCCGTAAACCTCCCAGACTTCCAGCAGCCAGCGCAGCGTCAGCCCGCTCTTGAGGCCGACGCTGTAATTGTTAACCAGTCCCGCCATGATCGAGAGCAGCATCGGCGCCAGCATGAAGACACTGACAAGCACCGTGATCAGCAACAGGATGGGGGCGGAAGATGTGGTCGTCGCGGTCGTTGCAGTCGTTGTACTGGTGCGCATTGTGTTCCTCGTTACCGTTTTGCGACGTTTGCGGCGTCGCTGCCGAAGCGCCGGGCGACGAACAGCACGGCCCAGGTGACGATGCCGAGGGTGATCGACAAGGACGCCGCCAGCGCAAAGTTGGCATAGTTGGTGAACTCGTTATAGATCGTGATCGGGATCACTTCGAACTTGCTGGCAAGCGTGAATGCGGTGCCGAAAGCGCCCATCGAAGTGGCGAACAGGATCGCGCCGCAGGCCAGCGTGGTCGGCGCCAGCTCCGGCAGCCAGACGTCGCGCACGATCTGCAGCCGCGAGGCGCCGAGCGAACGGGCGGCTTCTTCAAGCTGCAGATTCATCGCTTCGGCCGCGGCGGCGTAGGTGGCGATGGCGCGCGGCAGCGAGAAGTAGAGATAGGCAAGAAACAGCCCGAGCAATCCATAGGCGAAGGTGATGCGTTCCATGCCAAAGGCGGCCCCGAGGTCGGCTACCAGCCCTTGGCGGCCGCCGAGCAAGATCACGAAGAAGCCGATGATTACGCCGGGAAAGGACAGCGGCAAGGTCAACAGCGACAACAGCAGTTGCTTGCCCCAGAACGTCCGGCGCGCCAGAAAGATGCCGATGGCGCTGCCGAGCACCAGGGTCAGCAAGGTCACCGCGACCGACAGCGCCAGCGTGTTGGCCATGCTCAGCAGGTAACGGCCATTCGTGAGCACCACCAGATAAGTACCCCAGCCCTGCCCGGCTGGCAACGCCACCAGGCGCAGCACCGGCAACAGCCAGAATGCCAGGAAGAACAGCGCCGCCGGCGCCAGGCAAGCCGGCAGCAGCCAGCGCTGATGGCTCATTTCAACCCACCTGTCGCACTTGCCATATCAATGCACTTCTTTCAGATAGCGCTCGGAGAAAGCGCGCTGGGCTTGCGCCATGCGGGCGTAATCGACGCTCTTGGCGCGCTGGTATTCAGCCGCCGGCAAGAACTGCGTTTCGATCTCTTTCGGCATTACGCCGGCACGCACCGGCCGCAGATAAGCCTTGGCCCAGATCGCCTGCCCCTCGTCCGAGAGTACGAAGTCCAGCACCTTCTTGCTGTCAGCGCTGTGCGGCGCCTTGGCCACCAGGCTCATCACATACGGCACCACCACCGTGCCTTCGCTAGGAATCACGAAAGCGACGTTAGCCTTGTCCTTGTATCTGGCGCGATAGGCATTGAAGTCGTAGTCGAGCAGGATCGCGATTTCGCCCGACAGCATGCGCGCATACGAAGTCTGCTTGGGCACGATGGGTTCGTTCTTTTGCAGCGCCTTGAAGTATTCGATGGCCGGTCCGAAATTGTCGAGCGAGCCGCCGCGTGCCTGGTTGACCGCCACCGCGCCGACATAACCGACGAAAGCCGAAGCCGGATCGAGATAGCCGATCAAGCCCTTGTATTCAGGTTTCAGCAGGTCGGCCCACGACTTCGGCACCGGTTTGCCGTGCAGCGCGTCGACATTGACCATGAAGCCGAGGGTGCCTGAATGAATCGCGAACCATTGGCCGGCCGGATCCTTGAGACCGTCGGGAATCTCTTTCCATGCGGCCGGCTTGTAAGCCTCGGTCACGCCCTCTTTCTGGGCCTGGATGGCGAAGGTAACGCCGAGGTAGGTCATGTCGGCGACCGGGCTAGCCTTCTCGGCCACCAGTTGCGCCAGAGCCTGGCCGGAATTCTTGTTATCGGGCGGCACCGTGACGCCGGTCCTGGCCTTGATGGCGCGCAGTTGCGTGCCCCAGTCGGCCCATTCGGTTGGGCAGTTGTAGCAAATCGCATTCTGCGCGACAGCCTGCAGCGGAACGGTCGAAGCTGCGAGGACGATGGCTGCCGCCATCGCACGGAAAATGCGTGCTGAACCCATGTTGCATCCTTTCCAGGGTAATTGCGGGAGATGAATCCTGTATCACTGAGTCGATCACTGAAGCGCGAGCGCGAATGGTGAATGGTATTCGGCAGGAGGTGTGCAGCCGGCATGGGGTCGCCATTGTGTGAGCAACTCCGTGATTTCTTTTAACAATATAACGTCGTTTTGTTACGGCAGAATGACCTTGTGGCGGCAGAACTATTTAGTTAAGCGCAGCGTCAAGAACTGTCATTATCAAATTTGAATGCACTAAGTCATGCCTAGGTAATATCTCTTCGCTAGTATTTTCGATGCTACTTCGTAGTGGAAGAGTCATCTGGGGTCAGATACCGTCTTGAATAGCAAGCCCGTTGGTTAAATAATTTGGATCGAAGGGCTTGCCAGTACGGACCACCCCGTAAATAAGATGCGTCATTTTGTGCATGACGGCCCCGATGACCGCTTTTTT
>NZ_DATMRK010000068.1:0-45522 GCF_035566375.1 Collimonas sp.
AAAATCTCGGAAAACACCGCCAGAATCGGGCCTTCATAAACAGAAATAAGCAAACCGAATACAAGCTGAAAAACGATTAACGAGTACAGACCTGGTGATGCATTGATGTACGTAAACATCGGATATGCCAGTATCAGTATCAGCGCCGCGGCAGCGCTCATGAATATGCGTCGGCCAAAGCGATCGGACAGTGCCCCGAAGATGGGAGTCAGGACCAGCACCATCAGACCGCCAACCATCAACGCTATAAACCCAGTAGATGGCGGCAATTTCAGAATTTTTACTGAATACGTTGGTATGTAAAACAGAAGAACGTAGGAGCAAACCGTCCACAGGATGACCAACCCGAAACTGGTCAACGTTTCACGACGATAATTCCTTAGCACTTCCCGAAAGGGCGTTTTCGTTCTGCCTGCGACTGCTTCGAAGGCCGATGACTCTGCGATTCGATTTCTGATATAAAACCCGATTGGCCCAATCAGAAGTCCCAGTAAGAACGGGACTCGCCAGCCCCAGCCCTCCAAGTCTTCCACACTAAGCATAGTCGATAGACATACGCCTAGAGCAGCGCCAAGCACGACGGCGACGCCAATACTGGCCTGAATCCAGCTGGAGTAATATCCCCGACTTTTAGCTGGCGCGTACTCCGTCAGGAAAGCCGTGGCGCCACCCATTTCGCCTCCAGCGGAAAAACCTTGCAAAAGTCGGGCCATAACGATGATGATAGGAGCCCAAATACCAATCTCACGGTATGTTGGGGCAAACCCGATCATAGTGGTTGCCACCGTCATCAAGAGAATGGTCAGCGACAGCGCCGCCTTTCGTCCAACTTTATCAGCATATATGCCCAGCATGACCCCGCCCACCGGACGCATAAAAAAACCAACGCCAAACGTGGCGACGGACAATAGCAGGGACGTCAAATCATTTCCGGTCGGGAAAAACAATCTTCCAATAGTGACGGCGAAAAAACTATAAACCGTAAAATCAAACCATTCAAACCCGTTGCCAACGATGACGGCAATGATCGCCTTACGGCGCAAAGTCGCCTCATCCGCAGTTTTACTACCTCGTAGATCTAGATCCATCACTTTCATTGATAATTTTCCTCTGGTGTTTTGGCACTTTTCGTGAACAATCAAGCAAAATACCTTGATGCTCATCATCCTAAATTAAGGGGTCAAATAAGATAAAACGATAAATACTCATGCATTGACCGCGTTTTACTCATAGCAGAACTGATTTTTGACAGCACGGCGGGACTTGATTTCACTCTCAAAGTTGTTTTGTAGAGGCACTATACTTCGGACCAATTTCAAGCAGAATTTCGCAGGTTCTTTTTAGCTTGCACCTGTCAACGTTGACAGTATCTGAGATTCAACCCAGCGACTAAAAATGTTGACGACCGGATTTTCACGATGTCCTTGTGGACAAACGAGATAGTACCCACCTCCATGACTTGCCGAGGCATTCGACGCCTTAACTAGTTGTCCGTCATCGACCAGCGGATCGATCATTTTTTCCCAGCCAAGCAATATGCCCTGCCCATTCACGGCCATCTGTACGAGTATTGGATACTGGTTTGAGATAAGGGTATTTTTTAGCTTGGCAACCTTGACTCCGCAGAGCGCAAACCAGTCATGCCAGCTCATCCATTGCCGTTGCTGTTCATCCGCAACCAAGAGCATTTTATTGATCAGGTCGGCGGGATTAAGCCTCGCCATGCCTAAATAGTCCGGAGAACAGAAAGCAAAGACCTTTTCGTCGATAATTTTCTGAAGAGATAGTCCTGGTGGCAGATCATCTCGCAGATAATAAATACCAACATCGAACTCATCAGCGGTCAGCCGGACGACGCTTTCTCGAACAAGAATTCGAATAGAAATATCGGGATTCATGGCGCGAAAATTGGCGATACGTGGCGCCAGCCAAAGATTAGCTGTGCCCGATGCGCAAGCAATAGTCAGTATAAAATTACTCTGCTTTTTCATGGCCTCAGCGGTATGGCCGGCACAGTCGGTCAGGACGCTGTTGATTTGCTCGGCATACCGCTGGCCCACAACGGTCAGCCTTAGAGTTCTATGCTCCCGAACGAACAATTTACGGCCAAGGAATTTTTCTAATTGTGAAACCTGTCGGCTCACTGCCCCCTGAGTTACGTGTAGCTCTTCTGCTGCCTTAGTAAAGCTACCGTGGCGAGCCGCTGCGTCGAATGCTACTAAGGATTGCAACGGCGGTAATGGAAAAATGCGCATCTATCTGTGGTTCCGAATAAATTAAAACTTTAACAACGCCATTTTAATGCACTCCCTTAGCCAAACCGGCTTAATGTTAATTTTTGGGGCTGGCAAGTACGTCCACGACTTCGCGTCACCTAGCTGAATCACCCACTTAGTTTTTTGTTTGTTGTCCTTGCTTGAAAAAATTTGCCATTTTTATTAGCAATTGCTTGATTTATATAATTAGCATATGCTAAAGTTCGTCCATCAACACAAAACAAACGGAGCAACCAAATGAGCAATGCTGCATCGGATATAACTCAAATCGCTGAATTCCAGCGGCAACAGGTTCTGCACTCTAGGAACGATGCAGATACGGCGCGCCTGGACTGGTGCGAAGCAAATCTAAATCACGTCGGATGGATTGGAACCAGGGTTGTCATCGAAGACCACGCCGGCGTATCCGAAACTGCGGCAACTTTCCGCCGGGCCATCGACGTCGCAATGGAGCGCGCTCCATTTAAGCTGGGCGATGTTTCCAGCATCGCCGGCCACGCGACAGCACCGGCCGCCCCTGCCATCGACTTGACCGCCCTCCGCTACGAGGCGCTGATCGACCTGGTAACCGGCAAGCATGCGCAGCAGTTCCTGACCGAGATGTGCTGGGATGGCAGCGCGCCATCACGCAAGCAGCTGGAAGGCAAGCTCGACAAAATGATCAAGGCTGCACGATGAGCGCCGCCCGCACAACTGCTGTCGGCATCCGCGAGCGTGTTTTGGCGATTTTGGCAGACGAACTTACTCATCCTGGCGAACCGCTGGACGTCTATGTCGCAATCAGCGCCCTAGGGGCCGACTCTCTCGATGCAATCGAACTCACTATGGAAGTCGAGTCCGAATTCAAGATCAGCTTCTCGGACGACGAATGGTTCACAGCTGAGATGACCGCAATGCAGATCGTCGAGCGGGTAGTCGCAAAGGTGGCCAAATGATCTGCAGGATCCGCTGCGACTACGGCAACAACAATGTGGTGGTGCTGCAGGCCGTCGGCCAGCCCGCCCAGCTGGAACAAGCCGCCTACGACGATGGCGCCCTCGGCGTGACGGTGATGGTGCTGTCATGAAGCGCTACTGCATAGGCTTCGCCCTCGGCGCGCTGACCATGTTTCTGGCCGTGCTGTACCTGGCAGCGACCGCCCCGCCGGCCCGCTCCTCCCCGATGAAAGCAGCCTGTTATCGGGTGATCACATGAGGCTCGATGACTTCTTCCGCTTCTACGGTGTGTATCGCCGGGCTGGCAACACAATTTTAACTTCACTCAGGCTAGCAAGCGACCGCGTGTTCGGCCCTTCAACTAACTAGGAAAGTTCATGGAACAACTTCAGCAGATAGTCAGCGATTCATTCGCAAAAATTGTGTCGTCCGGCGTCATCGAGGCCGCGATCGAGAAGAAACTGACCGAGACGATCAATTCGATACTCGACTCTGAACTCCGTTCGTATTCAGACTTTGGAAAACAACTCGGCGCACAGGTCAAATCAGCCCTCAACGTGGACTTTGCCAATCTTCAGCTACCTGGCTACAACGATCTGATCCTCAGCATCGTCCGAAAGCAAGTGAATGCACTGGTCGCCAAATCCGCCGCGTTGCATGTCGAGGAACAAATGACAGTATTGCTCGCGTCGCCGCCAGCTGAAATCAAGCTCTCAAAGCTCGTAGCTGATTTCATTGAGGCTAACAAGCCGGATGGATGTGCGTGCGGGGACTCTGATCATATCTCACTGTTGGTCGAAAAAAGTGACTACGACTATTGCCACATTTATATGGACAAAGACGCAGGGAAAAGCAGATACAGCTGCGACATTCAAGTGCACGTCAACACTGACGGTCGGGTCTACAGCTTGAAAATCGATGACAAAGAAATTGGAAAATCTCTGTTCGTTGGCCCGATGTATGGCTTTGATCTCGACCTATTCCAGATGTACGCGGCGGGGACAAAACTAATTGTCGATGGCGACGAACACAGCATCGATACCTACTACCCCGGCCACGATAACTAAGAGCCCCATCCCACAACATCCCAAAGGGTCAAGTCCATGTTCTTCAAGAATCTGCAAATCTACCGCATTCCCGCGCCATGGTCTATTTCTGCCGCGCAGCTGGAAGCCTTCCTGGCGCCGCAGGCATTCGCCAAGTGCAGCAGCCTGGAATTGCAAAGCAAGGGCTGGTTGTCGCCGCGCGACAACGGCATGCTGGTGCACACCGTCAACAGCCAGATGATGATCTTGCTGGGAACCGAGAAGAAGCTGCTGCCGGCCACTGTGGTCAACCAGGTGACCAAGGAGCGTGCCGCCGAGATAGAGGACCAGCAAGGCTATGCGCCGGGCCGGAAGCAGCTGAAGGATCTGAAAGAACAGGTCACTGATGAGCTGCTGCCGCGAGCCTTCAGCATCCAGCGAAGCCCCTGGGTCTGGATCGATCCGGTCAACGGCTGGCTGGTGATTGACGCCGCCAGCCCGACCAAGGCGGAGGAAATCCTCAAGCTGTTGCTGGCCTCGGTCGACAAATTGCAGATTTCCGGCTTGCGCACTGCACACTCGCCGCTGACCTCAATGACCAACTGGCTGGCCTCCGATGAAGCGCCGCACGGCTTTACCGTCGACCAGGACACCGAATTGCGCGCCGCCGGCGAAGGCAAGGCAACGGTACGCTACGTGCGCCACACCATCGAAGCCGACGACGTCCGACGCCACATCGCCTCAGGCAAACAGTGCACACGGCTGGCAATGACCTGGGCCGACCATATTTCCTTCATCCTGACTGAATCGCTGGCGATCAAACGCATCGCGCCGCTGGATGTGCTGAAGGAAGGCAACGACGTCAGCAGCAAGAATGACGATGAACGTTTCGACTCCGACATGATGCTGATGACTGGCGAGCTGAGCAAGATGCTGGGCGACCTGGTGTTTGCGCTGGGCGGCGAACCAGCGGTCTGAGGGACGGTCTGAAAAGCGGGGCTTAAAACCCCCGCACAGCCCTTAGAAAGCCCTGATGGTGGTGCCGCCGTCGGAAGACTCGAAGGAATCGGGGCTGATCATGACGCGGTTGCGGCCTGCCGCCTTGGCGCCGTACAGCGCCATGTCGGCGCGCTGGAAGGCCTCGTCTATGCTCTCGCCAGGGCGGAAGTCGGTGATGCCGATGGATGCGGTCAGAATGATGTCCTTGCCGAATCTGCTCCAGTCGTACATTTCGGTCTCGGCGCAGATCCGGTCCAGCGCAGTCACGCCCTCTTGCACCGTGGTGCCGGTCAGCACCAGCACGAACTCGTCGCCGCCATAACGGGCAAAGTGGTCGCTCAGGCGCATTTCGTTGCGGACGATCTCGACAAAGGTCTTGAGCACCAGATCGCCGGCGGCATGGCCAAAATTGTCATTGACCGACTTGAAGCCATCGAGATCCAGGATGGCGATGCAGAACGGCGTGCCGCCGCGCTGGAAGCGCTTTTGCTCGACCGCCAGGATTTCCATCAGTGAACGACGGTTTTCGATGTTGGTCAGCTCGTCGCGGGTGGCCAGTTCCTGCACCCGCTTCATTGCCTGCACCAGCTGCTGGTTCTTTTCGGTAATCTTGCGCTGCATGCGGCTCAGCATATTGGTCAGATAGATGCAGCGGCCCAGTGTCAGGATGAAGGACAGGCACACCAGCAACTGGCTGAAATTACTCGCCACCGGAAATTGCAGGTGCGAACCCGCCAGGCTGAAAGCCAGCACCAGCGCCAGCGAACCGATCAGCCAGCTCACTACATACCAGAAGGTACTCAGGCCGAGCACCCCGAAACCGTAAATGACGAAGAAATTGATCAGGAACAGATAGCCGACCTGCGGCGCCAGGATCACAAATCCGGTCTGCAGCAGCAAAGCGCTCACCACCTGCGCGAAAGTCAGGCCAGGATCCTTGTAGCGCCGATTGAAGCCGCTTCTGATCATCAAGTAGTAAATACCATTGATCACCACCACGGCCATGCCATACAGCAGCGTGATTTCCGGCTCAATTACCCCGGCGCGGGCAAAACCCCATAACAGCATGGCGTCTAGCAGGCCGCTCAAGGCGACGCGCCCGAGCATGCCTAACGCCATCGCATTTATTTCTTTTCGTCGTTGCGGTTTCATGTCTCCGACTTCCCTTTGGTTGCCATTGGTTTCTTTACCATCCTTATAGGCAACAAGCAGCCACGCATGAGAGACAGCAATTCATTCTTTCGGAGAAATGGATGCAGGACACGGAATTAAAGGGAAACAATAATGCCATGTTTTGACGATCGCACGACTGCGGGGTTAAGTTATGTATCAAAATTGTTGCACTACAGATATTCTATCGCTTACTGGAAATTTAAGCCGCATCTTCCTTGCCTGACAAAGTGTCGAAGCGGGCCGGCAAAAGTGGCGCAGTAGGTAAGCAATGGAGCGTCTTTTGTGTTTTAAGGGGATCAGGGCAGTATGAGAGTCATTATTTTATTATTAGTTGCCACCGGGATTGGTTATTGGTACTGGAATCGTCAAAATTCCATCGACGAGGAAAGCGTCGCACGCTTTTACGACACCGCTACCGAGCATGTCCTGAATGGCCGCGGTAAAGACTTGTGCGCGATGCTGACCAAGGATTTCACCCGCACCGGCGTCAATTCCACCAGCCAGGGGCGGATCCAGGAAAACGCCGACAAGGAAGAAACCTGCGACAAGTACAACAAGATGTTTGCATCGCTGGCGCAAGCCGAACGGCAAGGTGGAGTGTCGACCAATTACCAGGTCGCCATCGAGCAGATCGAGATCAGCAAGGATCGCAAGAGTGCCGAGGTAAAGGTCGCTACCAATATCAGCATGGCGCTTGGGCCGGTCGGCAGGATCGCCGAGACCAGGGATAAAAGCAGCGAAACGCTGGTGATCCGGAATGGCAAGCTGATGCTGCAAAAATCCGAGGGCAGCGCGATTACCCGCACCATCGGCGACCGGTTTTGATAGCCGATTGAAATTGCGGGCGAAAAAAAAGACGACCTCGCGGTCGTCTTTTTTATATGGATTCTTGAAATAAAAACGCCCGCTTGCGCGGGCATTTGTATTCTTGGCGGAGTGGACGGGACTCGCCTACACGTTGCAGGCCGCTGCTGCGCTTGCAAGCGCAGCCCTTCGATTCCCGCCGGAAGCCACGCAGGTGGCTTCCTCCACTCCACAGAGCGATATTCCCGCAAACGGGAATATGAAATTGGTTCATGAAATAAAAACGCCCGCTTGCGCGGGCATTTGTATTCTTGGCGGAGTGGACGGGACTCGAACCCGCGACCCCCGGCGTGACAGGCCGGTATTCTAACCAACTGAACTACCACTCCTAAACTGCTGCTTCATTTCGATCGATCGTCTGCTTGGTGGGTGCTGAGAGGCTCGAACTCCCGACCTACGCCTTGTAAGGGCGCCGCTCTACCAACTGAGCTAAGCACCCAAAATGCACACTTAGTCAGACTTTCTTTCTTGCGTATGTCACTACGCCTGAAGGGGGCAGATTGTACAACGGTTTTTTTAAATTTGCTAGCGCTTCGTCACATTTTGTTTTGAAAAGTTTTTTGAAGCGCCAAATTTCCCGCCATCACCCCGCTTATTTGCTTGGTCAGCCGCGCTTGCGACACGTCTTGAATGCCCTGCTATTTTTTTCAAAATTGTTTTTTCGAAGAGGAACAGCCAGTTCATGTTGACTGTCGAAAGAGGACTACGGCACGATGAGACTAGTTGCCGCCGGAAATCAATAAAGTTGTTAAATAGAAATCGAACCTTGCTCTACCTTAGGGAGACTGCCATGAATGCCAGGATCAACATTGGCTTGTACTGCGTGAGCGCCATCATGCTGGCAGCGTGCACCATCACCAGACTGATAGAAGCACCGCCGCCTCCCGCCACCACTTCGAACGCAACCTCGACTGCTACCTCGCTGGAAGACTACAAGCGTGGGCTGGCGCAAAGAATTGTCGAGGTCAACTCGACCCAGGTGTACGTCGGACGACCGCAGGCATTATTGCGCGCCGTGATTGTGCTGAAATATTTTGTGAGCGCCGACGGTCAATTACTGCGCACCGAAATCATGCGATCCAATAAAGATCGCAATGCCGAAGCCAGCGCCATGGCTGCGCTGCGCCGTGCCGCTCCCTTCCCCAAACCCGATAGCAGATTCCTGCGGCGCGGCGAAGTCGAAATCGCGGAAAGCTGGCTGTTCAACGACGATGGCCGGTTTCAGCTACGTTCTATCGCCGAACGGCAGATGGACGAGTAGCCGCCGCCCGCTGGCGGCGATTGCGTGCGACTTGCTTCGCGCACGCTTCTCGCCTACCATCGAGCTACCAGCCCGAACGCAATGAAGGACTCCGCGTGACACTTCACCACGCCGCGTTCGCACTTCCCCCTTTTCTACGAGACAGCACATTAATGGATATTCAACCGCCACTTATCATCTCCAGTTTCGATCTGGAACGTATTGAACAATTGCTGGAGTCGAGCGCCTACCGCAACCTGCCTGGCATCGAGGCCTTGCAAAACGAGTTGGGCCGCGCCACCGTGGTGGCTCCCGAAGAAATTCCGCCGGGCGTGATCACGATGAATTCGACGGTGCGTTTTATCGATGAGCTCAGCAAGGCGGAATACAGCATGACACTGGCCTATCCGGGCCCATCCAACCCGCCGGATGCGGTATCGATCCTGGCACCGGTCGGCAGCGCCCTGCTGGGCCTGTCGAAGGGACAATCGATTTCCTGGCAGGGTCCGGGCGGCCGTCCATTACAGTTGCGGATACTGGAAGTGACATATCAGCCGGAAGCCAACGGCGAATTTCACCTTTAACAGCGGATGCAATAGCGCAGCGCCGTTCGGCGGCGCTGCGGCAGGTTTTCAAGACGCGGGATTTTCGCGTCTGTTATATAAAGAATAAAGTCGGAATAAAGACAGGTCATCATGTTAAGCGCAGACTATCAACGCCCCGCCAAGCTCTATCGATATTCGGAGCGGCAGTGGCTGGAACGTTCCCTGACGCTCGGAGAATTCCGATTACGTCCACCCGCAGAAAGTCTGCAAATCAGTAATCTCCACCATTCGCGCGGCTCGACAACCCGGGCCACGCCGCAGTTGCTGACCTTGAGCATGAGCAGCAGCGACGACGCCAGTTTGTTCAGTGCGTTCGCACCGTCGGACTGCTGCCTGGTGATTCACAACACCGAGCAATTCGGCGAACTGATTCATCGCGCCGCGCAGAGAGTGCTGCCGAACTGGGCCGGAATCGACGCCGCAGTCAGCTATGGCCAATCCAGCCCTTTGGGTAGCGCCTTCAGCAAGGGCAAACGCGATGCGTCTCAGCATGAATGGTTATTTGCCTGGAGGCCGGCGCAAGCGACCATCACCCTGCGTCCTATCGTTATCCAGATCGGTAATATCGAAGCGATTGCCGAACTGCGCGACAGGAAATAAGGCATGATTGCCGCAACGTCGGCTGCACCGTTCACTGCCAAATAATGTTAAAACAACACTTTGTTGGTAGGTGAGCACAGGAGCCTGTATCATCAATGCGCCTAAACTGTTTGCGCCGCAGCTTTTACAAAAGCGGCTCGCTATACTTGAAATTTACGAATAAAGGAGTCAACACGATGCACAGATCCACTCTGAGAACCCGCAGCGATATCCGCAGCCTGGTCGAAGATGCGCAAGAACTGTTTCGCGCAGCTGCCACAACCACCGGCGAGAAAGCCGAAGAGCTGCGTAACAAAGGTTTGGAACTACTCGACTCTGCTGTATCTAAGGCACAGGATGTACACGCTGCAGCAATCGACGCCGGCAAGGAAATCGCCGCCACCACCGACGACTACGTCCAAGAGAATCCGTGGCGTGCGATGGCTATTTCGGCCGGCATCGGCTTGCTGGTGGGCCTGGTCATTTCCCGTAAATAATCGCAGCATAACTATCAGGCTCGCATGAACCCACAACAACCCAAGCAAAGCAGCCCGGGTCTGGTGTCCGGGCTGGTCGGCACCGCCAAGAACCTGTTTGCACTGGTGATCAGCCGCATCGAACTGGCCGCCCTGGAATTCTCCGAGATCGGCTCCCATCTGCTCAAGCTGATGCTGATCTGTGCGCTTGGCATTGTCGCCTTGTGGTTTGCCCTGGCTTTCTGGAGCGGCCTGGTGCTGGTGCTGGCGTGGGAGGCCCTGGGCTGGAAAATACTGCTGATCCTGGCGGTGTTCTTCACTATCCTGGCCGCGGGCACAGCCTTTTATGTGCGCAGCGTTTTGCGCCAGGGCCGGCTCGGCTTGCCGGTCACCATGGCCGAGCTGCGCAAAGATCGCGACGCCCTACTTTGAACACGGGAGCCGACATGAGCAGACATCCAGGACTGGACAGCCACCTCTCAACCGCCGAGCGCAGGCAAAAGCTACTGCAGGAAGGCGCCGCCTTCCGCGCCGACATGGTCAAGTCGCGCGATATCGTCCGGGCCAATCTGAACAGCAGATCGCTGGCGACCATTTTGCTGGGTCGGATGACCGGTATCGCTTCTTCGGTATTCGGTGATCCAGGCAGATTCAGGGCCAGCAATTTACCGGCCATGCTGCCCTTGCTGTTGACTGGCGCCTCATGGCTGTCCAAACGCTGTACTCGCAAACCCCTTCTTATCGGCGTGGCCGTGCTTGCAGCAATCGGCGGCGCTGCTTTTATCAGCAGTAGAAATAACCAGGCAACAACGGATGATGAATAACCGGATCTCCGGCAGGAGACCCGGTTTTTTTCTGATGCTGTCTCAATCATAGAGAGGAAAGACCATATGAATAAATTCAAGATAGGTGCCCTGGCTCTGGCGGTTACCATGGCAACCGCAGGCTGTGCCGATATGTCGGAAACGCAACGCGGTACAGCGATGGGCGCCGGCGCCGGTGCTGTGCTTGGCGGCCTGGTGGGCGGCATCGCTGGCCCCGGCGGTGCAGGGCGTACAGCTGCTGGTGCTGCGATCGGCGCTGCGATTGGCGCGGTGGGCGGCAATATCTGGTCTAAGCACATGCAAGACCAGAAAATGGCGATGGAAAGAGCCACTGCGGGTACTAACGTACAGGTTACCCAGACTGCCGATAATCGTCTAAAGGTCAACGTCCCGGCCGATACCGGCTTCGCTACCGGCAGAGCAGACATCAATCCCGCCCTGCGCCCGATCCTGGATCAATTGGCCTCGTCCCTGGCACAAAATCCAGCGGCTCTGATTGAAGTCTATGGCCACACAGACAGTACTGGCACCGATGCTATCAACGGTCCGTTGTCACGCCAGCGCGCGCAGAACGTCAGCAGCTATCTGAGCAGCCGCGGCATTGCACCTAACCGTATCACCATGGATGGACTCGGCTCCAGTCAGCCCCTGGTTGCCAACGACACAGCGTCAAATCGTGCAATGAATCGTCGTGTCGAAATTTATACCAGAGAGCAAGCCCCTCAGTAAGAGCGACAAAAACCAGATTGATTTGTATGCCGGCTGACAAGGATTGCCTGATCTCGTCGGCCTGAAAACAAGATCAGGAATCTTGGACAAAAAAAAGCCCCTTGAATTTCTTCAAGGGGCTTTTTTGTAGCTTGCCGCTCTGGCTTATTTTGCTGCGGGCTCCGACGCTGCGCTGGCTGCGGCAGAAGCGGCGGCACTTGCCGAGGCGTCGGCAGCAGCGGCTGGCGCTGCAGGAGCCGGTACTTCAGGTTCCTTGAACTTGCCGCCGGATTGGTTGGCCATGTAGACCACGGCGCGCGCAACTTCGATATCGTCCAGGTCAGGATTACCGCCCTTGGCCGGCATCGTCCGCAAGCCATGCAAGGCATAACCGACTACCTTGTCATAGCCATCGGCCAGACGCGGCCCCCAGGCGCCAGCATCGCCGACCTTGGGAGCACCGGCCAGGCCAGTTCCGTGGCAGGCCTTGCAAGTCGAGCCGAAGACGGCTTCGCCCGACAGCAGTTGCTTCGGCGCGTTGACATCTTTGAAAGTGAAACCGGCATCGGCAACCGGGCTGATACGGGTAGCGATCGCCTCCGGGGTCTGTCCTTCAGACCCGGCGCCGACTTTCTTGCCGGCGGTAACGTATTGCACCAGCAACACGATGCAGATGATGGGGACCAAAAAGCCCGCTGCAATGGCAATGATCAGTTGCTTCGGTGTCCTGATCGCGGATTGATGTTCTTCGTTATGTGCGTCGCTCATGATTCCCTCAGTGCAATTTTCAAAGCCGTAGCCGGATAGGCGCCAAAAAACCGTCCAAATCGCCCAAACAGCACACGATCCCCTGCCAAACCCTTGATTATAGTCGCAATAATTACTATTTGGAACGACGAACCGTTGCTTTACATGGACGCGCGCGCAGAAAAACGGTATCCTTCATGCCTCTTCACCGTTCCTCTTATGCGGCTGTAGCTCAGTGGATAGAGTATTGGCCTCCGAAGCCAAGGGTCGCTGGTTCGATTCCAGCCAGCCGCACCAGTAAAATCAACGACTTACGATAAATCAATACCGTAAATTCTTGATTGCTCTGGAAAATTCCTTAGATCAGACAAGCGACGCCCAAAGATGCTGTGCCGCATAGGCGCGCCATGGCCGCCAAGCTTCGGCCCGAGCAGTTATTTCCTTTGCATTTGGCCTGACTCCTTCATGAACCGCGATCGCTTGCATCAAAGCCACATCCCCAGCCGGAAAGGCATCAGTCTCGCGTAACTGGCGTATAGCGATGTACTGTGCGGTCCAGTCGCCAATACCTGGTAGTTGGCGCAGCTTGATCACGGCTTCCTCCAGGCTGGCGCGGGTGTCCAGCAATTGCGGGTCAGCTACCAGAGCCGCTGCCACCGCAGACAGGGTTGCAGCTCGCATTTTTGGCATGCCTAGCGTTGCCAGGTCTGCTTCGGCCAGGCGCGCAGCTTGCGGAAATACATGGCTCAACCCGGGTCGGTCGGCGCTGGGAGCGCTGAGCGCTTCGCCATACTGCGCTACCAATTTCCCAGCCAGCTTGATGGCGGCGGCTACGGTAATTTGCTGGCCCAGTACTGCCCGCATCGCCAGTTCGAAGCCATCCCAAGCGCCCGGTACGCGCAAACCCGGACGGGCGGCGGTCAGCCTGGCCATCAAGGGATCCGCCGATAGTTGGCGGCTGATGATTTCAGGATCGGCTGCCAGGTCGAACATTCTTCGCAAACGGGCGATGATGGCGGACAACGATGACAATCGCGGGAAGCGTATGGTGACTTTCAGCGCATGGCCCTCGCCCTGTTGCACCGCCAGCGTGCCGTGCGCGCCATCGAGGCAAATCGTGCGGTAGTAGCAACCGTCGGCCACCCGTTCCAGGCCGGCGATCGCACGTGCGTTCAAGAACGCCAGCATGGCAGGCCAGTCATAGGGCGGACGATAACGTAGCAGGAGCGTCACCCCGCCCTGCGCGGATTGCTCGGGCTGGTTGCCATGACGCAATGCACTGGGCGGGCGCTGGTACAGATCGTGGAAAACTTCGTTGAAACGGCGGATGCTGCCAAAGCCCGCAGCGAAGGCGATTTCGGTGATGGGCATACGGGTTTCGTGGATCAGCTGCTTGGCCAGCAACACTCTACGCGTCTGCGCTACGGCAACCGGCGACGCCCCCAAATGCTGTGCAAACAGACGGCGCAATTGCCGCTCGCCCACGCCTAGGCGCTCTACAAGCGCATCCATTCCGTTTTCATCCAAAACCCCCATCTCAATCAAAACCAGTGCGCGCGCAACGGTATTCGATACACCCGTGTTAGACACGCCGCACCAAGCGCCCGAATCGGGCGCGGCTTCGGGCCGGCAACGCAGGCAGGGACGAAAACCCGCCTCCTGCGCGGCAGCGGCGGTCGGGAAGAACAGCACGTTTTCCGATTTGGCAGTACGCGCAGGGCAAATCGGACGACAGTAGATACCGGTGGTTTTGACGGCGATGAAAAAGCGTCCGTCAAAGCGCGCATCGCGGCTGGCTAACGCTCGGTAGCAGGTGTCATGATCGAGTTCCATCGCCGCATGATCGCGCCAATATTTTCTACTGTCTAGCGGTTTTCGGACATCACCAGAAAGACGATAAATCAATATGACGGCGTCCGAAAAGCGCCAGTTCAAAACTTTGGAACGGGAAATAATCTGTACCCGTTTGTACTCGTGAACGGCCACTGGAGAAATGCATGCATATGCCGACAAATAAACAGACAGAGCTCGCCCATCGCTTCCGCAACCTTAACCAGCAAGGTCATTTCTTGCTCGCCAATGCCTGGGATATCGCTAGCGCCCGCATCTTTGAGGAAGCCGGCTTTCCCGCAATCGGCACCACCAGCGGCGGCATCGCCTATGCGCACGGCTATCGCGATGGCCAACTGATCAAGCGCGATGAAATGTTGCGCCACATAGCTGCGATCGTCGGCGCAGTGGCGGTTCCGGTGACTGCCGATATCGAGGCCGGTTACGGCGCTTCGCCGCAGGCGGTGGCAAATACGGTTCAGGGCGTGATTGAAGCTGGTGCTGTCGGTATCAACCTGGAAGACAACAGTCATGGACTTGGCGTATCGGCCTTGTTTGGCGTGGAGGAACAGTCGGCCCGTATCGCCGCAGCCCGTACTGCAGCCCGACAAACCGCTCTGCCGTTATGGATCAACGCTCGCACGGATACGTATCTGCTGGGTTTGGGTGATGACGCCGAGGCGCGCTTTGCCATGACGGTGGCACGCGCCAACGCTTATCTGGCAGCCGGCGCGGACATGGTCTTTGTGCCGGTATTGACCGACTCTGCACTGATCAAACGCATGAGCGCCGCCGTATCTGGCCCGATCAGCCTGATGGCCATGCCGGGGGCGCCTTCGGCGGCCGAGCTGTTCGCCGCTGGTGCGCAGCGCGTGAGCCTGGGCGTCTGTCCGATGCTGGCGGCAATGGGCGCGATCCGGGATATTGCTTGCGAGGTGCGCGCCCATGGAACCTGGCAAGCCATGCAACGCAGTTTTTATGGTTTTGCGGAGGCTGAGGCGCTATTTGCCGCACCTTGAAAATCCAGGCTCAGAAACATGATCGAGCACATGATCAAGCAATTGTCGATGGATGAGTTGACGACAAAATTTCCTGCCGCGAACCGATATTTATTTGCCGTTCAGCGCCGACCACAATCGCGGGCCGCCATCGCCAAAACGATCGTCAAAACGCTGTAACACAGCCTCGCGCACTGGATCCGACAAGCTCGGATATTTATCGCCCTGTTCTATGGCAGCGTATTCTTCGCCGGCCTTGGCAGGGTCTGCCGGAATGTGAAATTTGACGATGAAATCCTCTTCCCACTGCTCCGTTACCTTGGCGACGAGTGCTGCGCGCGCTGCATGATTCAACACACTGAACTCATCAGCACCGGCGGTAATGCGCTGCACCGTCTCAGTCAATCCTTCCTCAGTCGGCGGGGCCTTGGTGAACTCTTTAACGGCATGTGAGCCACTCGTCTTACTCATGTCACTCTCCTTGGGTTAAGTGGTGTGATGGTGGACGGCCCGCTTGCGGCAGGCAAATGCTGCAGTATCGTTAGGATTGAATTCCGCTTTTAAGCACCCGTTTTATGCGTCATTTATGCGTCATTTATCAGGGCGCGGTAAAAAACCGTTGCTGCATTTCTTCCAGCCCCAGGGTATGCAGTACTTCTTGCAGGCGCTCGGTCGGCCGCTTGCGGGGCAGATCGCGGTAACTGGCAATGATCAGTTCATTCTTCATGGAATGCTCCCAGCCTACCAGTTCCGTTACGCTGACTTGATAACCGTGTGCTTCCAGTTGCAAGCAGCGCAGCACATTAGTGACCTGGCTACCGAATTCGCGCGTATGCAGCGGGTGACGCCAGATTTCGGTCAATGCTTCTTTCGCCAGCGATTTACCCTTGTTCTTCTTCAACACTGACGCCACTTCGGCCTGGCAGCAAGGCACCAGCACCATGAAACGAGCCTGCTTCTTCAGGCCGAACTGAATCGCATCGTCAGTCGCAGTATTGCACGCATGCAAGGCGGTGACGACATCGATCCGGGCCGGCAACAAAGCTGATTCTATCGATTCCGCCACCGATAAATTGAGGAATGACATACCGGGAAATTCCAAACGCTGCGCCAGTTCTTGCGATTTCTTGACCAGCTCTTCCCGGGTTTCGATGCCGAAGATGTGCGAGTTGTCAGTCAGTGTCTTGAAAAACAGGTCGTACAAGATAAATCCCAGATACGATTTGCCGGCGCCGTGATCGACCAGTTGCACTCCGCTCTGTTCTTGCTGGATCTCCTGCAGTAAAGGCTCAATGAATTGATATAAATGATATACCTGCTTGAGCTTGCGGCGGCTGTCCTGATTTAATTTTCCGTCGCGCGTCAGGATATGTAATTCTTTGAGCAACTCTATCGATTGACCAGGGCGGATTTCGTGCTTGGACGGTGGTTGATTGAGGGAGTTGGATTCTTGCTTGATGCCATTCATGGAACTTGCTTTCTGTCGGCCGGACTGACCGGCTAGTCCGTCAAGTATAACGGCTTCAGCGGCATCAGGTCTTCTAAGCACCTGCATCCGGCCAGTTTTTTTAGGCGCAATGAGCAATACGTTCCATGGTGCAAGAATACCTGCCCAATTCGATGTCGTTGCGCAGGCCCATTTTTTTCATCGCCGATGCTTTTTGCAAACCCACGGTTTTGACGCTCTTGTTGAGGCGGTCGGCGATTTCCCGCAGGCTGTTGCCGACCACGTACATCTCCAATACCTCGGTTTCGCGCTTGGTCGGCAGCCTGCCGCTAGGACCCTTCTTCAGTAGCCGTAACGCCGACTTGCTGATATACGGAGCCGCCTGTGAGCCTTCCAGCATGGCACGGCCGAGTTCGGCAATTTCGTCGCTTTTGTGCAGCAAACCCCTCACACCGCAATTGCTAAGCTGATACAGCACCGCGGGTATGTCGATCATGGTCAACACAATCAGTTCTAGCGAGGCGTGATCGCGCTTTAGCTGCTTGAACAAGGCGCAGCCGCGGCCAATGCGATTGATCGGCAGAGAAAACTCCGTGATCAGCATGTCGCATGGCGTATCTTGCAAACGTTCCGTCAGTTCTGACGCCGAGGATGCTGTAGCAACTACGGCAAAACCGGGCATCTGCTCGATGTATTGCCGTACCCCGGAAATGATGATTGGCTGATCGTCAGCCAAGATGATCTTGATCATGCAATTTTCTCCCGCAACAGATGGATGATGATCGTCCTAGGTTTCCACTTATCGTTATTGATTAGGACATCGGATTTACATAGTATTAATTACATATTATTAAATATATAAGTATATTTCTTAAATGTGTAGCCTAATTGATAACTGCACGACAAAGTAACTAAAATCAATCCCGTTGCTCAACGGTGCCGGGGAGCTCGCTCTTTTCCGGCCTCCCTCCGATCCTGTCGGAGACTTTCAATGGAGGAATAAATGTGAAGATTGTTCTAGCGGACGATCACCCCGTGTTTACCGCAGGGGTGCGCAATTATCTCGATCACGTGCCGGATTGCGAGGTCGTAGCCAGCGTCACCAGTTCGGATGCGCTGGTCCGTTGCCTGGAATCGACACCCTGCGATCTGGTTATCACCGAATTTTCGATGCCGATGGTACGTGTCAGCGACGGCTTGCATCTGCTGTCATATATCAGGCGCCACCACCCGCAAACCTGGCTGGTGGTGCTGACCATGAACGCGTTTCCAGTAGTGCTGTACCAGATCGTCAATAGCGGTGTGAACGGCCTGCTGCACAAAAGCGATGAGATTCCGGAAATCGGCAAAACCATTCGCCATCTCGGCAACAGCTCGCCTATACCGTACATGGGGCCATCGTTCCAGGCTCTATTGCTGAACGGTATTGACGGCCAGATCCAAAGCGGTATTCCCAGCCCGCGCGAAACCGAGGTGTTGCGTCTGTATGCTGCAGGTAACAGTCTGCGCGATATCGCCGAGAGCTTGCACAAGAGCGTGAAAACGGTCAGTTTGCAAAAAGCTTCGGCGATGAAAAAACTCGGCTTGGAGAATGACATCGAACTGGGCCGCTACTGTGCCACGGTCAGCGGCGATATTGTCCAGCCGCTGGGATGCGGCGATTGGTTTCTTTCGAATGCCGAGAGCTGCTGCGATGAAAAAATCGTAGTCTGAAGCGCCTTAGGGCTGCTGCTTCAGATCAAAAATCTGCGTCATCGCTACCCATTTTTCTCCAGCTGGGGTCCACGGTGTGGCGGCTTGGAATTGCCACATCAGTGTTTCCCATTCTTGTACCTTGGGATTGTTGCGCGCGGCGTTCGCGATGCGCTCCGGACTGTAAATCGCGTCGTCGGTTTCCATCAGCATCACCAGGCGCGTGCCCAGCCGGTAGATCTCCATGCCAAGCACGCCATGTTGGCGCAGATGGACAGTGATCTCGGGCCAGATACGGTGGTGATGCGCTTCATAACGGTCGATCAGATCGGCATCGTTTTTCAGGTCCAGCGCCAGGCAGTAACGCATATTTTCGACACTCGCTGTGTTAATTAGTTGGACCAGCCACCGTCGATCACATGGATGGCGCCGGTGGTAAACGCCGATTCGTCAGAAGCCAGGTACAGCGCCAAAGCAGCGATTTCCTCGGTCTTGCCGATCCGCCCCATAGGTTGGCGGGCGACAAACGCGGCCTCGATTTGCGCGATATCGACGTCTTGCTGGCGCGCCTGTTCGGCAATCCGCTGCCGCAACGACGGCGACTCGACCGTGCCCGGGCAAATTGCATTGCAGCGTATGCCTTTGGCGACAAAGTCAGCGGCGACAGCCTTGGTCAAGCCGATCACCGCCGCTTTGGTGGCGCCATACACGAAACGATTAGGCACCCCCTTTACGCTGGATGCGGCCGACGCCATATTGATGATGGAGCCGCCGCCCTTGGCCAGCATGCCTGGTAACAGGGCGCGGATCAGGCGGTACATGGAGGAAACGTTGAGATCCCACGAAAAATTCCAGTCCTGCTCGCTGCAATCGAGGATGCTGCCGTGGTGTACAAACCCGGCGCAGTTGAATAGCACATCGAAAGCTGGTTCTGCTTGCGCCAGCGCCGTCACTGCGGCGGCGTCGGTGACGTTGAGCTGCACCGTCCGGATCTGATGGCCGGCGGCACTCGCAGCGCTGGCCGTTTCCGCTAAAGAATCGGGATTGATGTCGGCCGCCAACACCTGCGCTCCCTCGTGCGCAAACAACAAGGTGCTGGCGCGGCCGATACCTTGGCCCGCAGCTGTAACCAGAACGCGCTTTCCTTGTAGTCTCATACGGCTGTCTCCGCTAGGCTTGCCTGGATTAATGTTTTATACTGAAAAGGTTCATTGGCTGGACCAATACTAGCACACCAGAAATTCCGGAAGCAAGCTGCCTGGCGATCCGTCCCGTTATTTATTGGCGGCAAACTATTAGTGCCGATGCCATCTGCTTCGGCCCGCAGCCACCGCGCCGTGGCACAATACGAAAAATATCTTTCCTTGCCGCCATGCCCATACAAGTTATACACAACCGCCGCCTGTATCAACAAATTGCCGATCAATTGCGTGACATGATTGATCGCGGCGAATACGGACCCGGCGACAACCTGCCGCCCGAGCGCGAATTGGCCAAACAGTTCGGCGTCAGCCGTACTTCGGTGCGGGAAGCCTTGATCGCGCTGGAAGTGATTGGCATTGTCAGCGTGCGCGTCGGCAACGGCGTGATGGTATTGCCGCGTGCGGAGGACGCGGCCACGCATAACGGCGGCAATCAACCAGCGGCCTTGCAACAAGCGGCGCATCGCAGCGGCTGGGAACTCGATCCGGAACTCGATCTGGAAATCAAGCTTGAACTGGATGACGAGATCCCGCCCTTCAAGTTGCTGCAGGCAAGACGCCTGGTGGAACCGGAAACAGCCGCGCTGGCTGCGGTGAACGCCAGCGATGAACAACTGCACAACATCGCCGAAGCGTATGCGCGCAATGTCGAGGACAACCGCAGTGGCTCACACACCCATCCGGGCGACCGCCTGTTTCATATCCGTATCGCCGAGGCCAGCGGCAACCCGGCCTATCTGTTGCTGGTCAGCCATCTGCTGGGGCGCAAATACGGCATGATGTTTCAGCGTCTGCAAACACTGTATAGCTCGAAGGACATGCCGAATCGTTCAGAGCATGAGCATTTGCTGATCCTGGAAGCGCTGCAAGCGCGCGATGCCGTAGCTGCGCGCCGTGCGATGCGGGCGCATATGGATTCTGTGGTGCGGATTTTTTCTCGCTCGGTGCCGGAGCAGAGGCACTAAGCACCAAGCGCAAGACGCAAAACCGCATCAGATATCGACCGGATCCACTTCCAGCGACCATTTCGCGCGCGTCTTCAGCTGCCGCAACTGAGCCATCCAGTCAGTCAGGAAAGCCTGCAAACCGGGACGCGACGGGCACTCGATCAGCAATTGCGCCCGATCGACATTGGCAACCCGGGTCATGGTCATCGGAATCGGGTCATGCATGGTGATGCCGTCGTGCTCGATGCAGTTGGCTGCCTGTTGCAAGAACTCGATCGCGGTTTCCAGCTCTTTCGCCTCAGCCCTGAGCAAGGCTTGATAGATGTAGGGCGGCAGGCAAGCCTGCGCGCGCTCCTCCAGCAAGGAAGTGGCGAAGTGATCGTAATCGTGGGCGATCACTGCCGCATACAGCGGATGCTGCGGATAACGCGTCTGGATCAGCACCTCGCTAGCACTGCCCCCCTCTTTTTGCGCAGCGCGGCCGGCGCGTCCCGCTACCTGCATCAATTGCGCAAACAAACGCTCGCTGGCGCGGTAGTCATGGGAAAACAGGGCTGTATCAGGATTCAGGATGCCGACCAGCGTCAGGTTTTTGAAATCGTGCCCTTTGGCGACCATCTGGGTGCCGATCAGGATATCGACTTCGCCGTTGTGCACGCTATCGAAAGCCACTTGCGCACTACCCTTGCGACGGGTCGAATCAGCATCGATGCGCAACACCCGTGCCTCGGGAAACATCGCTTGCAAACCCTCTTCCAAGCGTTGCGTGCCGCGTCCCAGCGGCTGCAGATCGACGTTGCCGCAGGTCGGACAGGATTTCGGAATCCTCAACTCCAGGCTGCAATGATGGCAACGCAGGCGATGTTCGGGTTTGTGCAACACCATGAAGGAGGTGCAACGCGTGCAATTGCTGATCCAGCCGCAAGCATCGCAGGCGATCACCGGCGCATAACCGCGCCGGTTCAGAAACAGCAAGGATTGCTCGCCGCGCTCCAGTCTTTTCTTGAGTGCGCTGACCAGAATCGAGGTTAGTCCCTCGCTGGGTTTGTCGCGCTCCATGTCGATCCGGCGCACCAGCGGCAATACCGCATCCTTGACCGCCCGCTCGCGCAGTTCGAGTTTCTTGTAACGTCCGGATTGCGCGTGATGCCAGGTTTCCAACGACGGCGTGGCCGAACCCAGCACAATCGGAATCCCCAGTTGATGGGCGCGCCAGACCGCCAGATCGCGCGCCGAATAACGCAGGCCCTCTTGCTGCTTGTAGGACGGATCGTGCTCCTCGTCGATGACGATCAGCTTGAGATGCGGCAAGGATGCCAGCACCGCCAGCCGGGTGCCGAGGATAATCCGTGCCTGCCCCAAATGCGCCGCCAGCCAGTGGCGCATGCGCTCGCCTTCCGCCAGTCCGCTATGCAAGGTTGCCACTGTCACGCCGGGGAAACGGGCGCGGATGTTTCCCTCCAACTGTGGCGTCAGATTGATTTCCGGCACCAGGATCAGGATTTGCGACGGGTTATCCACGCCATTCCCGCTATGCGCCAGGATTTGCGCCGCCGCCTGCAGATAGACCTCGGTCTTGCCGCTGCCGGTGACGCCGTACAGCAGCGTCGGCGCAAAGCCGGTGGCGCCGGCGATGGCGTCGGCCGCCTGCTGCTGCGCCGGGTTCAGTTGCGCCACATTGATCGGCGTAGCGTCGTGCGCGACACCGCTCTGCTGCAATTTCTTCAAACCGCGATCCAATGCCACGGTGGTCAGAGCACGCAGGTTTTTCGGCAAGCCGGGCAACGCCACTTCGCCCAGTGGCCTTTGATAGTAGTCGGCGGCAAACCGGCACAAGGCGAGCCATTGCGCCGACAGCGGCGGCAACTGATGGCGCACTGCTTGCACATTTTTTAATTTTTCAGCCGGAACCTCACTCTCGGCGCTGATGCCGACAATCAAACCGACCACTTCGCGTCGACCAAAGGAAAGTTGAACCAGTTGCCCGATTTGCGGCATGGCTTCGCCGTCGTCGCTGGCCTGCCAGCGATAGTCGAAGCTGCTATCCAAGGGGGTGTCGAGGACGATTTGGAGAATGCTTTGTTTCACGAACTTAATGTAATTCCCGAGGAAATAAGCTAACTATCGGTTTCATAAGTGCTTTCAAAAAAATATCCACAATATCTGTGGATAACTTTGTGGACAAGGTTGCGTAAACGACGTGAAAGCGCCTGTTTGCGCCGCATTTAAGCTTTTTGCCCAAACCGACATTAATAAAAATATCATTTACAATCAAAGACTTAAGTTGCACATTCAGAGCAAGGAAAAATTTTCCCATTCTCAAAAAATAGCCTTGCGGAAACACCGTTATGTGCATAACTAAATTCGGAATGCCCCAAAACAAAGCATAAGAAAGCAACTAGTGGGTAACAATCAGATCCACATTCAAGTTCATGGGCGCGCACCACTATGTCGCTTTTTTTTACAGCTCACCAAGTTTCGGATCGGAAAAATTAGCCCGATGTCAACTGCAAAAAACCAAGGACAAATCCTGATTCCTAAGAATCTACTTAAAGTAAAACATGAGGAAGTGCCCTAAGCATCGGTTTCATAAGCGCTTTTCAAATTATCCACAATGTCTGTGGATAACTTTGTGGGTAACCTGCTCTTGACAGGCTGCAGGCTCATATTTGATGCGGGTTTCAATAAACTGCCCAAACAAAAAGCAGAAAATAAATCGTTATAAATCAATTACTTACAAAACACTATCAAGTCGAAAATAATAAATATAGTTATAAATAATTGCCGTGGTGCAGCAGATTTATTTTGTGCATAACTAGCGCACGCCACAACCCGGATTGCTTACGAATGTGTTATGTGTGACACCATGTAACAACATTCCTCACCAAAAAGCAGCCATCGGAGGTTACGGCAAAGCCGTCGACAAGCTTCTATCCACGCAATTTACGGCTGATTTCATGGACCGCTTCAACCATCTCCGCAACCGACTCCGGCGGCGTGAATTGCGAAATGCCGTGGCCCAGGTTGAACACGTGGCCGCTGCCGGCTTGAGGTGCGCCGTATGCGTTCAGCAAACGCCCGACTTCGCTACGGATCTGTTCCGGATTGGCAAACAGCACGGCGGGGTCAAGATTGCCCTGCAAGGCGACGCGCTGACCGACGCGCGCACGCGCCTCGCTCAGATTGACGGTCCAGTCGAGGCCGACGGCGTCGGCGCCGATGTCGGCAATCTGTTCCAGCCACAAGCCGCCGCCTTTGGTAAACACAATCGCAGGAATCGGCACGCCATCCTTCTCGCGCTTCAGCTGGGACACGACCTGGCGCATATAGTCCAGCGAAAACTCCTGGTAAGCGCCGTCCGCCAGCGCGCCGCCCCATGAATCGAAAATCATGACGGCTTGGGCGCCGGCGTCGATTTGCGCATTCAGGTAAGCCGCCACCGCCACCGCATTGGTGCTGAGCACGTGGTGCATCAGGTCCGGGCGGTTGTACAACATGGTTTTGACGGTATGAAACTCACGCGAACCTTCGCCCTCAACCATGTAACAAGCCAAGGTCCACGGGCTGCCGGCAAAACCGATCAGCGGCACGCGGCCGTTCAGTTCAGTGCGAATTTGCGTGACGGCCTTGAACACGTAGTCCAGCTTGGCCAGATCGGGGCTTTGCAGCGCCATCACGTCTTTTTCATTGCGCAGCGGGCGTTGGAACTTGGGGCCTTCGCCGTCGGCGAAATACAGGCCCAGCCCCATGGCGTCCGGCACGGTGAGGATGTCGGAAAACAGGATCGCGGCATCCAGAGGGAAACGGTCGAGCGGCTGCAGCGTGACTTCGGTGGCGTAGTCCGGATTGGTCGCCAGCCCCATGAAAGATCCGGCGCGGCTGCGGGTCTTCCGATATTCCGGTAGATAGCGGCCGGCCTGACGCATCAGCCACAGAGGCGTGTATTCAGTTGGCTGGCGCAGCAGTGCGCGCAGGAAGGTATCGTTCTTGAGCGGGGCGAATTGTGACATAAGAGGCAATCTGAATGCATGTGATAACACTGCATTATCTCATCCAAACCGGCGGCCGCGGCATCGGTTGATTGTATGGCAGGTATATGGTCGCTATGTGGTCGACATCACGCCGCGTCCCGATGCACCGCAAGCAGATCGTCCAGAAACGCCTGCAGGACTTCACCCCGGCTGGATTGGCGGCGCACTACCATCTGCAATGCCACTTCATAGGAGAGTAAGGCCGGATTGAGGGCCGCCAGCAATCCTTGCTGCACCAAGGGGGCGGCAAAGTGTTGCGGCAGGAAGCCAAGATGTTGTCCCGACAGGATCAGGACCGCGACCGCCTCCATGTTGTCGGCCAGCGCCGTCACCCGCGTCGGCGTGAATACGCCGCCGGCGCTGTCGGCCTCTGGCAACGGATAGCTGCGCCAGACCCAGTCATGCTGCGCCAAAGCTGCGGCCGTCAATTTTCCGGCCTGGCTAAACAATGGATGAGCGGCGGCGCAATAGGCCACCTGATGTTCCGAATACAGGGGCAGATATTCCAGATTCGGCAAGCGATGCCAGAAATAACCGATGCCAAGATCGAGACGGCCATTGATCACCTCCTCTTCCAGTTGGCCCGGAGCCAGCACCGCCAGCGACAGCATGACTGCCTCGTCACGCGCCCGAAAGCGGGCGATGGCCTGGCTCAGGCGCGCATTGGCGCTCATGGCGGCATGGCCGATAAGGCCCAGATGCAATTGTCCGACCAGCTTGCGGCCGATCTGGCGCGCATCCAGGCAAAAGTGATCGATGTTCTCCAGCAACTGGCGGCTGGCCTGGGCAAATTGCTCACCGCGCGGAGTCAGCCGGAACCCGGCCCGGCCGCGCTCGCACAGACGAAATCCCAGCCGCGTCTCCAGCGTCGCCAGTTGCGTGCTGATGGTGGACTGGCTGACATTCAGGGCCGTCTGCGCAGCGGAAATACCGCCGGCGTCCAGCACCGACAGGAAGACGCGGATCAGACGCAGATCAAGATCGGATAACCGTTGGAGCATATAGCATCGGATAAGGGTAAAGGACGCATCGGGTCGGATCGATAATACATCTATTCGTATCAATGTAAGCGTTGCATTGCGCGCATTTTTTATAATGTAATTTGCCGCTAGAGTGATGGATATCTAGAAAACATAAACCCTTCCCCCTACCGGAGACGACCATGTCGGACACCCCACTTTATCAACCGCTTGGCGGCAACGACATGCCGCGTTTCGGCGGCATTGCCACCATGATGCGCTTGCCGCACGTGAACAGCAGCGCTGAACTGGACGCCTGTTTCGTCGGCGTCCCGTTCGATCTCGGCACCTCGAATCGCTCCGGCACACGCTTCGGGCCGCGCCAGATCCGTACCGAATCGGTGCTGCTGCGGCCTTACAACATGGCGACCCGCGCCGCCCCTTTCGATGCGTTGCGGATTGCCGACCTCGGCGACGTCGCGATCAATCCCTACAACCTGCTGGATTCGATCAAGCTGATTGAAACCGCCTACGACAGCATCGTCGCCTCCGGTTGCCGCCCGATTACGCTGGGCGGCGATCACACCATCGCCCTGCCGATCCTGCGCGCGCTGCATCGCAAATACGGCAAGATCGGCCTGATCCATGTCGACGCCCATGCCGATGTCAACGACACCATGTTCGGCGAAAAAATTGCCCACGGCACGCCCTTCCGGCGGGCGGTGGAAGAAGGCCTGCTGGATTGCCAGCGCGTGGTGCAGATCGGTTTGCGCGGCACCGGCTACACCGCAGAAGATTTCGACTGGTGCCGCGACCAGGGTTTCAAGGTGGTGCAGGTGGAAGACTGCTGGAACAAATCGCTGGCGCCGCTGATGGAAGAAGTGCGCGCCCGCGTGGCCGGCGGCCCGGTCTACCTGAGTTTCGACATCGACGGCATCGATCCGGCCTATGCGCCCGGCACCGGCACGCCGGAAATCGCCGGCCTGACCGTGCCGCAGGCGCTGGAGATCATCCGCGGCGCCTGGGGCCTGGACCTGGTCGGCGCCGATCTGGTCGAAGTGTCGCCGCCTTACGATCCGGTTGGCACCACCGCCTTGCTGGGCGCCAATCTGGCGTATGAGATGCTGTGTGTGTTGCCCGGCGTGCCGCGGCGTTAAACAATGGCGCCGGATCAGTTGCAGTTTAAGTGAGCGCCAACACTCGGATTCAGCTAGATATTATCTATATCTCTGTTTGAACTCGCGCGGGCTGACACCCTTGGCCGCACGGAATTGCCGGTTGAAATGGGTCAGGTTGCGATAGCCTGATTCCTGGGCGATCACGCCGATCGCCTTGTCGGTCTGGATCAATTGCTGGCAGGCGCTGCCGATCCGCAACTGGGCCAGGTAAGCCGTCACCGTCAACTGCGTGTGGCGTTTGAAAAAACGATGGAAAGCGCCCACCGACAATGCAGCGCGCTCGGCCAGCAACTCCACCGGCAGCGCCGACTGGAAATGGGCGTGCATATAGTCCAGCACCCGCCCCATGCGCTGGCGCTGCGTATCCAACACGATCGCAGCAGAAGCCACCGAGGCCAGCGGCTGCGCCAGTTCGTCTTGCGCCAACAGCAACAACAATTCCAGTAATATCGGCAAGCGTTGTGCCGGCGCCAGTTTCTCCATGCGCAGCATCAAGGGTCTGACGCGGGTGGCTGCCTCAGCAGAAAACTGCAATCCCCTGTCAGCCCGCTTGCCCAGTTGCAGCAGGCCGGCCAGTTCCGGCAAGCTGGTTTGCAACTGGATCAGCCAATCGCGAGAAAACCAGACCACCACCGCCAGCATCTGCCGTTCGGGCGCCAGGCGTTCGCTGGCCGACCAGGTATGCGGCAGGTTCGGCCCCAGCAATACCAGATCGCCATCCGAAAAATCCGCCAGATGGTCGCCGACATAACGTTGGCCACGCGCGTTCAAGGTCAGGGTCAGCTCGAACTCGGGGTGGTAATGCCAGAGAAACGGCAGCTCGGGCAACTCGCGCCACAGCAGTTGCCAGGAATGCCCGGGAGAGAGGGTGAGGTGTTCGTATTGCGGTCGCATTCTGACCTTCAAATGGATAGTTACATCAGAATAGTATCAATAAGCGGCAGTTGCGGCGAAATCGAGTGACGGCTGGCGGCAGAGAATTGCGTTGTAATCCTTGCCGACAAAACCCACCCGGAGACTTTATGAACCAAGCTTACGCCGCCGCCAAGCAACTTCTTAGCAATCCGTCTGTGCTCTACCCCGATCAGGAACAACTGCGCGACATACAAAAAGCCCTGCCGCTGCGGGTATTGTCAGCTGCCGATTTCCATCACTGGCAAAGCTATGGTTATGTCATCGTCAAACAAGCGGTCAGCGCCGCGCAGGTGCAACGCACCGTCGATTTCCTGTGGGAATTCCAGGAACTGGACCGCAACGCGCCCGAAACCTGGAACCGCGCGCAACTGCGCGATCACGAAATGAAGGAGTTGAACGGTTCCGGCATGGTCGAGGCCTATCATCACCAGACCTTCTGGGATAACCGCCAGACGCCGCGCATCGTCGACGCCTTCGTCGACATCTGGGATCGCCAGGACCTGTGGGTGACCATAGACCGCGCCAACCTGAACACGCCGAACCAGGGCGCCAGACGATTCGGCGGCTTTATCCACTGGGACGCCGACACTACACTGGAGCCGCTGCCGGTGAATGTCCAAGGCGTGCTGGCGCTATCCGACACGACGCCGGAAGGCGGCGGTTTCCAATGCATCCCGGAACTGTTCCAACACTTCGCCGAATGGCGCAAATGTGCAGCGAAGGATCGCAATCCCTGGCGTCCCGATCTGGAATCATTGCCGTGGCAGCCGCGCTTCATCCCGATGCAAGCTGGCGATCTGTTGATCTTCAATAGTTTGCTGGCGCACGGCATCAAGCCCAACACCTCGGCCGATCAAGTCCGGCTGGCGCAGTACATCGCCTTTACGCCAGCGCGCGAGGAACAGGCAGAACTGCGCGATTGGCGGGTGGAGAGCTGGCGGCAGCGGACGCCGCCGGATAGTTATGCCTTCCCCGGCGATCCGCGCGAATGGGAAAAAAACCGCTACCCGATGGCGCAGCTAAGCGAGCTGGGCGAAAAAATCCTAGGAAAAAAACGCTGGTAAAAACGGCCATGCGTCGCCCTTGCGCCCTTATTCACTCGGCGTCAGCGCCAGATCGTTATTCCGTTCGATAGCCGCCGACCACAAGGTCAAGCCTAGCGCCGCCGCCACTACCACTACGCCGACATATGGCAAGGTGGTCAGCTGAAAGCCGGCGCTGATTGCCATGCCGCCAAACCAGGCGCCGCCCGCATTGCCGAGATTAAAGGCGCCCTGGTTCAGGGTCGAAGCCAGGTTCGGCGCCGCACTGGCGCGTTCCACCACCAGCATCTGCAACGGCGGCACAATCGCAAAAGCCAGCACGCCCCAGATGAAAATCGTGATGACGGCCGGCAGCGGGGTGCGCATGGTCAGGGTAAATACCGTCAGGATTATCGCCAGCGCCACCAGGAAAGCGATCAGCGACGGCAGCAAACGCCAGTCGGCCAGTTTGCCGCCGAGCGCGCTGCCCACCGTCAGGCCCAGGCCGAACACCAGCAACACCAGCGTTACGGCATGCGGCGTCAGCCCGGTGACGTCTTCCAGAATCGGCGTGATGTAGGTGAATACCGAAAACAGGCTGGCCGACGCCAGCGCGCTGATCGCCAGCACCATCAATACCTGCCTATCCTTGAGCACGCCAAACTCTTGCAACAGGCTGGTCTTTTGCATCTCGATTTTCTTCGGCAGCCACAGCGCGAGCGCGATCGCCGCCAGCACCCCGATCACCGTCACCGCCCAAAATGTCGAGCGCCAGCCCAGTTGTTGCCCCAGCGCAGTGCCAAACGGCACGCCCAGCACATTGGCCAGGGTCAGACCGGCAAACATTAGAGCAATCGCCTGCGCCCGCCGGTTCGGCGCCACCAGGCCAGCCGCAACCACCGAGCCGATGCCGAAAAACGCGCCATGACAAAACGCCGTCACTACCCGCGCCAACATCAGCACAGTGTAATTCGGCGACAAGGCGCACAGCACATTGCCGATGATAAACAGGCCGATCAGGCTCAGCAGCGCCGTCCGGCGCGGCATGTTGGCGGTCGCGATGGCGACGATCGGCGCGCCTATCGTCACGCCCAGCGCATAACCGGTCACCAGCATCCCCGCCGCCGGGATGGTCACCCCCAGATCGCGCGCGACATCGGGCAGCAAGCCCATGATGACGAATTCCGTCGTACCGATGCCGAAAGCGGCAACAGCAAGGGCAAACAGGGGCAAAGACAGCATGATGATCATCCGGAAATGAAAAACCGCCGGGGAGTTTAAGCAACAACGTTAAACAGCGTGGCGGTCAGAGGCGCGCACCGGGGGCATGGTGCGAAGCAACATTATATCAACGGCGATTTATTTGTGTTAGCGCTACCAGATTTCGAGAGGAAAATGTGGCAAGCAGTAGGGAAAGTGTTGGATTTTAGCGAAACGCCGTGCCTTCCAGGCACGGCATAGTGCGGATGGGTGTCACACGAATTTGAACCGGGTCGCCGGAAACATCAAATCCCGCCCATGCACAGGTATTTGATCACCTGGTAATCCTCAATCCCATACTTCGATCCTTCACGCCCCAGGCCGGATTGCTTGACGCCGCCGAACGGCGCCACTTCGTTCGAAATGATGCCGGTGTTGATGCCGACCATGCCGCTTTCCAAACCCTCGGCGACACGCCAGATACGGCCGATATCGCGCGAGTAGAAATAACTGGCAAGACCGAATTCGGTATCGTTGGCCAGCGCCAGTACTTCATCGTCGGTCTTGAAGCGGAACAAGGGCGCCATCGGGCCAAAGGTCTCTTCGCGCGCCACCATCATGTCGGAAGTCACATCGGCCAGTACGGTCGGTTCGAAGAAACTCTGGCCGAGCGCATGGCGTTTGCCGCCGGCCAGAATGCGCGCACCTTTTTCTACCGCGTCGGCGATATGCTGTTCGACTTTGGCGACCGCTTTCTGATCGATCAGCGGGCCTTGTGTCACGCCCTCTTGCTGACCGTTGCCAACTTTCAGCTTAGCCACTGCGGCCACCAGTTTTTCGGCGAAAGCATCGTAAATGCCGTCCTGCACATACAGGCGGTTGGCGCAGACGCAAGTTTGCCCGGCGTTGCGATATTTGGACGCCATCGCGCCATCCACGGCGGCATCCAGATCGGCGTCTTCAAACACGATGAACGGCGCGTTGCCGCCCAATTCCAGCGACAGTTTCTTGATGGTGGCGGCGCATTGCTCCATCAGCAGGCGGCCAACGCCGGTGGAGCCGGTGAAGGTCAGCTTGCGCACGATCGGGTTGCTGGTCATCTCGGCGCCGATGTCGCGCGCGGAACCGGTTACCACGCTGAACACGCCGGCTGGGATGCCGGCACGCTCGGCCAGTACCGCCAGGGCCAGCGCAGAAAACGGCGTCGCTTCGGCCGGCTTGAGCACCATGGTGCAGCCGGCGGCCAGCGCCGGGCCGGCCTTGCGGGTGATCATTGCGGCCGGGAAATTCCACGGTGTGATCGCCGCGCAAACCCCGATCGGCTCTTTCACCACCACGATCCGCGAACTCGGCGAGGGCGATGGAATGGTGTCGCCGCCGGCGCGCTTGCCCTCTTCTGCAAACCATTCTATGAAGGATGCGGCGTAGGCGATTTCACCCTTGGCTTCAGCCAGCGGCTTGCCTTGTTCGACGGTCATGATCAGCGCCAGATCGTCGAGATTGGCTAGCATCAGATCATTCCATTTGCGCAGGATGATGCTGCGTTCCTTGGCGGTCTTGCGCCGCCATTGGCGCCAGGCGTCGTTGGCGGCGGCAATCGCGCGTTTGGTCTCGGCAGCGCCCATCAACGGTACGCTGCCGATGGTTTCACCGGTCGCCGGATTAGTCACGGGATGCGTGCCGCCATTATCGGCGTCGCACCATTCGCCATTGACATAGGCTTGCTGACGGAACAATGAGGGATCTTTTAATTGCATCATGGGGAGAACTCCTATGAACGTTGAAGGCACGCATATCCGCTTGCGATATGCGTGCTGAAAAGTGGTTGCTTGCGAGTGTAGTGCTTCGTAAGTAATGGAGCTTCAGAAATGGTGGATTTTTGTGTCAGGCTAGGCGCAAACCGGAGCGATAGTGGGGCTATCGCGAGGATTTGCAACGACGCCTGGCGCAAAAAGACGCCGTTTATGAAGTTTCATTATTTGCGAAGTACTGCACTAATACTTGGCGAGCGCCTTGTTGCGCCCGCGTATCCATTCCAGCACCAGCAGCAGGCAGGTCGAAAACACGATCAGGATGGTGGCCAGCGCGGCAATCGTCGGGCTGATGTTTTCCTTGATGCCGGTAAACATCTGCCGTGGCAGAGTGGCTTGTCCGGGGCCGGCGACAAACAAGGTTACCACCACATCGTCGAACGAGGTCGCGAAGGCGAACAAGGCGCCGGAAATCAAACCCGGCGCAATCACCGGCAAGGTAATCCGGAAAAAAGTAGAAAGCGGATTGGCGCCCAGACTGAGACTGGCGCGCACCAGGTTCTGGTTGAAGCCCTGCAACGTCGCCAACACCGTCGTCACCACGAACGGCGCACCGAGCGCCGCATGCGCCAGGATCAGGCCGGTATAACTATCGGACAAACCGATCTGCGCGAAGAACAGATAAACGCCGACGCCGACCACCACCACCGGCACCACCATCGGCGAGATCAGCACCGCCATCAGCAAACCCTTGCCGTGGAAATCCGCCTTGTTCAAGCCGACTGCCGCCAAGGTGCCAAGTATGGTCGCCAGCACAGTCGCCAACGGCGCCACGATGAAGCTATTTTTCGCGGCGCTGACCCATTCCTGCGAATGCACAAGGTTCTGATACCAGCGCATCGAAAAACCGTGGATCGGATACACCAGAAAAGTGCTGTCGCTGAACGACAGTGGAATGATGACCAGGATCGGCAGCAGCAGGAACAGCAGCACCAGCAGATTGAAGCCACGCGAAAAGAAAAACCAGACGCGTTCGGTCAAAGAAACATAGGGGGGAAATTGCGGAAATATCTTCATTTTCTTATCCCATGGCCACGTCGTTTTTGGTGAAGCGACGATACACGCCATACAACACCAGCGTCGCAGCAAACAACAGAGCACCCAGCGCGCAAGCCATGCCCCAGTTGATGGTGACATTGGTGAAATAGGCGATGTAGTAACTCACCATCTGCTCATTCGGCCCGCCCAGCAAGGCTGGCGTAATGTAATAGCCGACTGCCAGAATAAACACTAGCAAACCGCCGGCGCCGATGCCCGGATAAGTCTGCGGCACATACACGCGCCAGAAGGCGGCGAACGGATGGCTGCCAAGCGACACCGCAGCGCGCAGATAGGTCGGCGGAATCGCTTTCATCACGCTATACAAAGGCAGGATCATGAACGGCAGCAGGATGTGGGTCATGGCGATATACACGCCGATGCGGTTGAACAGCAATTCCAGCGGCGCCTGGGTCAGGCCGCTCACCATCAGGGCCTTGTTGACCAGGCCTTCCGATTGCAGCAATACAATCCAGGCCGCGACCCGCACCAGGATCGAAGTCCAGAATGGAATCAGCACCAGGATCATGAACAGGTTGGCGCGCCGTTCCGACATGGTCGACAGCCAGTACGCCAGCGGATAACCGAGCACCAGGCAAGCCAGGGTAGCAACCAGGCCGATCCAGAAAGTGCGGCCGAAAATCTTTTGATACACCGAGGCGCTGGCCTCGGCTTTTTCGATATGGCCGAAGGCATCCTGCTTCAGATCCAGCGCCGCCAGCAGGTAATACGGGGAATACGGCGCACCGTTCTTGGCGATCACTTGCCAGTACGGCAGCTGGCCCCATTGTTCATCGAGATCAATCAGCGCTTGTTTGATCTGCGTCGCCGGCAGCGGCTTGCCGTCGGCATCCAGCAGCGGCAAGGCACGCGAGGTTTTCATGATGATCGAGCGGGCGCCGGAGATTTCCGAATTGAGGCGGCGCGCCAGCGAACCGGCTGAGCTGTCTGCCTTGGCTTGCAGCAAATCGCTTGCCAGCCCGGCGTAGGCGGCGTCCGGCGGCGCGCTCTTGCGATCCCAGTTGCTTAATGCGGCCACGGTATGCGGCAGCGTAGTGGCGATTTCCGGGTTTTCGACAGCACGCTTGAGCAGCATGGCAATCGGTACCAGAAAGGTCAGCAGCAGGAAAATCGCCAGCGGCGCGATCAATGCCAGCGCGGCGGCGCGCTTACGAAATTGTGCCTGGCGCAATTCGCGCTTGAGCTGGGAATTCTGCGGTGATGCAGGCGGCGTCATGACAGAACCGACGCCGGCAGATGCAATAGAAGTCATGGTGATCCGGGTATGCTAAATAGTGAATTGCAAAGAACTGCCGCAAGCCACGGACAAACGAAAAACGAATGCGGCTTGCGGCCATACCGGTCTTCTTACTTGGCGGCCCAGGCAGTGAAACGCTGCTCCAGTTCTTCACCGTGATCGGTCCAAAACGACAAGCTCAGTTGCAAGGCATCCTTGGCATTAGTCGGCGAGGTCGGCAGATTAGCCAGTACCTTCGGATCCAGCAGCTTGAGCGCCTGGTTGTTCACCGGACCGTAAGCGATATTGCTGGCGTAAGCTTTTTGCGAGTCAGGCTTGCTGGCGAAGGCAATGAATTTCTCGGCGTCGGCCTTGTTCGGCGTGCCCTTTGGAATCACCCAGAAATCAAGCGTGTAGATGCTGCCGATCCAGCTCACTTTCAGGTTCTTGCCTTCCCGTTGCGCAGCGTCGATACGACCGTTGAATGCGGTCGACATCACGACATCGCCGGCCACCAGGAATTGCGGCGGTTGCGCGCCGGCTTCCCACCATTGGATATTCGGCTTCAGTTCATCCAGCTTCTTGAAAGCGCGATCAACGCCGGCTTTAGTGCCGAGCAATTTGTAGACATCTTTCGGCGCCACGCCATCCGCCATCAGCGCGAATTCCAGCGTGTATTCGGCGCCCTTCTTCATGGCGCGCTTGCCGGGGAATTTCTTGGTGTCCCAGAAATCGGCCCAGGTCTTCGGCGCAACTTTCAGTTTGTCGGCGTCATAGGCCAGCACGGTCGACCAGACAAAAGCGCCGACGCCACATTCATGGATTGCTGCAGGGCTGAAATCGGCCTTGTTGCCGATCTTGCTGAAGTCGATTTTTTCCAGCAAGCCTTCTTCGCAGGCACGGCCGATATCGCCAGCGTCCACTTCCACTACATCCCAGCTGACTTTCTTGGCTTCGACCATGGCTTTGACCTTGGCCAGCTCGCCATTGAATTCGACCACCGTGATCTTGTCGCCGCTAGCCTTGGCAAACGGATCGATGTAGGCAACTTTCTGCGCCGCGCCGTTGGCGCCGCCGAAATTGACCACCGTCAAGGCTGCCGCCTGGGCCATGCCGACTGCGGCCAGCGACAATACAATGCTGGTAAGAACAGGTTTGAATATCGACTTCATCACATCTCCTCGAGGATTGAAAAACAATTACAGAAATTGTCAGTTGGCGCTAAATAAATATGCGCAGGTGCTTGGGATCTATGTCCAATGCGACCTGGGTGCCTTCATATAATCCGGCCAGCGCCGGATCGTTCAAGGAAAGTTTGACGAAACAATCGTCTTGTTGCGGAATCGTGCAACGCACGCGCACGTGATCGCCAAAATAAATCAGGCTGCTGACGCTGACGCGCAAGGCGCTTTCTGGCGCATCGGCCAGCGGCAGCAAATGAATCCGTTCCGGCCGGATGCAAGCCACCACCTGCTGATCGACGCTAGCCTGGTTGGCGTTGAGGCCGCTCAGCAAACCGCCATGCGGCAAGCGCACGGTGGCGCTGCCGCCTTCGGTGGCCGCTAGCACGCCATTGAAGCGATTGTTATCGCCGATAAAGCCGGCAACGAATTGATTTTCCGGATATTCGTACAGACGATCGACCACCGCCAACTGCTGGATGATGCCCTGGTCGAAGACGGCAACCCGGTCCGACATGGTCAGCGCTTCGCTTTGATCGTGGGTAACGTAGACAAACGTCACGCCGAGACGCTTGTGCAAGGCTTTCAATTCCAGTTGCATGTGTTCGCGCAACTGTTTGTCGAGCGCCCCCAGCGGCTCATCCATCAGCACCAGCTTGGGATCGAATACCAGCGCCCGCGCCAGGGCGATCCGCTGTTGCTGGCCGCCGGAAAGCTGGGCTGGATAACGATCGCCGAACTTGCCCATCTGCACCATGTCCAGCGCTTTTTTCACCTTCTCGGCGCGTTCGCTGCCACTGATATTGCGCACCCGCAGTGGATAGGCCACGTTCTGCGCCACGGTCATGTGCGGGAACAGGGCATAGTTTTGAAACACCATGCCGATGTTGCGTTTATGCGGCGGCACTTTGTTGAGCAGCTGGCCATCCAGCCGGATTTCACCACCGGTTGGAAACTCGAATCCGGCCAGCATCATCAGACAGGTGGTCTTGCCGGAGCCGGATGGTCCCAGCAAGGTCAGGAATTCGCCGCGCTGGATATCCAGGTTCAGGTTCTTGACGACCAGATTCTCGCCGTCGTAGGTTTTCTTGACCCCGGAAAACTGCACCAGGATATCCGCTGTACCTGGCTTTTCGGCAACTTCCTTGGAAACCAGGGGCAGGTGGGTGGCGATATTTTCTTGCTTCAACTTATTCTCCCGACAAGCTTCAAGCGGCGGCAACGGTACGCATCGCGGCACTCAGAATGGCCAATGCTTCATCCATCAAGTTATCCTCTATGGTCAGCGGAAACAAGAAGCGGATCGCATTACTGTAGACCCCACAGCTCAACAACAGCAAGCCGTTTTTGAGGGCCTCGGTCTGTACCTTCTTGGTAAACTCGGGGTCCGGCTGGCGCGTGCTTGGCTGCAGGAATTCCACCGCCACCATCGCCCCCAGGCCGCGGATATCGGCGATCTGCGGGATCTCTGCGCGCAGTCCTTCCAGTACCTGCTTCAGCTTGGCGCCAAGCAGATTGGCGCGCTCGACCAGTTTCTCTTCTTCGATCACATCCAGCACCGCCAGCGCCGAAGCCACCGCCAACGGATTGCCGGCGTAAGTGCCGCCCAGGCCGCCGGGCGCCGCTGCATCCATGATCTCGGCGCGGCCGCAGACCGCCGACAAAGGCATGCCGCCAGCCAGGCTCTTGGCCATGGTCATCAGGTCTGGAATCACGCCGGAATGTTCCACCGCGAACAATTTGCCGGTACGGGCAAAACCGGTTTGCACTTCATCCACCACCAGCAAGATGCCATGCTCGTCGCACAATGCGCGCAGCGCCTGCATCAACGCCGGCGGCGCAGCATAGAAACCGCCCTCGCCTTGCACCGGTTCGAGGATGATGGCGGCCACACGCTTGGGATCGACGTCGGCCTTGAACAAGGTTTGCAACGCAGCCAGCGAACTTTCCACGCTGACGCCGTGCAGTTCAATCGGAAACGGCACGTGGTAAACCTCGGCCGGGAACGGACCGAAACCGACTTTGTACGGCACCACTTTGCCGGTCAGCGCCATGCCCATCATGGTACGGCCGTGGAAGGCGCCGGAAAACGCGATCACGGCGCTGCGGCCGGTGGCGGCGCGAGCGATCTTGACGGCGTTTTCTACTGCTTCGGCGCCGGTCGAAAAGAAGGTGGTTTTTTTGGCATGATCGCCTGGCGTGATAGCGTTGATGCGCTCGGCCAGTTCGACATAACTGGCGTAAGGCACGATCTGATAGGCGGTATGGGTGAATTTGCCGAGTTGCTCCTGGATCGCCGCTACCAACTTTGGATGGCGATGACCGGTGTTCAAGACGGCGATGCCGGCGGCGAAATCGATGAAGCGGCGGTTTTCCACATCCCAGATTTCAGCGTTGAGTGCGTGCGAGGCGTAGAAATCGCACATGACGCCGACACCGCGCGGGGTGGCGGCATTTTTGCGTTGATGCAGTGCAGCGTTGGTGTTTGAGTTCGGGTTTGAAGTTGCGGTTGTTGTAGCTCCGGCTGCGGCCGCGGCTGCGTGGTATCCGTCGTTTTTCATGCTGGCTCCTGGATGCGTTATGCGTTTTATGTACAAGCTTTGATGCATACTAAGGCCGGGCTGGATCTATAATATAGTGCCACTTTCAGTTTTCTAATGGAGCCACTTTGCGCATCGCCTCGCTCACCGATTTTTTGCTGATGCGCATCGAGCGTGGCGCCGATGGCACAGGCATGCCGCTCAATCGGCAAATTTACCAGGCAATCCGCGAAGCCATCCTTTCGCAGTTGCTGCCGTCCGCCTGGCAATTGCCGTCGTCACGCGATCTGGCGCGCGAACTGGGCATCTCGCGCAATACGGTGACCTATGCTTACGAGCAGCTGATTGCCGAAGGTTATCTGGAAACCCGCGCCGGCTCCGGCACCTTCATCGCCGACACCACCCCTGACCAGATTCCAGAAGTGCGCCTGAACACGCCACCGCTGACCGATCCCAGCGGCCAGTCGGAACTGTCGGCCCACGGCGCGCAACTGATCCAGCAGGCAGGCGTCAGCGATTTGCAATGGGGTGCATTCATGCCGGGAGTGCCGGACGTGACGCTATTCCCGAACAAAATCTGGAGCCGCCTGCAAAACAAACATTGGCGCCGTTCGCGCGCCGATCTGCTGACCTATGGCGAGGCCGGCGGCTATCTGCCGCTGCGTGAGGCAATCGCCGAATATTTGCGCATCGCGCGTTCAGTCAACTGCAACGCCAGCCAGGTAATCATTACCACCGGCATCCATCAATCGCTGGATATCGTCGTCAAACTGCTGGGGGAACATGGCGATAGCGCCTGGGTCGAAGATCCGTGTTACTGGGGCACCCGCAGCGTTCTCAACTCGCTTGGCATCAAGCCGGTGGCGATCCCGGTCGACGCCGAAGGCATGCGCATGCGGCTGGCCAACCTGCGCCAGCCGCCGCGCTTTATCTGCGCCACGCCATCCCACCAATATCCGCTGGGCATGGTGATGAGCCTGTCGCGGCGGCGCATGTTGCTGGAGTATGCGGCGACCCGCAAAGTCTGGATCATCGAAGACGATTACGATAGCGAATTCCGTTATGGCAGCCGGCCGCTGGCGTCTCTGCAAGGCATGGATACCGACGACCGCGTGCTGTACATGGGCACCTTCAGCAAAACCATGTTCCCCAGCCTGCGCATCGGTTTCATGGTGGTGCCGGAATCGCTGGCGAGCGCATTTGCGATCGGCGTTTCCGAGCTGTATCGCGGCAGCCAGGTGTTCATGCAGGCGATCATGGCCGACTTTATGACCGAAGGCCATTTTGCTTCGCATATCCGGCGCATGCGGGTTTTGTATGCCGAGCGCTTGCACCTGCTGCAAGCTGCCATCGAACGCCATTTCGGCGACCGCATCACGCTCACCGGCGGCGAGGCCGGCCTGCATCTGGCGCTAGGCCTGCCGGCGCAATGCGACGATCTGCAAATCAGCCGCGCGGCGCGTGCGGTGGGGATTGTGGCGCGGCCGCTGTCACGTTATTTCATGAATGCCGAGACCGCGCGCCAGGGCTTGCTGCTGGGTTATGCCTGCGTACCGAATGAGCAGATAGCGCCGGCTTTCGACAAGCTGGCGGCGATCATAAAAGCGCATTGGAAATGAATGTCGTCCCCATCCAGACTTAACCATCGCTACCAAGGAGAACCCATGAAGAAATTTATTTTTGCTTTCGCGTTAGCGCTCAGCGCGGCAACCAGCCCGGTCTCCGCCCAGATGGCGCCATCGCGGCTGGATGACATCATCAAATCCGGCAATCTGCGCGTTTGCATGACCGGCGATTACAAGCCGTTTACTTTTTTCAAGAGCGACAATAGTTTCGAGGGCATCGATGTCGATCTGGCCCGGTCGCTGGCCAAGGCGCTCGGGGTCGAAGCGCGTTTTGTCAAAACCAGCTGGACCAACCTGACCAGCGATTTCCTGGAGAAATGCGATATCGCGATGGGTGGTGTTTCGGTGACGCTGGAACGGCAAAAGAAAGTCTCGTTTTCAGCAGCGCACATGGTGGATGGCAAAGCCGCGATTGCGCGTTGCGCCGATGCCGCAAAATACCAGTCGCTGGCGGCGATCGACCAGCCGGCTACCCGCGCCATCGTCAACCCGGGCGGCACCAACGAGCGTTTCGCCCGCGCCAACTACAAGCAGGCGCAACTGATCCTGTATCCGGATAACGTCACCATCTTCGAGCAGATCGTGCAGGGCAAAGCGGATGTGATGGTGACTGACGCCAGCGAAACCCTGTGGCAGGCGAAGCTGCATCCGCAGTTGTGCTCGATTCGCCCCGAACAACCGCTGCAATTCTCGGAAAAAGCCTTCATGCTGCCGCGCGGCGACGTGCCGTTCAAGGAATTCGTCGATACCTGGATGCATCAGTTGAAAGCCAGCGGCGACTATGACCGGGTGTTTAATCAGTGGCTGAAATGAGCAGTGGCTGAAATGAGCAATGGCTAAAATAAGCGGTGGCTTCAATAGAAACTATCGACTAGCCATCAGCCCTGCTTGCTGGCCGACTGCTGCGCCAGCTTGTTCTTCTTGATCGATTTCAGATGCGCGGCGACAGCGGTCGCCAGCTGGCGCGCCCATAGGGAAACACCGCTGGCCGACGGATGAAAGCCATCGGAAGCCATCAGGTCATGGTCGTTGATATCGATCAGGATCGGCACCCGCGTTACGCGCAGATGGTTCAGGTCGGCGGGCAGAGTGGCAATCAACTCTTCCACGGTCTGGTCCAGCGCCTTGGCTTTCAGGCCGAGTACATAGCGCAACGGCTCCGGCAGCGCCGGGAAGGCGTGGATCGGCGGAATCCCGGAAATCACGATCAGGCGCGGCGCCAGATGCGCTTGCAGGTCACGCATCAGTTGCAGCAGCTCGGCCCGATAGCGGCGACAGGAGCGAAACGCGGTAGTGTCGTTGACGCCGAAAGCGATCAGCACGATGTCCACCTTTTGCGAGGCCACTTGCGGCAGCATGGTCTTGAGCGCGGTGCTCAGGGTAGCGCCGTTTTCACCCACCGCCTGCCAGGTCACGGTGCGCTGCAGGCGCATCGCCAGCGCTGCGGCAAACTGGCCGGTAATCGCCTCGTAATGGGTGGCGACGCCGACCCCGGCAACCGGCGATTCGCCGATGGTCAGCAGAGCCAGCGGCCGTTGCGGCGGCTCGGTGGCGCTGGCAATCTGAGCCTGGCCGATGGTCGGCCCCATTGCTTCGGGCAGGCGTGGTGTAAAGCGGCGCGTGCGACGGCCTTGTATGATCAGCCATGGCAAGAGCGGTAATGCAATCAGTTCCGGCAACCAGCGGCGCACTTCATGTCTCCTTGATTATTGCTATCTTCTTGGACCAAACCGTTTAGAGGCTGTTGCAAACACAGCTGGCGTTGTTGCGCCTCCTAGCCGTACTACTCGTACTGTCTTCGTCTGCGCGCCTAGCCATCTGTGTTTGCAACAGCCTCTTATATGATTTTTCTCAACGGCAAACAATTATAGTGGTTACTGGCCTTCGATTCATTCGATCTTCAAGCCTTTTAATTCTGGTTTGGCCGGCGGCGGTTTCAGTTTCAGATCGACCAGGGTTTCCAGCAGGATGCTGGCAACCGCCAGGTTGCGATGGGTCTTAGAATTGGCCGGGATCACATACCAGGGCGCATGGTCGGCGTCGGTCGCCTGGATCGCCTTGCCAAACAGTTCCTGATATTTATCCCAGCTTTTACGCTCTTCCAGGTCCTGCATATCGAATTTCCAATGCTTGCCCGGGTCGTCGATGCGCTCCTGCAAGCGTTCGCGCTGCTCGTCTTTCGAAATATGCAACAGGCACTTGATGATGACGGTGCCGGTTTCCGCCAGCATTCTTTCGAAATCGCGAATCTGGGCGTAGCGGCGCTCGCATTCGGCCTCATCGATCCAGTCGTGCACTCGCGTTATCAATACGTCTTCGTAGTGACTGCGGTTGAAGACCATGATATCGCCCTGCTGCGGCACCAGTTGATGCACCCGCCATAAATAATCGTGGGCCCGCTCGATGTCGGTAGGGGCTTTGAAATTGGCTATCTGGACGCCTTGCGGATTGATGACGTTAAACACATCTTTTACCGTGCCGTCCTTGCCACTGGTGTCGATGCCCTGCAACACCACCAGTACTTTGTGAGTCCGGCCGGCGTACAGCATCTCCTGTTGCGCCGCAATTTGCGTCGCCAGCGCCAGCACCAATTCCTTATCCTTGATCTTGTCGCCGCTGGAAAGCGGCTTCTGCGCGGCGTCGGCGTCCTTGATCCTGGTTTGCTTGCCGGCGCGGAATTGCTTGCATGCTTTCATTACTCTCTCTCCGTTTAACGCGATGCTTACAAAATCCCGTGCAGGTTTCCCAGCGCATGCTCAATCTTGATGCAGCTATCCATTTCCACCTGGATGCCGTTGAAACGCGCCTTGGCGGCAGCTGCTTCGTTAACGATACCGAGCTGCATCCAGATGCAGCGGGCGCCGATCATGATCGCCTCGCCGACGATAGGTGGAATATCCTCTGCCTTGCGAAAACAATCGACGATATCGATTTTCTGATTGTCCATAGCCAGCGCTTTCGCCGCATCGTACAGGTTGGCGTAGCAAGGCTCGCCGAGGATGTGAGCGCCTACATGCATTGGATTGACCGGGATGATCCGATAGCCGCGTTCCTGCATGTAGCGGGCCACGCCGTAGCTCGGCCGCTCCGGTTTAGTGGATAAGCCGACGATAGCGATGATGGGGTTGGCAGCGTTATGAGTGTTTGCAGATGCTGTGGCAAATGCGGTAGCGGATGTGTTTGGCATGGTTAGGTGATCGACCTGTCAGCGTAAGGAGAAGCCTGCTTGCGGAGCTTTGCGTGATCTTACCGCGAGAACCTGATTTCCTGCCAGCGGGCTCAGGGCAGGCTGCTCACCGCCCTGCCCCAGCCGCACAAAACGCGGGCTACTTGGCAAAGTAGCTGGCGTAAATCTTGTCGTAGCTGCCGTTATCGTGCAGGACTTTCAGAGCGCTGTTGATCTTGGCCAGCAAGGCAGTGTCGCCAGGCCGCACAGCGATGCCGTAGTACTCTTTTTCAAACTTATCGCTTTCGATCAGCTTGAAGCCTTTGTCCTTGTTGAATTTGAAATGATTCGCCACCGCGCCATTGTCTCCCACCGCGGCGTCCACACCGCCGTTATCCACTTCGTTCAGCAGCAACGGCAGGCTTTCGAAACGCACCAGGGCGCTGCTGTTCTTACCCAGCAATTTCTGCATGATGGTGTCGGCGCTGGTGCCGGCGGTGACGCCAACCCGGTTCGCCTGTTTCAGATCGTCCGGGCTGCTGATGTTTCTACCGGGCGCCACCAGAATCACTTGCTTGGCCTCGAAATACGGATCGGAGAAAATCATGCTTTGCTTGCGCTCGTCAGTGATCGTGACGCCGGAAGCGATGATGTCGATGTCGGCGTTGGCCAGGGTGGAAAAAATCCCTTCCCACGGCGTATTCACCCAGACGATCTTGATTCCAGCCTGGTCTGCCGCCGCTTGCATGATGTCGGCGTCAAACCCAACGATCTTGCCATTGGTGTCGATCGAACCGAACGGCGCAAACGCTGCATTCATGCCGACCTTATAGACTTTGGGAGTGGGCGGCGTGTCGCCAGGTTTGTCGCAGGCGCACAGGCCGATTGCGAGCAGAGCGATGGCCAGAAAATGCAGTAGCCGGATTTTCATCTGTTTCCTCCGTTATGTAGCTGTGGCCAGCTATAGATACACGCACCGATGCGTGAGGGCTAAAGCATCTTAGTGGAAGAACAGCGGCTGCGTCATTAAAAAAACGATAACAAATCACAAAGATAAGCGGCTCAGATAGCAAAAAAGCAGCCGAAGCTGCTTTTTCTTATTGCCACCCAAACTACCGGCGAATTGCCAAATCAACGTCCTTTTTGACGCAATTTCTGAATCGCTGCCAGTTGTGCAATAGCTGCCGACAACTCGGACTGTGCTTTTGCATAATCGATCAGGGATTCTTTATTGCTCAACGCTTCTTCGGCGCGACGCTTGGCTTCGCTTGCCTTCGCTTCGTCCAGATCGGCGCCGCGGATTGCGGTGTCGGCCAGAACGGTAACGTTATCCGGCTGCACTTCCAGCAGACCACCGGCAACGAACACAAACTCGTCCTGCGCCTGGCCTGCCACCTTGATCCGTACAGCACCCGGCTTGATGCGCGTGATCAGCGGGGTATGACGAGGATAAATCCCCAGCTCGCCCGATTCACCCGGCAACGCGACGAATTCGGCTTCGCCGGAGAAGATCAGCTCTTCCGCGGAAACAACGTCTACGTGAATAGTGTTTGCCATCTTAAACCCTTTGTTGTCCATCAAATCAACCATCGGCAAGCGCCACTGTGTCATTCCCGCGAACGCGGGGATGACGCGGCGAAACTTGCTTTAGCCGATTTTCTTGGCCTTTTCAATTGCTTCTTCGATCGTGCCGACCATGTAGAACGCTTGTTCCGGCAGGTGATCGAGTTCGCCGCTGGCGATCATCTTGAAGCCCTTGATCGTGTCCTTCAGCGAAACGTATTTACCTGGCGAACCGGTAAACACTTCAGCAACGTGGAAAGGCTGCGACAGGAAACGTTGCATCTTACGTGCACGCGCTACCAGCAACTTGTCTTCCGGCGCCAGTTCGTCCATGCCCAGAATCGCGATAATGTCGCGCAATTCTTTGTAGCGTTGCAAGATACCTTGCACTGCGCGGGCAGTTTCGTAGTGCTCTTGGCCAACCACTTGCGGATCCAGCTGACGCGAGGTCGAATCGAGTGGATCAACCGCAGGGTAGATACCCAGCGAGGCGATATCACGCGACAACACAACGGTGGAGTCCAAGTGAGCAAACGTAGTTGCAGGCGACGGGTCGGTCAAGTCATCCGCAGGAACGTAGACGGCCTGAATCGAGGTGATCGAACCGGTCTTGGTCGACGTAATACGCTCTTGCAGCTGGCCCATTTCTGAAGCCAGTGTAGGCTGGTAACCCACGGCGGAAGGCATACGGCCCAGCAGCGCCGAAACTTCAGTACCGGCCAGTGTGTAACGGTAGATGTTATCGACGAAGAACAGCACGTCTTTACCTTCGTCGCGGAAACCTTCAGCGATTGTCAGGCCGGTCAACGCCACGCGCAGACGGTTGCCTGGCGGTTCATTCATCTGACCGTAGACCATTGCCACTTTGGATTTTTCCGGATGTTCCAGATCGACCACTTTAGCGTCAGCCATTTCGTGATAGAAGTCGTTACCTTCACGAGTACGCTCACCGACACCGGCAAACACCGACAAACCGCTGTGTGCTTTAGCGATGTTGTTGATCAGTTCCATCATGTTCACGGTCTTGCCCACACCCGCGCCACCGAACAGACCAACTTTACCGCCCTTGGCGAACGGGCAAACCAGATCGATAACCTTGATGCCGGTTTCCAGCAATTCCTGCGATGGCGACAGTTCGTCGTAGGCAGGCGCTTTGCGGTGGATCGAAGCAGTGGTTTCGTGGCTTACCGGACCGCATTCATCGATCGGGTTACCCAGCACGTCCATGATGCGGCCCAGTGTTGCTTTACCGGTCGGCACCATGATTGGCTGGCCTGTGTTCTTGATTGTCATGCCGCGGCGCAAACCGTCGGATGTACCCAGCGCAATGGTGCGGACAACGCCGTCACCCAGCTGTTGTTGTACTTCCAGCGTCAGTTCCGAGCCATCCATCTTCAAGGCGTCGTAAATCTTAGGCATCGCGTCACGTGGGAATTCAACGTCCACCACAGCGCCGATACACTGAACGATTTTGCCATCAGCCATTTTC
>NZ_DATMRK010000069.1:0-9442 GCF_035566375.1 Collimonas sp.
CACCACCAACGGCAGCGCCTTGTTCAATCGCCGTTCCTACGTCGGCTTGAACGGCAGCGCCGGTTCGATCAAGTTCGGCAAGAACCTGTTCATCGTCAATGACGTCTGGTACCTCGATCCTACCGGCCAGCAATTCCTGAGCACCCAGAATCTGGTGAATGGGCGCAACTGGCCAGGCGCCAACAACGTGATCGAATATCAAACCCCAACCTGGGGCGGTTTCAACGCCACCTTGCAAACCAGCCTGGGCGAACAGGCCGGTTCCACCAAGGCCGGCCGCAAAGACGGGGTTTCTTTGGTCTACACCACCGGTGGCCTGGAGTTGCGCGCCATTTACGATGTGATCCGCGACAGCAGCGGCCGCTACACCGACCTTTACACCGCCTCCAAGGATTTGATTGTCGGCGGCACTTACACGGTGGATAAGCTGAAACTGTTTGCCGGTTACGAAAACCTGTCAGCGTCGGATACCGCCATCGCCACCGCTGCCGACAAACTCAATCACTACTGGCTGGGCGTCAACTATGCAGTGACACCGGCGTTGACCTTGATCGGCGCCGCCTACCATAACAAGCTCAATCACGACGCCGGCAGCGCCAGCCTGTTCATGGTCGGCGCCAACTACAACCTGTCGAAACGCACCTTGTTGTATGCGGCTGTCGGCACCGTGCGCAACAAGGGCAATGCTGATTTCGCCACCGAGTTCGACAACCCTCTGCCGGGACATGGCCAGAACGCCAGTTACGTCGGTGTCAGCCATTCTTTCTGAGCATTCGCTTTGATGCAGCAACGGGGCCATGGTTTCTCATGGCCCCGTTGGCGTTAGAATCGGTGGCTAACGAGAGTTTCATAATTCATGACATCGCCACGGCAAGAGTCATCTGGGGTCAGAGTCAATTTTCGCAGTGCTTCATCGCGAAACTTGACTCTGACCTCACATGACGGATTCGGAGAAAGACAGAGCGCGCCAGGTGGTCTTGTACTTCGCCAATATGCGAGTTATTGGAGAGACATTTCCGTCTGGGTCGGCAAGTGGGATATCGGTCGGAACTAGGTATCAACTGGGGGCCGTGGGGGATTTGAGTTCGATTGAATTAAACGGGGGGAAATTACTCTCGACCGAGGGTAGTATTGGGGCAAATACAATAGATTCCGTCGAAGCAAGGATTCAAGAGCTTGTGAGTGAAGGTCATGGTGTCCAGCGTCACGGAGCTGATGTGACTGGTCAGCAATTAACCGGACGTGCAGTAGAAGGCTTGGATCCGATGACAGGAACGAGAGTTGACGGTGTTCATGGTGGTGCTCATCAGTATGCCCAGCATGCAACTCAGGTCGTGTCCGACGAAGCGTATGCCTTTGCTGAAAATTACGCGAGAAATAGTCAGCAGTTTGTCGATGCGACGTCGGCATCAACCACAGGACGAGCTCAAGTGCAAATTCCTCTACAGGAAATTTTTGGCAATAATTTCAGAGACTATGTCACTGGTGTGACTAGGTATGGGCCGAAGAGTGCCCCGCTTGGGTCCGGGAACACTACTTTTGGTAACGACGCTTATATGGTTACTCGTTATAAGCAAGGGGCTAACGGCGACTGGAAGTTCAATACTATGCTTCCACAGCCGGATTAATTGATAGTCAAAAAAAGATACTTTATGAATGAACTACCTGAACCGATAAAGTCTATTTTGCGCGATTATTGCCATGTTGAGTGGTTTGAAGTCGATGAGCTAGCAGACGATGTGAGGAATGGCCATCCAAAATTTAACGTGGCGGAACTTAAGGATCAATTTGAATGGTTGATTTCAACAACGGATGACATATGCCAAGTTGTGAATGACCTAACGTTAAATGAATTCGAGTCAATGGACGAGGTGCACACTTGGTTGGATAAGATATATCAAGAGGTTTTTCAGCGATGAGGCAGCTACTCCGTGGCCCGCTAAGTGGGGGTCAGAGTGAAGTTTCTGCAAAAAGCGCGCAGAAAGTTCACTCTGACCCCAGTTAGCTGCGTTGGTTAAGCGCACTGAAAAACTGGCTCAGTAAGTTGCAACTACAACTCAAAGGAATGAAGGAATGCTCTGTCAAAACCACCCTGTGCCGGACCAGATTCGATGCTGACCGCTGCCACCGCAAGCCTGCTGATCGACGGCAAACATTTGCTAGGGGAGGGCGTGCTCTGGTGCGCGCGCAGCCAGTGCTTGCTCTGGACCGATATTCTCGGCGCCACGCTGTGGCGCCACCGGCCCGCCAGCGGCGAAACCGAAAGCTGGCCGATGCCCGAACCGCTGGCCACCTTCGCGTTGACCGCCGATGACGACAAGCTGTTGTTGGGCCTGGCCTCGCAACTGGCCTGGTTCAATTTCTCAACCAAGACCGTGACGCCGATTTGCAAAGTCGAGGTGGATTTACCGCATACCAGGATCAACGACGGCCGCTGCGACCGCGCCGGCCGCTTCGTGTTCGGCACCAAGAACGATGCGCCTGATCTGGCGCGCTGCTGCAGTTTTTACCGGCTCAACACCGATCTCACGCTGGAACGCCTGGCGCTGCCCGCGGTAGCCATCAGCAACAGCATTTGTTTCAGCCCCGACGGCCGCACGATGTATTACTGCGATTCACCCGCCAAGACCATCCATTGCTGCGACTACGACACAGCATCCGGCAGCATCGCCAACCCACGCTTGTTCGCCGATTTGCAGCAGCAGACCGGCGTGCCGGACGGCTCGACCGTAGACAGCCAGGGTTACCTGTGGAATGCGCAATGGGGCGGCTACCGGGTGTTGCGCTTGGCGCCCGACGGCAGTATCGACCGCATGATCAAGGTACCGGTGGCGCAACCCAGTTGCGTAGCGTTGGGCGGCGCCGATCTGGACACCTTGTATGTGACCAGCGCGCGTGAATCGCTAACGGCTGCCGACTTGCTGGCCGAGCCAGCCGCAGGCGGGGTGTTCCAGCTGCGGCTGGAAGATATCCGTGGTTTGCCGGAAGCGCGTTTCGGCGCTTAAGGCCCTATCACACCGGCTATGCCGGTCACGCATTCGCCTTACAGATAGCTGATAGTCATGATGACCGGGTTCAGCGCGCCGTCGGCGGCAGAGTGCCTGGCTGCCAGCCGCAGCATGGTTTGCCCCTTGAACGCCATCCGGTAATAGGCCGCTTCCTCGCTCCCCAGCAGCTTGCCGTCGCGCGACAAGGTGACGGCGACGGCAGGGCTGGCGTTCGGGCCGACCTGCTGGAACGCTACATCGAAAGCGCTGTGATGGTCGCAACTGATGTTCATGTTTGTAGCCGCCCCTTGCTTGCTACCGGCGTTGCTGCCGGCATTGGAGATACTGGTGGTGCAAGGCGGTTCGACGATGCTGCCGGTGAAATGGATAATGCCGCCATTGGCGCCGGCCGCCATCGCGCTTGACGCTATGAATAACAAGGCAGATGCAGTGGCGAATTGTAGGGTGGTGATTTTCATGGCGGCTCCTCGGCTAGGGTAATAATCGTATGTTTCATTGCACCCTAGTAATGATGCTATATGGAAACTACGTTAACCGTATCTCACTCGTCCCGGGCCGAAGAGTCAATGAATTTCTACGTGGAAATTAAAAAAGACATGAGAATTTTCTCGAAATGCGCTTGCGAAAATCTGGATAAAAATCATTTCGCCGATGCGGCAATGGATTTTTCCTAGAGCGAATACAGCCGTACTTACAGCCGCACTTGATAACAATCCAATGCCGCCGTCAACCATCTCTCCAGCACTATTTCAATTTTCTACTTGCCAGGACAGCGAGCCCCCAAGCCAGGTTAAAGAAAGCGGATTTGCTACCGTTAATAACTTGGAATAGGGGTAGGAACGCAGGCCGGAAACGGAGCGTTTGAAGAACGCAAGCTTGTTAAATGTGCACTAAAGTTGTTTTTATGCGTAATGAAATGTACACTAACAAAGTTTCCAATGCGCAATTTGTGCATTGGGCAATTTCATAAGGAGTCGCTTATGTCAGGTTTTTCCACCATTGCGGGCCGCACGGCGATTTTGCTTTCTTGCCTGTGTACAGGCGCCGCATCTGCCGCTACCGGCGATACCAGTGGCACAATTACTTTCACCGGCAGCATCACCGGCGTGCCGTGTGAAATCGATAGTACAACCAGCAAAGACGTCACCATGCCAAAGGTGTTTGCAAACGATTTCACCGGCTCCGGCAGTACCGTCCCCCCTGTCGCTTTCAAGATCGTGCTGTCGGGTTGCAATGCGAGCAGCACCGGTGCAACGCTGAAGTTTACCGGCACCACCGACAGCACCAATACAGCAGTCCTGAAGGTGACCGGCACCAGTCCGGCAACCGGCGTCGGGGTGCAGTTGCTAGATAGCACCGGAACGGCGATTGATATGGCTGGCGGTACCAAGAATAGCGACATCACCATTGCCGAAGGCACCAATACCTACGATTTCAAGGCGCGCTATATCGCTACTGCCGATAAAGTCGTGGCCGGCGCCGCCAACGCCACGCTGATGTTCTCCCTGACTTATAAATAAGCCGCCCACGATGGGCGCAAAGCCGAAATGCGGCCGCGAATGCTGCGGTCCCGTGTTAATTTTTGCCGCGCTGAGCGCGGCTTGCGGAGGATAGGATCATGCGTATTTTCAAGACAACACAAGCCGTAACGCTGGCAGCACTGATGCTGGGCTGCATCGGCAGCGCTGCGGCCGGGGTTCAGGTCGGCGGCACGCGGATTATTTTTGACGCCGGCAAGAAAGATGCCTCGATTTCGGTGGAAAACAAGGGCGATGAAGCGTACGCCATCCAGAGTTGGATCGACAACGGCAGCACCGATGGCGCCAAGACGCCATTCCTGGTGACGCCGCCCTTAATGCGGCTAGACGGCGGCAAGACGCAAGCGCTGAAGGTGCGCCTGATCAAGAGCGGGGACGCGGCCAAGGCTTTGCCTAAAGACCGTGAGTCGCTGTACTGGTTCAACGTCAAGGAAATTCCGCCTAAAGCCAAGGGCAAAGACAACACCCTGCAAATCGCAGTACGTACACGCATCAAGCTGCTGTATCGGCCGGCCAATCTGACCGGTTCAGCCGCAGAAGCCGCCAGCCAGTTGAAATGGGCGGTGGTGGCAGGACCGAACGGTAAGGGCGCCGCGCTCGAAGTCGAGAATCCAACCCCGTACTATGTCAATTTCTCGATGATCAATGTGCTGGGCGCGCAAGCTGAAAGCATCAATGCCGATGCTGTAGCGCCCATGTCCAAGCTGAGCTATCCGCTCAAGTCGGCGGCCGCAATCGCACCGGTCAAATTCAATTTCATGGTGATCAACGATTTCGGCGCACTCAGCAACCCGGTCGAGGCCAGCGCCGAGCCGCAAGTAGCGATTGCAAAGTAAGCGATGCCGGCGGTGTGGCGTGAGTGAAAAAAAGTGGCGCCACGCCTGCCTGCAGGGGCTGGCGCTGTGCTGGGCGATTCAGGCGCACCATGTACACGCGCAGCAAGAGCTGGAGTTCGACGAGCGCTTCCTGGAACTGGGCGGCGGCCACCCCGGCGCCGACCTCTCGGTTTTTGCCAAGCGTAATCAACTGCAACCCGGCCGCTACCTGGTCGATATCGATATCAACCAGCAGCGCGTCGATTCGCAGGAAATCCGTTTCGATGCACCGGATCCAGAGCAAGACGCTCAGCCCTGCCTGACGGCGCCGATGTTCGCCGGCTGGGGTGTCAACGTTGCGGCATTCCCGGCGCTGGCAAACGCCGCGCCACAGCAGTGCGTCGATATCGGCAAGATCATCAGTGCCGCGCAAGTCAGTTTTGACAGTTATCAGCATCAGCTCAATATCAGCATTCCGCAGGCGGCCATGAAACGCCGCGCACGCGGTGCGGTCGATCCGGCGCGCTGGGATCAGGGCGTCAACGCCGCCGTACTCGATTACCAGTTGAGCGCGGCCCAGTACAGCGGCAGCGATTACGCCAGCGTAGCCTCGCGCAACTCGCTGTACGCCGGCCTGCGCGGCGGCGTCAATTTCGGCGCATGGCGTTTGTCGCACAGTTCTACCTACAATCGCGGCACCGACGGCGTCGGCAAGTACCAGATCATCAACAGCTTCCTGCAGCGCGATATCGCCGCCTGGAACAGCCGCCTGACCCTGGGCGACGCCACCACCCCCAGCAATATTTTCGACGGCTTCCAGTTTCGCGGCGTGCAACTCAATACCGACGAGGCCATGCTGCCCGATAGCCAGCAAGGCTACGCGCCGACCATCCACGGCGTGGCGCAAACCAGCGCCCAGGTGACGGTGCGGCAAAACGGCTTTGTGATTTACAGCACCTTCGTGCCGCCCGGGCCGTTCGTCATCAACGATCTGTATCCGACTTCGTCCAGCGGCGATCTGGAGGTGACGGTGATCGAGGCCGACGGCCGCAAGAGCAGTTTCGTGCAACCGTACTCGGCGCTGCCGCTGCTGCTGCGCGCCGGCTCGTGGCGCTACAACTTGAGCAGCGGCCAGTATCGCAACGGCTTCTCCTCCAGCCATCCCAGCTTTGTGATGGGCACGGCGGCGCGCGGCTTCAGCGGCGAGTTTTCACTGTACGGCGGCAGCATCGCCGCCAACATCTACCAGGCGGCCTTGCTGGGCGTGGGCAAGAACATCGGTTCCTTCGGCGCGCTATCGCTTGATGTCACCCATGCCCGCAGCAAGCTCAGCGACAACAATTCAGCCGACGTTTCCGGCAACTCCCTGCGTTTTCTTTACGCCAAATCGCTGGCCGCTTACGGTACCGATTTCCGCGTGCTTGGCTATCGTTATTCCAGCGCCGGCTATCGCAGTTTCCCGGATGCGGTAGCGTTGAACGACGGCAGCCTGGCGGTCCAGTCCGGCGCCAAGCACGAGCGGCTGGAAGGCACCATCACGCAGCGCTTGAAAAACGCCGGCTCGCTGTACGCCACCGTCGGCATGCAAAGCTACTGGGGTACTAACGCCAAGAGCAATCTGCTCCAACTCGGCTATTCCGCTTCGACTGGGCGTATTTCTTACGGCGTCTACGGCAGCTATAACAAGGGCAATGGCGCGCCGTCCAACTGGCAAGTGGCGTTCAACCTGTCGCTGCCGCTCAGCCTGTTCGGCGAGAAAGACAGCTCTTCGGGCAATCTCAGTTATTTTGTCAGCCGTAACGATGAAAACCATCTCAACCAGCAAGCCACTTACTCCGACAGCTTAGGCGTCGACCGCCAGTTTAACTACAGCCTCAGCGCGGCGCACTCCAACCAGTCGTCGATCAGCGAAAGCGCCTCGGCCAGCTACCTGGCGCCATACGGCCGCTACGACGTTTCTGCCGCGCATGGCAGCGGTTACGCGCAAACCACGCTGACCGCAGCCGGCGGCGTGGTTGGGCATAGCGGCGGAGTGCTGTTCTCGCAACCGCTGGGCGAAACCGTCGCCATCGTTGAAATACCCGATGTCAAGGGCGTGCATTTCGAGATGCATCCCGGCGTCAGCACCAATCGCGCCGGTGACGCCGTGATTCCTTATTTGAATCCTTATCGCGTTAACCGCATCGTAATCGATACGCAAGAGTTGCCGAAGGATGTGGAAATTAAAAGCACCGTGGAAGAGGTGGTGCCGACGCGGGCGGCAGTGGTGATGGCGAGCTTTGAACCGGTGGTGGGGCATCAGGTTGCGTTTGCGCTGACGATGGCAGACGGCAAGCCGTTGCCGCTGGGAGCGCTGGTGGAAAACGACGAAGGACAGGAACTAGGGATGGTTGGCCAGGATGGCGAGGCGTTCATCAGCGGCTTGACGACGCTACAGGGACATTTTGTGGTGCGCTGGCATGCGGCCGCGGAGCAGCAATGCAGGGTGGATTACGCGCTGCCGGAGAAGGTCGGTGAGGAGAATAGCGATGATGAGGGCTACCAGAGCGTGGTCGGGCGATGCAGATAGGATGGAGAGAAATATGCCTAGCCCACGCCAGCTGAGCGGCGTGCTTGATCGTAGCGGGGGTATCCTACCGCTGCTCTGTGCGTTGCTGCTTTTTCCACTCCAGGCCGCTGCGATGGATTGTGGCGATACCGTCCACACGATCGCGACGCTACCGGCGGTCAAGATTGCCGCTGACGCGCCAGTGGGAGCCATTCTCTGGAGTCGAACGGGAGCTGCTTTTGATGTTGCTTGTTCTACGAGCATCTTCTCCTGGGCTGGGAATACCTTCTTACGCAGGCGCGATCTCAGGCTGACGCAATATGGGCTCGAATTATTGTTAACCTACAAGGGTGATCGCGGCAGCGAACCGGCCACTATCGCGACGGGTATTTATGCCGACGGCAATGTGCATATAACCGGCAATGTGGATATAGAACTGCGCAAAACCGGCGCCACGCCAACGCAAGGCAACGTCGCGAATTCCGAGATCATGGCGTTTGGCATCGATGGCGATGGCGACAATAACAAGGGCCCGCACAAGATCACCGGCCTGAACAACATCAGCTTTGTCAATTACACCTGCAGCGTCGACTCGTCATCGCTCAACAAAAAAGTGCCAATGGGCGACATGCGCGTCGATAAATTCACCGGCATCGGCTCGACGTCACCCAACATCGATTTCAGCATCGGTTTGACTTGCAGCCAGCCGGCCGGCAGCTACTCCGTCGCCATCAAGTTCGACGCCACCGCCGATGCCTCGAAGGCGCCGGGCGTACTGGCGCTGGATGGCGGCGCCGGTGCGGCGACGGGGGTTGGGATTCAACTGCTGATGGATAAGACCCCGGTGACTTTCGGCACGCCCCTGTCTGCCGGCAGCGCCACCGCCGGCGCTACGCTGGCGGTACCGCTGACTGCGCGCTACTACCAAACCGCAGACAAGGTCCAGCCGGGCAAGGCCAACGGTATAGCGACGTTTACCATTTCCTATAAGTAGGCCGGCGTTTGCCATCGGCGCCGATGCGCTTGGTCTTGCGGCTAAGCATTGGCTTCTTTTGTCCCTGCCGGCAGGCTGCGTGGATTGTCGCGCCGACAAATAGTGTTTATAGTTCAGCGTCCCTGCAAAAAACAGGGGCCAGGTTTGACAGCCTGAGTTACGAACAGCGCACAACCGCGTTTGCGGTTTTCTCGTGCGTACTGCTGTTACGCCCCTATGGGCGGCAGTGGTGGGGAGCCTTCGGGCTGCCGGTTTTTCCTGTTCGTACCGGTCTGTCAACCTTGCCATCTGCCGCCCTCCCGTTTGACAGCGCGAAGCGGCCTAACTGCTATAAACAGGAGGTTGCCATGACCGATACTTGTACTTTCACGCCATCCCGCCCAATCCCCGCCAGCCATCAGCCGTTCTCATGGCTAGAGGAAGAATTGCGCATCGACGCCGCCATGCAATTCCTGGCGCACACCTTGGATGCGACGCAAGGCATTCAAACTTGCCTGGGCTTGATCCACGCCAGCAATCTGGCGCGGGAAGAGGGCGAC
>NZ_DATMRK010000070.1:0-40380 GCF_035566375.1 Collimonas sp.
CGGCATGGCGAAAAAAGCGGTCATCGGGGCCGTCATGCACAAAATGACGCATCTTATTTACGGGGTGGTCCGTACTGGCAAGCCCTTCGATCCAAATTATTTAACCAACGGGCTTGCTATTCAAGACGGTATCTGACCCCACATGACGGATTCGGAGAAAGATAGAGCGCACTGCGTGGTTTTGTTCTTTTTAATGTAGAGGCAGCTGCTCCGTGGCCCGCTAAGTGGGGTCAGAGTGAAGTTTCTGCAAAAGGCGCGCAGAAAGTTCACTCTGACCCCAGTTAGCTGCGTTTGTTAAGCGCACTGAAAAGGAAACCATATGAAAAATTTGCAAGGCAAGGTTGCCGTCATCACTGGCGCGGCGGAGGGCATCGGCAAGGGCATTGCGGCGCGGGCTGCGGCGGAGGGAATGAAGCTGGTGCTGGCCGATATCAATGCGGCCAAGCTGGAAGTTACGGTGGCCGAGTTCAAGGCCAATGGCGTCGAAGTGATCGGCGTGCCTACCGATGTCGCCAAGGAGGAGCAGATCAATGCGCTGGCAGAACAGGCGTTTGCCAGATACGGCAACGTGCATTTGCTGGTGAATAACGCTGGCGTTGCCGTTGCCAAGCCAGCCTGGGAAACCACGCAAGCGGATTGGGACTGGGTCATGGGCGTCAATTTTTACGGCGTCACGCACGCCTTGCGCGCCTTCATCCCCACCATGTTGCAGCATGGCGAAGACGGCCATATCGTCAACACCGCTTCCATGGCCGGCTTGACCTCGCAGCCTAGCCTGGCCAGTTACAACGCCAGCAAACATGCGGTGGTGACGGTGTCAGAAGGCTTGCATCACGATCTCGCACTACGGCAGTCACGGATCAAGGTGTCGGTGTTGTGTCCGGGCTGGGTCAAGACCGGAGTCGGCCATTCGGAGCGCAATCGGGGTGCTGCAAGCAATGGCGGCGCGGCTGGCGAAAAATCGGCGGTCGATGCGGTGACACTGAAAGTCGGCATGTCGATATTGCAGGCCGTGCAGAACGGCATTCCAGTGGCACAGGTAGCTGACGAAGTGTTTGATGCGATTGCTGCGGAGCGTTTTTATATCCTGACGCATCCGGAAATGAAGCAGGCTATCAAGATCCGCATGGAGGACATATTGGAACAGCGGGCGCCGACTTTATTGAGGATTTGAAGATTGTCCAGCAAACAGAAGGGCGGATCAGCATTAGCTCATCCGCCCTGATTTTACGCTTCGGTATTAATGCTTAGTCGATATCAAACTTGACGCCCTGCGCCAGCGGCAGGGTGCGGCTGTAGTTGATAGTGTTAGTCGCACGGCGCATGTAAGTCTTCCACGCATCGGAACCGGATTCGCGGCCGCCGCCAGTTTCCTTCTCGCCGCCGAAAGCGCCGCCGATTTCAGCGCCGCTGGTGCCGATGTTGACGTTGGCCAGGCCGCAATCGCTGCCGCTGGCGGACATGAACGCCTCCGCTTCGCGCACGTCGTTGGTGAAGATGGCCGAAGACAAGCCTTGCGGCACGGCGTTGTTGAGGCGTACTGCATCCTCGAAATTATCGTAGCGCAGCACATACAGGATCGGCGCGAAGGTTTCGTGATGCACGATGTCGCTTTGCTGCGGCATGCGCACCAGCGCCGGCCGCACGTAGAATGCCTGGGCCGCATCGCCTACCGGCAAACGCTCGCCGCCTGTCACCACACCGCCTTCGGCCTTGGCTTGGACCAGCGCCGCCTGCATGGCTTCGAATGCAGCCTGGTCGACCAGCGGACCGACCAGTGTGCCGCCATCCAGCGGATCGCCGACCTTGACGCTGGCGTAGATGCGTTCGATGCGACTCACCACATCGTCATAAATGCTGCTGTGGACAAACAGCCGGCGCAAGCTGGTGCAGCGCTGGCCGGCAGTGCCGACCGCCGAGAAAGTAATGGCGCGCAAAGCCAGGCTCAAGTCAGCGCTAGGGGTGACGATCATGCCGTTGTTGCCTCCCAGTTCCAGCAAGCTGCGGCCCAGGCGCTCGGCTACCGTGGTGGCAACCTTGCGCCCCATGCGCACGCTGCCGGTGGCGCTGACCAGCGGCACCAATGGCGAGGCGGAAAGCGCGGCGCCGATCTCGGCGCGGCCCAGCAATACCTGGCACAGATTAGCCGGCAGCAGATCCGGACGTTGCGCCGAAAAACGCGCTGCGGCTTTTTCAAACAGGGCATGCACCGCGAGCGCGACAACCGGGGTTTTTTCCGATGGTTTCCAGATTACGGCGTTGCCGCAGACCAGCGCCAGCGCGGCATTCCAGGCCCATACCGCGACTGGGAAATTGAAGGCGGTGATGACACCGCAGACACCCAGCGGATGCCAGGTTTCCATCATCCGATGGCCTGGGCGTTCGGAAGCGATGGTAAGGCCGTACAGCTGACGCGAGAGACCGACGGCGAAATCGCAGATGTCGATCATTTCCTGTACTTCACCGATGCCTTCAGACAAGATCTTGCCGGATTCCAGCGTCACCAGCTTGCCCAGCGGTTCGCGATATTCGCGCAGCACTTCGCCCAGGATACGTACCAGCTCGCCGCGTACCGGCGCTGGCGCCACGCGCCATTTTTCGTAGGCTTGCTGGGCGTTCTTGATGGCGCTTTCGGCTTCTTGCACGGTGTGCGCGCGCAGTGAGGCGATCGGAGCGCCGTCACGCGGCGAGCGCGAATGGAGATCGTTGCCGGCATGGGCGGAAAAATCGAAGCCGAGCTCAGTGAAGATGGTCGAGATTGTGGAGATTTGCGTCATGGTGTCCTCTGATGTCGTACCGACGCTGCTGCGTCTGATCGTGTCGGCCGTTGGTTTACGGCAGGTTCTTAACGGATTTGGAGTCGAGTATAAGGAATAAGTCGGTGAAACTTAAAATCAAAAAATATCAGGACATCATTACCTTTGATCATGGAGCCTGCAGGGATGCGTCTATTATGAGCCAGCATGTAAAATTGGCAAAGATCCCGATATCCGAAAAGGAAATAACATGGAAAATGCGTCCCAGGCATCCTGGCTTAGCGGGCAAGCGCAGGAAGCGAGTCAGCAGGGGCGTTTCGATGAAGCGTTAGCGCTATGGGAAGCAGCGCTTGAGCATGATCCTGGCAATCAGCAGTACGCAATTGGCCTCACTAATTTCCTGGCGCAGAACGGGCGCCCGGAGCAAGCCTTGCAGGCTTGTGACAGCTGGTTGGGCGCGAACCCGGGCATGCCTCTGCTGTGGATACAAAAGGGCATCATCCAGATCAATCATTTATCGGATACGCCAGGCGCAATCGACAGTTTTCACGCTGCATTGCGCTGCGAACCGGACAATTCGCGGGCGCATGAAGCGCTGGCCCAGATATATCTCTTCAAGCTGCAGCCAGAGCTGATGCGGTTTCATGCCGCACAGGCAATAACAAACGCCGATTTAAGATCCTCGCTGAGTATCCGCTGCCGCTTTCTCTCCGATTACGCCGGTGCAATAGCTGCCGCTAAGCAGATGCTTGCCGGCGACCCGGCGGATGTCGAGACCCTGCTTACAATGGGCAAGGCCTTATATATGCAGGGCCGCTTCGACGCCGCGCTTGGCATGTTGGCGCGCGCTGTCGAGCACGCTCCGGCAAGGGTCGATGTGATCGGCCCCTTCGCTGATCTGCTGTTGCTTTGCGGCGATCACCGCGCCGGCTGGCGGCGCCTGGAAGCGCTGGCTAACGACACGCACTTGCGGGCCAATTATCCGGGCGTGGTTCCTTACCTGGATAAACAATGGCGCGGCCAGCCGCTGGATGGCAAGCGCATCCTGGTCGCCTACTACGCCGGCATCGGAGACAATCTGATGATGGCGCGATTTGTGCGCGATCTGAAGGCGGCCGGCGCCCATGTCACGTTTGCTTGCCGTCCGGAGCTGCTGCGCCTGTTGCAAGGGATGGACGGGGCCGATGAAGTGGCGCCGGATTGGCAGCTTGAGCGTTGGCACGAATTCGACTATTGGGTATTCGACTATTTATTGCCCGCCTACCTGGGAGCAGCCCAGGGACATATTCCCGCGTATCGCGACGGCTACCTGCGCTCGCCTGCCGCGCTGAAGACGCACTGGGCGATGCAACTGCAAAAGCATCCCGCACGTCTTAAGGTTGGACTGTGCTGGTACAGCATTCCGCATAACTTTAGCGGGCTCGACCGCTTCATACCGCCGCAAGAATTCGCGCCGCTGGCGGAACTAGAGGGCATTGAATGGTTCATTCTGCAGAAGAACCAGATGAACGGAGAACTAGTGGGGCGTTCAGGTCTCAAGGCGCACGACTATTCCGGTCAATGGCAGGATTTTGCCGATTCTTCAGCCATGATTGAGGGGCTGGATCTGGTGATCTCCATCGACTCATCGCCGCTGCATCTGGCCGGGGCGCTGGGCAAGCCTGTTTGGGGGCTGCTGCCAGCCGCGCCGGAATGGCGCTGGGGGCTCGCCGGCGAGCAATGCAGTTGGTATCCGACGCTACGGTTGTTCCGCCAGACAGGGTTGCATTGCTGGGCGCCGGTGATTCAGCGCGTCAAAGAGGAACTCTTGTTGCTTCTATAGCACCGGGTTGGAGGGCTCAGCTTTCAGCCAACTCACTCAGCAGCCATTCCTGGAATTTGATCACGGCGGCTTTGCTGGCGTTTTTCTCAGGATAGGTCAGGTAATAGGATTGCGGGCTTTTGACGGCGAACGGGAAGGGCACGTGCAACTGGCCGAGGGCGATTTCGGTTTCTACCAGGAATTTCGGCATCAGCGCCACGCCGAGGCCGGCGGCGGCGGCCTGGATCACCATCGACAGTTGTTCAAAGCGCGGACCGGAAAGGGCGTCCGGGCAGGCGACGCCGACGTGGTTAAACCAGTCCTGCCAGGCTTGCGGCCGGGTAGTGTGTTGCAATAACGTCATTTCCGGCAAATCTTCGATGCGCTTGATTTTGCGGCCCAGCTCCGGGCTGCAGACCGGCAGCACTTCTTCGCCCATCAGCCGCACCATGACCGCGCCGGGCCAGTTCGGCTCGCCGAAATGGATCGCGGCATCCACTGCGCGGCTGTTGAAATCGAAGGGCAGCACCTCGGTGCTCAGGTTGAGGATGACGTCGGGATGGGCGGCGGTGAATTTGGCCAGGCGCGGGATCAGCCATTTGACGCCGAAAGTCGGCAAGGTTGCCAGATTGAGTACGCCGCCGGAGTTCTTGTGCGCCATCACCTGAAACGTCGCCATCTCGATTTCTTTGAGGATGACGGCAACCTGGGCCGCATATTCGGCCCCGGCCGCGGTCAGGATCAGGCGGCGGTTGATGCGTTCGAACAGCTTGACGCCCAGATAATCTTCCAGAATCGCCGCCTGGCGGCTGACTGCGCCCTGGGTCATGTGCAGTTCGTTGGCGGCTTTGGTAAACGATAGGTGCCGCGCTGCCGTGTCGAACGCGATCAGGCAGGAGGTGGAGGGGATGAATCTGCGCATTTTTCTTGGTGCCGAATAGGTAGGTGCTGCCGAGCAGGCACTATACCAAACGCGCGGCCGCTTTTCAGCGCTACCTTTAGCGTCAACTTCAAGCTGCCTGCGCAGAGAGTCAGGCATAAGCGCTACGACGCCGACCCGAAGCGCGTCAGACCCAGCAGTTGGGCCGGATCGAAAACGCTTTGCATCCTGGCCGCCAGCGCCTGTGATTCGGGAACCGTGTAGCGTTCATAGAATTGCTGGTTGAACGGGCCGACGCCATGCTCGGCGCTGAAACTGCCGTGATATTTATGCACCGCCAGATCGTAGATTTCCTGGCGCAGGGCGTGGATCCGCTGCGGCGGGAAGTCCGCTACCAGCTGCTGCGGCAGAACCAGGTTGAAATGCAGGCCGCCATCGCCCCAATGGCCGAAATCGAATACCTTGACGCCGGGGTAACTGCGTTCCAGCAGCGCTACTGCCTCATCGCGGAACAGCGCCAGTTTCGAGCGCGGTACGGCGATGTCGAAGGCGATCACTTTGCCTTCCTGGCGCACGCTGTCGGTGATGGCGTGGCGGATGCGCCACAAGACTTCCGGTTTGTCGATCACTGCATCCAGGATCAGATCGCCGAAACAGGCTTCGAGCCAGGCGCCGAACAGTTTCTCCAGATCGAAGTCAGCGCTGCGCGGCCGGGCGCTGCTCAGTTCGATCAGGAAAGTGTAGGGCGGCAGCGGCTCGAACGGCGCTTGTATCGAGGGAATATGCTGCAATACGGACTGCATGGCATTTTGCGAGATGCCTTCAAACGCGCTCAGGAAATCCGAGAAATTGCGCTCGAGGTCGCGCAACAGCAAGGCGGCGGCTTGCAGCGACGCCGGCGCCACCAGCGCCGTCGCGGTTTGCTGCGGTAGCGGGTGCACCTGCAATACTGCCTGGGTGATGACGCCGTAAGCGCCGCCGCTGCCGATGAAGCATTGTTTCCAGTCCGGCCCGGTATTGTTTTTCCTGAGGCGGTTGGTCAGATCCAGACGCTGGCCGGGTGGATCGATCAGCAGCGCTTCCAGCCCCAGCACGTTATGCCGTACGTCGCCGTAGCGGATCAGGCGTGCGCCGCCGGTGTTGGCAGCCAGCATGCCGCCTAGCGAGGGATCGGCCGCGAGGTCGATCGGGAACTGCAGCTCATGCTGCTTGAGCGCCTGGTTCAGATCGGACAGGCGGGTGCCGGCATAGGCTTGCACTACCCGGTCGACCGGATCGATGTCGATGACGCCCTTGATGCGTTCCATGCTGAGTACTACATCGTGGCCGGAACGATCCGGCGACGCCGCGCCCACCAGGCCGGTATTCGCCCCTTGTGCAACGATGCGGATTTTTTCGCTGGCGCACAGGCGCATCAGCTCGGCCGCCTCTTCGATATTGGCCGGGCGGGCGATGCAAAGGCTTTGGCCGTCGCCGTAGCGCGCGCCTTTTTCGTAGGGCTGGCGTTGATCCGGCGCGATCAGACAACCTTGCGGGCCGAGCAGGTCGCTGATGTGTTTCAGGGGGATGCTTATATCGCTCATGTCGCTATCAGCAGGAGGAAGGCGAGGACGAGGACGACGCAGCAGCCGACGCGGTCATCTTGAAAATGCCCTGGGCGTTGCCGCTGTCGAAAGTCAGGTCGAGCTTTTCGCTTTGGGTTTCCTGATCCAGATAACGGTCGCGTGAAATGAATTCGTAGAATGAGCCTGGCACCTGCATCTCGACCAAAGCGCCGTCTGCATCGCGCATCGGGCGCGTGACGGTGCTGGCGCGGAACGCGGTTTGCCGCACCCGGCCGTTCCTGGAAACCTCGATTTTTTCCTTGATGGCGCGGCCTAGTGCGCGTTGCGCATCGGCCACCTGTTCCACATTGGGAACCCGATCGGTGGCGTGGTTGAAGGCGTTGCCTTCGGTCGAAATCCAGGCCATTTCGGCCGATTCCGCCAGCAGAGTCTGGTATTCGGCGATGCTGGGCAGCGCATGCTGACGGTCGAAACACGACAGCAATACAGGCAGCAGCGCCAACGCATCGGTCAGCGGCAAGGTTTTGTCGCGCTCGAGTTGCTGCAGCAGCTGCGCCGAGTGCGCATCTATCGGATCTTGCGAGGTCGACAGGACCTTGTTGACGGTGGCCTGGAACTCGTTGGAGAAGTGGTGCGGGTGCAGTTCGCTCAAGAAAAATTGGGCGATTTCCTCAGGGTCGTCTTGATGTGCGTAAGCGCGGCCGGTCATGCTGATCCGTTCTAAGGGATAGATACCGTTCACCTGATAACCCAGCGGCCGCAGAATCCGGGTGAAGGCCGCCTCGCCGGGCGGCAAGGCGCCGGTGCTGATGCCAAGCACGGTGCGCAAAGCGCCGTGATCGAAGCGGATCTTGTTACCGGCGCGCACCGAGTCTTGTACATAGTCGTTACCCTGCGGGACGGCCTTCAGCAGTTTTTCGAACAGCAACATGTTCAGCGCCTGCGCTATTTCGATGCGGGAAACCGTGTCGGCGCGTGGCCGCAAAGTGCTGGCGGGGATTTGCAGCAGATCGGACAACTGGTTGGCGTGCTCGGCGCCTAAGAGTGACGCCAGCATGAATTGCAGGTTGGGCAGGTTGGGCAGGTTGGGCAGGTTGGTAGTGGGCATATGCGCGCTCAAGAGAGGGGACGATAAGCGCAGTGTAGATTTGAATCGAGGCGGGATAAAACGATTAATACTGATGGTTCAATGCGTTTTTCTCATGATCAGGCGAAAAAAAACGGGTGCAAAGCACCCGTTTTCGGATCAAGCCGGCAATTTTAGTAACCGATAGCAGCGCCGGCAGGACGACGGACATCGTTTGCACCGTAATACAGGCCGGGACGGACAGTGCCCGATACGCTGGCATCATTGCCTGAGCTGGCGCCGGCAACGCCGGCGGCGCCTGGCAGGCCGATCATGATCAGTTCAGCCGCGCCCCAAGGGGTTTGCTCTTTCATCTTGTAGCCCATGCCGTCCAGGATTTTCAGCGTGTCCGGCGACAGGCCGCGGGTTTCGTAATACACCTCGTCCGGCAGCCATTGATGATGGATGCGGGGCGCATCCACCGCTTCTTGCGGCGCCATGCCGTAGTCGATCACGTTGAGGGCGGTTTCCAGGGTGATGCTAATGATCCGCGAACCGCCTGGGGAACCCAGCACCATATAGGTCTTGCCATCCTTGGTGACCAGGGTCGGCGCCATCGACGACAGTGGGCGCTTGCCCGGTGCGATCGAATTGGTGGCGCCTTGCACCAGGCCGAATAGGTTTTGCACGCCGGCCTTGACGGTAAAGTCATCCATTTCATCGTTGAGGAAGAAACCGGTGCCGGGAGCAATCACCACGGCGCCGAAGCGGCCGTTGATGGTGTAGGTGGTGGAAACCGCATTGCCGTCCTTGTCGACGATCGAGTAATGGGTGGTTTCAGGCTTTTCATGCGGCGCCATGCCCGGCTGTACTTCTTTCGACGGCGTGGCTTTGTCAGCGCTGATTTTTTCGCGTATCGAGGCGGCGTACTCTTTGCTCAGCAGACGCTCCAGCGGATTTTTGACAAATGCCGGATCGCCGAGAAAGGTGTTGCGGTCCATATACGAGTGACGCATGGCTTCGGTCATGTAATGCACTGCGGAGGCAGAGTGGAAGCCGAGCGCTTTCATGTCGTAGCCCTCAAGAATGTTGAGGATCTGGCACATGGTGGCGCCGCCAGAGCTAGGCGGCGGTGCGGAGACGAACACGTAGCCGCGGTAGTTGCACGACAGCGGCGCGCTTTCGCTCACTTTGTAGCTGGCGAAATCGGCTGCGGTGAGGATGCCGCCGCCGGCTTTCGAGGCACTTTCCACTGCTGCCGGAATCGCGCCTTTATAGAAAGCATCGGGACCGTTGCGCGAGATGGCTTCCAGCGTCTTCGCCAGATCCTTCTGCACCAGACGGTCGCCCGGCTGCAATGGCGTGCCGTCGCGGCGCAGGAACAGGCGCGCAGCTTCGGGGTCTTTTTTGAATTGGGCGATGGTGGTGTCGAGGATGTCGGTATCGCCACGGTTCAGGATATAACCGTCGCGCGCCAGCTTGATCGCCGGCTGCATTACCTGGGCGCGGGTCAGCTTGCCGTATTTGCGTTGCGCGGTGTCGAGTCCCAGCACGGTGCCCGGCACGCCTGCCGCCAGATAGCCATACAGGCTGGCGTTGTTGATGACTTTTCCGGCGGAGTCCAGATACATATTGGCGCTGGCTGCGGCAGGAGCCGTTTCGCGGAAATTGATGAAGGTATCGCGGCCGTCAGCCAGGTGGATGGTCATGAAACCGCCACCGCCGATATTGCCGCAGCAAGGGTTCACCACCGCTTGCGCATAACCTACCGCCACCGCCGCATCGATGGCGTTGCCGCCCATCTTCAGGATGTCGACCCCAACCTGCGAAGCCAGATGCTGGGAAGTCACCACCATGCCATTCTTTGCTTCCACCGCAGGGGCGGACGCCGCCTGCACGCTGCCCAGCAAGCCCAGCAGCAGCGCCGACGCCGCCAATGGTTTCAACCAATATGTAATACGCATACCTTCTCCCTTTTATTAGTGGGCAAAGCGCTTGCCCCTTCCTCGAAATATGACGCATAAGCTAACAGCGGACCGGCTGTTGGCGCGGATAATTTGCGCGACAATTATTGCATCCTCTTGCGCGTCCGGCATGTTTTTTACTTTGCCGGATAACGATATGCGCATTAAGCATAAATTGCGCCCGATGCATTCAAGCCGGTTCCCGTAAGTTCGCACCTAAAGCGTGCTCTCGCCGGTCAGATTTTGAATGGTTTGCATCCCGGCCAGCGATTTCTGCACATACAATACGCTCTACGTTTTCAGAAAAATGCGACAGTGCTTGCATAAATCACTGTTTTTTTATACAGTGCTTACCTGAAGTCTCAAATACCTCACCACTTTTGTCGAAAGAGCAATCATGGACGATAAAAAATCCGCAGCCAATCCGGATAAAAGCAAGGCCCTTGCCGCGGCCTTGGCGCAGATCGAAAAGCAATTCGGCAAGGGTTCGGTCATGCGGATGGACGACGGCGCCGTGGTCGAAGAAGTGCAAGTGGTCTCGACCGGCTCGCTCGGCCTGGATATCGCGCTAGGCGTCGGTGGCTTGCCACGCGGCCGCGTAGTTGAAATCTACGGTCCGGAATCGTCAGGCAAAACCACGCTGACGCTGCAAACCATCGCTGAAATGCAAAAGCTGGGCGGCACCTGCGCGTTCATCGATGCAGAGCATGCGCTGGATGTCGGTTATGCCCAGAAACTGGGCATCAATCTGTCCGAGCTGCTGATCTCGCAACCGGATACCGGCGAACAGGCGCTCGAAATCACCGATGCGCTGGTGCGCTCCGGCGGCGTTGACCTGATTGTGATCGACTCGGTTGCAGCGTTGACCCCGCGTGCTGAAATCGAAGGCGACATGGGCGATTCCCTGCCAGGCCTGCAAGCCCGTCTGATGTCGCAAGCACTGCGCAAGCTGACCGGCAGCATCAACCGCACCAACACGCTGGTGATCTTCATTAATCAGATCCGCATGAAGATCGGCGTCATGTTCGGTAATCCGGAAACCACCACCGGCGGTAACGCCCTGAAGTTCTACGCTTCGGTGCGTCTGGATATCCGCCGTACCGGCTCGATCAAATCGGGTGACGAAGTGATTGGCAATGAAACCAAGGTCAAGGTCGTCAAGAACAAGATTGCGCCGCCGTTCAAGGAAGCGCATTTCGATATCTTGTATGGCGAAGGCACATCACGTGAAGGTGAAATCCTCGATCTCGGTTCCGACGCCAAGATCGTTGAGAAGTCCGGCGCCTGGTACAGCTATAACGGCGAACGCATCGGCCAGGGCAAGGACAACGCCCGTACTTATTTGAAAGAACGGCCGGAACTGGCGCGTGAAATTGAAAACAAGGTACGTGCCTCGCTGGGCGTGCCTGAACTCGGTGCGATCAAATCGGACGGCGGTGACAAGGCTGAAAAAGCCGCTGCCAAGGCAAGCAAGGCTGCTGCCAAGGCGGAAGAGCCGGTTTAATATCCACCCTGGTAACAGCGCGCTGCGCAGCCGGCCCGGTCCGGCAAACGCCTTTCATGCATATCCGTAAAATGGATTGTTGAAAGGCGTTTTTGTTTCAGACACCTATTTGGACTACAGGAAACCGCCATGGCAAAACTGCAAATCAGCCTCAAAGCCAGGGCGCTGCGTTATTTGTCAGCACGCGAACACAGCCGCCTGGAACTGGCGCGCAAGCTGGCGCGTTATGCGCAGGAAGGTGACGACATCGAAGCCTTGCTGGATAAGCTGGAAGCAGCAAAACTCCTGTCCCAGGCGCGTTTTTCCGAATCCCTGATTCATCGGCGCGCCCATCGCTACGGCAACAGCCGTATCCTCTCTGAACTGCAAAGCCACGGCATCGATGCTGAAGCCCTGGTAGATATCAAGGCCGATCTGGCCAGCGGCGAAATTGCCCGCGCGCGCGAAGTCTGGCGCAAGAAATTCAAGCAGCCTGCGGCAGACGCTGCCGAGCGCGCCAAGCAAATGCGGTTTTTACTGCAACGGGGGTTTTCTCATCGGGCGATACAGGCTGCAGTCAGAGGTGATGAAGAGAGCGACGAGTAGTCATACTGACGGTTTCGGCATCGACAGCAGCGGGTTTCCAGACGCAGGAGCTATCTGCTGTGATCAACGAGTGTTTACGGCGATTGCATCAAGTTGTTCTTGTTCGAAATTTCCCAATGTGTACAGATTGAGTCCCTTGCCGACGGTTGTTCGACGGAAATGCATATATCTAAAAATATGTTGCATGGATTGCGCATATTTATTGCAATACGCTAAAAGTTTGGTATTTGCAGGTTGCATTGCGACAAACAAATTGATCATGTTTGTCCCGTGACCCTGTCCTCGTAGCTCATATTTGATAGCGCATTTATCTATTAGTTTGACAATGCTTCCATCTTCCTCTTGAGCTGTCTTGATCTGTAGAAAACCTATTGGCTCACCTTGATGAGTAAATACCAAAAGCTCACGGTCCATGTCCTTGCCGTGTTTTCTATTTCGTGGCCCCAAAAATTGCAGCTTTGAAAAAAAACGTACTGACGCAAGCAGTGAGAGAAATATCGCTATATGACCAGTCGAGGTTAGGAATGAATCTGTAAATGAACCATCCAGGCTGCCTCGTACTACAAGATCGAATATGAAAGGTATATCCAAGATGCCTGCATCGTGAATCGAGGTATCGGTAAGTAAATTGGAGATTGATGTCATATTGTTGGCCATCGACTACCCTCAGAAAAGCTGCGAGCAGGGCTCATTATATTCAGAAGAATAGCGATTTTGGGTATATTTCAAATTGGAAATGTGTCGTAACGGTTTGTAAAATAGTTTTGAATTTTGCCTGTTGTTAATACCAAAAATACTTGCGGTGCAATATCACACGTAACCGGAGGCGGCTTCTGAGAATGCAAAAGTTTCTTCGAAGCCGGAATATTCGAGGTGCCCCTGATTTATGCGACTCTGCCTGCGGCACAAGACCCCACCTCGTCAGCTTACAAGAGCCAGGCTCGCCGGAACTGCAACACAGTCAATAACAATTGGGGGGCGAAGCAGCGCAAGCTGTGCTACACTTTTGGGGTTTTTTGCAAACCGCAGGAGCGGCAGTTACCATAGAAACTGTGGTAACGATACGCAAATCAGTCCATCAATATGTCTCTGACAACCTCCATTTCCCGCCGAGCGTTAAAGCACACCCGCGCGATTCACATCGACGCGTTCGTACGTGATGACGACCTATGGGAAATCGACGCTCATGTTACCGATACCAAACCTTTCGATCTTGCTCTGCCATCCGGCAATCTGCCGGCAGGCCAGCCCCTACACAGTCTGTGGCTAAGGCTGACGCTGGATCGCCAGTTCGTCATCGTTGGCGCCGAGGCTCACTCCGAAGCGGTGCCTTACAGCAATCATTGCAACACCATCGAACCGGATTACAAGAAACTGATCGGCCTGAGCCTGGTCAAAGGATTTCGCCACACGCTCAAGGAGCGCATGGGCGGCGCGCTCGGCTGCACCCATTTGACCGAGCTGGCGCAGATATTGCCGACCGCCGCATTGCAGGCTTTCGGCGCCGAGATAGATCGCCAGAGTGACCCGGCTGCGGAGCCAAAGAAGCCGCCCCAGCTCGATCGCTGCCATGCTCTACGTAGTGATGGCGCAGTTGTCGCCAAATATTATCCGAAGTGGGCAAGCAGCTCACCAGCAAAAGTCGACATCGAATCGACGCCAGAATCACCGCATTTTTTAGAAGCAACGCATTGAGAACCACCGCATTTAGAACAAACGCATTTAGAACCACATTTATCCAACCAAGCAATTTCATTTAATTAAGTGTCAGAAGGGAAGCTCGTATGAAGATCCATGAGTATCAGGGTAAGGAAATTCTCCGCCAGTTCGGCGTGACAACACCGCGTGGCATCCCGTGCCTGAGCGTCGATGACGCGGTCAAGGCAGCCGAAACGCTCGGCGGTTCGGTGTGGGTGGTTAAGGCCCAGATCCATGCCGGCGGTCGCGGCAAGGGCGGCGGCGTGAAAGTTGCCAAGTCGCTGGAACAAGTGCGTGAATACGCCGGCCAGATTCTCGGCATGCAACTGATCACGCATCAAACCGGACCAGAAGGCCAGAAAGTCCGTCGCCTGCTGATCGAAGAAGGCGCTGACATCAAACAAGAACTGTACGTAAGTATGGTGACTGACCGCGTCAGCCAACGTGTGGTGCTGATGGCATCCAGCGAAGGCGGCATGGACATCGAAGAAGTGGCTGCCAGCCACCCGGAAAAGATTCATCAAGTGGTCATCGATCCGGCCACCGGCCTGACCGACGCTGAAGCAGACAGCATCTCGACCAAGATCGGCGTACCTGCCGGCTCGATCGCTGACGCCCGCAAGCAATTGCAAGGTCTGTACAAGGCCTACTGGGATACCGATTCCTCGCTGGCTGAAATCAACCCGCTGATCGTCACCGGCTCCGGCAAGGTTATCGCTCTGGACGCCAAGTTCAACTTTGACTCGAATGCCTTGTACCGCCATCCTGAAATCGTTGCCTATCGCGACCTGGACGAAGAAGATCCAGCTGAAATCGAAGCTTCCAAGTTCGATCTGGCTTACATCTCGCTCGACGGCAATATCGGTTGCCTGGTGAACGGCGCCGGCCTGGCCATGGCCACCATGGACACCATCAAGCTGTTCGGCGGCGAACCTGCCAACTTCCTCGACGTCGGCGGCGGCGCCACCACTGAGAAAGTGACTGAAGCATTCAAGCTGATGCTGACGAATCCGGGCTTGAAAGCCATCCTGGTCAACATTTTCGGCGGCATCATGCGTTGCGACGTGATCGCAGAAGGCGTGATTGCGGCTTCCAAGGCAGTGCACCTGTCGGTGCCGCTGGTGGTCCGCATGAAGGGCACCAACGAAGAAATCGGCAAGAAAATGCTGGCCGACTCCGGCCTGCCGATCATCTCGGCGGACAGCATGGAAGAAGCGGCGCAGAAGGTTGTTGCTGCGGCCAACGGTAAATAAGTAAATAACTAGGAACAGATATGTCGATCCTGATCAACAAAGACACTAAAGTCGTCACCCAAGGCATTACCGGCAAGACCGGCCAATTCCACACCCGCGGCTGCCGCGACTACGCAAACGGCAAGAACGCTTTTGTCGCTGGCGTGAATCCGAAAAAAGCTGGCGAAGATTTCGAAGGCATCCCGATTTTCGCTAACGTTTCCGAAGCCAAGGCCGCCACCGGCGCCAACGTCTCGGTGATCTATGTGCCGCCTGCCGGTGCAGCCGCTGCTATCTGGGAAGCCGTCGAAGCCGAACTCGACCTGGCCATCTGCATTACCGAAGGCATCCCGGTACGCGATATGCTGGCATTGAAAGACCGCATGGCAAAAGCCGGCAGCAAGACCTTGCTGCTGGGCCCGAACTGCCCAGGCTTGATCACGCCGGACGAAATCAAGATCGGCATCATGCCAGGCCATATCCACAAGAAGGGCCGTATCGGCGTGGTTTCGCGCTCCGGTACCCTGACTTATGAAGCAGTCGGTCAATTGACCGCACTGGGCCTGGGCCAATCGTCGGCAGTCGGCATCGGCGGCGATCCGATCAATGGCTTGAAGCACATCGACATCATGAAAATGTTCAACGATGATCCAGAAACCGACGCTGTCATCATGATCGGTGAAATCGGCGGTCCGGACGAAGCTAACGCCGCTTACTGGATCAAGGACAACATGAAGAAGCCGGTAGTCAGCTTCATCGCTGGTGTTACCGCTCCTCCGGGCAAGCGCATGGGCCATGCCGGCGCGCTGATCTCGGGCGGCGCCGATACTGCGCAAGCCAAGCTGGACATCATGGAAGCGTGTGGCATCACCGTGACCAAGAATCCATCGGAAATGGCGCGTTTGCTGAAGGCGATGCTGTAAGTTGCGCTGAATGGCAAGGCAGGGGTTTATCGTATAGATAAATACCTGTCAGCAAGATGAAATGGAAAGGGAGCTTCGGCTCCCTTTTTTATTGGCGTGCACAATCCGGCAATGGATTGCGGCTGTCGCATCCCGGGGCCGGGCCGCCGCCGACTTTGCAATTTGTCTTGCCGTCCCCTGCAGAACCAAGGAAAATGCTTGTAACAAGGCAATCGTTTGATCTGCCATAACTATTTATCGATCATGTCTCGACATATGCCGCTTGAGTTTGCCGCCAAAACGGATATTGGTATGGTGCGAGTACAAAACGAAGACACCGTCGTGGTCGACGCTGTCTTGCAGCTGGCGATCCTGGCCGACGGCATGGGCGGCTACAACGCCGGCGAAGTCGCCAGCAGCATCGCCACCGTCGCCATCCAGGAAGAAATCGAAAGCCAGCTGCAGGAATACCGCCGTCTGCAAAAGCCGGAGGCCGAGCTGCCGGTCCGCCAGTGGCTGATGCAGGCGGTGCGCCAGGCCAACAGCACCATCATCAACGCCGCCCGCCGCGAGCCGGAATATCGCGGCATGGGCACCACCCTGGTGGTGGCCTGGTTCGATCCGCTGGGCAGCGTCGGCATCGCCCATGTCGGCGATTCGCGTGCCTATCGCATCCGCGACGGCCTGCTGGAGCAACTGACGCGCGACCACTCCCTGCTGCAAGAACAGATCGACGCCGGCCTGATCCGCGCCGAAGATGCGCAATTCGCCCTCAACCGCAACATCGTTACGCGCGCCGTCGGCATCGACTACCAACTGGTGGTGGAAGTCCATCAGCATGAGGTGCAAGCCGGCGATCTTTACCTGCTGTGTTCCGACGGCTTGTCGGACCGGATCGGCGATGAGGATATCTTCAACATCGTCAGCGACGCCCAGGGCGATCTGAAGATGGCATGCACCATGCTTATCAATGCGGCCAATGCGTCTGGCGGCCAGGATAATGTGTCGGTGATCCTGATCAGGGTGCCGGACGAGGAGTAAGCCAAATTGCTGCTGGAGGCCGACGGCAAGCGCGATCGGCAAACTCGCAATATAAATCCCGAAATTTGAGTATCATTGCCCCGAAACAACATTAAACTGGGGGGGGGGGTGAAGTATGCAAAACCGGATGTTTGAGCAACGCCAACACCAATAACTGCGATAACTGTGGATATGGCCAGATCCGCAGCATGGTTTTAAATTAACTTACAGATAGCGTTTCCCAAGAGAGATAGGAATGGCGAAGATCATCCTGACCAAAGGCGGCACCGTGATACAAGAGATGACGCTCACCAAAGAGCGCACCACCATCGGCCGCCGCGCCCACAATGACCTGGTCATTGATAACCTCGCCATCAGCGGCGAGCATGCGGTCATCATCACTATCTACAACGATTCGTTTCTGGAAGACCTCAACAGCACCAACGGCACCCAGGTCAACGGCCATCCGGTCACCAAGCATTTTCTACAGCATAACGATGTGATCCAGATGGCCAGGTACAAGCTGTTGTACCAGGTCGATACGGACGAAGAAATCAAGGACAACCGGCCGAAGATGTTTCCGGTGCCGCGGCCGGACGCCACCATTACCGTGCTGGACGGGCCTAGTGCTGGTAAGGAAATGCTGCTGACTAAGGTTTTGACTACGATTGGTCGTCCTGGCATTCAGGTGGCGATTGTGACACGTCGGCCGCACGGCTACGAGTTGACCCATGTTGAAGGGCAGACTTATACTCGGGTCAATGACACCCCATTAAGCGCCGGTGCACGGGCGCTCAAGGATGACGATGTGATTGATATTGCAGGAACTCTGATGCGATTTTCCTGGAAGGCTGTTTAGTCTGTTGGTGATGTCGGCAAGCAATATTTTTTGTCACCATTTCCTTGCAGCACAAGTCATCCATCATACCTCTTGTCCACACTGCAACGAAATAATCTTGTGGCATGGCGTTCCGTCGATATTTAAGATTATTGCCGGTTTTATTTATCCCGGTAATTGCGCATGCTTTAAGTAGCGGGCGAAATCGTCAATGATGAATGGCCATATTTCTTTGTGACAAACTTTGTCAGCACAACATCGGGAATCTGCCAAATTTCCTCACTTTCCACAGCGCAAATCCACTAAATCCCGAAAGTTTCCACTGGCACAGACATTGCTCTATACCCCGTGTAGTGCAGCCCCTTTTTATTAACTGGAGAAACAAATGAAATCGATGAAAATGATTAAGCGCGTACAGCGCGGTTTTACCCTGATCGAATTGATGATCGTTGTTGCGATTATTGGTATCCTGGCGGCAATTGCCATTCCTCAGTATCAGGATTACGTCAGCCGTGCCAAATGGCAAGACAATATTTCGCAGGTTGAGTCGTATAAATTGATCATTGCCGAATGTCTGCAAAATAATAACAATACTTTTACTAACCTGTGCGACACTTCGGCTAATGTCACAGCAACCATGGGCGCAGCAGCCTTCCCTACGGCCGCAAACAATCTGGCTAGTGCCGATTATGGCACCACTGTTGCCAAGGCGATAACATTGGTTGGTAATGCTTCCGTTGGCGGCTGTACCGTAACTATCACTCCTACTCTTAACGGGACCAGTTCAGTATCATGGTCTTATATCACTACTAAAACTGCAACCTGCACTAAATCCAAGACGGGTTTCACTGCTAGCTAATTCGTGTAATGCAAACAGTAATTACGTAGCTGTACCCGTTAAAAACACCTCCGATATTTCGGAGGTGTTTTTTCTTATCGGTTGACTCAAAGCATGCGGTCATCTGCCGCATGTTTTAGTCGTTCCAGCATGAAGTTTTAGATAACGGCAGAGGCAAGCCGGATTTGGTTTAGTCTCGGAGCTATGTGCTCGACCGACTATTTTGGCTCAAGAAATTGTTGTGGACATAAGCTTGTCTTCTTGGTTTTGCGGCACGGTAGTTTCAACCCGCATGCTCATTGTGCTTATATGATTTTCTCTAAGGATTCGATGTGCCAAGCGTTCAAGGAACAAATACCTCGCTAGCGGCTAGCCGGATTTCGATTGTCTCATCAAGGTTATCAATTTCGGTATTGATTGCTTTTGCTGCGGCACTTGGCCCGTTATTGCACTTGGATTTGGTAAATGGTGCCGGCTATCATGACAATCAAAGAATTATCGAAATCTTTTGTGTCGTCTTGTCCGCACTTTTTGGCTCGGCGTCCCTGTTTATGGGATATGGAGAAAAAAGGCAGCAATTATTTGACCGGCATTTGTTGTTTTTTTTGGTGCTATTCTTTGTACTTGGCATTGCATCCGCAGCTATTGCTTATTCAACGCGATATGCCATGTTTGAGTGGGCTAACTTTCTTTTGTTGATGATCATGTCGATGATAGTTGCCACCGATATCGCGGCTAAGGGAAATGCTTTGTTGGATAGGGTCCTGCTTTTGTGCATGTCGGGTGTCGCTGTTTATGTTTCGATAACATTCATCATATACATTGCGATATTCTTTATCGGTAGCCAACCTCCGAACGATGCGCTCATTTTTGGCTATAGCAACTATCGGTTTTTCAATCACGTTCAGACTATTACTTTGCCATTGCTGGCGTTATTCACAATTCGCTGCAATAGCCGCAAGCAGAAAATATTTTGCTGGTTCGTGATATCGGCATGGTGGACTTTACTGCTGGTTTCCGCTGGGCGCGGTACTTTTGTCGGTTTGCTCGCGGGTATATGTGTAGTTGCCGTTTATCTGCGAAAAGATGCTTTCCCTTGGTGTCGCCTGATGTTATTTACCGCGCTCACTGGCCTGGTTGGATACCTATTTTTTTATGTGCTGATTCCAATGGCACTGGGCCTGGCGCCATTCGGGTTTTTGTTTTCCGTAGTAAAGCGATCAATCGAAAACCCAGATTCCAATCGTTGGGAGCTCTGGACACGCGCATGGGAAATGATCGTTGCGCATCCCTGGCTTGGCGCCGGGCCTCTGCACTTCGCGCATTTTGGCCGTTCCATACAAAACGGAGCGCATCCACACAATTGGATACTGCAGATTGCGTCTGAGTGGGGTATTCCTGCGTTGCTTTGTCTGGTGGCGGCGATTGTGCTTGCCATTAGAAAATTGCTGATGGTGCGCCAGTATTTGGTATCCACTGACACACAAAATCATTTCGCACTAGCTGCGTGGCTGACAATCGGTATTGCAATACTCGTGGATAGTTTGGTGTCCGGTTTGATTGTGATGCCAAGCAGTCAATTATGGATTGCCTTGTATATTGGCTGCGCTTGGGGATGGTCTGTTTCGATGACGCCGGCACAAACAACCGGTAACGTACGTCTGCCCGTAGCTGTACGTCTGTGCGGCGTGATTGGTGCGTTGGTCTTGATCTATTTTGTTTGTAATGGCTTGTGGCCCGAAATTGGCGATTTACCTTTTTATGAAGAGCAGAGTCTGCAGAGGGACCTGTATGTAAATCCAGTGCTACGGCCACGAATTTGGGCGGGCGGCTATTTTTGATGATGAAAAGAGCAATTTAGACTAACTCATAGCTCCGCTACCCAGTCCCCCGACTTGCCGCCATGCTTTTCCATCACCCGCACGTCGGTAATCACCATTCCCCTATCCACTGCCTTACACATGTCATAGATCGTCAATAAACCGATCTGCACCGCGGTCAGCGCTTCCATTTCCACGCCGGTCTTGCCCATCGTTTCCGCTTGCGCATGACAGCTAATGCTGGAAGCGCTTTCATCAATACCGAAATCGACCGTCACTCGCGTTAGCGCCAAAGGATGGCACAAGGGAATCAGATCGCTGGTACGTTTAGTGGCCATGATGGCGGCAATCCGGGCAATCCCCAGTACATCGCCTTTTTTTGCCGTGCCCGACTGGATCAGTGCCACGGTCTCGGCTTTCATGCGAATGCAACCGCTGGCGACGGCGATGCGGTGGGTGTCGTCCTTGCCGCCGACATCGACCATGTGGGCCTGCCCGGATGAGTCGAAGTGGGTCAGCTTGGGTTCTGCAGGGATTTTATTGATCATGGCGGTATTTTCTTTAGATGATGTGGTCAGGCCCGATCCGGATTTTTATCCGCCCGAGGCCACTTGCTGAATTTGGAACAATTATCCTCTGTTAGTATCATAGCATCGTGATTTTGACACTAGCCAGCATTCGATGACGCGACCCAAGCAACTTCCACTGCGGACACTGCTGGCAGCGCTGCTAAGCGTCTGTTGCGTGCTGCCGGCCATGACCGCAACGGCGGCCCAAAACCTGCCAACCCTGGGCGATACCTCGCGTGAATCGCTGTCGCCGTTGATGGAGCGCAAGCTGGGCGAAGAAGTCATGCACGATATCCGGCGCGATCCCGATTACATGAACGATGCTCCGCTGCTGGAGTATCTGAACAACTTCGGCTGGACCCTGGTTGCGGCCCGGCCCGAAGTGCGCGGCGAGGCCGGCTTCGATTTTTTCTTCTTTGCGGTGCGTGATCCGGTCTTGAATGCGTTTGCCTTGCCGGGCGGTTTTATCGGCGTCCATTCCGGTTTGATATTGGCGGCGCAAAGCGAATCGGAACTGGCTTCGGTGCTGGCGCATGAAATCGGCCATGTGGCGCAGCGTCATATCGCACGCATGGTGGGCAGTCAGAAGCAGGATTCGATGATTGCCCTGGCCGCTATGCTGCTGGGGGCGCTGACCATGCGCGGCAGCAGCGACGCCGGCGCGGCGGTGATGATGGGCGGCACCGGGCTGGCGATGCAAAGGCAGTTGAATTTCAGCCGCGACGCCGAGCGCGAGGCGGATCGTATCGGTCTGTCGATTCTGGACTCGGGCGGTTTTGAGACCAGCGGCATGGTGGCTTTTTTCGGGCGCATGCAAACCGCTTCGCGCAATTATTCGGATGTGGTCCCGCCGTATCTGCTGACGCATCCGCTGACCACCGAGCGGATTGCCGATATCGAGGCGCGCATCCGCGAGCAGCGTTATCGGCAGCACGCGGATAGTATGGATTTCCAATTGATACGCGCCCGTGTACGAGTGTTGCAAGACGATACCGAGCAGGGCCGGCGTGAGGCCCAGTTCGTTTTCGATGCGCAGCTGCAGCAAAATACCAAGCAGCAAATCGTTGCCGCTAAATATGGCATGGCTTTCCTGGCGTTCAAGCGTGAGGCCTATGCGCAGGCGGAGGATTTGCTGCAACAGGCTGTGGCGGCGGCGTCGCCGGCAAAACAAAGCCTGGTGCTGACCGATCTGGGGGTGGAGATCATGCTGGCCACCAAGCGCGAGGCGGATGCCTTGAAGCTGGTGCAACAGGCGCAGATTCAATATCCCTTGTCGCGTGGCTTGGCGCATCAGTATGCGCGGGTGTTGATTGCTGCCAGGCGTTTGGACGAAGCTACCAAATATTTGCGCGAGCAAGCTCGGTTGTATCGTCAGGATGCGGATGTGCAGGATTTGCTGGCTAAGGCGTATTCGGCGCAGGGCAAGCGGGCCTTGCAGCATATGGCTTTGGCGGAGTCTTATGTGTTGACTGGGAGTGTGCCGGCGGCGCTGGATCAGTTGCGGATTGCGCGGGATTCGGGGGATGCGGGGTTTTATGATCAGTCTATGATTGATGCGCGGGAGCGGGAGTTGCAGGAGCGGTGGAAGGAGGAGTTGAAGGCTTCTAAGGAGCGTTAGTGCTGAGGTTTTTGCTTCGTGGGCCGTTAAGTGGGGTCAGAGTAATTTTACGACGATGTAACGTGTCGTAAAAAAAACTCTGACCCCATTTAACTATGTCTGGCGGGGTTTTTGTATAAAACCGAAATGGGTTGCGATATTTTCTGTGGCGATGTGGGCGACGGGTAATGTTGTTCCTGTTTTCTGCCATGTGAGGATTTGATGCTCTGACGGGGTCGTCATCCATTCGAGCAGGGCTTCGTCGCTGACGGTTTCTCCATCCATGCGTAGGTCTGCCAGGCATTGCGCTAGATCGCGATCGTCGATTGCTGCAACCTGGCCTGGCGCGATTAGCAGCAGCCGGCCTTGTTCGGTCAGCATGACGGCATTGATTGCCGCCATTGGCTCGCCGGTTTGCAAGACAAAACCTCGGGCCGGATCAGTATGGGCGATATAGGGCGTCAGCTCGAGATCGACATACACCCGTTGCGGGCCGTTCTGGAAGTACCAGCAGCCTTGCTGGTCGGCGCTGTAATTGCGGTTGATAAAACCGGCCAGCGCCGCATGCATGATCTTGTCGCCGGGGAGGTTCTGGCGCTGCGCTGTTTCATCGCGCATGCGCCAGGCGCCGCGCGCGTCGAGGCCCAGCCAGCCATAGCAATGCGGAACATCCGGCCATTTGAGCATGGCTTGAGCGACGACTTGATCCATTAGTTATCCTGCAAAAAACGCAGCATGTGCTGCGGCAGCCAATCGAGCCGGCCGGGCGGGTTGCCGGTGGCGAAGCCGACGTGGCCGCCTTGTTCCGGGTATTCGAGGGTGACGCTGGCGGCGGCCTTGGGCGGCAAATGTTGCGGCGGCAGGAATGGATCGTTGCGGGCGTTGAGCACCAGCGTCGGCACGGTGATGTCGTTCATCACCAGCTTGGCGCTGGCGCGATGCCAGTAATCGTCGGTGTCGCGGAAACCGTGCAAGGGCGCGGTGACGATGTTGTCGAACTCGTACAGGTCGCGCGCGCGCAGCATTTTTTCGCGGTCGAACAGGCGCGGGAATTGCTGCAGTTTGTCGAGCGACTTGCTTTTCATGGTGCGCAGGAAGGAGCGGGTGTACACCATGTTGAAGCCATGCGACAGGGCGGCGCCACCGCCGGCCAGATCCAGCGGGGCGGAAATGGCGCAGGCGGCGTCGACGATTTCCGCCTGGTGCTGAGATTCGCCGAGCCAGCGCAGCAGCGCATTGCCGCCGAGCGAAACCCCGGTCGCATACAGTTTGCCGAATTGCTTGATCGCGCGGCTGGCGAGCAGGCGGCGCAATATCCAATCGACTTCTTCGGCGTCGCCGGAATGATAAAAGCGCGGCGCCTGATTGATTTCGCCGGAACAGCCGCGGAAATGCGGTACTGCGCCGGACCAGCCCAGCGTCACCAGTTGCGCCATCAAGGCGCGGCTGTAATGGCTGTCGGAAGAACCTTCCAGGCCGTGAAACAGCACCACCAGCGGCTGCCCGGGCTGGCCGTCGATAAAATCGATATCGATGAAATCGCCGTCCGGCGTATCCCAGCGCTCGCGCCGGTAGGCGACTGCCGGTTTGCTGATACAGGTGGCAGGGTAAATGGTTTGCAGGTGACCGCCGGGCAGCCATAACGGCGCGGGGTAGAAGCTGGTTGAGGAGCTGGGTGAGACGGAAGAACGCATACTATTCTGTGCTGCTCCTGTTCAGTGCAAGGTGGTGTTGGAAACGGTTTCGTCGGGCGCCGCACCTGGCGCTACCGAGGCGTGATGCAGCACGATGCGCCAGCCGCGCGGTGTCTTCATATAGATATTGGTCGCCAGGATATGCATCTCCCGATCGGCGTCGCTGGCTTGATGCAACTCTTCCACCAGGTTATGGATACTGGTCGACATATTATGTGTCACGTGCAGATGGCGCGCACGGATATGCACGCCGCCGCGTTCGAACAGGCTTTCGAAAGCCGCCCGGATCGCCGCATGCCCATGCAGCCGCGGCGCATTCGGATGGATGCAGACGATCTCATCGTCATCGGCCCACAAGGCCATCATGGCCTCGATATCGGCCCGGCTCATGGCGTCGTAAAAAGCGGTTTCGGTTTCTTCGGCTGAACCATGCATGAATTTGGCGTGCGGCATATGGCCTCCGTGCTGTCATCAAAAAAGGGAGCTGCGCTCCCTTGGTTTCGATCAATGGCCTTTGATCACGGCGCCCGGTTTCAGCCGGTATTGCGTGCCGCAATATGGGCATTTGGCGCTGCCGCTGCTATCGAGGTTGAGGAACACCCGGGGATGCGACGACCAGGTCGGCATCAGCGGGTTAGGGCAATGCGCCGGCAAATCCTTGCCGTCGAGTTCTACCGGGGTCTGAAGGTTTGTTGCTGTGTTCATCTGCTTCTCCAAAATTACTTGTGCTGTATTGAGTACTGATGCTGGCTTATTGTCCGACTACGGTAAGCCAGTGTTTATATTTGTCCGACTTGCCTGCCACCACATCGAAGAACATGGCCTGCAATTTTTCAGTGATCGGGCCGCGCTTGCCTTCGCCTATGGTGCGATTGTCGAGTTCGCGGATCGGCGTGATTTCTGCGGCGGTGCCGGTGAAGAAGGCTTCATCGGCGCAATACATTTCATCGCGAGTGATGCGCTTTTCGATGACTTCGATGCCGTTGTCGCGCGCCATGGTCAGCACGGCGTCACGGGTGATGCCGTCCAGGCAGGAGGCCAGGTCGGGGGTGTAGATCTTGCCGTTCCTGACGATAAACACGTTTTCGCCGGAGCCTTCCGAGACGTAGCCGTCGGTATCCAGCAGCAGTGCCTCGTCGTAACCGTCGGTCAGTGCTTCCTGGTTCGCCAGGATGGAATTGATGTAATAGCCGCTGGCTTTGGCGCGCACCAGCGAAACATTGACGTGATGGCGGCTGAATGAAGAAGTCTTGACGCGTATGCCTTTTGCCAGGCCGTCTTCGCCCAGGTAGGCGCCCCACGGCCAGGCGGCAATCGCGACGTGGATCGTGTTGCCCTTGGCGGCGATGCCGAGCTTTTCCGAACCGATCCAGATCAGCGGCCGCATATAGCAGGAGTCCAGCTGGTTCTCGCGCACCACCTGGATTTGCGCATCGATCAGGGTTTGCAGATCGTAAGGCACTTGCATCTGGAAAATCTTGGCCGAATTCAGCAGGCGCTGAGTGTGTTCTTTCAAGCGGAAAATCGCCGCGCCTTGATCTGTCTTATAGGCGCGCACGCCCTCGAAAACCGCCATGCCGTAGTGCAGCGAATGGGTCAGGACATGGATATTGGCGTCGCGCCAGTCTATCAGTTTGCCGTCTTTCCAGATCTTGCCGTCGCGGTCATCCATGGACATGTTTTACTCTCCAGTAAATAAAATCAGAGCTGCCGAATTGACAACGAAGCCGTGGCGGCTGGCGGCCGCTCGCCATTCGCTGCATCGGCAGATTCCTAGCGTTAAAGTGACATTTTAACGGATTCGACGAGGCCTACTCTGTAGAATATTGGTCTGGGCATCCGCGTTTTGAGAAGCGCTATGTGCGCAAAACCATGTTTTGCCGGAGGCTGCTGGAGTAAAATAGCGACTTTTCCTCACTGATATTGTCTGATCGACATGAAATTCAATCGACTAAGCGACTTGATCGCGCAACACCAGCTGCAAGGCAAGCGCGTGTTTATCCGTGCCGACCTCAATGTGCCGCAAGACGCGGCCGGCAATATTACTGAAGATACGCGCGTGCGCGCTTCAGTGCCGGCGATTCGCCAGGCGCTTGACGCGGGAGCGGCGGTGATGGTGACTTCACATCTTGGACGTCCGGTCGAAGGCGAATTCAAGCCGGAAGATTCGCTGGCGCCTATCGCCAGGCGTCTGGCGGAATTGCTGGGGCAGTCGGTTGAGTTGCGCCAGAACTGGGTCGATGGCGTGGAAGTGGCGCCGGGCCAGGTGGTGTTGCTGGAAAATTGCCGCGTCAACAAGGGCGAGAAAAAGAACAGCGACGAGCTGGCGCAAAAGATCGCCAAGCTCTGCGATATCTATGTAAACGACGCTTTCGGCACAGCCCATCGGGCCGAAGCCACCACTCACGGCATCGCCAAATTTGCGCCGATCGCATGCGCCGGCCCGTTGCTGGCGGCTGAACTGGATGCTTTGGGCAAAGCCTTGAACCAGCCGGCGCGGCCACTGGTGGCGATCGTTGCCGGCTCCAAGGTATCGAGCAAGCTGACTATATTGAAAGCGCTGGCTGACAAGGTCGACAATCTGATCGTCGGCGGCGGCATCGCCAATACCTTCTTGCTGGCCAGCGGCTTGAAAATCGGCAAATCGCTGGCGGAACCGGATCTGGTCGATGAAGCCAAAGCCATTATCGAGATGATGGCCAAACGCGGCGCTTCGGTGCCGATTCCGGTGGATGTTGTGTGCGCCAAGGAGTTTTCACCGACTGCGGCGGCACAGGTCAAGGATGTCGGCGATGTGGCTGACGATGACCTGATCCTGGACATCGGCCCCAAGACTGCGGCGATGCTGGCGGCGCAAATCAGCCAGGCCGGTACCATCGTCTGGAACGGTCCGGTCGGCGTGTTTGAATTCGACCAGTTCGGCGAAGGCACCAAGACGCTGGCGCTGGCGATTGCCGGCTCCAAGGCATTTTCGATTGCCGGCGGCGGCGATACGCTGGCGGCGATTGCCAAATACAAGATTACCGACAAGATCGGTTATATCTCCACCGGCGGCGGCGCTTTCCTGGAATTCCTGGAAGGCAAGACCTTGCCGGCGGTTGAGATTCTGTTGCAACGCGCTGCTTAGGCGCATCGCTAAGGGCTATTAGCGGCAAGTCGGACAATTGGTTGGAAGCGACCAACGTCCTGGTGTTTGTTCATGATGTACTGAAAGGTTGTCCATGCAAAGAGCTACCAAGATCGTCGCCACTATCGGACCCGCATCTAGCGATGCCGACACACTGGCGCGGATGTTCACCGCCGGGGTCGATGTGGTGCGCCTGAATTTTTCGCATGGCAAGGGGCAGGATCATATCGATCGCGCCAAGCTGGTGCGTGAAGTAGCTGCAGCCTGCGGCAAGCAAGTCGCCATCATGGCCGACTTGCAAGGGCCGAAAATCCGCGTCGGCAAGTTCGAGCAAGGCAAGATCGAATTGAAGAATGGCGAAAAATTCATTCTCGACGCCGATTGCGCCATGGGCGGCCAGGAGCGTGTCGGTCTCGATTACAAAGCCTTGCCGCGTGACTTGAAAGTGGCCGACGTACTGTTGCTCAACGATGGCTTGATTGTATTGACGGTCGAAAGAATCATCGGCAACGAGATTCACACTGTCGTCAAGATCGGCGGCGAACTGTCCAACAACAAGGGCATCAACCGCCAGGGCGGCGGCTTGTCGGCGCCGGCGCTGACCGCCAAGGACATGGACGACATCAAGACCGCCATGAGTTTCCGGGCTGACTACGTCGCCGTGTCGTTCCCGAAGAACGCTACCGATATGGAAATGGCGCGGCAACTGGCCAACGTGGCCGGCGAAGCTTACGATCACAAGCCGATGATGATCGCCAAGATCGAACGGGCAGAAGCGATCCCGGTGCTGCAAGAAATTCTCGATGCTTCCGACGGCATCATGGTGGCCCGCGGCGACCTGGCGGTGGAAGTCGGTAATGCCGCTGTGCCGGCGCTGCAAAAGCGCATGATCAAGATGGCGCGCGCGTCCAACAAGCTGGCGATCACCGCGACCCAGATGATGGAATCGATGATCGTCAATGCGGTGCCGACCCGGGCTGAAGTATCCGACGTCGCCAACGCTGTGCTGGATGGCACCGATGCCGTAATGACTTCGGCTGAAACCGCTTCCGGCAAATATCCGGTGGAGACGGTGGAAGCGATGGCGGCGATTTGCCTGGAAGCCGAGAAATCGGAAGACTGCAAGCTCGACGCCGATTTCCTGAATGTCCGTTTCACCCGTGTCGACCAATCGATTGCCTATGGCGCCTTGTTTACCGCGCACCATTTGCGGGTCAAGGCGATTGCGGCACTGACCGAATCCGGCTCGACGCCGCTGTGGATGAGCCGGCACAACATCGATATCCCGATTTTTGCTCTCACCCCGAGTGTTGCTACCCAGCGCAAGGCAGCCTTGTACCGCAATGTGCAAACTTTTGAACTGGGTAAATCCACTGACCGTGAGGCAGTGCTGAAAGCCGCGCAGAATTTGCTGCTGGCCAAGGGCGTGGTGCAACTGGGTGATCTGGTGGTGGTCACATGGGGCGAGCCGATGGGGCAAATCGGCGGCACCAATGCGCTCAAGATCATGAAGATCGGCGAGTATTAAATTAGTCGGAAATAGTCGGAATGCGTTGGAGCAGAATCGGTCGGGGCACTTTTCTTTCACATTGATGCCCAACTTGAACGCTGTTCCACAACAGGTTTTTATTATCGGAGTACAACATGCCTCTCGTATCCATGCGTCAATTGCTGGACCATGCAGCTGAAAATAGCTATGGCCTGCCTGCTTTCAACGTCAACAACCTGGAACAAGTCACTGCCATCATGCAGGCCGCCGATGAAGTCGGCGCGCCGGTCATCATGCAAGCGTCGGCCGGCGCCCGCAAATACGCCGGTGAAGCGTTTTTGCGTCACCTGATCGAAGCAGCGGTAGAAGCTTACCCGCACATCCCAGTGGTGATGCATCAGGATCACGGCCAGTCGCCGGCAGTATGCATGGCGGCGATCAAGTCCGGTTTCACCTCGGTGATGATGGACGGCTCGCTGATGGAAGATGGCAAATCGGTTGCCAGCTACGAATACAACGTAGAAGTATCGCGCAAAGTGGTGGAGTTCTCGCACGCAATCGGTGTCACCGTGGAAGCGGAACTGGGCGTGCTCGGTTCGCTGGAAACCATGATGGGCGACAAGGAAGACGGTCACGGCGCCGACGGCAAGATGACCCGCGAGCAGCTGCTGACCGACGTTTCGCAAGCGGCCGATTTCGTCAAGCAGACCCAGTGCGATGCGCTGGCGATTGCGATCGGTACTTCGCACGGTGCGTACAAGTTCTCGCGCAAGCCAACCGGCGATATCCTGGCGATTGAGCGCATCAAGGAAATCCACACCCGCATTCCCAACACCCATCTGGTGATGCACGGTTCGTCATCGGTACCGCAGGAATTGCTGGCGGAAATTCGTCAGTTCGGCGGCGACATGAAAGAAACCTACGGTGTGCCGGTCGAAGAAATCCAGGAAGGGATTCGTCACGGCGTGCGCAAGATCAATATCGATACCGATATCCGGTTGGCGATGACCGGTGCGATTCGCCGTTACCTGATCGAGAATCCAAGCAAATTCGACCCGCGCGATTACCTCAAGCCGGCTCGCGAAGCTGCCAAGGCAGTCGTAAAAGCCCGCTTCCTGGCGTTTGGCTGCGAAGGCCAAGCCGCCAAGATCAAGCCGGTTTCGCTGGAGAAAATTGCAGAGAAATACAAGAAGGGCGAGCTGGCGCAGATCGTTCAGTAATAAACAAATAGACGTTGTAATAGCGCCAGGCGAGGCTTGGCGCGATAATTTACCAGGTAACGGATGGTGCTTCAGCCATTCGCTATCTGGTTTTCTGACTTATGGAATAACCATGACAAGCCTTTACCAATCCACCATTACTTCCCTGCCGCTGCTGGGTCGCGGCAAGGTGCGCGAAAACTACGCTGTCGGTGAAGACAAGATCCTGATCGTGACCTCTGATCGTCTGTCGGCTTTCGACGTCATCATGAATCAACCTATCCCGGGCAAAGGCAAGGTCTTGAACCGCATGTCCGATTTCTGGTTTGACAAGCTGGCTGCGATTGTTCCTAACCATTTGACCGGGATTGCTCCGGAATCGGTAGTGGCGCCGGATGAAGTCGAGCAAGTGCGCGGCCGTGCGGTGGTGGCGAAGCGCCTGGAGCCGATCATGGTCGAGGCGGTGGTGCGTGGCTACATCATCGGATCGGGTTGGAAAGATTATCAGGCGACTGGTGCGATCTGCGGCATTGCCTTGCCGGCGGGTTTGCAGCAGGCCGAGAAGCTGGCTGAACCGATTTTCACTCCGGCCGCCAAGGCCGAGATGGGCGCGCATGACGAGAACATCAGTTTTGACGACATGGAAAGGCGGATCGGCACGGAATTGGCCGGCAAGATCCGCAGCATCAGTATCGAGCTATACAAGACCGCAGCCGACTATGCGGCGACGCGCGGCATCATCATCGCCGACACCAAATTCGAATTCGGCCTCGACCAGAACGGCGTCCTGCATCTGATGGATGAAGTGCTGACCGCCGATTCGTCGCGCTTCTGGCCGGCGTCCAGCTATCAGGTCGGGATCTCGCCGCCATCGTTCGACAAGCAATTCGTGCGCGATTACCTGGAAACCGTCACCAGCTGGGACAAGACGGCGCCTGCGCCAACCTTGCCGGCGGATGTGATTGAAAAAACCGGCGCCAAGTATCGCGAAGCGCTGTTCAGCCTGACCGGCGAAACGCTGAAGGACTGATGATGAGCACTGCAGCCGTGGTGAAAGACCAGCAGCCCTTGATCGGCATCGTCATGGGTTCCTCTTCCGATTGGGAGGTGATGCAGCACGCGGTCGCCATCCTGACCGAGTTTGGCGTTCCACACGAAGCACAAGTGATCTCGGCGCACCGCATGCCGGATCAGATGTTTGCTTATGCTGAAACGGCACGTGCGCGCGGCTTGCGCGCTATCATCGCCGGCGCCGGCGGCGCCGCCCATCTGCCGGGCATGATTGCGGCCAAGACCATCGTGCCGGTGCTGGGCGTACCGGTGCCATCCAAGTATTTGCGCGGCGAGGATTCCTTGCTGTCTATCGTGCAGATGCCGAAGGGGATTCCAGTCGCAACCTATGCCATAGGTGAAGCTGGCGCGGCAAACGCGGCGCTGTCGGCAATCGCTATGCTGGCCTGCACCGACGAGGTGCTGGCCGAGAAGTTGCTGGCGTTCCGCGTCAAGCAGACACAAATTGCCCTTGATATGAAATTGCCTCCGGTATGAGTGGTATGGAAGACAAAGTGCACGATTCGACAGATCCTATAGTTCCCGGCACCACGCCATCAACCTGGCTGGGCGTGATGGGCGGCGGCCAGCTGGGCCGCATGTTCACCCATGAAGCGCAAGCCATGGGTTACAAGGTGGCCGTGCTCGAACCAGAGCAGGATTGCCCCACCGCGCATGTCGCCGATCGCCATTTTCTGGCCGACTACAGCGATGAAGTTGCCTTGACCGAGATGGCAGGTTTGTGTGCGGCGGTGACCACCGAATTTGAAAACGTTGCCGCCGAGAGCCTGGCGCTTCTGGCGCAGCACAGCTTTGTGGCTCCCGCCGCTGCCTGTGTTTCGGTAGCCCAGGACCGTATGGTGGAAAAGCGGTTTTTTACCGAGTGCGCCAAGGCTTCGACGGTGCTGCCGGCGCCGCATCATCTGATTGAATCAGTAGCGGATATCGATAATATTCCCGCCGAATTATTGCCCGGCATCCTGAAAACGGTCCGGCTCGGTTATGACGGCAAGGGTCAGGTTCGGGTGCGCAGCCTGGACGAGGTGCGTCAGGCATTTGCCGGCATGAACGGCGTCGCTTGCGTGCTGGAAAAGATGCTGCCGCTGGCCTACGAGGTTTCGGTGCTGGTGGTGCGTGGCGTTGACGGTACGGCAGCGGTGTATCCGATTGCCGAAAACGTGCATCGCGACGGCATCCTGTTTACCACTACGGTACCAGGTCCGAATGTCTGCGACGAAACCGCCAGGCGCGCCCAGCATGCGGCGCTGGCCATCATTGAGCAACTCGCGTATGTCGGCGTCTTGTGCATTGAATTTTTTGTCTTGCAAGACGGTTCGCTGGTGGTCAACGAAATGGCGCCGCGCCCGCACAACAGTGGCCACTACACCATGGATGCCTGCGTCACCAGCCAGTTCGCACAACAGGTGCGGGCCATGGCGCGCATGCCTTTGGGCGATACCCGCCAGCATTCGCCGGCGGTGATGCTGAATATCCTGGGCGATGTATGGTTTGACGGCGACGGCCAGCAAGCGCGTGAACCGGCATGGGACCGGATCCTGGCTTTGCCGGCGGCGCATTTGCATTTGTACGGCAAGGCGCAGGCGCGCCGTGCGCGCAAGATGGGGCATATCACTTTCATCGCAGCGACCATGGCTGAAGCCCAGCAGCAACTGGCGCAAGCCTGCGATATCCTCGGCATCGCGGCGTAAATGAAAGACTCGATCATCGATCAGCAAGCAATCCGGCTGGCCGCGCGCAAGCTGGAGGCGGGCGCATTGGTCGCGTTTCCTACCGAAACGGTGTACGGGCTGGGAGCCGATGCCGAGAATGCGGCGGCGGTGGCCAGCATCTACGCTGCCAAAGGACGTCCGTCCAATCATCCGGTGATCGTCCATGTCGCGCCGGAAGCTGACATCGCTTATTGGGTGGAGTCGGTGCCGCCGCAGGCGCAAGCGCTGATCGCCGCTTTTTGGCCGGGGCCGCTGACGCTGATCTTGCCGCGCGCCGCGCACATACCGGACCAGGTTTCGGGCGGCCAGAGCTCGATCGGCTTGCGCTGCCCGTCGCATCCGGTGGCGCAGGCTTTGCTGCGCGAGTTCAAAGGCGGCAAGGGCGGCATTGCCGGCCCGTCTGCAAACAAGTTCGGCCATGTCAGCCCGACCACGGCGCAGCATGTGCGCGATGAATTCGACGCCGACGGCGATAGCCCGATTGCTTGTATCCTGGATGGCGGCCAGAGCGAGGTCGGCATCGAGTCGACCATCATCGATTTGTCGCGCCTGGCGTCGCATGGACCGGTGCTGCTGCGGCCCGGCCATATCAGCGCCGCGCAAATCGGCGCGGTGCTGGGAGTCGCGGTACAAGCCGCCGACGCCGCCGCTCCGCGCGCTTCAGGCACGCTGGAATCGCACTATGCGCCGCGCACCCCGGTGCTGCTGGTGCCCTCGGCGCAGCTGGCGGACACCCTGCAGCAGATGCGCCAGGCCGGACAAAGCCTGGCGCTGATCAGCTATTCCACGCTGGCCAAGGAGATTCCGCCTTTGGCCGCGCAATTTCCCATGGCAGCTTCAGCCCCGGCGTATGCCCATGATCTCTATGCCGCGCTGCGCAATATGGATCATGCGGCGGCCGACCTGATCGTGGTTGAAGCACCGCCGTCCGACCCGGACTGGCAGGGCGTCAATGACCGTTTACGCCGTGCCGCGCACGATTCATCTGCCGTCCTGGCAGGTTTCAAAAAATAATTTGAGGTAAAAAAGCTACAACTGTAGTCAAACGATTCTAAAGCTGGCATAGTGTAAAAAAAGAATAGCACGCGCGTTCTTTTCGATGGAAAAAAGCATGGAAAAAGATATCCGGAAGTTACGGATGCGCCAGTTCTGGTAAATGCAGTCGAATAAGAGAGCGTTGTCTGGCCAGGCCAGAACGGAAAAACGCCAAAAAAATGGGTTTGTACTGTATTCGCTGCAGGCAAAAATCCCGCTACTAAAAATGAAGTGTAACTTGGAGAAGACATATGAAAAAACAATTCAACGTATTGCCGAAACTGGCGGCCCTGTCCGTACTGGCAGCATTCGCGGCTCCTGCCATGGCGCAGCAGGCTGGCGACAATCTCCTCAACGTCGGCTGGGCACACCTCGGGCTGAACCAGTCCAGCGAGCCGTTGAAGCTCGGGACCTTCACGGTGCCAAATAGCGGCGCGCATGTTTCCAACGCTGACACTGTCATCCTGCAGATGACCCATTTCTTTACCGACAATATCGCCGTAACGGCGGACTTGGGCATTCCGCCGAAATTCAAGCTGAGCGGCGCAGGTTCCCTGAATAGCCTCGGCCAGCTTGGCACGGCCACGCAATGGAGTCCGGCGGTCGTGGCGAAATACTACTTCGGCGACGCTAACAGCCAATTCCGTCCTTTTGTCGGCGCCGGCGTTACATACGTCTGGTATTCGAACATCAAGCTGACCAGCAGCCTGACCGGACTTCTGGGCGGCGGCGATCCTGGCGCTTCCACCAGCGCCGATTTGAGCAGTTCTTTCGCGCCGGTCGGGACGGTTGGCATGGCCTATAATTTCGACAAGAACTGGTCCGCCAGCTTCTCCCTGTCGTATGTCCCGCTGGACACCAAGGCTGACCTGAGTACTCGCCACAGCGATGGAACAACGACCCACGCCACTACCAAAATCACTCTGAATCCTTTGGTGTCGATACTGACAGTCGGCTACAAGTTCTAAATCGCCGGATAAGGTTTGTACTAAATGCCCTGCATAGCCAGGGCATTTTTTTGCCCGCATGGATTGCATATGAGATTCTGCATATCTACATCGACAAGTGGCGGCAGATTGCGTTAAAGTGAAAGTGTTAGCGGAAAGTAACCAGGGAGTAGCGGCCATGACCAAGGAAGTTGCAGTTTTAGGGGGCGGATGCTTCTGGTGCCTGGAGGCGGTGTACCAGGAAATAAAGGGAGTGCAGCATGTCGAATCGGGATATACCGGCGGCCAGGTAGCGAACCCGACTTATGAGCAGGTCTGCGAAGGCACTACTGGTCACGCCGAAGTGGTGGCGGTGACATTCGACACGGATCAGATCAGTTTTCGTGAGTTGCTGGAAATCTTCTTTACGATTCACGACCCAACCACCTTGAACCGACAGGGCAACGACGTCGGCACGCAATACCGTTCTGCAATTTATTATCAGTCGCCGCAGCAGAAAAAAGCTGCGGAACAGGTGATTGCAGAAATGGCCAATGTCTGGGATGCGCCCATTATCACCGAGTTGAGTCCTGCAGAAACTTATTACAAGGCGGAGGACTACCATCAGAACTACTTCCGCCAACATCCGTTACAGGGTTATTGTGCGTTCGTAGTCGCGCCAAAAGTGGCAAAGTTGCGGAAGATATTTACCGAGAAGGTCATCGGCAGCTGAGGGTTTACCCACTGTTCCAGGCGGAGCAGTGGGTATGGATAGTCCACGGACTATTTCGACGCCTGATAAATATAATCCCGGGACCAAGGCAAGGTGCTCGCGCTGCGACCTGCTTTGCGGCAAACGACCTGGTACAGAGACATCCAGTCGCGGTCGAAACCGTAGGAACTGCCAGCCAGATAAATGCGCCAGATGCGGAAGCGGCGGTCATCGACGACTTTTCTAACCTCGTCGGCACGCGCTTCCAGATTGTCTGCCCAGATGCCGCAAGTCTTGGCATAGTGGCGCCGTAGATTTTCCACGTCGAATACTTCGAGCCCGCCTTCCTGCATGGTTTTCAACACCAGGCCGATATGCGGCAACTCGCCATGCGGAAACACATACTTTTCGATGAATTCGCCGCCGCCGTATGGGGATTCGCCATTGTCGATGTCGGTGGTGGTGATGCCGTGATTCATCGCGATGCCGTCGTCCGCCAGCAAGCTGCGGATACGCGAAAAATACCCAGGCAGGTGATTCAGGCCGACATGCTCGAACATGCCGACGCTGGTAATCCTGTCGAAGCTGCCGGTAATATCGCGATAGTCTTGCAGGCGAATCTCTATCCGGTCTTCAAGGCCGGCTTGCGCAACCCGCTCCTTGGCTAATGCGTACTGGTTTTCCGAGAGCGTGATGCCAACGCATCTAGCGCCGAATTTTTGCGCCGCCCGCAATACCAGAGCGCCCCAGCCACAGCCGATATCGAGCAGGGTTTGGCCCGGCTGGACCTGGATCTTGGTCAGGATGTGATCGATTTTCTTGAGTTGGGCAGTGGCCAGGTCTTCATCGCCGTTCTCGAAATAGGCGCAGGAATAGACCATGTTCTGGTCCAGCCACAGCTTGTAAAAATCATTGGAGACGTCGTAGTGATAACGAATCGCTTCGGCGTCCTTTTCCTTGTTGTGACGGAAAGTGCGGGTAATGCGGGAAAATTTGCCATCCGCCTTCAGTGTATTGGCGGCCAGTGCATTGCCGACAGCGATGATTTCCTTGATTTTCCCTTCGACTTCAATTTTGCCTTCGACATAGGCCTCGCCGAGATTGGCGAGAGATGGCGTCAGCAGGTAACTAAGCGAGGAGACATGCGGCACACGTACAGTAACCTCTGGCGCCGCATAGCTGCCAAAGTCAAACCGCTGGCCGTTCCACAATTCGAGCCGCAACGGTAGTGCGGCACGGTGACGGACTTCGTTGACCCAGTTTTCAAGCTTCTTTTCCCAGAACACGATTTCTCCTCCGGTGATTAAATACTTGTACCAAGCGGTCAGCGTTGACCGATGACGCAGAACTAAGGCTGCAGGCGTTGCCGCTGCCAGCTGCCTTCTGCGTTCAAAGTATACAAAATCCGGTCATGCAAACGGGACCGCCGTCCTTGCCAAAATTCTACCGTATCCGGAAAAAGTCTGTAGCCGCCCCAATGATTTGGACGCGGCGGGTGATCGCCAAACTCTTGTTCGGCCTTTGCATATTCGGCTTCCAGCACGTCACGGCTGCCTATGGGCTGGCTTTGTGCCGACGCGATCGCACTGAGTCGGCTGCGTAACGGACGGCTGTGAAAATAAGCATCGCTCTCGCTTTCGGAGACACGCTCGACTCTGCCTTCGATGCGTACCTGGCGTTCCAGCGCTATCCAGTGAAACAACAGCGCGCCGTAGGGATGCTCCAGAAGCTCGTGGCCCTTGCGGCTTTCGAAGTTGGTAAACCAGGTGAAACCACGTTCATCAAATTGCTTGATCAGTACGATGCGCGACGATGGCCGGCCATTGCTTCCCACCGTTGCCAGGCTCATTGCATTCGCTTCCGGCACTTCAGCCTGGATGGCTTCATCAAACCATTTTCCGAATTGCATAATTGGATCAGCGGCGCTGTCTGCTTCTGACAAGCTGGCTTGGCTGTAGTCGATTCTGAGATCTGCGATTGATCGGTCCTTGGTTTGGCTCATGCTGAAATACCTCGACGTTGTTGCATTGCTGCTCCTAGTTGTTGCATCTGCTGGTCATTGAAAATACGCTTTGCCATGGGGGCGATCCAGGTTTCTTCCTTTTCCATATGAGCAGAGTAGATGCTGGAAAATTGATGGACATCTTGCGCCGAAAGCAGCGTCGCCGGGGTTGCCGCTTCGCCGTCGGCGATATGGCTCAATTGTTGGTTAAGAGAATGCCAGAGACTATCCATCTGCTGATGTTCGGCCAGGATTTCCGGCATCAGTTTTTGCAGCACGGCGGCATCTTCTCCGGTTGCTGTGGAGTTCAACATCGGCAGCAGGTCGTGTTCTTCATCTGCGTGATGATGCGGGGCGGCTTGATTGAAATAGCGCATGACACTGTGGGCCGCTTGCTGTGCCTGGGCATCGTTGCCGTGTTGCGGCACATGGTCGAGCAAATTCTGCAGTGTTGCGAGCTGCTTGCGTATCCGTTCGTGGCAGTGTTTGAGGACGGCTATCGGCTGGCTGAAATCCGGCGCCGTGCTGATCAGTGCGTTTGGCATGATGATGTATCTCGTGGTTAACCTGGGGCGCTCTTGGCGAATAGATGCTTATCTGATAATTTTTCGATAAATGGCAATGTACTCATATTAAAGCACTTCAAAATAAATCCGTCTTGCGGAGCCGGTAAAATAGCGTCAATAGCGATATCTGGTCGTTCTCGGATATTTTGGCGATTGCCTGTATTTTTTTGCTTCCAACCATGCCTTCATCTGTCGTATCAAGCGCTTCCGGCGTTTCCGTTCCCACTGCCATCGACCTCGACGAGATCGATTTCGATCGGCGCTTTGGCGGTATTTCGCGCCTGTATGGCGCCGCCGCGCTGGCGCGTTTCCTGCAAGCGCATGTCTGCGTGATCGGGGTCGGCGGAGTTGGCTCTTGGGCCATCGAGGCATTGGCGCGTAGTGCGATCGGCAATTTGACCATGATCGATCTGGATAATCTGGCCGAATCCAACATCAACCGTCAGGTCCATGCGCTGACCGATACGCTTGGCCAAGCCAAAGTGAGCGCGCTAGCGGCCCGTATCGCCCAGATCAATCCCTACTGCCATGTGACCGAGGTGGAAGATTTCATCACTGCAGATAATTTGCCGGAAATGATAGGGGAGCAGCGCTACGATTATGTAATCGACGCCATCGATAATGTGCGCGCCAAGACGGCATTGATCGCCTATTGCCGAGACAAGGGTATTCGCCTGATCACGATTGGCGGCGCCGGCGGTCAGGTCGATCCTACCCGGATCGAAATCCGCGATCTCTCCAAGACCGAACAAGAGCCTTTGTTGGCCAAGGTGCGCAAGCGTTTACGCTCGGAACACCGTTTCCCGCGCGGCGACAGGAACCGCTTCGGCATTGACGCCGTTTTTTCCACCGAACCGTTAAGTGCGCCGCTCACCGAAGAGGCATGCAGCATCGACGCTGACGCCGCGCCCGGTGTCACAGGCCTGAATTGTGCCGGTTATGGCTCGGCGGTAGTAGTAACTGCAACCTTCGGCCTGGTCGCGGCGGCGCATGTTCTACGCAAGCTCGCCGCCGATGCAGAGGTTGTTGCTTGACTTGCCCATAGTGTCTAAATAGAATTCCGTGGACTATCGTTGCAGGGGATTCGCCTTTGGACAGTTGGACCAGTACCCGTGGATGGGCGCACAGCCCGCTGCAATTCATCTGCTAGTTAGTAGTCGCTCATTGCTACAGCTTGTGAATTGACGCGCTGTAGTATCTCGTGCGATCCCGCATCGCCACCATATATATCCCATCCATTCGTTTGTTTGCATTGTTCGCTGATCTTCAGTACCTGAAGCAGCGATGAGCACCCATGGAATGTCGCCAGCTGGCATGGCGATGCACACAGAAAGGTAGTGAAGATGGATTGGAAAATATTTACCTTGCGCGTATTGCTCGCCTTGACCTTAGGTTCGCTGATAGGCGCGGAGCGTCAAATGCGCCAGCGCATGGCCGGTTTGCGGACTAACGCCCTGGTATCGATCGGCGCATCCTTGTTCGTCATGGTCTCTGCATTCGAGTCTGATCCGCAGGGCGCGACCCGGATCGCATCTTATGTCGTGTCCGGTATCGGCTTTCTTGGCGCTGGCGTCATCATGCGTGAAGGGATTAACGTGCGCGGGCTCAATACCGCTGCGACATTGTGGTGCTCGGCGGCGGTTGGCGTGTTGTGCGGGCTCGGCCATGCATTGGAAGCAGCCATCGGCGCGGCTGCAATTTTGGGCGCCAATGTATTGTTGCGTGGGGTGTCTCACCTGATCAATCGCCAGGATCTGCATAGCGCGACTGAAATCGAGCAGGTATATCGCCTCTCTATAGTATGTCGGCCGGAAGACGAGGTGCAGGTGCGTACCTTGATGCTGCATATGTTGAATGGCATGCCGCACCTGGTTGTGCAGTCGCTGCATAGCGAGGACTTGGCTTCAGGTACCCAGCTTGAGGTGCGGGCAGATTTGATTACTTCACCTAGCAATCATTCGCAGCTGGAACAGATAGTCAGCCGGATCAGCCTGGAAAAGGGCGTGAGTGCCGCGCGCTGGGCGGTGTTGAATTCTGTTGATGTGTAGTGAGTGAGTGCTGTTGATAGGCGCGAATTTGGGCAAAAAGAGATAAATCGAAATATTTTTAACAAAGTACTTGCTGGGTTTTAAAAGGGTTGCTATAGTTCGCCTCCCGTTGAGAACGACGCGAAACAAGCGAAGCAGCTGAGAGGTAAATGAGCTGTTTTTGCGAG
>NZ_DATMRK010000071.1:0-180917 GCF_035566375.1 Collimonas sp.
CCACGTTTTACTCTAGGCATAATAACTCCTTAGTATGAGGTTAAGCGTTCGGCAACATGCGCGAAACGGATACCATGTTGTGGTCATTGACCCCAACGGAACCGCGCAATTGACGTTTGTTTTTGGTGGTTTTCTTGGTCAGGATGTGGCGTTTGAACGCTTGACCGCGCTTAACAGTTCCACCCGGACGCACACGAAAGCGCTTTTTGGCGCTGCTTTTCGTTTTCATTTTTGGCATGACACTATCTGTCCTCTGAGGACAGCTCCTTTTTTAACATGATTGCAGGTGGCAACATATCGTTACGCTTGGATGCCTGCTCTCACTTGTTTAAACCCAGCAGCACAATAACCACAGCTGGATTTCGCAGCAGAATCTGGTCTGCTGCTTTTGGGTGATCCAGATGATTGCTCATCCGGATCGCCTAAAATCTTACTTTTTCTTTTTAGGGCCAATGATCATGATCATCTGACGCCCTTCCATCTTCGGCCACTGCTCGACCTGTCCGTACGGTTCCAGATCCAGCTTCAGACGTTCCAACATGCGCACACCGATATCCTGGTGAGCCATTTCACGGCCGCGGAAACGCAGCGTGATCTTGACTTTATCGCCGTCCTCATCCAGGAAGCGGGTCAAATTGCGCAGCTTGATGTTGTAATCCCCATCATCGGTACCTGGGCGGAATTTGACTTCCTTGACCAGAATGACCTTCTGCTTCAACTTGGCTTCGTGCGCCTTCTTCTGCTCCTGGTACTTGAACTTGCCGTAGTCCATCAAACGGGCTACTGGCGGCTGTGCAGTCGGTGCGATTTCCACCAGATCAACGTTTGCCTCTTCCGCCAAACGGAAGGCCTCAGCCAGACTGACGATACCGAGTGCTTCGTTCTCGACACCAGATAGGCGCAATTCTGCCGCAGTAATTTCGCCGTTGATGCGATGTGACTTGTCCGTAGCTATTGCAGTTTCCTTTAAAAATCAAATAATTAAGCCGTGCTCTTGCGCTTGGGGGTTACCCCGTTCAGGCCTTGGTTTCAACCTCGCTCTTGAGGCGCTCCACCAGTACGTCAATAGGCATCACACCCAGATCGACATTGCCCCGCGCTCGCACGGCCACTGTGTTTGCATCCCGCTCTTTATCACCGACAACCAGTATATAAGGCGGCTTCTGCAAAGAATGCTGCCGTATTTTATAGGTAATCTTCTCATTACGCAAATCGCTCTCAACTCTAAACCCTTGTTTTTTCAGCGTTTGCGCAACATTCTTTACATATTCCGACTGAGCATCGGAGATATTCAAAATAACAACTTGCACCGGAGCAAGCCACAATGGCATGGCGCCGGCGTGATTTTCGATCAGAATGCCGATAAAACGCTCCAGCGAACCGACAATCGCCCGATGTAACATGACCGGCACCTTGCGGCCGTTCTCTTCCGTCACATATTCCGAACCGAGCCGACCCGGCATCGAAAAGTCGACCTGCATGGTGCCGCACTGCCAGGAGCGGCCGATCGAATCTTTCAGGTGATACTCGATTTTCGGTCCGTAGAACGCGCCCTCGCCTGGCAATTCTTCCCACTCTGTGCCGGAAGCCCGGATCGCTTCACGCAAAGCGCTTTCCGCCTTATCCCAGACCTCGTCTTCGCCGACCCGCTTTTCCGGGCGCAAAGCCAGTTTCACCGCCACTTCGGTAAAACCGAAATCGGTGTACACCTGACGCACCACTTTATCGAACGCCGCCACCTCTTCCTGCACTTGCTCTTCTGTACAGAAAATATGGCCGTCATCCTGGGTAAAGCCGCGCACCCGCATCATGCCGTGCAAGGCGCCGGACGGCTCGTTGCGGTGGCATTGGCCGAATTCGCCATAGCGCAGAGGCAGGTCGCGGTAGCTATGCAAGCCTGAATTGAAGATCTGGATATGGCCGGGACAGTTCATCGGCTTCAGCGCATAACTGCGGCTTTCCGATTCCGTCGTAAACATGTTGTCACGGTAGTTTTCCCAGTGACCGGTTTTCTCCCACAAGGAGCGATCCAGGATTTGCGGCGCCTTGACTTCCTGATAGCCATTGTCTTGATAAACACGGCGCATGAATTGTTCGACCTGTTGCCAGATAGTCCAGCCCTTTGGATGCCAGAAAATCAAACCCGGCGCCTCATCCTGGAAATGGAACAAGTCAAGCGCACGCCCCAGCTTGCGATGGTCGCGCTTTTCCGCCTCCTCCAGCATGTGCAGATACGCTTCCTGCTCATCCTTCTTGGCCCAGGCCGTGCCATACACACGCTGCAACATTTCATTTTTTGCATCGCCACGCCAGTAGGCGCCGGCCAGCTTCATCAGCTTGAACACCTTCAGCTTGCCAGTTGACGGCACGTGCGGACCGCGGCACAAGTCGGTGAATTTGCCTTCGGTATACAGGGAGACTTCCTGATCCTGGGGAATCGAAGCGATCAATTCTGCCTTGTAAGCCTCACCGATGGATTCGAAATAGGCGATCGCTTCGTCACGCGCCACCACCTTGCGTGTAACCGGCTCATCCTTCTTGGCCAACTCGGCCATTTTCTTTTCAATTTCCAGCAAGTCTTCCGGAGTAAACGGGCGCTTGTAGGCAAAATCATAGTAGAAGCCGTTTTCAATCACCGGCCCGATAGTCACCTGCGCATCCGGAAACAACTCCTTGACCGCGTACGCCAGCAAATGAGCGGTCGAATGGCGAATCACTTCCAGGCCGTCGGCATCCTTGTCGGTCACGATAGCCAACTCGACATCGCGCTCGATCAGGAAAGAAGTATCCACCAGTTTGCCATCGACCTTGCCGGCCAATGCCGCCTTGGCCAGGCCGGCGCCGATACTGGCGGCGACCTGCGCCACAGTCAGCGGCGCTTCGAATTGACGCTGTGAACCATCGGGAAGTTTGACTGCTATCATTTGGAGCCCCATATCGGTGAGCGCGGTGAGCGCCACTATCGATGGCGCTCGCGGATTGAATGAAATTAATTTGTTTTACAAAAATGCGGACGAAAAAAAACGCGGACCAGCCGCGCTTTTTTCAACAGGAAAAAGGCCTCGACTAGTGTCGCTCACAGATTGTGGTGGTAGTTCGCGGTGTCATAACCGGGATGCCTTTCTCGCTCTTACAGATGTTGAATTGGTTTTAACTTGCCTGCCGCAAATGGTAACAACGGCGACGACAACAGAATGCTGCCGATCATACCAGAAAATGGCTGCAACATGGCAAGTGCGCGAGCAGCCATGTTGCTTATTTGCCTAAATGCCGGCCCGCCGGATCAGCCGGGCCAATTTATCTGGCGGCAGTACTGGACGCAGGCTCGCTGCGATTCCACCAGCCCCCTCCTAAAGCCTGAAACAAGGCCGCCGTATCGGCAAACCGCGCCGCCTGCGCCAGCGCCAGATTGATCACCGCTTGCTGATAGGTTTGTTGCGCCGCCAATAGTGTCTGCGGGCTGGCAGCGCCCAGTTGCACCGACTTGCGCGAAATCTCCAGGCTATGCGCAGCAGCACGCTCAGCAACGTCCTGCGCTTGCAAGGCGTCGGCATCGTATTGCAAGGCGCGCAGACTGTCGGCGACGTTCTGGAAGGCCAGGATCACCGTGCTTTTATACTGCGCCGCGGCCTGGTCCAGCAGGGCTTCCGAGGCACGCTTCTTATGCAGCAGCGCACCGCCGGTAAACAGCGGTTGCGTCAGACCGCCAACCAACCCCCACAAGCCCGTACCCGAGGTAAACAAATTTCCCATTTCCGCCGCAGCGCTACCGATATTCGCGCTCAGGGTGATCTGCGGCAGCATGTTCGCGCTAGCGACACCGACTGCAGCACTGGCAGCATGCAACTGCGCCTCGGCCGCACGCACGTCCGGCCGCTGTTGCACCAGGCTGGATGGCAGGCTGAGCGGCAACTGCTGTGGCAGAGTAAGGCTGGCGAGGTCAAATTTCTGCTCCAGTTCCTGGCTCGGAAAACGTCCAGCCAACGCCGTCAACCGATCGCGTTGCTGCGCCAGGGATTTCTGCAAAGGCGGCAAACTGGCCTGGGTCTGCGCCAGTGCGGCCTGTTGCGTCAGAACATCCGCCTGGGCGACGTCGCCCAGCGCATACTGACGCTGCAACAAAACCAGCAATTCGCCCTGAATCTTGAGCACCTCCTGGGTCGCAGCGATCTGCGCGCGCAATCCGGCTTCCTGCACCGCGGCTGCCACCAGATTCGAGGTCAGCGTCAGATAAGCCGCCTCCAGCAGAAATTTCTGCTGTTCCGCCTGCGCCTGCAAGCCCTCTACCTGGCGTCGGTTGCCGCCGAAAGCATCCAGTGTGTAAGACACGCTGACTTGCGCCGTGTGCAAATTGAACGGCGAACTGCCCTGCCCGGCAGACACCGGCTGCTTCTGCCGGGTCGGCGCCAGACTGGCGTTGACGCTTGGGAAAAACGCGCCCTGCTGCACCGATACCTGCTCCTGCGCCGCACGCAAGGCGGCTTGCGCCGATTGCAAATCGGGACTGGCCTTGAGCGCCTCTTCAATCACCGCATTCAACGCCGGAGAATTGAACAGCGTCCACCACTGGGCGGGAATATCCATGCCCTCGACAAATTGCTGGGCGTCGCCGCCAAGCGTCGCCGCGGAAGCGGTTTTTGCTTGCAACGGCTCTTTGGTATACCCCTGCAGCTGGGGCGCCTCCGGCCGCTTGAAATCCGGCCCAGCGGCACAGCCCGTCAGCGCCAGCAGCGCAGCCAGCGCTGAGGTCTTCAGTTGCAATGCGAATTTGAAATCTATTCTGCTCATGTTTTTACCTGCTCAAGATTTGGTCGACGCCGCCGCAACGGCTGGCATTGCGGCGGAGGATAACGTTTTGCTCGCCCGCCCTAGCGGTCGTCAGGTTCCTCGCTTATCCCACGACGTTTCTCAATCCAGTTCTCCAGCGAGTAATAAAAGGCTGGCAGAACGAATAAAGTCAGCATGGTGGCCACAATCAAACCGCCCACCACTACCGTCGCCAGGCCACGCTGGACGTCGGTGCCGACGCCGGTCGCCAAGGCTGCCGGCAACATGCCGACCGACGCTACCGTCGCCGTCATCAGCACCGGTCGGAAACGTTCGAAGGCGCCCGCCTGCACCGCCTCCAGCAAGGCCACGCCTTGACGCCGGACCCGATTGATATTGGATACCATGATGATGCCGTTCTGCACCGCCACGCCAAACAGCGCGATGAAGCCGACCCCGGTAGCCACATTGATCGTGCCATTGGTAACCCGCAGTGCGATCAAGCCACCTAGTGCGGCCAGCGGCACCACGCCCAGGATCAGCAATGCTTGCCGCAATTTGCCGAAACCCGCATATAAAATAATCGCCATCAAGCCCAGCACCAGGCCGAACACCAGTATCAGACGCGATTGCGCCCGCTCCTGGTTCTCGAATTGCCCGGCCCATTCGAGACGACATTTGGTTTTATCGAAATGCACCTTCTGCGCCACCTGAGCCTGCGCATCTTTGTAATACGACAGCAAATCGCGATCCGCATAATCCAGGCGCACGGTCAGTTGGCGATGCGTGTTCTCATGCGCAATCGTGCTCTCGCCGGTGGTGGTCCGGATATGCGCTACTTGCGACAGGGGAATCCGCGCGCCGCCGGCAGTCGTCAACAACAAGTTGCCCAACGCCTCCGGATTGTCACGGCTGCTCTTGGGGAAGCGCACCGTGACGTTATGCACCTTATCCGCCAGATACAACTGGGTAACCGGCGCGCCGCCAATGCCAGTCTGGATCAGATTGGCGATATCGGCAACGTTAATTCCCAACCTGGCGGTAGCAGCACGGTCAATCTCGATAGCCACCTGCGGCACCGGCGGCTCCTGGAAAATCGCCACGTCAGCCGATCCTTTCACGCCATTCAACACCTCGACGATTTGATTGCCGATACGCCGCAGCTCCTTGAAATCATCGCCATACACGCGAATCACCAAAGGACTATGTGCACCACCCACGGCATCGTTGACGCCATCGCTGATCGGCTGGCTGATGCCGATGGAAAAACCGGGCAGTTGCGACAGGCGGGCGTTGAGCCTGCGTACAAACTGTTCCTTGGTTTCACCGCTGGGCCAGGTGCTGTATGGCTTCAACCCTACCGGCACCTCCATGTGCGACGGCGTCCAGGGATCGGTGCCGTCATCGCTGCGGCCGAGCTGGGTCACGGCATAGGACACTTCAGGGAATTCCAGCAGCGTGCGACGCAATTCACTGGCCATCTCGCTACCCTTTTCCAGCGACAGGCCGGACGGCATTTGCACCTGCAGCCAAAGCGTTCCCTCATCCAGGTTCGGCATGAATTCACGGCCGGTAGCGGCGCCCAGCACGATCACGCCGGCCAGCGCCGCCGCCCCAATCCCGTACGAAACCACGGGATTATTCAACAAGCGGCCCAGGGTTTTGCGATAGCCGGCGCTCAGCCATTCAAGCGGCTTGTTGTGAAAAATCCGGCGCGGCTTGTGCAACGCCATGTAAGCCAGGCCGGGCACCAGCACGATGCTGCACAGCAGAGCGCCGATCAAGGCGTAGGCTACCGTGAAAGCCATAGGCGATAACAGCTTGCCTTCGGCGCGTTCGAAAGCGAACAGCGGCAGATAGGCAACGATGATAATCAGGGTTGCAAAGAAAATCGGCCGTATTACCTCGGTGGTGGCGTCACGCACATCGGTTTCGGTCAGCTCTGCTTCAGGCCGGGCTTCACGGCGACGCAAGATCGCTTCGGTCACCACAATCGCGCCATCGACAATAATGCCGAAATCAATCGCTCCCAAAGAGAACAGATTGGCGGGCATCTTGGTCAGGTACATCATGATGAACACGGTCACCAGCGCCAGTGGGATCGTCACCGCAGCCACCAGCGCGCTGCGCGGGCTGCCGAGAAACAGGATCAGGACGATACACACCAGGCCGATGCCTTCCATCACGGTATGGCCGACCTTGTGTATGGTCAGCTGGATCAAGTCATCGCGATCGATATACGGCACGATCTTGACATCCATCGCCGCCAGCTGCTTTTGCAACTGATCGACCTTGCTGTGCACATCCTTGATGACTTCCGAGGCGTTCTGATATTTCAGCAGCTTGACGACACCCTGGATAGTGTCGGGATTATTATCCTTGCCAAGGATGCCCTGCCTTTCCTGATGGCTGTATTGCAGCTTGCCGAGATCACGCACCAGCACCGGCACGCCATTGGTTTGCTTGACTACCACGTTGCCGAGATCGGTCAGGCTGCGCATGTAGCCGATGCCACGCACTACATAACCTTGTTCGCCGCGCGTGATACGGCTGCCGCCGGCGTTGGCGTTATTGTTGCTTATGGCAGTCGTCACATCCGACAGGGAAACGCTAAAGCGCTCCAGCTGTTTCTGGTCGACTTCCAGTTGATATTCCATCGTCAAACCGCCAAAATTGCCGACTTCGGCGATGCCAGGCACCTGCTGCAGCTCCGGGATCACGATCCAGCGCTGGATCTCCGACAGCTCCATCAGATTCTTGCTGTCCGATTCCAGCGTATAGCGATAGATTTCCCCGGCAGGACTGGTGACTGAATCCAGGCTGGGCGTGATACCGGCAGGCAGCCCCGCTTGCGCCATACGCTCGGTGACACGCTGGCGCTGCCAGTAATCTTCCGCACCATCCTTGAATGTCAGCGTGATCAGCGACAAGCCGAAAGTACTGGACGAGCGCATGTGTACCAGGCCGGGTGTACCGCTCAACTGGCGCTCTAGTGGAATAGTTATCTGCTGCTCGATTTCCTCGGCGGCCAAACCCGGCGCCTGGGTGGTCACCTGTGCGGTCACATCCGATAACTCGGGGTAAGCTTCGACCGCCATCCGGGTCCACGAGTAGTAGCCGAACAGTGTCACCATCAGTGTCACCAGAATCACTGCATAGCGTTTTTGCAGGCAATAACGAACGATCTTGTTAATCATTGAGCAGCACTCCGCCCTTGATCACAACCCGGTCGCCAAGCTGCAAACCCTTTACGATCCGCACACTGCCGTCTTCTTCGTTGCCGGTTTCTATCGTGCGCCGGACAAACGTCCAGGGCGCGGTTTCGACGAATACCGTCGTGTTTTCGTTATTCATCAGCAGCGCCGACGGCGGGATTGCCGGCGCCGAGGCCTGCGCCACGGCAAAAGATGCGTTGGCGAACATGTTCGGCTTGAACTTTCCATCCGCATTAGAGACGCTGATCCGCACCAGCGCCCTACGTGTGTCCGCCTGCAGCACGTCGCTGACGAAAGACACATTGCCGTGGAACTGCTCGCCAGGATAGGCCGGCAAGCCAATATTTACCGCCTGCCCTTTCTTGATCGACGACAGCATGTTTTCCGGTACGCTGGCGGTAATCCAGACACTCTCCAGATTGGCAATCGTCATCAAGACGGCATTCGGATCGTTGGCGGATTGCCCTGCGCCGATGGCCAGGGTGGTGATGCTGCCGGAACTCGGTGCGATCAGATTCAAGCGCTGGCCGCCGCTGTCGGCGGCGCTGGCGCCGCTGGCGCTAAGTGACCTAAGGCGGGTATCGGCGCGCGCGAACTCAGCCTGCGCCTGAACATAAGCGCTTTCGCTTTGCTCCAGATCCTTGGCCGCAGCGGCGCCGGCCTGTTGCACACCGCGTTGCCGCTCCAGCACCCGCTTAGTCAATTGCATTGCGTCGCGCGATTTTTGCAGATCAGAGGTAGCCTGGGCAAAATCACCGGAAGTCATCACCAGCAACAACTGCCCTTTGCGAACCCGATCGCCAAGACCGACCTTCAGTTCAAGCACTTTACCCGCAACCGGCGGCAGGATATTAATGGTGCGCGCCGGATCGGCCTCGACTTGCGCCGGCAACTCAAGCGCGTGGGCGGCATCCAGCGCTGTCACCGTTTCTACAGCAAGACGCTGCCGTAATGGCGAACGCGCCGGAATAGTGATGCGATCACCCTGCCTGATGAAATTCGCAACTGCTTCATTATCGGCACCGGCGGCGTGAGCCGAAACCTTGCTGCCGGATTCGACGAAGGCAAGTCCGCCGACAATAAGTACGCTGACGACAGCAATCGCCAAAGATTTTCGTTGGGAAAAAAGATTATTCATGATCGTGCTCGGGATAAGAGATTGTTTGTCACGTCAGCTCCTAGCTACGTCGCTATGCGGAGCACTGGATGCCATTTTTTCAACCGGGATGCGCCAGACACGGCCGGCGATACCGGTTTAAATCAACGCGGCTGGAGAGCGGGGCAAGGAACGCACGACATTGTCGCTTCCTGCGCCTGCGCTGAAGGCCAGGCGGCAGTCAGCGTCAGCAGCAATGGGATAACCGGGGCTTGGCGCCAAAACAATAAAGTATTCTTGAACATCGGAAGTGGCGCCAATAAGTGGTCAGTAAACCGTCAATAAGCAGTCAATATGTAGTCAATAGCGATTTGACACATGCCATCGCTACAGGAACAGGATGTGGTCCCAAACTGGAATTCGTACAGAATACAGGCCGATTCTGTCAAAAACCTGAACCAAAGCTGACAAAATCCTGACAAACCGGATCTCCCCCTCGGATTCATCTAAAGGGGCGGTGCGCTATAGCGTCCGTGACGACAAATTTTGCCGCTCAGTCGGATCAGTGAGGCAGGAAACGCCAGATGGCGGGTGGACGATTCCATGGATTGCACCAGACGCAGCCGAATGTAATTAATTGCATCATTATTTGTTTTTTAAATAATCATAGGTATAGTTGGCGGCACTCAACATCACTCGACACCACTCGAAAATGACTATGAAACGCATGCTGTGCGCAGTTGCCCTCGTCGCCGTCAGTACCACCGCTCTATTGCCAGCCCAGGCGATGGCGCAAGTCGGCGTAAACATCATTATTGGCACGCCGCCACCGCCGCCAAGATACGAAGCAGTGCCGCCGCCACGCTATGGTTATATGTGGGCGCCCGGATATTGGAACTGGGACGGCCGTCGCCATGTCTGGGCCGGCGGTCACTGGGTACGAGCACGTAACGGTTATATGTATGACCGGCCGGAATGGCGCCACGGGCGCAACGGCTGGGAATTACGCCGCGGCGGCTGGCGGCGCGGCGACCATCGCGGGCGGCATGACGACCGACGCGATCATCATCGCGGCGATGGCTGGCGTCATCGTTAAGCTGCGCGTCTGATCTGCACGACAGCAGGCAAACACCAGGCAGGCGCCTGGATTCACATAAAACACGAACTTAGTGACAACCCTTAATGACAACCATGAAAATCAAAAAAATCCTTGCGATTGCGGCACTCCTGATGACAGCGGACCTTGCCACCGCTCAGGCACAAGAACCCGGCTCGCGCGTATCGCTCGATGCAGCAAAACCGCAAGCCAGCGAGGAATGCCGGCGCTTGCAGGAGCGTGTCGCTGAACTCGACAGAATGGACGACGAGCGTATTGCCCGCGCCGGACAAACCGGTGCACAGCAAAGCCCGGTACAGACCAAGGCATGGATAGACAAAGAACGTAAAGACGCCAAGACAAAAATGTTCTTTGCAAAGTGCTAGAACTCAGGAAGCTGACAGCCTGAGCAAGCAGCAAAATACGCAGCACCACGCGCAGCACGAAGTTCAAGTAAGCTTGAAGCCGATAACATTTCGAGGAAATCGAATGAGCGAGATATTGATCACTATCGGCGAACTGGCGAAACGATCCGGCGTGGCTGCGAGCGCCTTGCGGTTTTATGAAGAACAGGGATTGCTCAGCAGTAAGCGCGAAACTGGACGACAGCGGCAATTCTCCAGAGATGTATTGCGCCGGGTGGCCTTCATCCGCGTGGCGCAGACGGTCGGTCTCAGTCTCGATGAAATCAAGGTCGCCCTATCGACATTGCCGCAGCAGCGCACGCCGACCAAGCAAGACTGGGAACGGCTCTCGCGCTCCTGGCACCCTCTGCTGCAACAGCGCATAGATACCCTGACGGCGCTGCGCGATCAACTTACCTCGTGTATTGGCTGCGGCTGCCTGTCGCTTAAAAAATGTGCGCTATACAATCCCGAAGACGCCGCAAAACGGCGCGGCTCGGGGCCGCGTTATTTATTGGGCGACAATGCTGCGACAGTTCTCGCCGAGGATGACTCAAGCAGAGACAGCTAGCGTCAACGAAGCATCTGCGATGCCGATGCGCGGATTAAGGCGAGAGTAAATCCAGAAATTCCGCGGATGGCCGCGCACCATACGGAAATTGCGCAGCAAACCCTCGCATTGAAAACCACATTTTTCCAGTACTCTGACAGAGCGCGTATTCGAGTCGAGCGCAGTAGCTTGGATCCGAACCAGGCCAAGATGCGAAAAACCCCAGTCCACCATGACATCGCACACCGATGGCGCGATGCCTTTGCCCCAAACACTTGGGGCCAGGTCGTAGGCAATTTCCGCGCTCTTGTTCAGCACTGACACGCTGTGAAAGCCGACAGTCCCGACCAGCACGTCGGAGTCGCGCAAAACAATCCCCATGCGGATTTCCGAAGCAGGATCAATCGACTCCAAAGCATCGAATTTCCGCATCAGTTCGTCGATGGAGCGCAAATCCCAACTCGTATGCTCCAGCACATGCGGCTTGCTCAGATATTCGTACCAAGCAGGCGCATCCGCGCGGCTCAGCGGACGCAAGTAAACCAGTTTGTGTACAAACTCTGGCAGGTCGGGATAGTGCATAGATTTAGATTGCGCTTTGTACGAAAAGGGCTAGCTTTATACGCTAGACAGTCCCTCTCCATTCATTTAATTTGCTCCAAACCGAGCCGTCATTCGCTCAGTTTGAATGACTCCAACTCTCCGCTGTAACGTTCGGTACGAACACCGCCGTTGCCATAATATTCCTCAACTGATTTAACCCAGCGCTTAACTTCCGGGACATACCAGAACGCTTTGTAGGTTCTGCCAGTTGCCGGCAAGGCTGTAGTTTTTTGTATCTGAGTGACCATGGTGGTTCCACCCTGCCCCACTTGCGCCCCTTGCACAACACTCTGGCCGGGTTCCATCTCCGCATTCCATCGGCCTTCTTCTTCGATCTTGATAGCCTTGAATTTTCCTGCCGGCACTTCAACCGTTTCAAAGCCAATAACCGTAAACTTGTTGTTCCATTGCTCAAATCTGTGTGCTTTATTGGGGTGCTGTTCAGTGTACTGAATCTCCCATGTTTTCCCTGCGCTCAATGGAAATGACAACGGCTTGTTAACCACCGTCTCCTTGCCGTTCACATCGCGACTCCGGCTCCAGTCGGCGCCTGCAAACGTTTCATTTGGGGCTTGTGTAGATCCGCTTTGTTTGGTTGAGTAATAAATGCTGGAAGAAGTGACATGGGATACCGTGACTTCAGAACGGCTCTGCCCCCATCCTGTCGGCCCTTTCTCTACCGTAGTCCGATAAATCCAGCTGTCGCCTGCTTTGACCGAAGGAGCATCAATGGATTGTGCAAAGCTAGGCAAGGAGAAGACCACGCCCATCAAACCGAAAACGATATTTTTCATAGCGAATTATTGCAGTGGGGAAAAATTCCATAATAGCGATTTCGATCCGCGGCGTCATCTTTAACTAATAGCAAGTAAAAAGCTGCAGGTTCAAAGCCAAGGCGCCAATCCCGCCCCTACGGCTTTACGCCTCTTGTCGCGATAAAGCTCGGCATAAATTTCTCGATCTCAAACCGTGGCTTGGGTTGCTTCTCTTCCAGCAATCCCGCCAGCACGAATCCGGCGGCGAGCTCGCCGCCGATCTGGCTTGCCAGGCTATGACCGAAGATCAGGGCTTCGCCGCGCTCCTGTTTGCCTGCCAATGCGGCGCCGTCCAAATTTTCCAGGTCCGAATACGGGACAGCAAAGCGAGGCCGCATCACACCTTGGGCGGCATAGGCCGGATCACGGTCTGCAATAAATATGACCGGATTAAAAAAGCTCGCCAGCAATGCACCGCCCTTACGCAGTACCCGGAAACATTCATCCCATACCGGCTGGATGTCGGGGACGTACTGGACTGTCGGACAGGGCTTGTTGATCCCACGCTGCGGCGTTGTGGGCAAGCCAATCGAAGGGGATTGGTCGCGGCATGGGTAATACTCCTGGTGGTTAGGCTTGCGACCCGATCAATCGGGGAATCAAGGCCGTGTCAGGCACGGCAGTATCAAATGCTCATGTCGAAAAATTCTGTTGAAAAATGCGATTCATTATATCCGGATACATAAGCGGATACATGAGCGATGAGCGGCGCTTAAGCCAGCGTGACTGCGATTCCCATTTTGCGATACGGCGCAATCAAGCTTTCCGCCACTCCGGCATTGACCACTATTTCACTGACTTGCGTCAGGGGCGCAATCTGAAATGGCGATGCGGTATCGAGCTTTTCCGGCGACGCCAGCACCACAGTCTTCAAAGCCGCATTGCAGAGCGCGCGCTTGACGCACGCCTCTTCGTAATCGCCAGTACTGATGCCCGCCTCGGGATGCAAGCTGCACACTCCCATGAAGTACAGATCGGCGCGAATCTGACCGATGGCCTCGATCGCAGCGGCTCCCACGCTGACGATCGAATGCTTGAACAAACGACCGCCGATCATGATGACTTCAATTTGCGGATGTTCAAGCAGCTCCAGCGCGATGGACGGACTATGCGTCACCACCGTCGCCCTTAACGCGGGCGGCAACTGCCGCGCCAGTTGCACGGCGGTGGTGCCGCCATCAATGAACACCACTTGACCCGGCTGAATCATGGCGGCGGCGGCGCGGCCGATGGCGGGCTTGGCAGCGCTAGAAATCTGCTGCCGTTCAACGAAGGTAGCCGTCGCCGGCGATGCCGGCAAAGCGCCGCCGTGGACACGCTGTAGCAAGCCCTCTTTCGCCAGCTGGCGCAGGTCGCGTCGGATGGTGTCTTCCGACAGGCCGAGCTGTTCGCTCAGCAGTTTGGCGACGATCTGTCCGTCGCGCTCCAGGATTTCCAGCAAATGTTGTTTGCGTTGCAGAGTCAGCATGATTTTTTTCAGCGTGGTTTTTGCACGTTTTTTCTTGATATTTAACGATATTGCATGATAAATTCCCGAAACGCAAGTTCATCGCAACACCGACCGGAGATCCGCCATGCAAGATGACAGAGTCAAGATCCACAACGTCGAAGTATTGTCGAACGATTGGTATTTGCTGCAGAAAACCACTTTCGATTACCGCCGCAGCGATGGCAGCTGGCAAACCTTGACCCGCGAAACCTATGATCGCGGCAACGGCGCCACCATCCTCCTGTACAACCGCGAACGCCGCAGCGTGATCCTGATCCGCCAGTTCCGCTTCCCTACCTACGGCAACGGCCACGACGGTTTTCTGATCGAAACCGCAGCCGGATTGCTCGACCAGGCCAGCCCCGAGGAAAGGATCAAAGCAGAAGTGGAAGAAGAGACCGGTTATCGGGTGGCCGACGTGCACAAGGTATTTGAAGCCTTCATGAGTCCGGGCTCGGTCACCGAAAAGCTGTATTTTTTTGTAGCCGAATACGACCCGGCTTCACGCATCGGCGATGGCGGCGGCCTGCAAGCGGAAGGCGAGGATATCCAGGTGCTGGAGCTGCCGCTGGATCAAGCGCTGCAAATGGTAAGCAGCGGTGAAATCGCCGACGGCAAGACCATCATGCTGCTGCAATATGCGCAACTGCATTTGCTGCCGTCGCTGGCCATCGCGGATTGAATTGATGATTCATGTCGGCTAAACCGGGTGCTTGAGCATCAATTTCATCATGAGCACTTCAGCGTTTGATTCCGTCTCGTCAGGAACAAACCCCAGGCTCGAATAAATGGCATAGGCTGCGGGGTTGTCACGATAAACCCGCAGTGTCACGGCCTCGGCGGCGGTCGCATCGCCTGCTTCATCGATCAGCAAACGGCATAGCGACTTGCCCAGACCTTGGCCGCGCGCCTCAGGTGCGACGATGATGCGACACAGGTGAACCGTGCCGGGCTGGCGTAGCCGATATTGACCGAATCCAAGCCGTCCGGCATTAGCGTGACAGAGCACGTGGCTGGCGCCCTGCTCTACTTCCAGCAATCGGGGAAGTTCACTGGCGTTAAATGGATACGCCAGCTTCGGACCGGCCCAGCGGGCGCATGCCGAGGCGTCAGGGATCCATGAGCCGATGGCATCGTAATCAGCTGCTACCGCCGGCCTCAACATTAAAACGGTCATACGCTCTCTTTCAGACAACTGCGCAAGATGGCAAAGTGCTCGAAGCATGTTGCCACGGAAGAATTGGCAAAGCAACGTCGCACTCCGGCCATATCCCAACTGTAGAGTCAAGGTGTAAGCTGAGACTTGAAAATCCACTAATGCAAGAACCAGACGCATCCTTTGTAAGGAAATCCAGACTTTGTCGACTAATCACCAGTTCTGCAAAACTTACCATATCGAAGAGGATGAGCATCATGGACAATTTATCAACTAAAGCGAAACCGCACTCAGCCGCCATACCTTGGGCCAAGGGCATGCTGACGGCGTGCGGGCTCGGGCTGATTCTGCTGCTTGGCCAGAATCTCGCGTTTTCATCGGAGACGGCAAAAATCGTCCCCCCGGCAGTGAGCGACGAGCAGGTGTCCGGCAGCGAGCACGCGGCGACAGCAGTCTTCGCAGGCGGTTGTTTCTGGGGTGTACAGGGTGTTTTTCAACACGTGCGCGGGGTAACTGACGTGGTATCCGGTTATGCCGGCGGCAGCCGCGATACGGCGCAGTACAATCGGGTCAGCGAGGGCGATACCGGACATGCAGAATCCGTGCAAATCACTTACGATCCCACGCAAATCACTTATGGCAAGCTGCTACAGATATTTTTCTCGGTGGCACATGATCCGACCGAACTGAATCGTCAGGGCCCGGACTCCGGCACCCAATACCGTTCGGCAGTTTTCCCCGCCAACGATATGCAACGCAAGATTGCACAGGCGTATATCGGGCAGATCGACAAAAGCAAAGTGTTCGGCGCAGCGCTGGCAACCCGTGTAGAAACCTTGCACGGCTTCTATCCTGCCGAAGCCTACCATCAGAATTTCTTGACGCGCAATCCAGGCTACCCTTACATCGTCATCAACGACCTGCCCAAAATCGATGATCTGAAGCGCCTGTTTCCAACCCTGTATCGGGCCCAGCCGGCGCTTACCAAGGTCGCATCCCGTTAGATCGAACACCGCGCTTTAGATTGGCGCGCCGTCTGTGATAAATTCGGTGTGGGCTTCAGTCGCCCCCACCTATTTTTTTATCACAGCCGGATTCAACTAATGACCAGACCCAAGCCTTTTTCGATGATCCGCGAATTCCACCTCGCCGATTGGTTCACGCTCAGCAATGCGTTTTGCGGCGTCGGCTCCTTGTTTTCCGTAATGACGTATCTGCAAACGCGCGAAGTGCTGCACATTCTTCTGGCATGCAGCTTGATTCCGGCAGCACTGGTGTTTGATGTACTCGATGGACGGATTGCACGCTGGCGCGCGCAAAGCTCGGCCATGGGGCGCGAACTGGATTCGCTGGCCGATATCATTTCCTTCGGCGTGGCGCCGGCGATCATTGCCTACGGCTGCGGCATGCAAGGGTTGGTGGACCGCATCATCCTGGTATTTTTTGTCGCTTGCGGCGTATCGCGCCTGGCGCGCTACAACGTCACCTCTGAAAAGCTTTCTGAAGGTGGCGAGAAAGTGAAATATTTTGAAGGCACGCCGATTCCAACTTCCATGCTATTGGTCATGGTGCTGGCCGCTGCCGCCTGGCACGACGCCTTGGGCGAACAACTGTGGCTAGGCGTAGTGTATGTCGCGGGTTTTCAGTTTCATCCCCTGGTATTGATGTTCGCCCTGTCCGGCGCCTTGATGGTGAGCCGGATCCGGATTCCGAAACTGTAAGATGCAAGCGCGGCAGCAGACACCACAGCAGCTGCCGCGCGATAAAACTGCCGGAGATCCCCACCGGCAGGCGCAATAGGTCTACACTCATAGTTAGCGCAACGCGGGAGTGACATCATGACCGACATTGATCCCAAGAGCAGTTTCCGGGGGCTGCCGTTGACCCCGGAGCAAGACGCAGAGGTGAGGCACTACATCACGGTAAAAAAACGCCATGGCGAACCGTGGGATACGCCGGAACTGAACGCCATGCTGAAAGACATGCTGGAACCGCCGAGCGACGACGATGAAGAAGAATTCGGCGCCAGCCTGGACCCGACCAAAGCCGTCGCCGAGCGAGCGGCCGCAAGCATCGAAGACATCATCGACCCCATCGAAGCCAGCGAGGAACGCAATGCGGCGATGGAATCCGAAGCAATGAAGGCGCAATCGCGCTAACCCCACGGCGGCGCATCGACCGCCGCCGCTCTGCATCCGGCCATTCTTGAATTTGGTTTCGATGACAAATTGATATTCGTCATTTTTGTCATGGGAACTAATCATCCATTAATCCGCCATACATAACATGCATCTACAAAATCATGACTACGACTTTGCCGCCGATGCCTTGTTTCTGGACTTCGACAATACGCTGGTCGATTTCGCTCCGCTACCGGAGAGCGTGGTGGTTCCGCCAGATTTAATTACAAGCTTGCAATACTTGCAACAAGCTGCCAGCGGTGCGCTGGCCATCGTCAGCGGCCGCCCGCTAACGCAGATCGACCATTTCCTCGCGCCGCTACGTTTGCCTGCGGCAGGTGTGCACGGCGCCGAGCGGCGCAGCGCCGACGGCCGCATGACGCAACTGCCGGTGCCCGATATCGAACGTTTGCTGATGTATCTGCAGCCGCTGGCGGCGCAGCATGCGGGCTTGCTGCTGGAAGTCAAACGCGGCGCCTTGGCCTTGCATTACCGGCGCGCTCCGCATCTGGAACAAATATGCGTACAAGCAATGAGCGAAGCCTTGGCCCACGAACCAGGATTTGCGCTACTGCGCGGCAGCATGGTGGTCGAAGCCAAGGCCGCCGATATCAGCAAAGGCGACGCAATTGCAGCATTCATGAACGAAGCGCCGTTTGCCGGCCGCCGGCCGCTATTCATCGGCGACGACATCACCGATGAAGCCGGTTTTGCCTGGGTCCAATCGCCGTCGGCAGGCGGCCTCGGCATCAAGGTGGGCCCCGGCCCCAGCCTGGCGCGCGCACGTATCGCCAACCCGGCTGCTGTGCGCAGCATGTTAGCGCAAGTGCTAGAACAACAGCGTTAGAGCAACAACCATAAACTCGAAGGAAATCATGACCAAGCCAACTACAGAAACGCTGGTCGCTGCCGCGGTGATTGAGAACGGCGCAATACCAACCACTTCCTCCCTCGACCTCGGAGTCGTCGGCAACTGCTCCCTTAACGCCTTGATAGATAAACTGGGGCGCGTGGTCTGGTGTTGCCTGCCCCGCTTTGACGGCGACCCGGTATTCAATGCCCTGCTCGACCCCACTGAAGACGGTAGTCTATGGAGTTTCCAGCTGGAGAATTTTTCGCATAGTGAGCAATGGTATGAACCAAACACGGCGGTGCTGCATACCCGCCTGTTCGACACCTCGGGGCAAGGCGTCGAGATTACCGATTTTGCACCGCGTTTTCCCAGCCGCGGCCGCTTCTTCCGCCCCTTGACCCTGGTGCGCCGCTTGCAAGCGCTGAGCGGCGCGCCACGTCTGCGCGTAATACTGCGCCCGCGTTTCGACTGGGGCCGCGAAATACCGGTGGTCACGCGCGGCAGCAATCATCTGCGCTATGTCGGTTCGGAACAGACCTTGCGCCTGAATACCGACGCACCTGTCAGTTATCTGCTGGCGGAAACCTCGTTTGTGATCAGCCGGCCATACAACTTCATCCTGGGGCCGGATGAAACCCTGAACAATGGCATCGGCGACACCGCCCGCACCTTTGAACAAGAAACCCTGACCTACTGGCGCAGCTGGAGCCGGGCTCTGGCGACGCCGCTGGAATGGCAAGCCCCTGTCATCCGTGCCGCGATCACATTGAAACTGTCGCTCTACGAAGACACCGGCGCGATCGTCGCCGCGATGACTACCAGCATACCGGAAGCGCCTGGCAGCGCGCGCAACTGGGACTATCGTTATTGCTGGTTGCGCGATTCGTTTTTTGTGGTGCGTGCGCTCAACAGTTTGTCCGAATTGGGCACCATGGAAGATTATCTGCGCTGGCTAGGCAATGTCGTCGTCAGGAGTGCCGGCGGCCATGTGCAACCTTTGTACGGCATCGGCCTGGAACAGGAGCTGCCGGAAATAACGCTCGGTCATTTGCCCGGCTATCGGCATCATGCGCCGGTGCGCGTCGGCAATCAGGCTTACGAACATTTCCAGCACGACGTCTACGGCAATATCGTGCTCGGTGCGGCACAATCGTTTCACGATGAACGCCTGTTGCATCGTTCGGGCGTCGAACAATTCCGGCATCTGGAGGCATGCGGCGAACGCGCCTTTGCGCTCTATGACCAGCCAGACGCCGGCATGTGGGAGTTACGCACCCGCTCGCGCATCCACACTTCATCGGCTCTGATGAGCTGGGCCGCCTGCGACCGCCTGGCCAAGATCGCCGCCAAACTGGAACTCGCGGAACGCGCCGCCTACTGGCAAGAACGCGCCGCAACCATCGCAGAACGGATCCTGAGCGAAGCCTGGAATGAAGAGCGCCAGGCCTATGCCGAGAGTTTCGGCGGCCGCGATCTCGACGCCAGCGTGCTGCTGATGGTGGAGGTAGGCCTGGTCGCGCCTACCGACAAACGCTTTATCGCCACCGTCGACGCCTTGGAAAAATATCTATGCGACGGCCCTTACATGCGGCGCTACGAAGCGCCCGACGATTTCGGCCGGCCCGAAACGGCATTCAATATCTGTACCTTCTGGCGCATCGACGCGCTGGCGCGCATAGGCCGCAAAGAACAAGCACGCGAAATTTTCGAAGCCATGCTGGCTACCCGCAATCATCTCGGCCTGCTGTCGGAAGATACCCATCCTGTCACCGGCGAGATGTGGGGCAACTTCCCTCAAACCTATTCCATGGTCGGCATCATCAACTGCGCCATGCGTTTGTCTGCGGCCTGGGAGAGTGCTATCTGAACACATCGGGCAAATACCAGCTTCCGTGCACTATCCGCATTCAAAACAAGAAAGGAAACTGTCCATGTCACGCCTAGTAGTAGTATCCAACCGACTCGCCGATCCGCGTAAGCCGGCAGCAGGAGGTCTAGCGGTGGCGTTGGGCGAAACCCTGAAGAAAACCGGCGGCCTCTGGCTCGGCTGGAGCGGCGCTGTGATCAAGGACGGCACACCCGGCGAAGGAGAATTACGTGTGCATCAAGCCGGGCCGGTGACACTGGCTGAAATAGATTTGTGCCAGCAAGATCACGATGCGTATTACCGTGGTTACGCCAACGGCGTGCTGTGGCCGATATTCCATTACCGGCTCGACCTGGCCAATCTGGAATCCGGTTATCTGGCCGGCTATCGGCGCGTCAACCACCTGTTTGCACGCAAGCTGATGCCGCTGCTTAAGCCAGACGATCTGATCTGGATTCACGACTATCACCTGATCCCGCTGGCGGCGGAATTGCGGGCCATGGGCTGCAGCAATCGGATTGGCTTCTTTTTGCATATCCCGCTGCCGCCACAACAGATCCTGGCCGCGATCCCATCGCACGAATGGCTGATGCGCGCCTTGTTTGCCTATGATCTGGTGGGCTTTCAAAGCGAGGCCGATTTGCTGAATTTTGCACATTATGTGAAAGCCGAAGCCACCGCGGAAACTGTCGGCGTCAGCCAGTTTCGCGCCTTCAACAGCACCGTGCAAGCCGGCGCGTTTCCGATCGGGATCGACGTTGACGATTTCCAGCGCCTGGGACGCGCACGCGAGTCGCGAGAAACGTATGAGACCACGTGCAGCGAATTTTCGCGACGGCGGCTGCTGATCGGCGTTGACCGCCTCGATTATTCGAAAGGATTGCCACAACGCATCCGGGCATTCGGCGAATTGCTCAATGCCTATCCGGAAAACCGCCATAGCGCGACCTTGCTGCAGATAGCAGCGCCTAGCCGCGAAGATGTCGACGCATATACCGACATCCAGCATGAACTGGAAAGCCTGTGCGGCGCCATCAATGGCAACTACGGCGATCTCGACTGGATGCCGATACGCTATATCCACCGCGCCGTTGCACGGCGCCGCCTGCCCGGTTTATACCGGGCTTGCGATGTGGCGCTGGTTACACCGCTGCGCGACGGCATGAACCTGGTCGCCAAGGAGTTCATCGCGGCACAGGATGAAGCCGATCCGGGAGTGCTGGTGTTGTCCCGTTTCGCCGGCGCTGCGGAACAGTTGAAAGATGCGCTGTTGGTCAATCCCTATGATATTCCCGGCACCGCGCAGGCAATTCAGCGCGCCCTGCAGATGCCGCTGGCCGAACGCCAGACGCGCCATGCCGAGCTATTGGCCAATGTTCGCAAGTACGATGTGCATTGGTGGTGCGGGCAGTTCTTGGAATCGTTGGCAAATCTTCGCTGATCAATAGAGGGATCGGAATGGTCGCGCTAAAATAATGTGGACATCGAACAGTTAGCCGCCTATATTTATTTCAACAACTTTCTTGGCTAAACCGGAAATTTAGGAGGATACTCATTGATGTTGTTAGCATGAAATATGACAACAGTGCTGACAACAGCGGCGTATGTAGGTATTGAGTGAAAAATCTCACTCCTGCTACTAATGTGATGTGTAATTATTTGAGAGATTACTATGGCAACGGGTACCGTTAAGTGGTTCAACGACTCCAAAGGCTTCGGCTTCATTACTCCGGACGATGGCGGCGAAGATTTGTTCGCTCACTTCTCCGCAATTCAGATGGATGGCTTCAAGACGCTCAAAGAAGGCCAAAAAGTGAAATTCGATGTTACGGACGGCCCCAAGGGCAAGCAGGCATCCAACATTCAAAATCCCTGAAAATCGATTACGAGTGGAACACCTCGCAAGCTTTTCTGTAGCTTGCGAATAAGAAGCCTGACGTCGAAAGATCCGCCGCAACAAGGCTGGGTGGGTTGGATTTTTCGCACCGATTTCGAAGGCATGCGGATCGCACCAATGGATCCAGGTATGGCATGCAGCAAACAAGATTGGAAGCCGCAATACGCTTCCACTGTTAGGCTTTTCGCCCATCGATTTGCACGCCACGGGATTTTCTCCTTCGGCTCCGGCACTTCCACTATCCAGCAAATTCAAACCTTTGAGGACGAGAGCCCATGACACTCGGATTCCTGCTGACCACCTTGATCATTGTCGCATCGCCTGGCACCGGGGTGATCTACACCTTGTCCGCCGGCCTTTCACGCGGAGCAAAAGCCAGCGTCCTGGCCGCATTCAGTTGTACGCTAGGGATTCTGCCGCACCTCGGCGCCGCCATGTTTGGATTAGCCGCGATTTTGCATGCTAGTGCGCTGGCCTTCAACGCCGTCAAATATGCGGGCATCGCCTATCTGCTGTTCATGGCCTGGAACTCCTTGCGGGAAAAAGGCGCATTGCACGTAGACAGTGCCGAAGACAAACGCTCCGATTTTCGCGTGATCGTCGATGGCGTCCTCATCAATATTCTCAATCCGAAGTTATCCATCTTCTTCGTCGCGTTTTTGCCACAGTTTGTCAGCCCTCAAGAAGTCCATCCGCTGCTGCGCATGCTGGAGTTGTCCAGTACGTTCATGCTGGCTACCTTCGTCATTTTTTCAAGCTATGGCGTGTTTGCCGCCGTCATGCGCGATCGCGTGATATCACGGCCTGGCGTCATGACCTGGATGCGCCGCAGTTTCGCTGCGGCGTTTGGCGCCCTGGCGGTTAAGCTGGCATTGACCGAAAGGTAGGAAACTCTTCACATGGCGCGGTCCCGACATGAGTCCGGCAGCATGCCAATTTGCTATAACAGGAAAACTGTCTAGTCGTTAAAATCTGCGGCCAACAAAGTTACGCCGTTGCGACGCCCTGTTGCTCTCAGCTTGTGGGCAAGTGCCATCTGAATCTCGAGCCTGTGACCACGATAAGTGGCAAGCAGGTCTTCCGGCTGCGGCCCGGCATAGAATTTATTGTCCAGACATTCTTTGCTGACATTGCATTTTGTCAGCTTGTTATCAATCACAACCGGGATGATGATGCTGTCGGAATTGGGATCGTGAACTATCGCACCGAGAAAGGAAATACGCATTTTCTTCTCTCCTGAAAATAGGTGGAAAACCAGCAACTCCCATTTCAGCATTGCTGTCGCGTTTGTCATAGAAGTCACTGACGCTTGCGATGGGATTGATAGATTGAGACATCACTCTCAATTCGCAAGTTCAAATTTCGAGGCACTTCATATTGACCAAATGCCGGAGAGTTACATATTAACCATCTATCAACACAGAAGCGTTTTGAGCGACGACTTTGAGCCGATCTGCAACACCGGAGAATATTGCAGATCGGACCACGTTGATTCCCAAACCCGGTACATCTTACTTGCGATCCGGCACACTCAATTCTCGCAGCACCCCGCCTTCAAGTACGCTGCCACTGGTCGTACCTTCACCATTTATACGACGCTGACACGCATCCCTGTCATCCACTGGCAAGGCATTGCATCTTAACAAGGCATTTTGCTGATCTGCCGTTTGATCGTCAGTCAGATGGCCCCTTCTGGACTCTTGCAAAGCCGCCCCAGCCTCTCTCAGGCAAGTCGCGCGAGGCTGATTCGACTGCCCGTTCATGCAGGCTGCCCGTTCTGCCTGATAACGTGCGTTCGCATCTTGCGAATTGTTGGCGGCCATCGCTGCCAACGAGGCACTTGATACGAACAGCACCAGCAACAGCCACATTGCCTTGCGATTGAAATACGTGGACGCTGAACTAAAAAGATTCCGGTTATTTGGCATGATAATCTCCAAACTAAAATTTGAATCTACCGGATGCACCAGCTGCCGTATGTGCGTTACCGAGCTTTGCGAATATTCATGAACGGCGCCGCCAGCGAGAATTTTTACCTCATTTGCCGCCATCTCCCTTGCTGAACTATTTATCGATCTCGCGGCGCATTTTGGCAACACTGCACTCATGGTCGGACTGTTGCGCCGGCCAGAAAAACTCAACGAATACCCACCAATGAAAATAAGGTAATTCCTGTTTTTATGTAAGGATTTCCTTGTTTCTTGATTCGAGAAATCCATGGTTATTTTCGATATTTTTGCAGGTAGAATAATTTACAGAAAGGAACAATCTTTCTCGCAAGATGCTGCAGCCGGATGCCGTCCTTGACGAGCCGAAGAGAGTTCTGTCGGCAAGCAAGGGCTTGAATATGCCATCGGCATTTCCGCAGGATGGGCTCTGGCGCAGGAGCCCGGACTGATACATCTTCCTATTCCAGCCATTCCAGGTCTGCAGTATCAAAATCCAATTCCCTTTACATGGAGCCCGTATGTTGTTGAGCCCGATCAGATTTTTCACAATACTAGCTGTCGCCGGATTGGCAAATGCGCATGCCGCCGGCACGCCCGTCAGTACGCAATGGGGGCAAGTCTCTGAGCCTGCATTTCCCGCCACTGTCTGCAGCACACTGGCAGCTACGCTGACGCCGGTCAACGGTTCGGTCGATTCGCTGGACGGCGATCCGTCCCGCTCGCAGCCCGATACGTCGCTTATCCAGGATAAAATCGACGCTTGCCCGGCCGGGCAGGCGGTCAGGCTGGTTGCCGGTTCGGCAGGACAAACTGCATTCCTGAGTGGTCCGTTAAATCTCAAGTCCGGCGTTACGCTATGGATCGATACCGGCGTCACGCTTTTTGCCTCGCGCAACCCGAAGGACTACGACAATGGCGTTGGCACCTGTGGTACGGCTACTAAATCCAGCATCAAATCGTGCAAGCCGCTGATCCTGGCGGACAAGACGGCGCAAAGTGGCGTCGTAGGCGGCGGCATCATCGACGGGCGCGGCGGCAGCGTAGTCACCAGCGGGGCAAACGCCAACATGCGTACATGGTGGGATGTAGCCTGGCAGAACCGCACTTCCGGCCTGAACCAGCAGAATCCGCGCATACTGCAGATTCAGAACGGCAGTAACTTTACGCTGCACGGCATCACGCTGCAGAACTCCCCCAATTTCCATATCTGGGCCTATGGTGTGACCGGATTGACAGCCTGGGGCATCAAGATACTGACGCCGAGTCTGGCCTATACCAAGAACGGCTACGTGTGCCCGGCCGGCACCACGCCTGATGTCGTCACGCCTGCCACCTGCTTCACGCCGGACACGGCTGTGAACACAGACGGTTTCGACACGGGCTACTCCAGCAAGGTGCTGCTCGCTTACTCCTACATCAGCGTGGGTGATGACCATGTGGCGATCAAGTCGAGCTCCGGTGCAGGAGCCCACAATCACACCTACGCGCATAACCACTTCTATTACGGACACGCGCTGTCCATCGGCAGCGAAACTAATGCAGGCGTGAGCAACATCGCGGTTACCGACCTGACGCTGGACGGTTTCAACAGCGGCACCAGCGGCGGTCTGCGCATCAAGTCGGACCAGTCGCGCGGGGGTGCAGTCTCAAACGTGAGCTATAGCCAGATCTGCATGCGCAACGTCAGCCAGCCGCTCACCTTTGATCCGTTCTATAGCAACTCGAAAGGAACCCTGTATCCGAGCTTCACCAACATCACGGTCCGGAATTTCCATGACCTGGGAAGCAGCAAGTATGCAGGAGGCAGACTGACCTTTTCGGGATACGCTATCAATGGTCAGAACAATCCCCTGACGATAACGCTGGACAATGTGGTCTTCGACGCTACGCAACCGACGTTTACCGCAGCCCACAACGGCGGACCGGTCACCCCCGCTGCCACCCACTTCACGCTGGGCCCAGGGCCGGTAAGTTTTGCATCGTCTATCGTCACGTCGTCCTCCAACGGCGTGACCGTCAGCGGCACGCCGGGCAGCGGCAGCGCGGTGAATTGCAGCTCCGCGTTCGTGCCATTCAAATCAGTCTTGCCAACGTCTCCGATCTGACGCTGAAGGGAAGTTCTAAAAGCTCCGTCGTCCCTGCGTTCGCGGGAATGACGGGGCCGACGAGGTGAGACCGCCGAGACGGGGCTCCTAGACGTAATGTTTTTTTCGAGCTTCCCTGAACAACACTAAAAGCGAGTAGTGAACTGCAGGCCGAAGATACGCGGATTGGTGTCGTTGACAAAGCCTGTCAGGTTATTGAAATCGAGGCCGCCGATCAACTGCACGCGATTGGTGATGTTACGGCCGAACAGCGCTAGTTCGTAACGCTCATGGTCCCACTTGTAACCGAGGCGCAGGCCGCCGGTCAGCAAAGGCTTGCCGACATATTCGGCGGAACGGTAAAGCGTGAAGTTGACCGCGCTGCGATATACCCAATCGGTGTAGGCGAAGAATTCACCGTTCTTGTATGGCAATCCGTAACGCAAAGTGAAGTTGGCGACCCAGCGTGGCGCTTGCGGCAGAGGATTACCGTCGATGCGCACCAAGGTGGCGCCGGCGGCATTCACGAAGGTCGGGTTCTGTATGGTACAGGCTGCACATGCGCCGACGGCAAGGTCCTTATCTTCGATCTTGGTGAAGTTATAGCTGCCGCCGAGCGTCATCAGCAAATTTTCCGTAAGGTAGGCTTCGAGGTCCAGTTCCGCACCCCGTCCCACGCTCTTCCTGGCATTGAGAAGAATGGTCGAGTTGGAACTGCCTCCCACGGCGCTCAGCTGTTGGTTCTTGACCTCGTAATTGTAGATGTCGAAGTTAAGGCGCGCGCGCCGGGAAAACAGGTCGGACTTGAATCCGACTTCGTATGACGTGACCGTTTCCGGATTGGCGACCGACATCGGATTGAAGGAGCCGGCCGGCTGGATGGTCGCGCCGCGGAAACCGGTGGCGATGCGGGAATAGAGATTGCTTGTCTCGCTCAGCTTGTAGACACCGCTCAGGTCCCAGTTGATTTTTGAAACGCTGGTCGAGGCGCTCAGCCCGTTCGATTTGTCAAGATCGGAGCCGCCGTCAGGCTTGTTGATGGCAGCCGTGTCCAGATCCTTCTTGTCGTGGGTATAGCGCAGGCCGGCGCGCAGGTCGATGCGATCGCTCAATGCATAGTTGAGCGAACCGAACACGGCCAAGGCATCGTTTTTCTGCTGCGACCTGACGTCGCCGGTCAGCACGCCGTTGGCCAGAGAGTTGTAGCTGTAGCTGTCGACATTATATTTCTCGTCGAAGAAAAAAAGGCCGGACTGCCAGCTCAGCTTCTGCCTGCGGTCCGACTCCAAACGGAATTCCTGAGTGAATTGATGATGGCCGGACGTGCCGTCGGCAGATTCGACCGGAAAAGGAATCAAGCCGGGACCGGACGGCGGTGCGAATACCGCGCCATAACCGCCATCGACGTCGCCGCGGCTGAACATGCGCACGGTCTCGTAGCCAGTGGTCGAATGCAAGGTGTAATCCCCCAGTTTCCATTGCAGACGCAAGCTGCCGCCGTAATTATCGAGATGCTGGCCGTTCTGGCCATCCGTCGCGATATTGTTTTTGTCGAAACCGGGAATCAGGTTATCCGTGCCCTTTTGAATGATATTTGCGCGGAACAGCGATGCGCTGCCGTTCATCGTGCGCTCATGCAGATTGGCCAGGGCGCTGAAATCGGCATTGGGCTTGTAGAGCAGCTGCAGCCTGGCCGCGTTGTCGTTGTAGCCGCCGTATTGATCGGTTTTTCCGGTATGGGAATTGCCGACCCAGTCGTCGCGATGCTGGTCGAGCACGGAAATACGCGCCGCCAGCTCGCCGTTGATGGGCAGGTTGATAGCGGCCTCCAGATTGGCCGTGTTGTAGGTGGCGTCGGAAACGTTGACGTATCCCTCCTGCTTGAAAGATGGCTTGACCGAATCGAACTTGACCACGCCGGCTGGCGTGTTGCGCCCGAATAGCGAGCCCTGCGGGCCGCGCAGCACTTCAATCCGATCCAGGTCGAACGCCGGAAAACCTTTAAGTACAGGGCTTTCGAGAACGATGTCGTCATACACCAGCGACACCGGCTGTGAAGCATTCTGATGGAAATCGACGTTGCCGTAGCCGCGAATATAAAACCGCGGAAATGCTCTTCCGAGAGAGGATTCGACATTCAGGCTCGGTACCCGGCCAGCCAGCATTTGCATATCCTGACCGCTGGAATTGAGTACATTGAGCGCTTCATCGCTGATGATCGATGCCGACACGGGGACATTCCTGAGGTTTTCCTCGCGACGCTCGGCGCTGACGGTCACCGATTGCAATTGTCCCGCAGCGGGCGCCTGAGCGGGCGCTGCCGGGTTGGTCTGGGCATAGACACCGATGCCCGGTGCGAACAATCCTGCCACCAGGCTGAGTTTGAGGGAAAAACGCTTTGCTGCAAGTTCTCGCATGATTGCTCCAGTTTCAGATTAAGGTTGTCCGGTCAACGCAACATCAAACAGCGCCCACGGTGGGAGTAACCAGTTCACATGCAAATTTCACGCCATAGTGGTACGCACCAGATGCATGCAGACTCGCGCCGGCATTTAGCCGCTAATCGGGATAAATACCTTGATTGTGGTGCCGACATTGGGCACGCTGATGATGTCCGCGTCGCCATCGAGCATGCTAGCCCGCTCGCGGATGCCGACCAGGCCGAATGACTTCTTTTTGCGCACGGCGGGATCGAACCCCTTGCCGTTGTCGCACACCTCCAGCAGATAATGCGGATCTCTTCTCTTCAGCCGGATTTCCACCTGGCTCGCTTCCGCATGACGGCCGATATTGGTCAGGGATTCCTGCACAATGCGAAAAATGGTCGTCGCTCGTTTCTCATCCAGGGCGATTGTTTCCTCGCAGACGCGCAACGTACATGGTATGCCGGTGCTTTCTGAAAACTCCTCCACCAGCCATTCCAGCGCCGACACTATCCCCATGTCCAGCGCCCCCGGACGTAACGCGGAGACGATGTCGCGAACCACCTTGATGGTGCCGTCGACCAGCGATACCAGGCGCTGTATTTTTCCTTGCAGCGACGGATTTTTCTCTCCAAACTCCATGCCTACCACTGAAACCCCCATGCGCAGCGCCGACAAATATTGACCTAGTTCGTCGTGAATTTCGCGCGTCAGGTGCTTGCGCTCCTCCTCCCGCGACAATTCAAGCTCATAGGCGCGCTCACGCTCCAATCGCGCCATCAACTGCTGCTTGGCGAGCAGTCTGCGGGCGCGATGGCGCTCTATCAAAAACAGCAGCAGAAGAAGAAGGACACCACAGGCGACATAGACTGTCGTGGTCTTCCACCAAGGGGGGAGGATCACGATCCCGACCTCAGCCGTCGGCGAAAACGCCTGCATGGCGAGATTATCGGCGGCCACCTGGAGGCTATAGTGTCCCGGCGGTAAAGCCGAGTAACGGACTTCGGGGATGGCAGTCTTCGACCAGTCCCGCTCCAGCCCCTTCAATCGGTAACGAAATTGGACTGCCTCGCGATTCTGATACGAAAGTACCGCCAGCTTGAAGTTGAGCGGACCGGTCGTCCATGGCAGGCGAATCGGCTTATCAGCGGCAAGCACCTGACCGTCACCGATCATGCTTGCCACTCGCACTTCCAGGTGTACCGGAGCAAAAAGCGATTCAGGATGCAAAATATGAGAGGCGCCATTGCTGGTTCCCACCCAAATCGAAGCATCGCTATCTTCATACAAAGCGTACTGGTTGCTGTCGTTCCAGACCATGCCGCTTTCCTGATTGAAAAATCGCCATTGCGCGCGATTCCAGACTGCGATTCCGGTATCGGTAGCTAGCCACAGCCAGCCACGCCGGTCTTCAAGCAATGACAGTATTGCCTGGTTTAGCAACGGCGCTGGGGTCGCGTCGCTGATCTCCAGCGCATCGCCCTGCTCCCTGGCACGCCAAAGCCCGCCGCCGCCGGTACCGAACCACAACTCGCCATTGGCCGAGCAGACGATGGACTCCAGCCTGGCAACAGGAGCTGCCGGACTCAGTCGAAGCTTGTGCCAACCGCCACCGTCAAAACGCAACACCCCTTTATTGGAGACAAACCAGAGCGCTCCGGATTTACTTTGACATCCATGAAAAAGCCGGATGTCCTTATTCCCTGTCATTGACGAAAATTCTGTTACTTGCAACGGCACGGCGTTCGCATCGGCTTGCTTGATGACATAGAGCCCACGCCGCGTACATATCCAGAGTTGACCTGAACGATCAAAGAACAATCTCACGATCTTGGGCAGCTTGGCGACGACGACGTCCCGCTTTGCTCCGGGATCGCGGCGCACCAGGAATCCTGAAAGCGAGCTGGCCCAGATACGGCCTTGGCTATCCTGGACCATGCTGTCCCATTGGTGGGACCGACCGCCGTAGCGCCCCGGGAAAATGGAAAAGCGACCGGTTTTCTGTAGCACCGCGGATCCGGAAGCCGTGCCGACATGGAGAGAACCTTCCCGATCACGCAGAAAAGACCATACGACATTGTTGGGCAAGCCTTGTGTTGACGTCCAGTTCTCCCAGTTTGGATAACCCAGCCAGTGAATCAAGCCGTGGCCGAAGGATCCAAGCCAGACTCCGTCGTCGCGGTCGACCAGGATCGAGTTGATGCCGCCGCCGATCGTCAAGCCATTCGATTCGGTAAAGGATTCCCAGCCATTGCCTTGCCACCGAATGATGCCGCTATCCTGCTGGCTTAGAATCCTTCCGCTGGCATCCGCGACAAGAAGCGGAACCCGCCCCGCCTTTTTCTGTTCGTCCTGCGCCGGAGAGCGGTCCAGGAAACCATTCGCGTCCGCCGGCAACGCAAATACATGGCGCTCGCCACGCAGCCACAATGTCCCCTGCCGATCATGGAGCATGGCCACCCAACGCTCGGCAGGCAATCCTTCCTTCTTGCCCAAGACAAGCAGCCTGCCTTGCGCATAATGACAGAGCGATTGGCTGCAACCGATCCACAAATCCCCCTTCGGCCCCACATGGATACTACGAAGGGAATGCATTTCCGGATGCTGCGCCAGTTGCTCGGCGCTAAAAAATGGGTGTGCCTGCCATGTCACTCCCTGGTCCGCCGATTGCACCAGCCACAACTGGTCCTGGCTTAGCGCCAGAAAACGATTCGATCCCAAGGAGGCAAAAACCTGTCCCTTTTCAAACGTGAGCCGTGTGTTCTGAAATTGGGTGAGAACGAAGCGCTGCCCCTGCAACTGATGCAAGCCGTTTGCAGTGCCGGCCCATAAATGGTCATCCGTGTCCACATGCAATGCGGAGATATTAGGGGCGGCAACCCCATCGCCCAGTTCAAACCGTTCGAAGCGCGCGCCGTCGTAGCGGAACAAGCCGTTTTCCGTGCCGATCCAGATATAGCCGCTTCTCTCCTGCACAAGAGCGTTAACAGCCAGATTTCCCAAGCCATCCACTTGTTTGTAATAGCGTAAAGGCAGTTGCTGGCAGATGGCCAGCAACGGGAAGGAAAGCAGCCAGAGCAGTATGATAATTCGAGGGCGACAACGCAAGACCATCACAACTCCGGATTCCCCGTTTTAGGGTGGGCTGCTATCTATTTCGTCTAAAGCATGGAAGCGGCCCATGCGATAAAGGAAACGTCAAGCCAGGTTGCCGTAGCGAGTTGCGACCCCATCCGCTTCTCCGCGAGCAACGGCTGCATTGAAGAGAATGGTCAATCAAATTTCCTTTGATGCAAATCAGGATATTCCTGTTTTCGCGTAGGGATTTCCCTGCGCCTCATTGCGGACAGCGCCACGACCTCAGCCGACCTTCTCAGCCGGTCTTCTCAACATTCGTCAGAACGGCTTCCGCGCGACAACGGTTGGAAACATGCAGCCGCGATCATCAATGAACCGAATCTCGGCAAAACCGGCATCAACCAGTTGCGCCATGGTCTGTGCATGGCTACGAAACGCGCTCCATTTCGCCTCGATGACGCGTACAAACAGAAGATACTGAAGCGATAACGACTCCTGGTCGATTTCCGCCATATTCCACGGAGATTCCGCGGACAGGCTGGGCGGCGGCGTCAGGAAATTGGTGACCAGCGTGCCACCCGGTTTCAGCATGTCGAAGAACGAACCATACAGTGCCGTTACACGGGTATTGTCCGGCTCATAGATATTGAGGCCGTTACTCGTCAACACGTCGATCTCGCCTTTCAGACCCGGAGCCCAGGCGTCCTCGCAACGCAGCGACAGACGGTCGGCCAAGCCGCGTTCTCGCGCCAGTTCCAATGCGCCGTTCAAAGCCTGTTGATCCAGATCTATGCCCACCAGCGTGATATCCGGCTGCTGATCATAGTCAAGCAACAGCAATTCTCCCATCAAGCCGCAGGGGACTGACGCCAGAACAAGCCCTGGCCTGAGCAACGCTTGCAGTTGCTGCCGGAAAATCCCAAAACGTTCCCGGGTTGCCAGTACTGCCGGCAACTTCTCAAATATCCGGTACTCCAAGTCGGACACTGAATCTGCTGACGCCTGTCCTGGACGGTAGGTCACCAATTGGTGTGTCCAATAGGCATTCAGGCCACGATTCTCCAGCAAAAAGCGGCCGAGTTCGAAAGCGGACAATTCATCAAGCAAGCGAATTTGCTGCTCAACTGTGACGCCAGGAAAATCCCCCGCCAAGCTTAGCCTTGACCTGATGGACTCCAGCAGATCGGCATAGCCATTTTGTGGATCAACACCGTGAGAAATCAGTTGATGGCGACTGGTGGCGTCGGCCACGGGTGCATTTGCATTCTTCATTCTTTCCCCATAAGAAAACGTAGCTGGAATTGGCGATCAACCTTGGTAGCATCACGCTAGTCCGGATATCGTCAAGGCGATGACCGGGAAGCGCATTTCCCAGTGCCCTCAGTTGCTAAAACTCCTGGCGGCGATGGCTTGGTGATCGGATACGACTTCATCAATAATGCTACGAAATATTCGCTGTGCAAGAGATGCGTTCACGCCGTATCGGTTTGCCAAAACCTCATATCGCCGCATCTGTTGAGACTCTCGCCCGGGATCGGCCGCACGTAATTTCAGCTGCGCCTTGAGAGATCCAATTTCTGCCGTCACACGGAACCGGGCGGATAACAGCTCGAGGAGTAGTTCATCAATCTTGTCTATCTCATCCCGAAGGAGTTGGAGATCAAAGGCTTCCATAATGGTATTTTCCTATCAACGTATTTCGGATGAGCGGAAAAACACACGATTACTGCCGAAAAGATTATAAGAGAACGCTTTCAGCTTGCATTGCCGTCTCGACACAATCCTTTGCTTCTTTTGCATCGCCAGACTCGGGTCCGAAAACTCCGCCGCGCGCATGAACTCCGACTAGCCGCTCTGCGGACATGTCATTAGGAAAGCGCAGAAAACGTAATGACGGCGCGAGGTCAAATTAATTTTCGGAACTAGCAGCATAGGCTGAACTACTCTCGTGATTTCAAGGAAGCGGACTTCTCGCACCGTCATCATTGCCGGCACCTGGATCACCGCTTGCGTTTGGAGCGCCTCATTTTCGCATCCAACGATGATGCGACAAATATGCAGAATTACTCTTGTGAGGATATTCACGGCATATAGGAGATGCTATGGGATTGTGTATTTCCAAACCGAGAACGGGTGGCGCCGAATATGAGAAAAGCGGCGACAGCGAACGCGCCGCAAGTGAATCGTCGGCCGCGGGCTCGCCGGCTCGTCGTCCGTCCTCGTATCATCTGGAGAATTTGCCAAAGAGAGCGCGTGGTAAAGCAAGGGCACTGGAGGATTCCGTCAAGAATTCGTCCGTCGCAAATACGCATCCTCAGTTGGCCGCCTATGCGGACGCCGTCCTCCGCGCAGCAAGTAGCGATGGGGTGAATCCGGAGATATCTGCGCACGATGTTCAGAATCTTGAAGCGTTGGCGGACACATATAATGCGAGGCATCCCAATCTAAAACTCCAATGCTTTGCCTCCCCCGAAGCGTTCCTCGGAAAGCTCTACACCTCTGGCGAGCCGGCATGGCGCGCATTGTTCCGCTTGAGCAACGAAAAGACTCACCGGATAGCTGCGGATATTAGAACGCATCCTGATGGCGAGAAGACAGTGCTGCTCTTGGAGTCGGCGCTCTCTCACACCTGGGATCAGAACAAAGGGCAGCATGTTTTTATTTCCGGCTTTCAGTCTTTGCAGCGAAATGTTGATACCCACTTCAACAACTGCAAAATGGCCGTCATCGACGTGGAGGCCCAAAAATCGAAGATTGGCTGCATGATGTTCTCGCTCAATTTTGCATTGAACGCTTACCAGAAAGACGATTTTTTTAACAACCTCCATGGCAGGCTAAATGAAAATGGACGCTGCTTTGACGGCCACGAATCGCAAATCATCGGTGAGATGGAGTATATCGAGGGAACCAAGATGCTTCCGGCCGTTTTCTATAAACACGCCCAATCGCGCGGGACGATGGACGAAGTTGTCGCAAACCAACCAGACCTGCGCGACAGGAACGTAAGCAGCAGCCGTTCGAGTCCCCACGAGACTTTGCAGGATCGTGTCCAGAATTTTCGGATCACGCGCGGGGAGCTCTCTTATAGTATGTCGATCGAGGCATCGCGCATGCGAAAAATCAGGAAGGCTATTGAAGATTCTTGACTCGGGACTAACGGTTCGGTCCTTTTAGCAATTGCTGTCTTCGGCCTCAATTGCAGCCCTGGCGGCCTGCTGGAATGGGGTGGGCGGAGACCGGCTCAGTCATTTCCGAGCGTAGGTAGCATATTGAGAAATTTCGACGGCTAGTGCAGAAAACACGGACGGGTGAAAGCCGCGCGGCTCGACACAACGGTGCCGGCGGCAATCCACGATCACCGACCGCTACCGCAAGGTGGCGCCACCTTGCGCGAGATACTGACCCAGGAGGCGGGCAAATTGTCCACCGTCAGTGTTGATCGAGGTCTGGAACCCGCCCCCTGAGCTGAAGACGATTGCGAAGGTATGGGTGTCGCCGTATTCCTGCGTGTTGCGCAGCATGTAGTCGACATGGTTGTCGCGATAATGCTGATTGGTGCCGCCAGGCGTGACGGACGGCACGCCCATCGGCGTCTGCCACCACAGGATCGGGAGTCCATTGCCCAGAGCAGTGCGATAGTCTGAGATCGCGCTTTGCGACTGGTGGAAGGTCGGTGTGGCGATATTGTTTTCGTCCCAATAGAACGGGCCGGTTCGTCCTGCGCATTCCGCTGGAGGCGATGCGACCTCCATGCAGCCTGCGTCTCGGTCGCTGGTCTGGGCAACGATGAAATCCGCCAGATGTGCTCCGACCGCGTGCATTTCGGCGCCAATCGCGGTCGGGGAGCCAGCCCAGAACGAAGGCGGAAATCCGAGCAATGCGTTGGGCGCGATCTTCCTGCCCATCTGCACCAGGCACTGGCCGATGCCGGCGGCGGTATTCGGCAGCCCGCTGCATTCCGCCTGGTTGCTTACGACGGCTGGCATCTGCGCTGGATCATGCCCCGGCGCCTGCCCCCATACAAAGCCCCAGAAATCCGGTTCCAGATTGATCAGAACGGGTGCATTGAGCGCGGCAATGCGTTGATACATTAACCGAGCCTGTCCCCAGTAGTTGTTCATGAACGTCGCATCGTTGATTCCGCTCAAGTTGCCGCCACCGTTCTGGGCCATCTGATAAAACGTGAACATCGGGGTTGCGCCGTAGGCCTGGACAGCCTGCGCGGTATATGTGATGTACGCGCCGTCAGGACTGTTCCAAGTAGGCCACGCGCCCGCGCCGACGCCCACCAGGTAGGTATCGACGATATCCGGATGAACGCTCTGGCTTTGCATTTGCGCCAACGAATTGCCCGCGCCAAGTCCGACCAGCACCCGAGAAGGTTTGCCGAGTTTGGCCACCAAAGTGGCGGTCGCCGGGGCAGCTGAAGTGCTTCCCGATGTGCTTCCCGATGTGCTTCCCGATGTACTACCTGATGTACTACCTGATGTGCCACCTGATGTACTACCTGATGTACTACCTGATGTACTACCTGATGTGTTGCCACCTTGAGTGCCATCGGTTCCGCCACCGCAACCGAAGAGGAGGAATGCGAGCAGTAGTGCAGCAGTGTGTCGAAAGCGAAATACCGTCATCCAAAACCCCTTGAAATATTTGTGTCGAAGGATTTGCGCTGTATTACCTGGCATGATCTTCATCGGCTTTGACACGTAGAGCACGAACCATGCCTGCTTTTTCAACAAAGCCAGACGCCCCGCTTCGCCCAACAGGTGACGCAAGCATCGACCCGGCTTCGCAGTACGATAGTTGGATGCCTTATTTTGTCCAGAAAGTGACGTAAAGCATCCCTCCATGTCCTGAACAGTTACAGAAAATGTACATGCTCCCTGACTGTTGACATCCTCGAAAAACTACCGACTTGGCCCCCACAGTCGCATTTATGTCTCGCTCTGAGTAGTGGTCAGGTGCAGCCACTTGCCAGCATTGATTGCCTGCCTTCATTCAGATAGTAAGTCTTGCGCCACTCCTTCGAATGCGCCGCATGCTCTGACAAGGTATTCATCAGATCAAGTGCCGATATCTGTCCAATAGGAATACGCCGCGCCAGCAGAACATGCCGGGTTTCGAAGTTGATCGTAAATACTGGTGTATTCACACCATGCATAGACAAATTTATTTCCAATAGGCGTTCTAGTACATCGGCACGATTTTTTGCCGGCAGCGCACCAAAATCGCAGTACATGGCCAGGCCTTCTTCTTGTTCAGTGCTACCGTCAATCAAAGTGAAATTGACGCCGTCGACGGTCAGATCGGCAGTCGTATAAAACAACTTCGGATCCGCGATTTTTGCGATCGCACATACTTCATCTATCAGTTTCCGATAATTTTCGGATGCCATATATTTCTCCAGTTCTGTTGCAGGAAGTTATCGATCGTCCACGAATACAATCCGGCTTCAACGCGGCTTCGGAATCAGCGGCAGCGGCGATTCGCGGATATCATGCGCTACGTATTGCCCGCTCGTGTCATCGGAGATGTTTAGAGCCCTATCAGGTTGTGCCCTTTCATTTTTCATTTGCGCCAACTCTTTCTGCTTGCCCTCGGCTTTCTCGAACGCCGCCCTCGCCTTTGAAGCTGCAATTCCGTCCCGCGGCATAAAGGCCATTCCCTTGAAACCCAGCTTCAGCGCATCCAGACAATAAGTGGACAGCGATTTGATGCTGACACCGACATAGGGATACGCTCCCTGTGCGGTCGCTTCACGAATTTTGCGGCGCTCGTCCAGTTTATTGTTTTGATAAACGGTTTCCGATATGGACGATGTCGGTCCAGAGGCGACCTGCCCCCACAATTTGCCCAGCGGCTTGGTTTTGGCGTTCGCAACCTGGTATGCGGCAGCGACATTGACCAGCACCGCGCTCATGGTGACGCCTAAGGAGAGGTATCGCTCCCAGAGAGGTTCATGGTAGGTCGGGTCGTAGGTCTTTTTCTGAGCACTGACCAAGCCCAGCAAGGAGTTGATCATCAATGAGCCGTTTATGCCTGCGACCCCCAATTGGAATGCGCGCCAGGACGCCGCACCATAAGTCGCCGAGACCTCATCCGGCAAGCCGCTGCGTGTGTTGCCGGCCTTGACGAATCCCACCTTGAATTCCGGTGAGAGCTCGAACAAATTCGTGTGTTCCGTGACTTGCATGCCATCATGGACGGTGCGTTTGTTATCGTTGTAATCGGAAACCTCTGTAAACCGTCCCTCGCGTACGTGCTGAGGATCGTGGCGGGTCGACTCCCAGGCAGAGACAAGCGTATCGAATTTGCTCTTCTGGCTATCCGGCAAACTGCCGGAGGCCGTCTCGATCTTATTGCTCAATTGTTGCAGCTGCGCTTGCTCCTCATCACTCAATGGCGGTTGCTTGTCCGCCTGAGCTTGAAGGCTGGTGTACTTCTTGAAAACGCCGACATCGATCTTTAACTTGCCGGCAATGACCGCATGCAATTCGTCCGCGCGTTCATAATTCCGAACGGCCATCGCGGACGCCAATTCGATCTCGAACGCTTGCACCTCGGCCTGCGCGGCAGCTCCTAAGGATGCAAAAGCAGTGCTCCTGATGTCGCTCACGGCTGCTAGCCGCGCCGGGTATTCAGCGCGATCCTTAAGCGTCACGTGAGTCCGCCATTCGTTCGGTCCGTTGGCACCCAAATTCAATGTATCTGCAATCTGTTGTTCCAGTTCCCGGACCTGCCCCGTGAATATCTGATCCAGTGTCTTTACCCGTATTTGCAACGGGCTGCGCATGAGTTCCTTGAATTTTCCCGGATCATCCGCCGTCAGCATTTTCAGATCGATCATCAGATTCTGCTTGTCTACCTCGTCGGATGGCGCGACCAGCCGCTGCAACACCAATTGCGAGACGGACGTCGCTATCTGGATCCCGGCCGCGACGCGGGGATCCTTCGCAATATAGCCGCCCCACCCAGCCAAAAGATTGCCGTAGAATTTCAGTGTCTGCAAACATGACTGCCGTTGCAGCCCTTCGAAATAGACACGATTGAGCTGGCAGCGCGTAGTGTAATGATTGATGGCGTGATCAAGTGTCTTTGCAACTTCATCTACGGCGTGATTCGCCGCTTCCCTGAGCTCATGATTATCCGGATCTGCGACGGACCGTGTTAACAGCTCCTGCAGTCTGGGAGATTCATCCTGCACATGTTGCAGCACCTGTTTCAATTCCGTTTCGATCTTGTCGAATGTCGGGGTATTCAATTCCGGAGCAATATCGGCCGCGTTTCGAAACGCCATATCCTGATACGGTGTTACGTGCAGCAAGGTATAGGTATTTATCAGGCTGCTGACGGTGGAAGCCGCCATCACGCTGCCAAAGTAGCCCGCTGCCAGGTTCCGCGCAGGAACCGGCGCCTTGCCATGCGCCTTAAAGGTAAAAATTGTAGGCAGCAGGGACAGTATCGAGGCAGGAGCATTGCGCCAGGAATACGCTTTCCCGCCTTCCCTGAACCCTGCGTCCATAGTTTTCTGGTCCAGATTCAGCATCGTGTGAAAGCATTGTTTTGCCTGAGTCCAGTCACCTGTTTTAAGCGCCTGCGCCCGAGCTTCGACGAATGCCTGGACATGTTCCGGATTCAGTACAACCCGGTCCTCATCGATAAAGGCCTTGCTATGCGCCATCAAGTCTCGATGCAGCTCGTGCTCGCTCGGCATATCGATCACCGTGGCATTCCCGGCTTCACCGAGCGGGCTTATACGAGATGAAGCGTTTTCCGCGGTAATTTCTTCATGGTGAATCGCGGCATGCGGACCGATTGAATGGGAACTTGAAGCGATATCTTGCGTGTGTTGCGGCAACACCTTAGTAGTGTGAATCGCGACAGGCGGTTTTAATCTGTTCGCAGACAACCGCGGTCGTTGCGATGTCGTCGCGCTATCCGATTCCCCCGTACCTGAACTGCCGGCAACGTCTGTGGTCGAATTGCGCAATGACCCCAGAACTCTCAACGCAGCGCTTGGCTCACTCGACGAACGTCGCACGGAACGAAGGTCTGCTTCGTCACCTGCGCCAGATCGCTCATGTGATACCACATCATCGGCAGCCGCCGATTTGCTCGTGGATGGAGGGATATGCATAATGGCTTTCGTTTTTTTTCGACGATTGCAGATTACTGGTTTGACATGATCCCTGTTATTGCGCCGCGAAACACAGTGCGTTCTTACGAAATTTTTCGCAAACCGTAAAGAATTCTCATCATCGCCACGGCAATAGTCATCTGGGGTCAGAGTCAACTTTCGCATTGCTTCATCGCGAAACTTGACTCTGACCCCACATGACGGATTCGGAGAAAGACAGAGCGCATTCCGCGGTCTTGTTCTTTCTTCACGATGAGGCAGGCACTCCGTGGCCCGCTAAGTGGGGTCAGAGTGAAGTTTCTGCAAAAAGCGCGCAGAAAGTTCACTCTGACCCCAGTTAGCTGCGTTTGTCAGGCGCAACCGGGCAAGGACATTGTCATGTTTTATGAAACTCTCAATAGATAGAATATTCATCTCATCGGTTCATCGTTTCGCGCAAATCGCCGACGAACGGTTGAGATACCGCCACCCCTTACGCTATCGAGGCGACTGCCCGGTTGCCGTAATCATTCACACAACAATGAAGGAAATGCCTACCTTCAATTCAGGAAGGTCTGATTGAAATTGCATTGGAATCTGGCAATTATGCAAAAACGGAAAGCGTATTCAATACGCATTAATACGAATCAGAGTTGGCGCTTGAATAATTAGCACGGAAAAAATTTTGCACTGCATGCATCATCTTTCGCACGAAATGGTACTCACTGAGAGAAAACAACTTTGTTCCAGAACACGGCTTTCACAATAAACGGTCGTGGCGCGGGAAGAAAAGGAACAGATGTTCGATAGATCATCCGACGTCCGATGCCGGTTTGCCTGCATCGGAAAATTTCAGAAATGCTCAATCACCGTTTCAAGGTGATTCCGATAGAGGATTAGGCATGCGATTTGCAATTTTGACTGACGATTCAGTTTTAGCGCAGAAACTAGCGAAATATTTCGAGAAGTATTCAATCACCATAGACGCTTACTGTACTGAGCTGCTGATACTGCGTGCGATGCGCACAATCACCTATGACCTAGTGCTGCTTGACGCCAAGAGCACCGTCGGACTGGCCAGCAGCTTGCTTTCATGGCGAAGCTGCAACGCTGATTTTTATACCCCGGCGATCATATTAACCTCGCTCCTGACATGGAACGTGATGCAGGATTGGATCGAAGCCGGCGCGCACGACGTCGTAAGCCGCGCAGACATTGATCAGATCGGGCTGAGGGTATGTGTTGCCCTGAGGCGCCTGGCGCATTGCACCCGGGTTGACAGGATACAGATTGGCGATTACGTCTTGAATCGCGGCAGCGACATGGTTACCTGCGGCGGCATTGACGTCATTCTCACTCCGCGCGAATTCTCTATCGCATGGCTGCTCTTCTCCAATCCGGGAAAATTCCTGAGCCGGTCACAGATCACTACAAGCGTCTGGGGAAATTCCGAAGAGGTTGCAGCCCGCTCGCTGGAACAGCATATTTATAAGCTGCGCAAGAAATTGGGCCTATCGTCTACCGCTGCCGGCGCCAGCTTGAGAACGGTGTACGCGCTAGGCTACAAACTAGAGATATCTCCAGACCTGCGGCAAACTGAAAAATCCGCTCCAGGACAACTTCCGGCGACGGTTCTGGCAGAGGGTGAGGATAGAGCGATGTTTGTAACTCCCTGACAGCCTGATCAGGTCGCATCAGCTCCGCGCGCGATCCCGTATATTTATCCATTTCTCCCACAGCCGATAGTGTGCGGCTGAATCGTTGCTGCTTATCTTGGCACCCTTGGAAAAGCCGGATGGGCCAATTATCTATAGCTGCCGATCCGCTGATTGACCTTGCCGAGCAGCGCTTGCGCGTCATTGAAGAGCGACATGCTTAGTGGGGCTTGCTTGACGATACTTTCCAGATCTTGCGCAATCGCGCTGGCTTGTTTGAGTTGAGTTGCCAATGCAAGAATCTGCTGCCGGGTTGCTGCACCAGGGGCCGCTCTATCGCTATCGCGCAGATTCTTGATTTCGCTGCGGGTTACCTGCATGAATTGCTGTATTTTCCCTAAATCATGCGGCGCAGATCGATTGTTTTCGATCAAGCCATGCAGCGATTGCAGATTGGTTGTCAGGCTGGCGCGTTTATCATGCAGAGTCTGAAGATTGTTTTTTTTGCTGGTGAAAAACCCCAACTCAGGCATCGACAGCTTTTGCGCTACACCGCTATTCGTACGTCGGAACATGATTGGCGCATCCCGGTACTGCAAATGCAGTTGCTTGAATTCGGCTGGCGTACCGCCAAAAGGTATCGGCGGTGCCGGCCGCGACGGTGTTGCCAGCCCTTGAGCACGTGCCTGTTGCACCGACAGTTTCGGCACGGCGGCGCGGCGTGCCGGTGCGGCCGCCGCATGCGTGGGGCCTGGGGATTTTTTCAGTTCTTGCAAAAGCGTATGCAAATCGGCGACGGGCTCCGGTTTTGACTGAACCGGGGAGTGTTTCAACGCTTCAAACCGTGCAAACAATTCTGCCTGGGAGGGCACAGGGCCGCCTTTCAATGCCTGAAACCGGGTAAGTATCTCGGGGCTCAGTCCGCTACTCTCGGCCAGCCCGGCACCAGCGTCAGGCCGAACCGGCCGCGACTGAACGGCGACGGGCTCCGGTTTTGACCGAACCGAGGAGTGTTTCAACGCTTCAAACCGCGCAAACAATTCTGCCTGGGAGGGTACAGGGCCGCCTTTCAATGCCTGAAACCGGGTAAGTATCTCGGGGCTCAGTCCGCTACTCTCGGCCAGCCCGGCACGCCCAGCGCCAGACTGAGTCGGCCGCGACTGAACGGAGCGGCCGGCGAGATGAATTGCATGCCTTGCGGTGCTCGTGCTGTCGCTTTTGTGTCCATTCACCCGCTTCGCCAGAACATTCAATAAGGGGTGACTTTTCCGAGCCGGTTTCTCGCCGGCAGGCGGAGCTTGCGGTTTTACATGCTGCGTGACACCGGGTGACAGGAATCCGGGGAGACCGAATTTCGGAAGCTTCATGATGCGCACCTTGGAAATGTTTGATGCCATTGTAGAAGCTGTCCGGGCGCATCCGATCCGTTACGCGAAATTCCGGTATGGATAGCGAAGTTCCTGTTTGTCGGAAGTTACCGCTGCCGGACCAACTTCCAGACTGAGGCTGGGCTGGGTTATTGCCGATAGAGATTGCGGCCGGCGCCCAGCGCGCAGGTCTAGCTCACGGCCTTGCCCTTTTCCTGAGCGCCTGCTGGCGCCGGCAAACCATTTGATCATCCGGCACATTCTGGTTTGCCGGCAAGCGGCACTGAACCAAGACGTGACAGGCTTACAGCCGCTTTCCGAAAACCTGGCGAACCATGTCATCGGAATATCTATAGTTCCATCTGAGTTCAACCCCGGCGGGAATATCGCGGGTGGCAAAAAACGCACGGATCGAAAATTTTCCACCGATATCCGACTCGACGTCAAAAACCACCGGCTCGGCATTGTAAGCGTCGGGCGATTGCCTGGCGCAACAGCCGGATTCATCATATTCGAGCGAAGTGTTCATCATCGCCAGGATATTTTCGCCATCCAGGAACGAGACTGCGGTACCACTGATCGACGAAATCGCAAACGAGTCGGAACGCAACATGAAATACGTTGCAGGCGTCATCAGACGGCCGCCGTAAACCCCGACGCACTCGCCTTTTTGCAGCGGACGGATCGCAAAAACGCCTCTTTCGCCGACCAGGCTCGATTCCCTTGGGTCCTGCAGGTCGCCGGCTTCGATGAGCCGGCATTGAAGCATCGAATGATAATGCGCCATTCTCGCTTGCGCAGTTGCCAGCGGGTCAATCAACGGCCAGACTGCATCGGGTGAATATACTTCCCCCGACGCCGTGGGCTGCGATTGCCATATTTTTCGAATCATCACAGGTCGGGATTCGGCGTCGCGGAAAGGATATCTGCCGTCCAACTCGGGAGAATACGGCAGGCGCTCGATTGCGCAGTGTGCTTGCAACATATGGAATTCCTTGAGCAGCCGGTGTGCCCCGTAGCGTACCAGCAACCACATTTCGCAAGCTCTCTCAAGTTCGGCGTTACCGCTGAAATTGTCTATGATGTCGCAGCGGATGCTGTTCCCGTCGTCAGTCAATTCTCCTTCAACCTGGGCGCCCGCCTCCCAGCTGACGTCAACACCGGCAGCTTGCAGCGCCGCGCGCATTGCCGGCGTGAGTATCCCTTGGATTTCGCCGCGCAGAGCTGGCACCATTTCGAACAGAAACTCATGCTGTTCCGCCAGGTTGGAAAATTCATCAACATCATTCAGGCGCAGATGGATGTATTCGCGCAGTTTTCTGCATTCGGTCGCGATCCGTGATGCGCGTACGCTGTTTTCACTAATTGAAATTACAGCACTCATAACAATTCTCCTTGCCTCTTTTTGAACTACGGTTTCACGTTTAATTTTTGAGCGGCTGCCCGGCGTTGATCCGCGGCAGCTGGCGGGATTTCACCCCAGGCGGCGACGATGCGCTGGATACGCTGCGCATATGCGTCACGTTCCGGCAGCGTCTCCGAATGATAGGCGCCGACCGCCTTCCAGCTGTTGCCGTATTTGCTCACCATCCGTCGCAGATGCCAGGCCGCGATGTAAACGTTCTGGCAAGGTTGCAGCAAGGTCTGCCGGTGCACGCCGTACCTGGCGAGTTCGGCCAGATGAATCGAGTTGATCTGCATGACGCCATAGTCGGTAGAGCCATTCGCGTTGACGTGAATCGCGTCGGCCCTGTTATGCGATTCTTGCCAGGCAATTGCCCGCAGTATGGTCGGATTCACGTTATGGTAAAGCGCCGCGTCGTCGAAGCAATCGGCGCGTGCGACGTCAGTCGGCAGCAGCATCGACGCCAGAGCGGACAAGACGATCCAGCCGATGCGGCAAGCAGCACAATTTTTTTTTATTTTCACTATTGGTCTACGCTGTCATGTACTTAGATGAAAACTGAAATGGGGGCATAAAAAAGCAGGTGACGCGTTCTTCGGTATCACGACACGGTCGATGTGCGGATTCCGAAGACTGACGCGATCGCTATCGCGCCCGGTCACCTGCTGGCCCAGCTCAGATGGCGATCTTGCCATCGACGTTTTTGCTTCTCAAGCGATCTCTCAGCCGATTCTTCAGCCGATGGCTATGCTCGATCAACAGCACGCGATCGTCGCCAGCACCGCATTTCGGCAACTCTACTTCGAAGCACGCCGTTTCGTCGAAGATCGAAGTGAATTCAACCTGGCGATACGGCCTCAAATGGATGCTGTCAAAACGCATCTGGATCCTCGGCCTTAAGATCCGCATTTACTTCTTTCGCTTGCTGTATCGATTTCTGCATGAGAGAGATAGCGAAGTTAACTATCAAAGCATTCAGCTCGTCCTGATTCTGATTCTGGGTACTGGAATCATCTTTCTTTTTCTTTCCAGTTTCGTCAGGTTTGTGCGTAGTATCAGGTTGGTGCGTCGTATGTGTCGGACTATTACTTACGGAATGGTGAGCCATATAAATCTCCAATAGTTAGCAGGAACTCAAAGATCGCAGATTGACGCCGCGGCCGGCATGCAAGCACGAATGCAGGGACCGCAAAACGAAACTGAAAGCGCTGCCCGGCATTGCCTGGATATTCGACATTTTTCTTAAAGGGAAAAAACCTGAAAATGCACATGACCGCATCATGCTTTTTGCTTTCCTGGCGCTGTCATATCGTCCGCCGGCACAGCGGGACTGCCGCCTAGCGCTGCGAATTTATCCACCAAGGCTTGTTCCCACACCATGTAGGAAGAGGTTTGCGCAAACCCCTTGAGTTTGGCCAGCAACTGGTCGACAGTGTTTTTCTCTGCCTTGCCAGCCGACAGGTGGCTGCTGCCATCCGCCTTGGTCGCCAGCTTGTACTGGCGGTCGCCGGCATAGGCAGCACGGTGCAACACATGCAAGAGATTGCCAGCGCTATGCCCCTCGCCGCTGACATCCATTTTCAGCGCCGTATGCTTGCCGTCCTGGTTGCGAATCGCATAAAACCCATCGTCGCCGACGCCTATCATTACGGCCGGCTCTGCATGTAGCGACACTTTGTCGTAGGTCTTGTTTATGTCGACTCGGCTATCCATGTCAATTTCATGTCCGGCCTCGGCCCCGCCCCTGATCCTGACCATGCTGATTGGCTTGCGCAACATGCTGGCGGCGGTCCAGGCCAGCATTTCGCCCGGCATGCCGCCGGTGGCCGTCAAGATCTGCTCGGAACGGTCAGGGAAGGCCGCAGAAATATCGGCTGCCTGTTTTCGGACGGCAGCCTTTTGCTCCACTTCACGGACGCCGGTTGGCGTTTCGTAGTAGCCGTTCAACAGCCGGAAATGCTCGTGATGGATATTCTTGGTCGCGTCATCCAGATGCGCAACGATGGGATCGCCGCGCAAGATCGCGGCATGGATCGCGTCCTTGGTGGTACGCGGCGAGAAATCCGAGGTATAGGGATGCCGCCAGCGCGCATGCTGGGTGCTCGGCTCAGAACTTTCGAGAGGCTTGCCAAGAAAATAGTTTTTGGTCGGCGCGACATAGACGGCTTGCCCGCTTTTGGCATCGTAAGTGTGGAAATGCCCGGATTCAGGATGAACCATTGAGGCGCCGTCATCGGCTTCAGTCAATTTTCCCTCAAGAAAATCGCAATATCTTTTTTCCAGTTTCCCGGTATCGATGCTATCCATGTACACCACCTGGCCGATGTCTTTTTTCAGATCCTGCGATTCGCCGGGCTGGAGTTGCGGTTTAGGCGGCGACTTGTCGACATGCCGGATGCTGTACAGGGCGCCTGGCAAGACAATCACTTCGGCTTGTCCCAGATCGGATTCAGCAGAAATATTCAGCGCCGTTTGCTGACGCATCACCAGCCGTTGATTTTGTGCTTTTGGCGCAGCGCCAAAGCCAAGCGCTTGCCCGAATGCCGCTGCCAGGCGGCTCGACATCGAGGCCGACAATATTTCAGTCAGCGTGGCCACGTCGCCAGTGGCAACATGCCAATCAGGGGTATCTGCGGTTTTGCGCTCTACGTAGGGAGCTTCGGTAACCACGGCACGCTGCACGATGGCGGGAAATTTTTTTGAATGCAATGCGCCCAGATTGATATGGATCGCCTCGATCGGGTCGAAATGCTCTTCACCGCCCATCCGATGACTCTCTGACGGACCCTCGGTATTGCCCGGCTTGTTCATGATGTTGTAGACAAAGTCGATGCCCGGCACTACCGGCTGATGCTTGGCCTGCCCGGTGCTTTCCCAGCGCAGCGGATAATGAAAATACTGCGATTCGATGGTGTAGTCGCGCACTGCCTGCATGATGTTTTTCTGCAGCTCGTGGGACAGCTCCGGCTTGGAGCTACGCATGGAATCAAGTCCCGGCCCTTTCAACATCGCTTCGTGCGTCGGCAAAGCATAGGCTTGCGCGTTCCAGCTCCAGGTGGTGAGCGTCTTGGGAATCTTTGCCGAATCGCTCAGGCCGAACGGCGCTGCGGTGGCGCCCGCGGGATGGGCCTTGCCGTCGAAGCTGAGGTTAACCGGATAGGCGCTGTAGCCCGGCGTGTCCTTGGTCGCCTGTTGCATATACAGCGTGTGATCCTGGTCCAGCCGGGCCATGTAGGCGGCCGACTTCGGCGGCAATTGACTACGATTGTTTTGCACCGGCTGCGCCGTCGGCGTATTGCCAGGCCCTGGCTGGCTGCTGCTGGAAGCTCCCTGCGCGGTCAGGTTGGCAACCATCTCAGTCATCGTCTGCTCCAGTTGCTCCAGATATTCCTGTTGCTGCTGCGGCTCCAACTGGTGAAACTCGATAGCGTCCTGTACCGCCTTGATTTCGCCGTCTATCCGTCCTTTTGGCTTGAGCATGATGCGGTTGCTCCACTGCTTGACTTGTTCGAGGCTGTCGGTAACGGAAAAAACAGCGTCGCGAATCTTTTTGATGTCGCCAAAATGGGCTCCCATCCGGTCGCCGGCGGCCGCGACGTCGTTGGCAAAGCCAAGCAGCACTGAAATGGCGTTATTGAAGCCGCGTTCGCGCTCGATCTGGCCGTCATAGGCGCTGGCATTGCGTCCCACGATGCCCAGACTATTGAGCACCGTTGCCACGATGGGCAACACCAGCTTGTCCAGGCTGCGGGTTGCCAGGCGCGTCACGATAGCTTCGCGATAGTCGGCGACAACCGTATCCGGATTGAATTTCGTCGAATTATAGGTATTGCCCAGCGAGCGGAACGTAACGTCGTTGATGAAGCGCACTATCGCTCTTGCACTGTGCGCAGCCGGATGGTTTTCTTCTTCGCCGACACGATTTTTCCACAACTGGTCGATGCCGGCATTGACCAGCGAGGCGGCCAGCAGCCCGGCGACGTCTGCCTTGCTGCCACGGTTGAAGCCGAAACCTTTCTGCACCAGGAGATTGCTGACCAGGCGGGTGAACTCTGGAATGGCAGGCACCAGCAAATCATTCAGCAGAACGGAGGCCTTGGTTTCGCGGTCTTTGCTCTGCGCCGGAACAAATTTGCTGACGAAAGAAAAGACATGGGTCAGCGCTTCTTGCACCACGACCATCGACGTGATCGCACAAAACAACACTTCGGGGCTGACGCTTTGTCCGCCAGCCGCACTGAAGCCGTGCGAACCGCCCGCAATGGCGCCATTCGGCGAGTGTTTGTAGAATTTGAGCGCATCGTTGAGTCCGACCACAACGGCGGCGGTGACAAACGATTTGGTCGCCAGGTTCAAGGTATACGTGACTGCCCCCCTGCCGCCGGCCAGCGTCGGCGCCATGGTTGCCGCTCCTAGCATCAGTTTGGCCAATGATTGCCCATGTCCGGCCAGCACCTCGGTTGCAGCGGTCGCAGCGTCGGCTACGGTGTCGCCGGTAAACCGCCTGATGCCACCGGCGGCAGACGCCAATGCGGCGGCTGGCGGGCCTTTCAGCAAAGGCCCGGCCTTGAGCTTGTCGCCGGTGGACAAGATCAATTCCGAATCGGGAAAACCATCCTTGCTGCCGGTCTTGCCGGTATCGCGGCCTTGATACGAATAGAGGTCGACATCAACCCGTGCGTGCACTGTCTCATCCAGGCCAAACGCCCTGCCCGACGCATGGCCTGACAGCGCCGGCTGCGGGTTGATGAGCGACATCTTGATGCCGTTGTCGCCGAGCACAAGCCGGTGCACGGCCTCATCTTCCGTGGTGATATGCAGCGTGACATCAGCACGTGGCGCGGGGCCGCGTTCCAGATCGGCCCAACTGCGCAGCTTGGCGCCCTTGACGCCCATCTCCTGCCCGGCCGGCCCCATCACTTCGATGTGTTTGATACCTTGAATGTCGGCCAGCACCGCGCCATCCATATTGACCGAAGTCGGATGGCCGGCTTCGTTCTTGCCGGGGGTTACCTGCTTTTCTTTCTTGAAGATCAGCAAATGGTTTTCAATCTTGTTGTGATCCATATAGATGGGGAAAAACCCGTCCCCATCGCGCGTCCCGACGCCGTGCGGCATGGCATGCTCGGCATTGGCCCAAGTGCTTCTGCGCGGCAGCGGCGAAGGATTCGGCGGCAGCAGCATGAACTTGTCGTCGGATTCCTTGCTGTCCCTGCGAGCCGACAGCGGCGAACGCTCGGATAGAGTCATGATTGCGCTGCGCAAGGGCGTTTCCATTTCGGTGGCCGCAGCCTTTCCCTTGCCTTTGACGGCAGCACCCGGCGCTGCGTTGATTTCATCCAGCGCGAGATCCAGTTCTTCCAGTTTGACAGGCCGGCCGCCATAGCCCACCACAAATAAGCGCTGCTCGGTCCCGGTATTACTAACGCGCACGGTGTCAGCCACCACTTTCAGCCTTTCCATCACGGTGAACCGGCCGTCCCTTGCCGGGATCATCAGCACGCCGGCGGCATCATTGAGGCTGCGCAAATCCCGTCCGGCAGAGGCGGATGGCGAGAACACTGCCTGATGCTTGCTCATGAATTGATCAAACCTGGCCTGCGTGACGCTGTGATCGCTTTTCTCCTGATCCAGTGCGGTGGGCATTGCATCCGGGACAGCAGCAGCGGCAGCAGGAGCGGCCGCAGACCTGATAAAGATGGAGCTGGTGAAGATCGAGCCGGCGAAATTGGCGATCGAATGGTAGGCGGCGTCAAGCGCCTGGCCACTCTGCGCGACGGCGTTCCAGCCACCGCTTGAAAGCGCCCTCAGGTGGCTGCGCGGCGCCAGGGAGGAGATAGCCGTGACACTGCGCTGGAGATAGCTGGCCGGCAAACCGGTTGCGCTTGACGCTGATTCGGATGAACGCTCACGGGCTCTGCCCGCTCCGCTCTCAGATTGCGCTTCGGCATGGCTGGGGGTAGTTTGGATCAGCAAAGGCGCTGGCGAACTGATTCGATCGATGGTCATGAGTAAAGTGAAGACGTGGCTTTTGGTCACGACCCCAGACATAGTTAATCGGATTGATTAACTCTAGCTTCAGGCGCCACGTACCCACGGTGATCGCAACGAAGGCAGTTATCTTCCAGCGAAACTACATGCCGCCCGCATGCGGGCCGACCTGGTGAGTAAGCCTCGGGATAATATGTGCCGGCGCCCGACCAATCTCAATTCAGCTACGCTAGAGGAAATTGCGCCGCGGTGCGTTGTCCATCAACCGTAGCGACACTTTGCACTCGCAATCCATAGTTGAGGCCAAGATTTGTTGCCTCCTTGCCCTTTTCCCGGACGATCAGCATTAACGGACGCCACGTAGCCGGTTGCTGCAAAACGGCATCAGCCAGTTTTACTTTTTCGTTCACTCGGCCCGCATCGCCAAGCATTTCAGCCAGCTCGCCGACCAGCCGAGCGCCATCGATGCGTGCGGATGCCTGGGGCCGCATTGAGTAATTGACGTTGAACTGGCAATACTTGCCCTCTGCTTCCAAGGCCACGATATCCTTTTCAAACTGGGCAAGCAGTCTCTGAGCCTCAGCGCGATTCTCCGGCGTGTCCTTGGTTCCGTTCACTTCCGGCAGCGTCTCCAAGGCACGCGCGCACCACTGGTCACGGTTTGCGGAAATTTCCGCCAGCATCTCCTTGGCGCCGAAGTAGTGCCGGTCAAGGTCGCCATCCTGCTTGTCATTGATGCGGAACGGCGACAATCCATGTTTCTGCAGGTGCTGGGCAAACTCCCTTTCAAACGAGAAGTCAATGGGCAGACTGCCTCCGCCCAATGCACCTCTCTTATCAGGCGACGAGGGACTTGCATCTGCATTGTGCGGTACCGATAAGGGAAGTGCGTGTGTATCGTGCGGTAGCGGCAAGGACAGGGTTTTTGCATTACGCGGTAGCGGCAACTGCACATCCAGTGAAGCGCTGAAAGTCTGCTTGCCCGTGCTTGATTTGTCGGCCACCACATATACCGCTGCTTTGTCTTCCGTCCGGTATTCAAACGCCCTTTGTGCTTTCGCCTTGGTGGTCAATATCGCACCAAGGCCGTATTCAGCGCCACGGCTGTCTGGCTTGGTTTGAAGCCGGGCCCCGGCGCTTGCTCTTGCCTCGCCCTGGGTTGCGACAGATCCGGCGTCAAATCCGGTAACCACCGCGTCCGGCAGTCGAGAAAGAATGGCCTCCATCGGCCCAGAGAAACCTGCGTCGCTTTTAGTGGGTTTCAGGTCCTTCCACAACACAGTGGATTCCCATGTTTTCAGCATATTCTGACGCTGAGCCTCATCCTGGCCTCGTGCACGTAGAAAACGTACTACAGTGCCATTCATCTTCATGCGCTCGTGAGTCGCAGCAATCGTCGCCGTTCCCCCGGCATAGAGGTGCTTGCCACGCGTCTTGCCGACTGCAACACCCATACTGCCTTCCGTGGTTTTGGTCTTGCTTTCACCCACCATCATCTCGAATCCAAGAATGGGCTGGAAGAATTGAACAAAGGCTTCCTGTTTCTGAGAGTAGCCGGCAGTTAGCAAAGGGGTGACAATCTTGGGCGATATATAAGGCAGTAGCGGCAGGCCTAGTCCCAGAGTCCCGCCATTTGATGTCTTTAATTTATTGCGCAGTCCCCATTGCGCGAACATCGGCCTGTAAAACTTGACCAGGTCCTGGTTATCGTCGAGGCGCAATTTCTGCCCCTGCCCGTAACGTGAAATGTGGGAAAGGCGGAAATTATCCTGAACCTCTGATGCGTCCAAACCAAGCCCGCCAACGATAGAATCAATCTGTTGCGGACTCAAGTGTTCGGCATTCTTTTGCAGAAATTGCTCTGACACATCGCGCAGGACGGATTCTGCGCTGACGCCGATATTGGCTTTACGCCGCAAAGGAAGGGAGCTGCTGCTGCGCGCCATGGCATTGGCTTCGGCGGCATGTTCCTCCAATGGCTCAGGCAGAGCTTGCTGCTTCGCCGTTGTGCCGGCGGCGGCTGTTGGCAGCGCTTGATTGAAGCGTTTTCTGATCGCATCGAAATCCGCCGGCGTCAATGCGCGAAGCTCGCTGAAGTTTTCCCTTATGTGATCGCATAAAACCGTCACAGCCAGGCAATGCATCTGTCCATCGCCGTTTAGGGCGCTCGCCGGCAAGCTTTTGGCAGCTTCACCTAGTGACGAAGCTGCCGCCGAGATCGCGGCGGCGACCTTGCTCGCATGCGTCGTAATGCCGAAACGCTCGGCCATTGCTGCCGTATTTGTCAGAGCGTGAGATGTAAACGGTGTTTTTGCGCGGGACGGAGTGAGTCCCCGCAACAGGCCTTCGCCATAGCGGCCCAGCCTGCGTTGCATCCATTCTTCGCCGACTTTGCGCAACTCCTTGTCGCGAGCATCGTAGGGCGAGCCAGGCTCATTGCTGACATAGCCGTTTCGAACCGCATTGTAAGCGCCCAGCTGGCGCTCGCCGAACCGTTCAGACAAATGCTGGTCCGGGTCGGCCTCGGTATTCAGGTGCAACCTTTCCGCAGCTACCAATTTGGCGTCGTTTAGCCACGCCATGACCGGCGCAGATTTTGACTCGGAAATTGTCTTGTCGGCTTGCCAATACACCCGCAACGCAACCAGCTGTTTGCTGGCAAGGACTTCACCAGCGTTATTGCCTAGCGATTGCAATACTTCGATTCCTCGCGGCATGCCGGCCATCAGATGGAATAACGCCTTGATGTCGGCCGAGGTTTGCCCCGCCGATGAGCTGGACGCTCCTGCGCCATCTTCCCGCATGACCATGGACAAGGTGGGGCGTGCCCTCAACTCCCGCAACAGCACGATGGCGCGTTGGGCGTCACCGCCGCTCACGATCGCCAAGGCATACGAAAGGCTCTCGGCAGTATCCGTCTTCGGCAGCGCGTCGGCTGCTGGATTCGCCGGTATCGCATTGATTGCGATATTCAATTCCCGGCTTAAAGCCCGAAGCGATTCCGAGGCTCCGAAGCCTGGCGGGTGCAGCAGCAATTTGCCGACTGACTCTGCGCTCACATCATCCGATATTGAGTGAATCTTCTGGTTCTCGGTGGTCGCGACGCCAAGCCGTTCCTCAACATCAACCTTGGCTGAGGCAAGCGCTTCCTGTGCTTTTCCAGCCCCCTGGATGCCCGTCTGTGCGGTGTGAAGGCCGCGCATCACCACATCCAGTTGTCCAAGAACCCGTTCCGCCTCGCCAACCATGTGCTCGACACGCTCTTCCGCAGAGGTGACCAGGGTTCCGATTTCTGCAATCAAGCCGTTAAGGACCTGTTCCAGCTGGCCGAAATGGGCGCACTCAGCCCGGATCGAGCTCAGCTCATCGGCATTGGCCTCAGGCTGCCCGGAAATAGCCGTCAAACGTTGTTGTAAAGTGTTTTTATGTCCAACTACCAAGCTTAGGTCGTTCTTGAGGGAGGCCTGAGTATGCTGTTGCACGGTGCATTCGGTTTGCACCAATTGCAGGTTTTCACATATCTGCTGATGCGCCTCTACCAGCGCTCCAAGAGCAGGTTCCAGGCTGGCCTTGTCAGTCTCGCATTGCTTGAGCAGTTCCTGAGAAATATCGCTTAGCCGGCCCAATTCCGCTTGAGTAAAGTCCAGGTGCTTGACAGTGATGTCTGACGCCAGCACGGCTCCAGCTATGTCATTTACCTCACTGGGCGTCACCAGTGCATGCAGGCGTGAGGCTGCATGCAACATCCTTTTTTCAGCTTGCGAGCTTGCGTCTGCCGCAATTTGTTCGCTCTGCAGCAATGGCGCCAAGCGCCTGCTGTGGGACGATTGTTGCAATCGACATTGCTGAAGCTGCGCTTCCAGGCGCTCGGCTTCATGTCTCAGGCTTGCCACCTCCATCCGTTGCGGGGAAAAGCTTGGCGCGTGCTGCGCGGCCATCACCCGGTTTTGGATGTTGTCTATGTCCTGCCCTGCTTTTTCACTCAAAGGGGTCAGCATGGCAATCTTCTCTTCGAGCGCTTCACGCTGCGCCGTCAATTGCTGATGCTCACTTGCCAGCTCTTGCCAATCCGTGCGTGCCGCCTGGTATTCCTGCCCAAGTCCCTGCAAGTTTTGCGCTAAACGGGTTTTGATGGATTCGGCTTCGCCAGTCGTCAACATACTTGAAGAATTGGATCGCTTCAAGGGCTTTGCCTGGAGCGTCTGCATTTTCGGCACTGCATGCGGTTGCAGCAGTGGGAAGCATTCGACCAATTTTTCCCAGGCGGTAGTCGCGCCACCCGGTCTGTCCGACAGGCTGTGGGATGGTTGCGTCAGACGTTGCTGCAAGGACTTCGCTTGCTGGGCAATGTCATCAAACTTGCTTGGAATATCCTGAGGTTCAGATGGGGAAGCTTGCTCGGCATTCTTATTGAGCTGACTTCTGGACGGGCGTTCCAATGCCACAGAAGTGCCAGGTAAAGGCCCGCCAACGCTAATTGGCCGCGCCGCGATTGTCTTGACCCCCGCACGATAACCGCTACGGATGCTTTTTATCGGCGCGAAGAAAGAACTCGACGAATTCTTCCTGGTCCTGGAGTTTTTCTCGCCCGCCGCATCTGTCGTCGCTACTTTATCCGGCGAGACGGGAGATTCGGTCGTTATGGGAACTGATTTCCGTGTAATGAAAGTGAATCCAGGCATCCCCACCCCCTCCAATTTATCAAACTTGTCAGCATGCGCGGCACACGCAGCGCTCTTTTCCAACTCCTTGTGGAAAACATAGCTTCATGCAACCGACCTATCTTCTGATGTGCGAAAAACATGCTCAACGTGCGAAGCAATTGGCATGCGCTGCAGCTTCGAACCTCGCCTCGTGCGTGACGTGGCGCTGCGCTGAAAGAGTCATCTGGGGTCAGAGTCAACTTTCGCAGTGCTTCATCGCGAAACTTGACTCTGACCCTACATGACGGATTCGGAGAAAGGCAGAGCGCACCAGGTGGTCTTGTACTTCATCAGCGATGAGACAGTACTCCGTAGCCCGCTAAGTGGGGTCAGAGTGAAGTTTCTGCAAAAAGCGCGCAGAAAATTCACTCTGATCCCAGTTAGCTGCGTTTGTTAAGCGCATACCGGGCAAGGAGATTGAAATGGGAAGGCTTCGTATCCCGCAATATAGATTCGGCAGAATTAAGGTTGCGGGAAGAAAAAAGAGTGACCATTTACCGTGCGAGGTTGTTGGAAAGCCGGAAAGCTCTGCGAAGTCCTGGAGTGAGAGCCAGGTTGGCTTGGCAACCGCGACATAACGTAACCAGAGGATAATCATGCACGCAAATCACACCAATGTTTTTTTCGCGACGCGGTCGGGCGACATTTTGAAGGTATCCAAGCCCGGCGCCGGCGCAATTGAAATTCCGATCAACGACTGCGCAATTCACACCAGATTGAGCGGCGTCCATCTGCACGGCGGACCGTATTTCCAGATCGGGCCGCTGACCTGCGACGAACTGACGATGCTGCGTCATTTAGGCGTCAGGGAACCCAATCTGGAGTTGATCGACATTGTTCGTCACTGAAAAAAAAGCCCCGTGCATCGCGTTGTTTTGCACGGGGCTTATTGATGAAATGCGTTTTCGCATCGAGAGCATTACCCCGGAAGCCCCGGAATAGCGGCGCCTGCCGCCTGGTCGATCCGCTGCCAAAGACGTTCAAGGCCCCGTGCCGCGTCAGGCTCCAGGACCCGGCCATTGCTCATTTCCGCGAACAGCGCACTCTGAAATTGGTATTCTGTCCGGCAATCTGCGCACTCTCGCAAATGCACTTCGACCATGCTGCGCTCCGCAACGGATGCGCGCCCATTGATTACCCAAGGCAATAGCTCCAACACTTTCTCGTGACAAGCATTGACATCGGTCGAATCGCTCAATATTTCTTCTCCAAAAGACCTCCCAGTTTTGGCAAGGTGCTGCGCAGCGTGACGCGGGCGCGAAACATCCTTGCTTTTATTGTGCTGACGGGACACTCCATAATCTCGGCGATCTCTTCCTGCGAGTACCCCATCCAGTACGCCAGCTCCAACGTCAGCCGCTGATCGATCGGCAACAGGACCAGCCCTTTGGCGACCCAGTCGAACACCTCATGGTCGTCGAAAGGAGAAGTGACCGACAAATCGCCGCCTGGCGCTGTTTTTTCCCACAAAGCCTGCCCCGTTCTACGCAACGACTTGAGCGCAGTGCGGTAAGCGATTCCCATGATCCAGGTCGACACCAGCGCCTCCCCGCGAAATTCACAGGCTTTTTGCCAGACGATCAGGAATGTGTCGTTAATCGCCTCCTCAATCGCCTCTTCGCAATACGTCACTCGCCCGAGGAACCGACTTAACCTGCGGTGATACTTCAGGTACAGGGACGATAAGGATTGCCGGTCCCCAGCAGCGATGCGAAGCAGCGAACCAAGGTCGTCATTATCTGCTGGCTGTGGCTGGCGCGTCAAATTATTAGAGATTAGTGTCATGGCCATCGAATGTAATTAGACTGGATTAATGGCAGGTGGTCGAAGTGAAAGTCTGGCGCCGGAATAGACATCAGCTTTGTCGCTCTTACCGTATTTGATTTTCTTTTGATTTTGGTAAAAACGCCGCACCGGATTGCGCACAACAAGCGACGTCCCCGGTGCGGACTGTCGACGGCATCGATACGCAAAACCGGGGCGGAAAATCGCCAGCCTGCACCTGGCGACAATGAACGCCAGATTTCAGTGCGACGGATCGGTAATTCTCAGTAACAGCTCTTTCAGTTGATCGTTCAAGCGGTCCGAGCATTCGCGCAGGAAATTATAAAAAAGCAATCCGAACAGCGCTATCGATATCCCTAAGGCAGTCGCATAGAGCGCCGTACCGATCCCCTTGGATACGCCGGATGGATCCGAAATGCCGGATGAAGCCAGCACCGCAAACGTATCGATGATCCCGAGGATAGTGCCGACCAGCCCCAGCAACGGCGCCGCAGTCACAATCGTATCCAATATCCATAAGCGGGCGATTACACGCGATCTGCTGGACAGATAAATGGCTTCCGAAAGATCTTCCAGGCGAGCCGGGCCAAGCTTCGCCTCGCGCGACTGCATTGCTTCACGCAGCAGCTGCGCGGGAGTTGATTTGCGCTCCAGAAACGCGGCCGGGACCCGCGTTGCATCGTTGTCCGAGGCGGCCATAAGACGCAGGATGGCGCTGGCGTCGCGTCTGCCGGTCATGTAAAAAATTTGCCGTTCAATGATGACAAATACGGCCAGCGCAGCGGCGCCGTACATCGCGTAAAACGTCAGACTATGGAATAGTTCAATGTAGTTCATATGGGTACCTGGTCAAGATGATATGCCGCATGGGGCGCGGCATCCGGTTGAAACAAGATTTCATTACTGGATTAGAAATCCGTGCTCAAAGCTATTTGCAAAGTGCGCGGCGCACCGGCATAAAACGATGGCGAGGTCGGATTACCGGTTGCGGATAGATTTCCAGCGACAGTGCCTTGCGCTGTCACTACCGGATTCACGTTGCTTGTAAACGACGAGCCGCTGTTACCGGTCATGCTCAGATATTGCCTGCTGAACAGATTGGATACGGTCAGGCGAATCGTCGGCGTCTTCATGAAAGCAGTTGGTGCAAAGCGATAACCGGCGCCGATATCGAATAAGGTATAGCCGCCGACCTGATCGTCATTGACCAGCGAGGTATAGCGGGCGCCGACATAGCGCCCCTGGATCGACGAATAAAACGATCCGTAGCTGTACTGCAGGGACAGCGACGCCAGCCATTTCGGCGTATCCGGCATTTGTTTTCCCGAGGTCGGCAACGCGGCCGAACCGCCGTTGGTGGTTTTGGCGAAGACCTTGTCTTCCAGCATGGTCGACTCCGTGCGCGTCAGCGAACTGTATACGTTCCAGTTGCTGTTCACCTTGTAACCTGCTTCCAGTTCAAGCCCGACGGTTCTGGATTTTCCGACGTTGAACTGGGTGCTCAGATTGGTGCTGGGATCGTATTGGCTGGAAAGACGATCTTTAAAATCGACATAGAAGGCGGAACCGGAGAACGTCAGTTGCTCCCCGGCGAAGCGGTAGCCTAGATCGAAGTTGTTGGATTTTTCAGGTTTGACGTTGACCGCCAGGATGTTGACCGGAATCAGATTGCCCGCTGCATCTTTGGCTACCATGACGCCGTTGACGATCGAGGTTGAATAATTCTTGCCGGTCAATTGAGCCAATCCCGTGTTCGCACTATTTTCAGGAGCGCGGGCGTTCTGGCCGGCGTTAAAAAACGCCGATTGCTTATCCGTGAACTGATAGCGCAGGCCGAGGTTGGCCAGGTTATCCGAGAAATCCTGATGCTCGCTGTAGTTCACGCCATTGGCATTGACGCCCGAACCGCTGGCATAGTTGTTAAAGTCACGCGCTACGGTCTGACGCTTCAAGCCTAGCAATACATTTAATTTATCGTTGAGCAGGCCGAAGCTATCCTGCAGGAACAAGGTATGTGCATCGACCTTGGTGTTCCAGTTTCTTGAGGCGTTATATGGCGTGCCGTCCTGATATTGCAAATAGGCAGAGCTGTTCCTGAGCCAGTAGTCGGCGGAATTGCCACTATTGTCAATTGCGACCACCGGGCTGTATTGCTTGGAAGTGCCTCGGTCAAACCAGATACCGCCACTCACATTGTGGATGCCGAGCTGGTAGTTGGCCTTGGCGGTAATGCCCCTGCGCTCGGTCTGGCTGACGTTGCTGCCATACATGGCAACCGTGTCGCGGGTGTCGCCGTCGCCATTGGCGTCGCGGATACCTCCATGCAGTGCGGTGCTTGCCTTGGACTCTGTCACGGTAGTCAACTGGTTGCCGCCAGTGCCGTAACCGTAAATGTAGTAAGGATTCACATCGATGCTCGCCTTGGGAGAAATCTGCCAGTGATTCTGCAGTGCTATCTGGTAATTCTCGAACGGGTTGTTGTTGAAACCGGCGTACTGCGCACCGGATGCGCCGAAGATGCCGGCATTCGGCGCATAGGTCGTATCGTTTTGGGTGGTTCCGGCCACCGCAGGCTGATGTACCGGCGCACGGGTGCCGAACTCGAGGTCGTAACCGCCGTTGGCAATATCGTTTTTGCTGACGGTGCGATAGTTCGCGTTGTTCATTTTATTGTAGAGGCCGGTAAGCTTCGAAAAGCTGCCGCCATCGAAATTAAACACTGCCTTGGCGTCAAGATGCTCGCGGTCGGCCTTGCCGTCGCCCTTGAATTTATCGGCGCCGGCTTGCGACAGTGAAACAAAGAATTTGGCGCGATCGTTCATGAAGCGTCCTGAATCGAAGCGAACAAACTCTTTGTGATAACTATTGCTGCCCACAGCGAATACGGCCTTGCCGCCAAGCTTGTCTTTCGGATCGCAGGTCGAAATGCCGATATTTCCGCCGCTGGCGCCAACATGCGGCGCGTCGATGTCGGTACTGCCTTGGGTCAGGAAAACTTCGCAGGTGTTTTCCGGATCGGCAAATTCCTGGATATTGATCGTATAGTTGAGCGAATCGTTCAACGGCACACCATCCAGCGTCAGGCCCATCTGGTTACTGTTGAATCCGCGTACCCGCAATGTGCCGCCGAACAAGCCGGTGCCATCCTGGTCGAACGTAGAAACGCCCGGCAGCGCTTCGATCATCTGGAATGCGGTCGAGCTCGGTGTCTTTTTTTCAATCCCCGCCGCTGTCACCGAACTACGCGCTTTCGGCGATTCTTCTTGCTGTATCAAACCGGTGCTGGTGCCGCCGGGAAGGCCCTGCACATTGATTTGTCCCAGATCGGTGGTGTCGGCTGCCTGCGCAGCCGGCATGTTGCTCAAGAAAAGGCCAGACACGATCAGCGCCAGCCGGTTGATTTTGAATTGCATTTAACTTCCCCTTGATTGCGTTCGATGAATTGCTTTGATATTTCGGTCATGCATTGCATTTGCGCACTTGAATTTGCATCGTCAATTAGCCGGCCTGAACTGCAAGTCCACGCTAAAACGATGCGTTTCCTGATCTGCCATGAACTGTTCCGGAAAACCGGGGAACGTCGCTCTGCTGACAGTCTTGCGTGCTGCTTCATCGAGTAATGCCGAGTTCGATGATTGTTCAATGCCGCTATCCGCCAGAGATCCGTCGCGGCGTAGCACGAACCAGATCTTCACCGTCCCTTCGGGCCGCAGCTGGCTCGCCTCGCGACCGCTGGGATAGCGTTTTATCGAATTCAGGTAGCTTCGGATCCGTGCGATGTATTCGCCGTCGAGGTTCGGCTTGGCGGCAGCAACCGGCGCCGGTTCAGACGGTTTTGAGGGTGAGACCGTCTCGGCGGGAGCCGCTGGAGCTTGCAGCACTGGCGCTGGCGTAAGTGTCGCAGCCGGGCTCGCTGGCGCTGGCGGCTGCAGGGTATGCGCTAGTTCCGGCGGGGCTTGCTTTAGCGGCTGTGGCGGCAGGGGTGGCTGCGGCCGTTGCGGCGCCGCCGCCTCCTGTTTCGTTTCCGTTCTGGGCGATACCGGTGCTGGCGCCGGTGCCGGCATCTCGACCAGTTCCAGCTTGACCGGCTCGTCGTAGTTCGGTTTAAGCGGACGCACTGTGCTGATCATCCCGAATAGCAGAAAGACCAGCAGCGAAGCCGAGGGCAAGGCTGCGATCACATTCCGGTTAACATAAAACATGGACATGGCTTACTTCCGTTTTGTCACAAATGAGATCGCTTCAAAACCCTTGCCCTTGAGGGTATCCATCAGATCTATGACATGTTGAAACTCAACCTTTTGATCAGCATTGACCAGCAGCACCAGCTTCTTTTTAGGTTCTTTCGCCTCCATCAATTTCAGGCGTGAAACCAGGTTTTCGGCAGTAACCGCCTGCCCTTCCAGCTGCATTTCGGCGGACGCTGTCAGGGTGATGCGGGCCAGATTCTGGGTCTGCAGATCCTTGGCGGTCGACGACGACGGCAACGCTGTCTTCACGCCCAAGGCTGGGATCACGTTCAAACTCAACAGCACGAAGAACACCAGCAGGAACATCATGACGTCGATCATCGGGATGATCTCGATGCGGGCCTTGCGGTTTTCCGGCTCTTCCCATTTACGCATAGCGGCAACTCTCTTTATTTATCTGATTAATTGATTGAATTTCGTAAAACCAGGTACAGCACGAACACAGCGTCCAGCGCCAGCACGGCCGCCGTCACCTTTTGCGGCCGCCGCAGCGCGGCGGCAATCAGCGTGTACGCAAAGCAGCCAAACGCCATGCCCACCATCAGGTCGGTGGTGAGAACTGTGACCAGCGTCATCAATAGCGGCGGCAGGCTGGCTTCGAGATGCGACAAGTCGATCTCGCGCAATCCTTCCATCATCAGCAATCCGACCAGCACCAGCACCGGGGCCGTGGCTTGCACCGGAACAATCGTGATCAACGGTGCTAAAAATATGCTCAGTGCAAACAGAGCCGCTACCGTTACTCCCGTCAATCCCGTGCGCCCGCCCGCCTCGACGCCGGCGACCGATTCGACATAGGCGGTAACAGTGGAGGTGCCGACCGCCGCGCCGACCACGCTAGCCAGCGCATCCGCTGCAAACGCTGCCCGCGCGTCCGGCAGATTGCCGGATGCGGTCAACAGGTTGGCGCGCCTGCTTACCCCAAACAGGGTTGCGGTGCCGGCAAAAAATTCCGACAGCAGGAAATACAGCGTGACCGGCAACAGCAAATAGAATTTCGATAGAAATTCATGGAAATCGAAAGCGCCAATCAAGTCCGTCTTGAAAGCGGGCATGGCCACCATATGCTCCGGCCACACCGTGAGAACCTTGCCGTCGGCGCCGTGTATGAAAGAGCCGGCTACCGTGATGGCGATAATCGACAACAACAGCGCGCCCGGAATCCGCCGTCCAACCAGCATCGGCGTTGCCACGATGCCACCCAACGCCAGCAAGGCAGCATGGTCGCCGAGATTCCCGAGCCCTGCGATAGAACCGGGAACCGCCACCACCAAGCCTGCGCTTTTCAGTCCCAGATACGCGACAAATGCGCCGATGGAACATTGCATGCCAAGTTTGATCGGCTCTGGAAATGCTGCGATGATGCGTTCGCGCCAGCGCGTTAGCGATAACACCAGGAAGATGATGGCGTTCAAAAACACCATGGTCAGCCCGGTCTGCCACGACACGCCCATCTGCGCCACCAGTATCTGAGCGAATACGATGTTGGTGCCCATGCCGGGCGCCAGCGCAATCGGCAGATTCGCCCACAGAGCCATGATCAGGGTGCCGACCACCGCCGAGACGACGGTGGCCAGCAGCAAACCCTGCTTATCCATGCCTGTCGCGGATAAGATCATCGGATTGACGACGACGATATAACTCATCGCGGCAAAGGTCGTCATACCGGCGACCATTTCACGGCCGGCGGTCGTACCGCGACTATGCAGATGAAAAAATCGATCAAGGAGCCGGTGAATTTTCAAAGGTTTCTCGCTCAGGTGAGGATTGATGGCTTATAGGTCTGCTTATAGGTCAAAGACTTGCCGGCAGATCGCCGCGCATTTTTCAAGATCGAACTGATCGTCGGTACGCACGCCAGATTCCATGTCGATCCAGTACGCGACGCGCGGCGCTAACGGGAAGGCGTCCAGCAGCGCTGCTATGTTGGTGGGGGAAAAGCCGCCCGAATACCCGCATAGCGGATGGTCGGCATCCAGCAGCGGCCACATTTTTGGCTGAACGCCGGTGCCGAAAGACATGTCGTACAGCCAATCCACGCGCGTATCCGAGGGGAAATCGCCCTGGCACTGCAGCGCCGCGCGCATGCCGTAGCGTGCGGCGTAGGTATGGCTGTTGCGTATTTCGATATCGCTGCTGCCGAGGAAGCCATGGTTGATCTGAATCCGCGAAAAACCCGCCAGATCGAGTTCCGGCGATTGCCCCGCCACGATCGCGCGCGCAGCCTGGCCGCATACGTGCGCCGACAGGCGCAGACCGGAACAGCGGATTGCCTGCCGCACAGCGGCAACCGGAAATCGTGGCTGACCTTCGCGCGCGTCATCAAACAAGACTCCCCATTCGACCGGATAACGTGCGGCGAGCGCTTGCATGCCAGGTATCAGGTCGACGCGATCCACTCCTGTGAAAGTAATGAAAGCTGGAGATTTTTTTGTAAACGTCATGAAAATTCCGTTAGTTGGTTAGGTTGAGTAGTTAGTTGAATAATTGAGTTGAATAATTGAGTTGAATAAGGCAGTAGGAGAGCGGGCCGTATCAATAATCGATCGATTGATCAGGGGCAGCCAGCAAGGCTGACACCGCCTCGCTATCGGGAAAGCCGGAGCGCGCCCCGATTGCCGTCACCGAGATGGATGCGGCGGCGCAGGCAAAGCGCGTTGCCTGCATCAGCGAGCGGCCTTCCAGCAGCGCCGCGATAAACGCGCCGTTGAAGCAATCGCCGGCGCCGGTGGTATCGACAACTTGCGCCCGAAAAGCGGATTGCTCGACCGTCTGCTTGCGACTGACCGCTATGGCGCCTGCGGCCCCGCGCGTCACCACGACCAGCTCCGGGCCGCGCTCAAGCAGTGCGCGAACGTTGGCGGCTGTGAGGGGATTTTTTAATATATCGCAGAAGCTCCGCTCGTTCATGAACACCAGATCGGACAAGGCTAGCAGTGCGTCGAGACGAGCTGGCCCATGCACCATCGCTGTTTCAATGTCGATCGAAACCGCCGTGCCTGTGCCATGCGCCCATTTGCTTAGTTCAAAAAATTCTTCGAGATCGTAGGGCATCGCATGCACCACACGGCTATCGACCAGGGCTTGCGATATGGTTTTCGGATCCAGTACCGGGCCCGGCATGGGTTCATACACCACCGCCTTTTCGCCGCATTTATCCAACATGATCAGTGCATTGGCTGAAGCTGTTCCGGGCATGCTGCGCAGATATGCTGTCGATACGCCGACGCGTTGAAATTCGGACCGCAAAAACTCGCCGGCCGCATCATCGCCTGTGCGGCCGTAGCTTGCCGCTGGTATGCACAAGCGGCTGGCTGCGCACGCAACATTGGCGACGGTGCCGCCGGCAAACGAATCGAGCCGTCGTCCCAGGCATTTCTGATCAGCTCTTGGCACTGCGTCGACCGCGATGACCGTATCCAGGTTGGGGTCGCCAAATGCCAGCAATCCAAAGCGGCGCGCTTCGTTGTTTCTCAAGATATCGATCATTGCGCTTGCGCTCTTTCTCTATTCACGGTTTGGGAACGAGTAAGAAGGTCGACCGTCAATTGTTCGAAACGCGGCACATCGATTTCTTGAATCACCAGCACCGGCCGTTCGCCGAGTTGCGGACCTTTGCCCAACGCCCAGCTCAGCGTGTTGCCATACCCGGCAGTAAAACTGGTATCGACGTCGACCAGCATGGTCGAGCTTCTTTTCACGATGCTGGGGTCGATCCACACCATCGCCGCCAATTCATCCCACATTGGAAGCGGCTGTCCATACTGTCTGATATAGCTTGCGAAGGGGGTCTTTCCGTTCGCAATCCGAGCCAATAACTCGGGCCGGAAAAATGTTGCCGTGGTCGGATCAACGGGAATCTGCAACACCTGTTTCCACGGTTCATGCAGCACTATCGAGGCCGCTTCGGGATCCCAGCGCAGATTGAATTCAAGCCGGGTGTTATGCCGATATTCGTCAGCGAATGCGTTAGCGGCAGGCAGCGGGCGGAAACTCCCGCCCATGAAAACGAGTTCCTTGGCGAGCGATGAAAATGAGGAATCAAGGCGAGCCGCCACGGCCAGGTCGGTTAGCGGACCGGCTGCCCAAATCGTCACCTGCCCCGGGAATTCATGCACCTTGCGAATCATGAATGCGACACCGGATTCTGCCGCCGGCTTTATCGTAGCCATTCCTTCAGGCAGTGCGGGAATCACATAAGGATCGGCGTGACGTTTTTTGTCGGTCGGCTCCGACCATGCTCCCTTATATGACAATTCCCCGTACATGCGCTCCCAGCGCTGCGTTTTTTCGGCACTGTTCAGCAACGGAAACACCGTCCCGGCATACACCGGCACCTCGCTACGGCCCGCAATCTCCAATAAACGCAATGTGTGCTGGATGTTTTCGTCGCGCCAGCCATCGCCGCTGCCGACCACGATGCCTAGCACGTCGACGTCTGGCGCCTGCAACAGCATCAATATCGATTGCATATTAGTGCCGCCAGGCCCGTACGCATCCTGGCTGATAATCAGCTTGCGCCTGCCGGTATCGGCGTTCGCAGGCAACGCCAATATCACCATCGCAAGCGACGCCATCAGCCAGAGCAATGCCCGATCCAAAGTTGTTTTCATTTCCGCACTTTCATATATTGACCATCGATGCCAGCAAAGGCCGACTTTCGACACACGGCATCAATCAGCAATATTTATGCCAACGTGGTACGAACCACTTTTTTATATAAATAGCAAATAGTCCAGCATGGCGATATATATAAACGTCATAGGCACAAACAAATCTTACAAGACAAATGTGACAATATCATGACTGGTACGAACCATTGATGACGATTTTTTTACCTGACAAAAAATATTCGTGCATGTGCGATGCATGGCCGCACCATTGCCGTGCAGTGTTATCAAAATAGGGAAAGGAGGAGTTTTCGTTATCGGGTGTTGCTTGATGCACCACCACAGCCAGCTCATGGCTTGCAAGCCATGAGCTGGCTCACATCAGGAAATCTCTGCGGCGAAGCGCTATTTGCAGCGCTCCGGCACAGTTGGCGCGACTACGCGCTTGATGATATATTTTTGAGCAACATGAATATTGCAATCTGAATCGAGGGTGAGCAGATGTCCGGCAGCTTAAAGGAGATTTCGATTGTTGACAATTGGTACGTACCAACTTACCATGAGGCGATATGATGAAAATTGACGATACAACAGCACTAACCGTGCCGCGCTACAAATGGCTTGCCAATATTATTGGCACTACGATCAGCCAGGGCCTGCTCGCTGACAACCAGGCCTTACCTTCCGAGCGCGAACTGGCGGAGCGCTATGAGGTCAGTCGCGACACCGTCCGCAAAGCGGTACGCTATATGGAGGAGCGCGGCATCATATACAGCGGACACGGCCGTGGCACTTTTGTGGCGCCGGCCATCGTGCGTGGTACCACGCGTTTTATTGACAGCTTTTCGCAAGATGCAAATAGCCGGGGCAGCGTCGCCGGCCAGCGCGTTCTGAGCGTAGAGCAGGTTGCGGCATCGATGGCGGTTGCAGGCCTGCTGAACGTGAGGCCGGGCGATCCCTTGATCCGTGTACATCGGATCCGCCTGATGGACAATGTTCCGGTTGGTTTGCACGACGCCTATTTCGTATTGCCGCCGGGAGCAAAAATGACAATCTCCCAGATCGAGCGAGCCGGCTCCTTATACAAGCTACTAACTGAAAAATTCGGCTTTACCCCAGCCGAAGCGGTCGAAAACCTCAGTGCTGGCGCCGCCGAGCAGGAAGATGCGCGTTTATTGGGCATCCAAAAAGGCGATCCTTTGCTTATCTGCGAAAGAGTCACCCTGTCGGATCGTCGCGAGCCTATTGAATATTGCTTAATGAAGTATTTATCGAGCTATCGCTATAAAACGCGCATCGCAAAACGCAGCGGCGATTGATTTTTCACTCACTCATGTTTCGATCAAAAGATGGGGGCTCCGCTTTGTCCCTTGCGTATAAAACATTCCTGACAGCCTCCTTTTACATCCAAACATGTATCCTATGCCGCACGGTAAATTGACAACGGCCGCACGTTCCATCAGACAGTGCGGGTGGCTGGCGGCGATGATCTTGCTGGGAAGCCTGAGCGCTTGCACCAGCATGACCCCGGAGCCGATGATTGCCGACGCGCAGGTCGATGCCGCCTGGGTCATAATCGGCGCCGGCAATCAGGCGATCGCCCGCGCAAACACTAAGTCAGCAGACTGTCCGCTCATCAACATCGACGACAAGCTTACACGCATGACCCTGCGTGCTGCGGCTGGAACTATCCCGTTGCGGCCGACTGCCAGTAATGCAGCCGACTCCAAGCCATCTACCTTCTCGACCAACACCTGTGAAGCCTTGCTGCCGCCAGACGCAAGGCATGTGGCTATCGGCTCCCGTGTATTACCGGCGCCCAAGGCTAATCCGCAACGCATCGTGATATTGGGTGATACCGGTTGCCGCATGAAAAAAACCGACAATCTCTATCAAGGATGCTCAGATCCCGTCGCCTGGCCGTTTCCAACGATCGCAGCAGCCGCCGCCCGCCTGAAGCCGGATCTGGTGTTGCATGTCGGCGATTATCACTATCGCGAAACCCGATGCGCTGCCGGAATTGAGGGCTGCCAGGACAGCCCCTGGGGTTACGGATCGGATACCTGGGATGCCGACTTGCTGCAGCCGGGTGCGCCGTTGCTGGCTGCCGCCCCCTGGATCGCAGTACGCGGCAACCACGAGGAATGCGCAAGAGCCGGTCAAGGATGGTTCCGCTATCTCGACCCCAATCCGTATGAGAAGAAGCGTAGTTGCGACGAACAAGCCAATGACGATGAAGCCAATTACACGGAACCGTACGCCGTAAGTCTCGGCATCGATACGCAATTGATCGTATTCGATTCCGCCAAATCCGGCCAAACCGCCTTGCCTCCTGTCGATCCGCAATATATCAAGTATCGCGCGCAGTTCGAATCGGTTGGCCGCTTCGCCGCCAAGCCAGGAGTGATGAGCATTTTCACCAGTCACCATCCCGTCCTCGGCTTTGTGCAATACAAGGGATCTGCCCCCAGCGGATTTGGGGCGGCATTCCAATCCGTACTGAAATCGCTGTATCCAGGCAGGTATTTTCCACCTGAGGTGCAGATCGCCATTCACGGACATGTGCATGGTTTCCAGGCGATCAATTTCTCCTCTGCGCATCCGGCCACCTTTGTGGCCGGCAACGGCGGCGACCATGCTGACCCCAGCTTTCCCGACCCGTTCCCGGCCAATGCCAGCCCGGCCGTCGGCGTCACGGTCGAAAGCATTATCCACAGCCGGAAATACGGTTTTATGGTGATGGAGAGAGAGGGTTCGAGCTGGGTGTACCAAGCCTATGACCGTGACAGCGTGCTGATGGCGCGCTGTTCAATGGCTGCCAGCGTGGCCGCCAGCGCCAAGATTCACTGCGAAAAGACGGCGGCCCTGGCCCCGTAACAGAACAACGCCCTTGCCCGGTTGCACTTAACAAACGCAGCTAACTGGGGTCAGAGTCAAGTTCCGCGATGAAGCGCTGCGAAAGTTGACTCCGACCCCAGATGACTCTTTCAGTGATATTTCTGCCTAACTTGCCAGCCGGGTACCACTCGACAACGCAAAAAAATCCTCTTTTGCACTATCCAGCGGCGTACCCGGGCCTTCTTCATGAAAGCCGTTGCACCACGCGAAATAGGCCAGTTTCAAGTGCGGCAACAGCGCGGCGCCGGGATTGCGCGCCAACGCTACCGCAGCGAGTATCGCTTTGGCCGGAATGGTCGCGCGGTATGCACCGGCTGCCAATGGCTCAGCAATTTCGGTGCGTTCATGCGGCGGCAGCATGCGTTGCGCGAGTTCGGTAGTTTCGCCGATATTGCGCGGCACCAGCATATCGAGCGGAGCGACTGCGATCAGATAGTTGGCGGTCCGTAGCGCTTGCTTTTCAGCCTCGCTTCGAATACTGGATGAGTTCGGCCTGGCGTCCCGGACAGGCGTCTCAAGTAGGGCTTTCAGAGCTGCCGCACCGGTGACGCTGCCTGCCAGCACACGCGCCAGGTGAAAAGCATCCCCGCTAGCGGCTAACGGCTTGCGCGCCATGATCAGACTATGGAGAGCCTCCAGCGCCGCGGCACAATTGCTGCCGAAAAGCAGATTCAACTTGCGTACGACAAGCTCCAGATGCAGGCCCGATGCGAGACCGTCGGCGACGCCTGCGCTGGACAATTTATCGAGCCGCGCATGCAACAGATCGGCCATCTCGCGCACGCTGCCAAGGCGTGCAATGGCGTCGCCCGGGTTGAACAGCCCAGCGATCGTTGCCTCGATGTCTGTTACGGGCAGGATTGCCGCGATCGGGGCAGTCGTTGCCGTGCCGGCGGAGGAACGGTAGCACGATGGGAAATGCAAGGACATAGCAAGCGCCATAAGAAGTTGAGAGTATGGCTGGCAGCTTGACAGTTGCACCTAGCCGCTCGTCCTGCCGCAGCGAAACTTCGGACCGGTTTCCGAAGTGGTGCGTCGCGCCACCCGGCGCTTCGTCATTGACGACGATTTTAAATGATGCCGTCACCGTGCAACAGCCGGAGTGAAGGCCGCTTCGGATGCACGCCTCTAACTTCGCTGTTACGGACTACTCCGCAACTCCAAATCCCCTAACCTGTGCAAGGTATCACGCAGCCGTGCGACGCCGTGGCGGCACGCATCACCGCAATTTATTCAAATTCTAGCCAAGGAGGTAAGTGCCGCTTTGAAAAAAAGACAGGAAATTATTTAACCGCATCGTTAAATGCAGGGCTACGCCTCGCATTCTGGTAATCAATCTAATGGGGAAACATCATGAGCATTTTTTCAAAAATCAAACACGCCTTTGAGAAGGTCGGGCATGACATCGAAAATGTAGCCAAGGCCGCCATCCACGACGTCGAAGGCGTCGTCAAAACGATGGAAAAAGACGTTGAACACATCTTGCAAGATACGATGAAGATGACTGAAGCGCTGATGGAGGGTCATTTCAAGGAAGCCTTGCAGGACTTCCTGAAGACTACGGATGACGTAGTCAAGGGCGCCGGCGACCTGGTCACGAAGGAAGCCACTCTGGCGATGAGCGCGCTTGGCGATTTACATATATCCAAAGGCTTGGACAAATTCGTCAGCGGCGCTGAAAAAGAGCTCAAGACAGTCACCGACGATGTCGAGAAAGGGATTGACTCGACGGTCAAGACGCTGGCCGACTCCACAGTCGGCATCGCCACCGGTTCGGTACAGATGCTGAAAGATCTTGCCCATGGAAACTTGAAGGCGGCGATGGGCGACATGATGAAGGTGGGTGAAGACCTGGCAACCGTGGCGGCCGATCTGACGCCGGAAGGACTGGCGGTAGACATGGCGAGCCAGGTAATGGTTGCCGCACATATCGGCAACGCCAAGATCGACGACCTGGTGGCCGGCGCAATGCATGGCAATGTAGGCGAGATGGTGAAAGGCGTCGAACAAACCGTCAAAAGTGAAGTGGTTTCGAAGCTTGAAGATTACGCGACGTCAAAACTGGCGTCGAATCCGAAAACTTCGGACGCGATTTCGAATGTCCTACCGTTTGTGGCATTGGCGCCTGATGTCAGCCGTAATCAGAAAAACACGGACAACAACCGCTCCTCGCATCACCAGCATTCATTCGCATGATCGACAATTGATCGATGCAGGCAACGCTGCGTCAAGACTGACTCGGATAAGCCAAAAGCATCCTTCCTGCGAAAGCAAGAAGGATGCTTTTTTTTGAAGCTGCCGGCTATTTCAAGGTCGATTTTTAGAAAATCACCAGCAAAGCCAAACCGAGCTAACTGGGGTCAGAGTGAACTTTCTGCGCGCCCTTTGCAGAAACTTCACTCTGACCCCACTTAGCGGACCACGGAGTACCAGCCTCATCGCTGAAGAGGTACAAGACCACCTGGTGCGCTGGGTCTTTCTCCGAACCCGTCATGTGGGGTCAGCGTCAAGTTTCGCGATGAAGCATTGCGAAAGTTGACGCTGACCCCAGATGACTCTTGCCTCGATAAGTTAAGACCCAGGACGCTAGCGCACCGAACTGGTCGAAACGTTCGCCGCGGACGGGCCTGACACAGCGATGATCCGCGGCGTCAACAGGAACAGCCGTTGGAAACGCTGGCCCTGGTGGTGCTTGAAACGGAACAGGCCGCCAATCAACGGGATTTTCGACAAACCTGGCACAGCAGTTTCTGCATGGTCATCCTGATCGACGGAGTAACCGGCAATCAGCAAACTCTCGCCGTTGTTGATCAGCGCCTGGGTGTCTATGGTACTGTTGTTGACAACCGGCAGCGTCCCAACCTGCTGCGTGCTCAACTGGCCATCCTCGATATGCACATTAAGGTGAATCTGCTCAGTGCTTGAAGTGGGCACGATCATCGGCAATACCCTGAGCGAAACGCCGGCCGATACGCTATACAGGTCCGCAGACTGGTAGCCGGAAACCGGTACATAGAAGGTTTGCTTGTTGTCCATGATTGCTTCGACATTATCCAGCGTCTCAACCTTGGGGCTGGCAGTGACGCGCGCCTGATCGCTTTGCTGGAGTGCGCTGACCCGCCCCAGCAAGTAACGCCCGGCGCCGCCGATCACCGCCGTCAGGACACCGCCTGCCGGCGTGGAGAGTATCGGACCGGTGCTGGTTTGATTCGCCGGATTGCCGAAACCTTGCGGATTGAGAGAGTCAGGATTTCCAGTCTGGGCCAGGGCGCCGTTGCCGGTCTGCACATCCATGTGGCCGGAATGCAGCCGCCAGTCGACACCTAGCTCTTTCAGCGCATTGTCGGTGATCTCGATGATAGTCGCATCTATTTCAAGCACGCCGGGGCGCTGGTCCAGCGATTCGATCAGCGCTTGAAAAGCCGGCATGTTTTCGGCCCGGTCGCGTACGAAAATCGCATTGCTGCGAGGATCGGCTTCAATCACCGGTCCGGCAGACGCCGCGGCTGCTTCGGCGGTGTTGCCGTCGGCGCGGCCAGTCACGGCGCCGGCGGGAAGCGGTGGAACTTCTGCCGCAGACTGGCGCGAACTATCGAGCCCGGGCAAGGTCGGCAGCGGCGGCCGCCCGTTAGCACCGGACGCAAGCGAATTGCCGCCGTTGTTACCGTTATTGCCGGTGCTGCGCAGGCTCTTCATGCGGTAGGTATCGCGCGGCGCCGGAGTGGCGTCGCCGGCTGCTCCCTGGCCGCCGCCGTTCGCCGAGTACAGGCCGCGCAGCAACGAGGCGACCCCGCGCACCGTCACGCCCTGGCCGTCGATTGTGACGGTACGGTCGGTGGCCCAGGCATAGCTCAGAGGAAAACGCTGCACAACAATCTTATCGCTCGGCGCCGAGGTTTGATCAATCAAGCGGGCCACATCGGACACCAGTTCTACGTAGCGCGGCGGCCCGGATGCGATCACCAATCCTGTTTCGCCGTCATAACGGACAGGAAACCGCCGATCCGCTATGCCAAGGCTGCCCAGCACGCGCCGCAGTTCCGCCACATTGCTGTGCTTGAGACTGATGGTTGCGTTACGGGCCTCGTTGGCGCCGGCGATACTGAGCACCGCGCCGTCGTAGTACCAGATGAAGCCGAAAGTATTGGCCATTTTGTCCAGGAACTGTTCTGGAGAACTGTCGAAACGACCTGACACGGAACCGTCGACATGCGAGGAAATCGAGGTCATGATATTTTCGCTGGCGCCAAAGTCGCGCAAGACATCCTTAAGATCCTTATGGTCAGCTACATACTGGAATCTCTGGCTTTTCCAGACCAGCGGCTGAGCGCCGGCGCTGGCCCCCGCCACACATAGAATCACCGGCAATACCCAGGAGATTTGTCGATACAGCGCGCTGCGCTGTCTGCGCAGATATGAAACCGCGCTGTGCGCTTGCCCGCACATCAGAGGAGTGTTTGTCATGAATAGGTATGAGAGAGATAGGCGGTTCGGGAGAACCGCCTCGGGATTCAGCCGTAGATGGTTTCGGATGGCGACTCGTTGAATTGCCGGCGATAGCCCTTGGCCAGCGCGGACCGGCTGCTGACGCCCCAGCGGCTGGCGGTATCGAAAATCGACGCCCCGGCCCAATCGCCGTCAAGCAAATCATTGCGCACGCCATCCAGCCGCAGACTGCGAATCACGTTGCTGGGCGAGACGCCGATCGATCGCTTGAACGCCAGCTGCAAGGCACGCTCGGTGACATCGACATGGGCGGCAACTTCGCGCGTGCTCAGATTTGCCCGGTTCAGGTTATCGACGATGTAGCGGTATGCGCGCCGGTATTTTGCCGGCAGGCGGGCCGAAACATCATCGCTCGCCGCCGTTCCGCTGTGCGTCCCGCCGTGTGCCTTGTCGAGTTGCCGCACCTCGACCGCCTCCAAGCGCAGGCATCGCAACGCTTCGCTTGCATATTTCGAATAGAACTGGAGCGCCTGGGCTGGATTGCCGCGCCGTACTGCGACTTTCGATGAGGCGTACAGAAACTCGACATTCCAACGTCGCGTTCCTGCTTCTCCTTCAGAGCGGTTGATCTTGACCAGGACGCGATCCGCAATGTCGTCGAGTCCGCCAGCCAGCGCCGCGAGTATGACGTCGAGCTTGGCAAGGAAACCCTGGCCGGCGCCGCCGAAGCGTTGCGGTTCGTCAATCGCGAAAAAAAGCCGGTCCGCCGCGCTAGCGTCGCCCTGCACCAGACGATCCAGCAAATTAAGGTATTCCCGGCGCTGCACGAATAACAAGGGCATGGGCGACATTACCGCAGTCTCCTCATGTACATGGCGCATGCGTGCAGCGCGCTCGCCGGCCGACTGCATGCTGGCGCTGCGCGCCGAAGTCCAGAACGCGTGATCGCCCAGGGTCGCGGCGCCGCGGATCTGCAGCTGCACGTCGAACTCTCTTGCCAGCAGCGCCACCAATAATCGCCAGCCAGGCTGACGATGTTCGTCGGCCAGTTCTGCAGCACGCAACAGCGCATCATCGGCCGCAGTCTGGTGGCCGATTTGGTGCTGGACCAGTGCGATCCCCAGCAAACCTTCCAGCACATCGCTGGTGCTGGCGGCCTCGTCGTTGCACATGCGCGTAAAACATTTCGCGCTGGCGCTGTAGCGATCGCGCAGCATCAGCTGCCAGCCGGTATTCCGGCAAGACATGATGCGCAGCCGGTCGCCATTGGCGCCGAGCAGTTTTTGTGCGCGACGATATGCCTCTTCGGCATCCTCGTCATGGCCAAGCAGCAGCGACGAATCGCCGAGCGCAATCAAGCGCGCAATATCGTCAGCCGTCAGATCGCGGCGGCTGCACTCAAGCACGTCGTCGACCTGGCAGTAGGCGCGATCGAAAGCGCTGTCGAGCAATGCGGTTGAATAGGCGGGAAGTTTATCTTGCAAAGAAAGCGCCGAGGTGAGCGCAAAATAGACGGTGGAAAACATGAACGTTACTCCAGTGTAGGTTGTCAAAAAAAATCAGACGATCCGTTGCCGGCTGCCGAATGAATGACACCAGCGACAAGTTCATCATAGGCGAAAGCAACACCGCGAATTTTCAACAAACAACATCTGATTCCACAACAATCTTCACTTCTTCAATGCATTTTCCGGCGCCGTTTTATCTTGTGGATTACCGACCATGCCGGCGCTTAACGCCCGACCGAAACCCAGAAATTTAATATCGTTCACAACCTGTCCCGCGAACACCGCCGCCAGCGCAATTACCATCACCAGGCCGACCGCGCCGCGCAGCGGCTGGCTCAGCGAGTTCGGCTCAAGTTTATCTGCCGCGCGAGAAATCAAGCCTATGCCGATTTCGATCAATACCAGCACCAGCATGATTGGCGTACCGAGTTTCGCGATGCCGGTCCAGATCGAGTCCGTGCGTTGAATCAGGAATGCCTCGGCGGTACTTGAGAGCGATGGCATAAGCTGCTCCACCGGCCACCATTTGAAAGATTCGAACAGAGCTCCGAGCACAAAGATCATGCCGCCGCCAACGTAAAACAAGGTGACCACAAGTTGCAGCAGCACCGCCGACACCGGCGTGCTTTGATCGCCGCGCAGCGGGTTGCTCATCTGTATGTTGTTGAACCCGGCAAGATCGTCGATCAGTGTGCCAACGCTCTGCGCGATCCAAAAGGCCGTGGCTGCGGAATAACCGAACGCCAGCCCAAGGAAAGCTTCCTTTGCCGTCAGGACCAACAGCGTCGCACTGTTTAAATTTTCAAAGGTTTCAGGATTCTGTCCCGCCGTTACAAAATAGGTGAGCAGATAGATGACGCCGTTGCGGGCTATGCCAGGTATCGCCTGATCGCTGGTGGGCGGAAACACGAGAAATACAATCATGATGCGCATGCCGGCGAGCAGCATCATGACGATCAGATTGTGATACGCCGTGTACAAGGACAGCAGCGTATTGCTCAAAGTCGTTAATTCATTCATCGTTATCTGCCTTGGGGGACTTCAAGAGTTTGATCGTTGCGGCGAAGGTCGAAATGATGCGGCAATGCATGTGCGAGGTCACCACAAATTCGCCGCGAGCTCACCTTAAGGCACGCCGCGCCAGCAGCGTTTCAATCGCTTCCTCGTCAGCGTTTTCCTCGCGGCGGCGGCGGGTTTCGTCTTCAATCTGTTTCAGCTTGTGCCGGCACTTGTCGAGCGCGGCGTCTATGCGGGAAAGCTTGGTACGCAACACTGCAACTTTGCGCTCCTGTTTTTCGAGGGCGTCGTGCGCCTGGCGCTCGCGCGCTTGCAGGGCCTGGACTTCACCGCGCAAATGACTGCGCCAGGCGTCATGGCTTAAATACAGTGCCGCGGACAAGCTTGCGGAGAGCAGCTCTCGCAAGCCATCTTCGTGAATGCGGCGGCGTTCGCAAGCTTGCGCCGTTTCCGCAACGGCTGCGGCGTGCGTGGCCTCGACCGCCAGCATGTCTTGCCGGGCAGCTTCGAGTTCATCCTTTGCGCGCTGCTGCCGCCGCATCTGCGCGGCAACAATTGCCCGCCATATTTTTGCGGCGTCAACGCTCATCGCGCGCCATCAGTTGGAAAACTGCGAAATGATCGCATGGGTATGCGCGCCCGGCGCCTCTTCGTCCGTGCCCTGGATCAGGAATTGTTCGATGGCGTCGTGATGCGAGATGGCCTCATCGGCCAGCGGATCGGCGCCCTGCTGATACTCGCCGATCTGCAGCAGCAGCTCGATCTCGTTGAACTTCGACATCAGCTTGCGCACCCGGCCGGCGCCGTTGCAATGTGCGCTGCTCGCTACCAGGGTCATTACCCGGCTCAAGCTATTGAGAACGTCGATCGCAGGATAGTGATTGCGCGCGGCGATAGCGCGCGACAGAACGATGTGGCCGTCGAGGATACCGCGTACTTCTTCGCTGACGGGATCGTTCCCTTCTTCGTCCTCGGCAAGCACCGTATAGAACGCCGTAATCGAGCCTACGCTACCCATGCCGGCACGTTCCAGCAAGCGCGGCAACTCGGCAAAAATGGAGGGAGGAAAGCCGCGCCGTGTCGGCGGTTCACCAGCCGACAAGCCGATTTCACGCTGGGCCCGGGCAAAACGGGTCAGCGAATCCATCATCAACAACACACGCATGCCCTGGTCGCGAAAATACTCGGCAATCGCAGTGCCCACGTAGGCCGCCTTGGCGCGCTCGATCGATGAGCGATCCGACGTCGCGCATACCACCACGCTCTTGGCCATGCCCTCCTTGCCAAGAATCAGTTCAATGAACTCGCGCACTTCGCGGCCGCGTTCGCCGATCAGCACCACCACATTCACGTCGCAAGCTGCGCCGCGGGCCAACATGCCGAGCAGCGTGCTCTTGCCGACGCCGGCCGGAGCGAAGATACCGACCCGCTGACCCTCTCCAATCGTCATCAAGCCGTCGATGACACGCACGCCGGTATCAAGCGGTTCTTCTATCATGCGACGGGTGAGCGGATCCGGGGCAGCCGCGATGACTGAGCGGAAATCTTTGGTCTCGATTGCACCCAGCTGGTCCAGCGGCTCACCCAGGCCGTCGAGCACGCGGCCCATGAGTGCCGGGCCTACCGGCACTGACAAGGGCCTGCCCTGCCCGACCACCCGGGTTGAACGCGATAAGCCAACTACGCTGCCGAACGGCGCCAGCAGCGCGAACTGGCGAGTGAAGCCGACCACCTCGGCGCGCTGCACCAGACGCCCGTCAGCTTCGCGCAGCTCGCATAATTCACCTAGCGTCGCGTCCAGGCCGCCCACTTTCAGCAAGGTGCCTATGACTTCGACCACCTTGCCGTGTTGCTTGAGCATAGGCGTCGCATCGAGCGTGGCGTCCAGCGTGTCGAGAAAACTATCGAAGCCGTCCATCATTCCATACTTTCATATTCGGCCAGCGCGTCGTCCTGGTCCAGCGGATTGTCGTCGTCGGGTTGCGGGAGTTGCGGCTGCGGCTCGGCAACCAGGCCGCTAACAGCGCGTCGCAGCGCATCGACATGCAATGAGAGACTGCCGTCGATCACGCCGTAATCCCACTCGCAGACGCAGCTGCCCGGCAGCAGGTCGGCGCGTCCCACGACTTGCGGGTTGACGCCCCATTGGTTGGCGCTGCAGGCCGCGCCGAAGGCGTCTCGTGCGGCGTCCAGGTCTTGAGGAGCAACCCGAACGGTCAAAAACGATGAATCTTCCAGCAGCCGGTCGACAGTTCCGGCAACCTGCGCGAACAGCGCCTTGGGATCGGCAGTACCGAGCACGCGTTCGACGCTACGCGTAACAATCTGCGCGATCCGTTCGCGGCTGGCGCTGAGCAACTGGCGCTGCGAAGCCGCCTGGCGCAGCATGGTTTCGTGCACCTCTGCCAGCCCGCGCTGGCGGCCGGCCGAGTAGCCCAGCCGCGCGCTATTGTCGAAGCGGCGCTGCGCTGCCGTTTCAAGCGTATCCGCCCGTTGCTGCGCCGCGGCTACGATGGCCTGGGCCGACGCTTCGGCGTCAGCTAGCAGTCCGGCATAACGCCGTTCGAGTGCGCCATGTGCTTGATCGAGGGCCACCATGCTGGCAAGTTCTGCGCTGCGTATCACGTCTACGTCGGGTCCGACGGACGGTTGTTCCGAGCTTAGCCAAATAGCCATTGCATCTCCGGAAAGAACGATCCTAATTTCGAAAAAAAACGCGCCGATTCAGCGTCGCTGGAAACCTGGCTGGGCGACGAGTGCTTATCCCGGGTGGCGCCTGGAACGCCTGCCACGGCAGCGCCAGCAATCTCGTCCAGCGCAAGTGTAGAAACCACCAGAGCAGCCGCAGCCGGGGCCAGGCCGGCATCCTCGGACTGGATCAGTTGCCAGCCATCGGCCGCCAGCGATGCTGCGGTAAAAGACTCCGGCAGCGGCGGCGCAGAACCACCGACAAGCGCATCCACCTGCTGCAGACCTTGCAGCGCATGCTCGCCGACCGCAGCGAGCAGCTGCTCGCGCTGGCTGCGGGCCACCAGCCGGCGCAGACCGGCCCGCGACCGGTACAGCGCACGCGCCGACAATACCTTGCGCAAAGCGGCGCCATCCAGCAAAGCAAGCCGGTTGACGCTCAGGCTCAGCTGGTCGATCGACACGGCGCCTGGCAGCCAGACATGGCGCGCGGCGAGCCATATCTGGACAGCGGCAGGAGTGCAAGCCTGGCGCCAGCGCTGGCAATGCAGTTGCGACTGGCGCGCCGCCTCCTCGCGCATCTTTGCTTCGTACCTGGCGACCCAGACATGCAGCTGGGCAAGCGTTGCTGGTCCGCTTTCCCTTGGCTCGCCGACGTGGCTGGCATCGCTGGCGTTCAAGACGGCTTGCTCCGCGAAACCAGGGCACGCAAGCCGCTTGGCGCCAGCTTGCGCAGCAGACCGTAGCGTCTGCCGGCAAACGCCAGCGCTGCGGCCAGAACTCCCGCCAACAGCAGCCCGGCGCCGATCAGCCAGGCGTCGCCGGTGTTGCGGCGCCCCGACCCCGCGGCTGGCAAGTCGGTGCCGGCCACCATCGTCACGCTGACGTTGTCGTAGGTCAGTCCTTCCACCGCATGCACCACCAGGTTCTTGATGCTAGGCACCAGCGAAGCGACGTCGGTTCCAGGCAAGTACTTGACGAATACTGCTGCCGACGACGGCTTGACCTCGGTTGCCAATGGGTCGTTATTCGGCAGGACGATCTGGACACTGGCGTAACTGACGCCGTCGATCCTTGAAAGCACCTCCGACAGCTGCTGCGATACCCCATAGATAAAACGCACCCGCTCTTCGGTAGGGGTGGAGATCAAGCCATCCTTCTTGAACATTTCACCCAGATTTTCGTGCTTCTGGTGCGGCATCCCGTGCGAGCGCAGCACGTTGATGGCGCGCGCAAAATCTTGCTCTTCTGCTTTCACCGACCAGCTTTTCCCGCTGTCGTCTTTCTGCTTGGATGCGGAAATGCCGGCGTCGAGCAGCGCCGCCAGCATGTCGTTGGCGTCGGCTTCGGATAATTGCGCAAACAGCTGCTCGCTGCAACCGCTGATGAGCACGACGCTAAACAGAGCGACCAGAACGATGCGGAGCCTGCGGACCAACGTTGGATAGTGTGGCATCTGGCCCTCCTACTGATTCTTGACCAAGGTCTGTATGGCGCCCTTGCTGCCTTGCGCAAGCGTTTGTCCCAGATAAAGCTTGGCCGTCAAGGTGGCAACGTCAAGCTGTACCTTTACCGATTGCGCAACCACCTCTTGCATGCTCATCTTGTCGGCGCCTGCTGCGAAGGCGTCGACCTTGTTGGTCAAGGTTCCCATGGCCTGGTCTTGTTGCGTAATCATTTGCGATACCGCAGAAGGTCCCTGGAAGTGCGTCACGCTTTGCGGCGAAAGGCGCGCTTGCTCGAACTTGGCGCGGAACTGTTCGACCAGATCGCTGCGCGGCGCCGGCGTCGGCGCCACTGCGGCTGCCGCGCTTTCCTTGGCAGCGCCCGCACCACCCTGCATTGCGGGTGTGCTTGAGATCGGTGGCAGTGGTGGAATTGTCATGCTCATATTGATCTCCTTAAGCCCGCAGATGCCGGTGTTGTAGCAAAAATTGCAATTGACTCTTATCGATCTGTGCCACAGCCGGCCGTTTCGCCGTCTTCTCGCCTGCCTGCCCCATCAGGGTAGTCATGAGCTCGATCGAGTCGGCATCCTCCTTGCCCGACATGACTTCATTTGCATAGTGACGCCAGGACTCATCGTTCTGATTGGCCAGGCAGATCGCCAGCAGCGAACTGACGTAAGGGCCGAACGATCCTCGCAAGGGTTGCTGCTCAAGCTCTCGCAACAGACGCACGGCGTCGGAGAAACGCTTCTGACGGATCAAAATCCAGGCGTCGTACGCGCGCAGCTCGATAAAACCCGGCCGCATCAGGTGCACCGCCGCCAGCAGGCGCTCGGTTGGCTCGATATAGTTGTGCTTGGCGCCGAACATCAATAGTTCGATCAGCCCCGTTAACAGCTCGTTACTGCAATTTCCCGTCTTCATATCCGGCTCCTCGAAGAAAAAAACCCGCACGCCGCCTTGAGAACAGCACGCACTACGCGGTAGGTAGTACCAGAAGGTAAATCAACCTCGCAGTGATTACCGCTGCAGATACGAACCGGCATCGCAACTAGCGAAACATCGCACTGAGCGACGAAGACCGGAAGGCTGGACAAGGACTTCCCGAGGACGGCAATACCCTCCTGCTTCGCCACGACGCGCATCGGTTCGCATTCGCGCTCTTGCCGCTGGCGCGCCGACTCAATAATCGCTGCACACCTTATTTCGGTATACCTCCATGTCCGACGAAAAAACCGAAGAACCCAGTGAAAAGAAACTGACCGACGCCCGGCGCGACGGCGAAACCTCGAAAAGCCAGGATTTGCCGTTTGCCGCAATTCTATTCAGCGCAGCGATCGGTTTTTCGCTGGGCGGCCCGGTCATGACAGAACAATTGCGTTTGCTGCTGCGCATGGGGCTCGACGTTGCGAATGCCCAATCGGAAAACTTTAGCTATACCGATGCGCTGGTGACTGCCGGCACACGCGGCTTGGCTATTTGCCTGCCCATAGCGCTGCTCGCCGCACTGATTTCGGCTGCCGTGATTGCGGCGCAAGTCGGCTTGCAACTCGCCTTCAAGCCGCTGGAACTGAAATTCAATTCAATCAACCCGGCGTCGGGACTGAAGCGGATCTTTTCGATGCGCTCGATGATAGAGCTGGCCAAAACCGTGGTCAAAGCTTGCATTTTGAGCACGGTACTGTGGAAAACCGTGCTGATACTGATGCCCTTGCTGATCGGGGTCGTGTACCAGCCGATCCTGGGATTGGACAGTATCGCCTGGGGCGCTTTATGCAAGATGCTCGCCATCTCTGCCGTGGTTTTCCTGGTGATAGGCACGGCCGACTTTGCTATCCAGCGCTGGTTGTTCATCAGGGATCACCGCATGAGCAAGGATGAAGTCAAACGGGAGAACAAGGAAAGCAACGGCAATCCGCAAATCAAGCAAGAGCTGCGCAAACTGTCAAAGGAACTTGCCAACGCGCCGCAGAAATCGCATGTGGGGCAGGCCAATGTGGTGGTTGTCAACCCGACCCACTACGCTGTCGCCCTGCGCTACGTGCCTGAAGAGTGCGGCTTGCCGCGCGTCATCGCCAAGGGAACCGATGACGAAGCGCGTGTCATCCGTGAACTGGCGGCTCTGCATGGCGTTCCGATTGTCGGCAACCCGCCATTGGCGCGCGCGCTGTATCTGGTTGCCCTGGAAGAAACCATCCCCGAACCCCTTTTCGACGCGGTAGCAGCAGTGCTGGCCTGGGTTGACGATATGGGCAAAGGCCACAACACAGCTGTCAATCCAGCTTGAAGGAGATTTACATGAAATCGTCGCGCCTCTTCAATATCAGCGGCGAAGTCGGCATCGTAGCGCTGGTGATCTCGGTTATCGCCTTGATGATCCTGCCTTTGCCCACTTTTCTGATCGATATGCTGCTGGGCCTGAATATCACCATCAGCATCGTGCTGCTGATGGTGACGATGTACATTCCCAGCGCCACATCGTTGTCGGCCTTTCCATCCTTGCTGTTGTTTACTACCTTGTTCCGTCTGTCGCTTAACATAGCCTCGACCAAATCGATCTTGCTGAACGCCGAAGCCGGCCACATTATCGAGAGCTTTGGCGAACTGGTTGTCGGCGGCAACCTGGTGGTCGGGCTGGTGGTGTTTCTGATCATCGCAACCGTGCAGTTCATTGTCATCGCCAAAGGCTCGGAACGGGTGGCGGAGGTGGGCGCGCGTTTCACGCTGGATGCAATGCCGGGCAAGCAGATGAGCATTGACGCCGACGTCAAGGCAGGTAATCTTTCGGTCGAAGACGCCAGGCAGCGGCGTGCACTGCTGGCCATCGAGAGCCAGCTGCATGGCGGCATGGACGGCGCGATGAAATTCGTCAAGGGCGATGCGATCGCCGGCCTGGTCATCACCATGGTTAACATCTTGGCAGGCATGGTAATCGGCGTCAGCTACCATGGCATGAGCGCCGGCGAAGCTGCCAATCGCTTTTCCGTGCTTTCCATCGGCGATGCGATGGTTTCGCAAATTCCATCGTTGCTGATCTCGGTCGCGGCCGGTATCTTGATCACCCGCGTGGCTGACGAACACAGCCGGCCGCGCTCGCTAGGCATGGATATCGCAGCGCAGCTGTCGACCAACGCGAATGCCCTGTTCAGTGCTTCGGCGATGTTATGCGGCTTCGCCATGGTGCCAGGCTTTCCGACCACCTTGTTCCTGGTATTGGCGGCTGCGATCTTCGCCGGCGGCTACAACTTGCGCCGCAAGCAGCGCCAAACCCAGCCCGATGCCGGGACCGAACTCTCCGCCCTGCTCACCGACGGCGTCAAAGGCGGCACGCCAAGCATCGCCCAGCACGCCCCCGCGTTTGCCGTGCCGCTGTCCTTGCGCCTATCGAAAAACCTGACCGGCCGGCTCGACGAGACGGCCTTGAACCTGGCCCTGAACGAGATACGGCTGCGGCTGGTAGAAGAACTTGGCCTGCCTTTCCCGCGCACTGCTGTCTGGACCGCCGACAACCTGCCCGGCCTGTCGTACCAGATCCTGCTGCAAGAGGTGCCGTTGCCGCCGGTAGAAATGCCGGAGTCAGTCAGTCAACGCGAACAGGTGCTGGCAGACGATGTCTGCAATTCGGTGCGACGTGCAGCGCATCTCTTCATCGGACTGCAAGAGACGCAGTGGATACTGGATCGAGTCGGCGCCGAGTATCCGGGCCTGGTGGCAGAGGTGCAGAAAGTTTCGACCGTGCCGAAGATAGCAGAAGTATTCAGGCGTCTTCTCGAAGAGCACGTACCGATCCGGAATATCCGGGCAATCCTGGAAAGCCTGGTGGCATGGGGCGCCAAGGAAAAGGACGTTCTGATGCTAACCGAATACGTACGCGGCGATCTGGGCCGCTTCATCGCCCACCGGGCGACGGCAGGCACCGGGAAAATGCAGGCGATCGTGCTCGACGCTGACGTCGAACAGACGATTCGCCAGGCTATCAAGCCCACCCCGGCGGGCAATTTCCTGACGCTTGAACCGCAACAGATCGACGCCCTGCTGGAGTCGGTCCAAAGCGCCGTCGGCAGCGAACCTGCGGCTGGCGTCGCGGTTGTTACAGCAATGGATATCCGACGTTACTTCCGGCGCATGATTGAGCAAGGTTTTCCGGCACTGCAGGTGTATTCATTCCAGGAACTGGGAGCGGATGTCGAGCTGCAGCCGGTCGGCGTGGTTAATCTCTAGCCATGGATAACCGCTTCCGGCAGGCCCGCGAATTGCGGGTGCTGCGACTTTCCGCAACGCATTCCGACAACGCTCCAAGCCGCCCCGCACGGCAGCGGACAGCACGTTTCAACGCAGTTCTCGGCGCCGCCCGGCAAGCGCTGACAGATAATACCTACGCTGGCTCCGAAGATCGATCGACCGACGACGACGCGGAGCAGCGGGATGACGCTCCGCCAGTCATGCCTGAGCAAGACAATCAGGCTGCGGCGGCAACTGCGGCAGTTGGCACCGACGCCGAGCGGGATGCGCTCGCCGCCTTGCGCGCGCACATGATCCGGCAATGCTCGCAGGCGGCGGAGGCCGACCTGGTAGTCGAGCATCTGGCTGAGCGCATCGCCAACTTCTGTTCGTCGCCGGCGGTTCAGGGAGGCGGCAACTGGGAAGTAGTCATCGTGCTTAATCCTGCCATCCTGCCTGAGACCCGTCTGCAATTAAAACTTTCGCCTTTCCGGCTGTCGCTTCGCTTCGATTGCAGTAATGCGCGGGCCAATGACCTAATCTGCTTGAACACGGACGCACTGCAACGGCGTCTGCGTTCCCGGCTCGGCGCCAGCCTCGAGATTGACATCGAGCTGGCCTGAAGCCTCTAGAAAAGAGATGGATTCCTATGCATAAGCAAGTTACGCAGCAAGTTACGGAGCAAGGTATGGAGGAAGTCATGGCAACCCCCATCGGCAACCGCTTGCGCTCCTATCCTGCAGCGCTGGCCAGTCTGTCGCGAGGCTTATTCGATGCGCGTAGCACGATGCGCGTGGCGGCCCGCGCCGCCGGCATCGAACTGCGTGCGCTGCCGGCGGCATCGGTCAGCTTCAAACGCGCTGCTACGCTGCGCCTGGATTCTGCCTACGGCGTCCTGACCGCGCTGGTCGATCTGGCCAGTCATCCGGCGCTTGAAATGATCGCGCTCGACACCGACCACCCAAGGCGTATCGCACTGGCCAATCTATGGCTGGCGCCGTTGCTCGACAAGCTGGCGGCGCACGGCTATCCGCAACCAACCGTTGCGGAGCTGGCGCTGGCTGACGATGCGACGCCGGCGCAGGGGCTGGCATTTGAATTCCAGCACGTATCGGCAGACACCTGTCCTGATGTTGCCGATGTTGCTGTGATTGTCGATCTGCCGCCAGCGTTGGCGACGCTGCTCGAGCGGCAATGGCTGACTGCCGCCGGCGCCACGCAAGCATTACCCGCACTATCCCTGCCCACCCATCTGCGGCTGCGCAGCCGCAATTGCAGCCAGGCCTTGCTCGCTTCCTTGCGTTGCGGTGACATCTTGCTCGGCTGGCAGCCACGCGGAAATTACGTGCGCGGCGCGCCTATCGACAATGTAGCGCTGCGCTGGGGCGTCAGCAACGGCTGGTGCGCCAGTGCGCTGGCAAGCGTCGCGGCACACACCATTACCCTGGAGAACAAACCTATGACGACCACCTACAATCTGGACAACGATCAACCTGCGGACCTGGAAGCGGAAGAAATGGGAGACGCGGCGCAGCAGATCTATGTCGGACAGCTTGAGATTCCAGTCCATCTTGAAATTGTTACGCTCAATCTACCCATAGCGCAAATCGCCGCGCTGGAACCCGGCTGCATCCTGGAACTTCCAGTGCCGGTAGACGATGCCCAGATCCGGCTGGTTTCGCATGGCCAGGTTCTGGCGTTTGGCGAACTGGTAGCAGTCGGCGGCCAGCTGGGCCTGCAAATCCACCGCATGGCAGAGCGCAATGAGCGGCACTCCTGATATCGCGTCGCTGCTGATCGCAGCGCTCGCCCTTAGCATCCTGCCGTTCGCCGCGATGGTGGTCACGTCGTACACGAAAATCGTGGTCGTGCTGGGCCTGCTGCGCAATGCTCTCGGCTTGCAGCAAGTGCCGCCGACCTCGGTGCTGAACGGCGTCGCCATCATCATTTCATGCTTCGTGATGGCGCCGGTAGGCATGGAAGCTGTCAAGCACGCGCAGCTGTCGAGCGAACAAACCGCCGGATCGCAGATCATGCCATTGTTCGACGCCGCACGCGAGCCGTTCCGCGCCTTTCTGCGCAAGCATACGTCGGAACGCGAGAAGGCGTTTTTCATGCGCTCGGCGCGCCAGATCTGGCCGCCGGAACGGGCCGCGGAGCTGAAGCCGGACGACTTGATCGTGCTGGCGCCGGCGTTCGCATTGAGTGAGCTGACTGCGGCTTTCAAGATCGGCTTCCTGCTATACCTGTGTTTCATCGTGATCGATCTGGTGATTGCCAACGTGCTGATGGCGTTGGGACTATCCCAGGTCAATCCGAGCAACGTCGCGATTCCATTCAAGCTGCTGCTGTTCATATCGCTAGACGGCTGGTCCACCTTGGTTCACGGACTCATATCCACTTATCGGTGAAGCCATGGAATACGATGCAATCACCCACCTGACGACACAGGCATTGACGCTGGCCCTGCTGGTATCCCTGCCGGTTGTCGGCGTTGCTGCAATCACCGGCCTGGTGATTGCTTTTCTGCAGGCGATTACCTCGCTGCAGGATTCCAGCATCTCGCAGGGCATTAAAATGATAGTCGTGACGGTGGTGGTGGTTATCGCCGCTCCATGGGCCGCCGCCGCCATCCAGAACTATGCGCGTTCCGTGTTCCAGGTGATATTCCCATGAGCATCTCGCGTATCGACAGCTGGAACAGTCCGCACCAGGTGGACGACGAGGAACAGCCGATCCAGCAGCCGATCCAGCTGCCGCTTCCCGGCCACCATCGCCATCGGGCCGCTGCCCTGCGCGCCAGGCGGCAGACGGCGCGGCGCGGCGCCAGCGGGGAACCGGAGCAGCTCGAATCAGGCGCCATGAGCGACGATTTGCTGATGATGCTGGAAGAGCATTCCTCCTCGCAACGTACAGCACTCAACACAATAAATCTTCGTCAATCCAGCGACGATGGCCGCCCATCCGACCGCGACCGGCGCGAGGATCTGCACCAGCGCCGCCGCGATGGTGCAGGCAATGCCGGGCGCGTGCAATTTGATGCGGCGGGTCCGGCGCGCACTATCGACATCATGCGGGCCGCCCGGCGTCCAATCCGCGAACAGGCTCTGCTACTCGGCACATGGCCATTGGCGCATGACACCAATTTGCGGCTGCACGGCCAGGCGGCTGCCGAAACAGCATTGCTCGGAGCACGCGACAGCCTGGCCTCCGGCAAGCCGCAATCAGGCACAACCTATAGGATTCTGGCGATCATGCGCGAATTTTTGCAAATGCCGGTTGCAGCCCGCGCGCAGACAACTACTTTGCATACGGTGCGCGACCGCCTGGTGGCGCTGGTCGAGCCTGGCAAGCAAGCTGTACCGGCAATCATCAGAGGTGGCGATGCGTCTTCCACCGCCCTGCTGCTCCGGTCCGGCCCGGCATCCCGGCGAACACGCACTGCCGCCGAGGAAACCATGAATCTGCTGCTGCCGTTGCTGCTGCTGAACCTGTCCCGCAAGCGTACCGACATGGAACGTGCGATCGGCGTGGCGAAGCTTTCAGCACTTATCCTGCGCGGCCGCGGATGGTAATCAAGTTCGTTCGCGAGCCAATAAATTCGGGCCTTGGCTGCGGGCCTGCAGAACACGAAGATAGACTTATATCAAAGCAGTACAGCAAGGTGAACAGCAGCGCTAGCCTGATTGATCCTGATTCAACAGCAGAACAAGGGAGTTAGTCCATGAAAAAACAGATTCGCGTATTGACTGGCCGTCACTCCGGAGCAGTGATCAATCTGGCCAATGGCGATACCACGATCGGTTGCGACGCCAGGTCTGAAATCCAAATCTCAGACTGGAACGCGCCGGCCATGCTGCTTACGCTGGATGAGCAAGGCAAGGTCGCGATAGGCGTCTTAAATGACAGCGAGCCGCAGGCCCAGTTGGAAGATTTTGAGCCGCGCAGCTTCAGCGATATTGTTCTATGCGCGGGGCCGGCAGAGGCAACATGGCCGTCCGACATCAGCTTGCTGCGCATGGTCTGTAGTCCGCAAGCCAATCAGCCAGCTACTCAGCAAGCCGCGTCGGAGAATTTACCGGACCAGGCGCAGGCATCTCTGCATCCAGTCAAGACTGTCCCCATCTGGGCGCGCCACGCAACCATCAGCTGGCTGGTTCTGGCCTCGTCGGCGCTGGCTGCCGTGACCGCCACCGCGATGATCGTGCCCGGCACGAATCCATTGCGGAGCGGCGCTCTGCCACAACCGCAGGCGTCGCTGGAAAAACTGAAACTGGCTGTGGCGCAGCTGAATCAAGACGATCTGACAATTACCGAGCAAGACGGCGTGCTCAACGTCAGCGGCATCGTCAAGCAGGAAGACGCCGCAGCCAGGATCTATCAGGCGGCGCACGCCTTCGCAGCCGGACATTTGAAGTGGAACGTAAGGGCGGCAGACGAAGTGGTACGCGATCTCAGAGAATCATTGCGCGCCCCCGACGTCAGTGTGCAATACAGGGGCGACGGCGTGTTTGCTGTCACAGGAACCGTACTGCATCCCGAGGCCATCCAGAAAGTTGTAGAACAATTCCGCGCCGACCTGGGGCCGCTGGTCAAAAAGGTCGATGTCAATGTCATGCGCGCCGACGAAATCGCTACCGCTAAGGATATCGGTTCCGCGCTGGCAGTCGACGGCCTGCAATATTTCGCGTCGAGCGACGGTACGAAAAGTTTCGTTTCGCCGCAACACGCTTCGCTCCGTTTCCAATGAGGTGATTGCAATGTACGAATATATGACAGAACCGCTGATCAATACTTTAAATGCGCTACCTAAGTTAGCCGGCGATCCAGCCCATTCCGCCGAGTTGAAGGCGGTGGCACAGGCACTGGAACAGATGGCGCTCAGCGCCGCCGAAGCCAACCGGGCCAGCACAGACCCGAGCGAGCGCCAAAGCGGCGGTGTGATAGTCGATGGATTGAGAGCGGCAGCCGAGTTATGCCGCTCTGCAGTGGAACAGCGTGCGTAATGTTTTTCAGTTTTCAATGCCGTGCGGCTGTTTTTCACGGCATCGACTCAGTTTTGTGTGATGCCCATGCGGGAATTGCACATTTTAACCGGACTCCTCACGGAGCCCATCTAGCCCGCTTCGAAATCGGAGCATGTTTTTCATCAAGGAGAATCAAAATGGCAGGAGCAATTACCGGTCTGGATACAGGTGCACAAATCGCTGAAATTGAAGCAGCAGCGGAAGCAGAAAACGCCATCAACTTGGCTAACACTCTGGCCAAGGTCCACACGATGGGTCTGAAGGCAGCCAAAGATATCGTCGGCTAATCATCGTAAACAACCGGCCGGCGCCTTTCAAGGTGTGGACCAGTCTTTTTTAATTTACATCACTTTCATCAAGGAGAATCAAAATGGCAGGAGCAATCAAAGGTCTGGATACAGGTGCACAAATCGCTGAAATTGAAGCGGCAGCGGCAGCAGAAAACGCCATCAACCTGGCTAACACCCTGGCCAAGGTCCACACGATGGGTCTGAAGGCAGCCAAAGATATCGTCGGCTAATCATCGTAAGCAACCGGCCGGCGCCTTCCGAGGTGTCGACCAATCTGTTTTTAACCTATACCACTTTCATCAAGGAGAATCAAAATGGCAGGAGCAATTACCGGTCTGGACACAGGTGCACAAATCGCTGAAATTGAAGCAGCAGCGGAAGCAGAAAACGCCATCAACCTGGCCAACACTCTGGCTAAGGTCCACACGATGGGTCTGAAGGCCGCCAAAGATATCGTCGGCTAATCATCAGACAGCGGCAGGCCGACACTCGTCCGGGTGTCGACCAGCCTCTTTTTTAAAATACAGCGCTTTAACCTGGGAGCGTCAACATGTCTGCAATCACCGGTCTGAATACAGATGAGCAAATGGACATAATCGAAGCAGCGGCCGCAGCAGAAAACGAAATCAACCTGGCCAACACCCTGGCCAAGGTCCACACGATGGGTCTGAAGGCCGCCAAAGATATCGTCGGCTAATCGTCAGACAGCGGCAGGCCGACACTCGGCCGTGTGTCGACCAGCCTCTTTTTTAAAATACAGCGCTTTAACCTGGGAGCGTCAACATGTCTGCAATCACCGGTCTGAATACAGATAAGCAAATGGACATAATCGAAGCTGCTGCCAAGGCAGAGAACGCCATTGACTTGGCCAATGCTCTGGCCAAAGTCCATACGATGGGTTTCAAGGCCAGCAAGGATATCGTTGGCTAACGGCCTGGCGCCGTTGTTCCGGATATTGCCAGTTTCTTTTGACGATATGCCGTTTATTCTTTTGTCGATCCCTCGATCTCCAATCCCTCTTCCTGTAAATTTATGAGCATAGAACGCCGCGACGAATTGATTCGCGAACTGTGTGCGATCCGGCAAATTGCCGACGTGGACGGTGTGGTGAATTCAGGCTTGCTCGAAATTGACAGTTTCGAGGTGGCGATTGATTATTTCGACGACGACCCAAAAGCCGTCTACGTCAATTTTCAATTGGGCATAGTCACGGCCGGCCGTACGCTGCGCATCTTCAGATTGCTGCTGGAAGCCAACCTTGCCGTCTATGCGCAAGACCAGGCGCAACTTGGGCTGGACGTAGATACCGGCGGCATCGTGCTGATAAGCCGCATCGCCCTGGACGATGAAATCGATGGAAAATGGCTGGTCGACCTCGTCGATCACTATCTCGAGCACGGCCGTTACTGGCGCGACAATATGTTCCAGGCGCGGGACGACATGTTCGAAAATATCGCCTATGGAGAATACGTCTGGATTCGCGCCTGACGGTTCCGCTTTCCACTCTCAGCTCCCCTCATCGCGCTTTTACCCGTTATTCGATACCGAATACTTCCTTTGCCGCCATCCCGGGAAATATTGTCATCCCGTTGTCATCTGTTTCGCTATTTTCCGGCTAATTTCGCCGTCCGCTTTTCAACGGCCAGCATCCAGCCGCGAAAATGTAAGGTCATCACATCATGGAGTAAATAAAATGGAAATCACCAGAAACGCCCCCGCAACATCCCAACATATCGATACCGAAGCTGCTTCGGAACAGCAAGGCAATAGCGCTGCACGCCGCAGCGGCAGCAGATCGCCAACCCGGGAATCGCTGCCCGGATTAGAGTCGCTTTCAGGCAGCGGAAAGAATGCAGCGAGCAGCAATGTTTTCAGCAGCAAAGGAAGCAGCGCACTAGCGGCCCTGACAGTTGAACAAGCTCCCCGCAAGAGCGTCGGCTATAAAGGCGAAGCTAGCAATGCCGCTCTTGCAGCGCATCTGAAGAACTCATTCACCCACGCATCGCAGCTTGACGCCAAGATGGATGAAATGGTGGTCAAGGGTAAATTTACAGTCAAGGACGCAGATACAGTCAAAGTGAAAGATACGCTCGACCTGGTGAAATACGTTAAAGGCCAGGTCCAGACATGGTTGAAAAAACCGGGGACCGAAGCTGCGCTCCATACCCAGGCAACCCAGGCTTTCACCCATAAAATCGGCAAGGAAGATTTATTTCCCGGATGCATCCTGGTGCGTAAGGAAAGCATTCCGGAATCGAAGGCGCATGCGTTTTCCCTGGGCTTGCAAATGGTGCCCAATCTGAATGGCATCGAGGACAACAAAGGCGACGATAATTGTTTTCACATCATGATGTGGGCGCACGACAAGCAAAATCCGGTCAAGACAGAGCTGGATGGAAAAGGCGAAGCAGAACAACTGGAAGCGCGCGGCGGACTCGGCACGTCGAACACCATGCGGGTGCAGGCGTCTTCGATACAGGACGGCCAATACTGGGTCTACAAACCCACCGACAAGAATGTCGGCGATTGGGCGGCGCAGGCGGGTCAAATGTGGCAGGACGTCCCCTACAGCAAAACCATCCTGGGTACTTCGATGAAACCGGGCGACAAATTTACAAAATTTACCGAGGCAGCCAAGAAGGATATCCTGCAGGTGGCGTCGGATCCCTTCACCCATACTCCGCCGCAGGCGCAACCGTCGGACGGCGCCCATTTCTTATCCATGACCCCGAAAGAACGTACTCCAGGGGAAATCTGCTCCAGCGTTGCCGTGCGCTTGTATCAAGCGGCGCACGCCCAGATTGCGCTGGCCAAGCAGGTGGAAAAGAACCAGGAATTGCCGACCGACGACGAAGCAGAGGCGATGCTGGAAAAAATCGTTTCCGAATTTACGGGATTGATGGCCAACAACGCAGAAGGTGTTTCCCCCAAGAGCGTCGAGCATTTCTGCAAAGTCGGAAAGACGGCGGAAGGCGAACCGCAATTTAATTTCCTTGGCGTGTTGACGGTAGACGCAAAGGACGTCCTCTACCCTGAGGCCAGGTACGACTCCAACAACAACAGAATTCCCCCAGCGTCGCACTGATTGCAGTCACCACGATCTGGTCCTTCCCCGCTTAAAACCTGCGTGCGAGTAGTCTCTATGGTGATATCTGCTCATGTATCATTTCAATGCGCTTAACAAACGCAGCTAAGTGGGATCAGCAGCTAAGTGGGATCAGCAGCTAACTGGGGTCAGAGTGAACTTTCTGCGTGCTTTTTGCAGAAACTTCACTCTGACCCCACTTAGCGGGCCACGGAGTACTGCCTCATCGTTAAAAAAAACAAAACCGCGTTGTGCGCCCTGCCTTTCTCCGAATCCGTCATGTGGGGTCAGAGTCAAGTTTCGCGATGAAGCACTGCGAAAGTTGACTCTGACCCCAGATGACTCTTGCCGTGGCGATGTCATGAATCCTGCCCCGCATTTTGTTCCCCGCTTAAAACCTGCGTGATATCTGCTCATGTATCATTTCAATGCGCTTAACAAACGCAGCTAAGTGGGGGTCAGCAGCTAACTGGGGTCAGAGTGAACTTTCTGCGCGCTTTTTGCAGAAACTTCACTCTGACCCCACTTAGCGGGCCACGGAGTACTGACTCATCGTTAAAAAAGAACAAAACGGCGTAATGCGTCCTGTCTTTCTCCGAATCCGTCATGTGGGGTCAGAGTCAAGTTGGCGATGAAGCACTGCAGAAATTGACTAACCCCGTTGACTCTGACCCCAGATGACTCTGCCGTGGCGATGTCTTGAATGATGAAACTCTCAATAGTAAGAGGATAAGAATGCAACTAGCATGGCTGGAGGATTTTGTCGAATTGGCTCGGACACGCAATTTTTCGCGGGCGGCGGAAAATCGTTTTGTCACGTCTCCAGCCTTCGGCCGCCGCATTCGCGCACTGGAAGAATGGGTCGGTGCACCGCTGGCGGAACGCAAACAGCCGGTTTCCCTGACGCCGGCCGGCATGCTGTTTCTGGACGCGGCGACCCATTCGCTGGATGTCTTGCATGCAGCGCGCGCCCAGTTGCAAAACACCGCGCCGCATTCGGAGCAGACCCTGAGAATTGCAACCGGCCGGACGCTGGCGAAAACCTTTTTCCCGGACTGGTGTGAATCCATCAACCAGCGTTTCGGTCCATTCCTGGTGTCGCTCAGCACCGGCGGCGCACAGGAGGGGATCATGCGCCTGGCGTCCGGCGACGTCGATTTGCTGTTGAGTTACGGCAGTCCGTCTACCCGGCTGCTGATCGATCCCAATCTCTACGAATCCATCTTACTGGATCACGAAGTGCTGCTGCCCGTCAGTGCGCCAGATGCAAAAGGACGTCCTCAATTCCGCATTTCTCCAACCGGTGATACACCGATTCCCTGGCTAGCTTACGCTCCGTCATTGACTCTGCGCAGCGTGCTGTCCCAGCATCTGGCGGCTCTGCCGCACAAATTACCGCTGCACATGGTCTGCCAGGCCGATTCTTACGAAGCAATCCTGGAAATGGCCAAGCGTGGCGCTGGCTTGACCTGGTTGCCGCAGAGGCTGGTGCAGGATGAATTGAAGCAGGGCCACCTGACGGTCGCCGGCGGCGCCAGCATGCGGGTCAGTTTCGATATTTCGCTGTACCGCTCGCGCCGCAGCAGCAATGCGCGGGTGGAGGCTATCTGGCAGGGCCTGTCAGCAGCTGCAAAAATAAATAAGTAAGTAAATAAGTAAGTAAATAAATAAGATGATCTTCATGATGCATTGCACCACGCATTGCACTACACATCGCACTAGTTACGCGCACCGCAGCACCAAATAAGCCCTTTTTCAATGGTGCGCAGCACCAGTTGCGTGCACCGCAAATCGGCTGGGCCGAATGAGCAGCGATCGCTGCCGAAATAGCAATGAGCGTAAAAAACATCGCCCTACACTTCTCGCTCATTACAATTCCGGAGATATCTCATGTCAGCACAGTTTCATTCAACCGACATAGGCGCAATGCCAGTCGCAAGGCGCAATCCCTGGAAAGAAATTTGCGCCGCCAGCATCGGCAACGCGCTGGAATTTTACGATTTGCTGATCTACGGATATTTCGCGATTGTGATCGGCAAATTGTTTTTCCCCGCCGCGGACGAGACCACCTCTTTGCTGCTTAGCGTCGGCACGTTCGGCATTTCCTTCGTCATGCGCCCGCTCGGCGCCGTTATCCTGGGCTCGTATGCCGACCGGGCCGGGCGCAAGGCGTCGCTGACGCTGTCGATTCTTTTCATGATGGCAGGCACGGCGATGATTGCTTTCGCACCGACCTATTCCCAGATTGGCATCCTGTCGCCGTTGATCGTCATCGCTGCCCGGATGCTGCAGGGTTTTTCAACCGGCGGCGAATTCGGTGCGGCGACCGCTTTCATGGTTGAGCATGCGGACGCCAAACGGCGCGGCTTCTTCGCCAGCTGGCAATTATCGACACAAGGCCTGGCCACTGTACTTGCAGCCGGCGTCAGTGCGCTTCTCAGTTATGCGTTGACGGAGAATCAGTTGAATGACTGGGGTTGGCGGCTCGCCTTTTGCGTTGGCTTGCTGATAGGACCGGTTGGCCTGTACATCCGCAGCCAGATCGACGAGACACCGGAGTTCAAGAAACTTGCCGCCGTCAAGCCAGAGAAATCGCCATTGAGGGTAGTACTGGTTAACGATCGTTTGAATCTGTTGCTGGGCATCGGCGTGGTTGCTGGCGCGACTGCGTTCAACTACGTCCACAAAGTGTACATGCCGACTTACGCGTTGAAGCAATTGCATATTCCCGCGACGTCTTCATTTCTCGGCGCGATGGTGACAGGTTTCGTCCTGATGGTGACGGCGCCGATGTTCGGCACACTGTCTGACCGCTATGGACGATTCCGGGTACTGTCAATTGCGATGATGATGATCGGCGCCACTTCCTACCCGCTGTTCCTGATGTTGACCACCTGGCCGACGGTGACGACCCTGATCATGGTCCAGGCGGTAGTCGGCGTGTTGCTGGCCGCATGCCTTGGACCGATACCGGCAATGCTGTCGGACATTTTCCCGACCAGCACCCGCGGCACCGGATTAGCGCTTAGCTACAACTTTTCAGTGACCATATTCGGCGGCTTTTCGCCTCTGATCGTTACCTGGATGATTGCCTTCAGCAACAACAAGATGGCGCCCAGTTTTTATGTAATGGCAACCGGCTTGATCAGCATTGTCGCGGTGCTTGCACTGGGCCGCCGGATGGCGCGCCGCAAGTCATTTTAAGATCCCGGCGTCTGTCAGCATTTTTTTGTCAGTACTTTTTGTCACTACGCATTCACATTATTTCTGCCGGATCGCCAAGAGCGTCCGGCATTTTTTCGCATTTTTTGCATTTTTTTTTGCTGGAGTGGAATCTATGAATACCTTGGAACAAATTCGCGCCAAGTTGCAAGTCTATCCAATGGAGGTGACGTTTCCCGACATCCGCAGATGGCAGCACGGAAATACCGGCGTCGATTACGTCCATGCATTTGACAGTGGCGTCGCCGGTCCGCACGTGATGATCATGGCGCTAACCCACGGCAACGAAGTCAGCGGCGCGATCGCGGTCGACAAACTGCTGCGCGGCGGATTGCACCTGCTTAAAGGCCGCGTCACACTCGGTTTTGCGAATGTCGAGGCCTATCATCGTTTCGATAGCAAGAATCCGGACGCAAGCCGTTTTATCGATGAAGACTTGAATCGCGTCTGGTCGGCAGCCCGCCTCGACAGCCACGACGACACCTTGGAATTGCGCCGCGCGCGGGAATTGCGTCCAATCATCGATAGTGTCGATTTTTTGCTGGATCTGCATTCGATGCACGAAGAAGCGCCGCCGTTATTGCTAAGCGGGCCGTTGCAAAAAGGCATCCGCTTTGCCGCGGAAATCGGCATACCGGAACATGTGATCGTCGATGCCGGTCATCCAAACGGAAAACGGATGCGCGATTATGGCGGCTTTGGCGACGCAGCCAGCCCGAAGAATGCGCTGCTGATCGAGAGCGGACAGCATTTTTCACTCCAGAGCCAAGGCGTTGCACTAGATGCCGCGTTGCGCTTCCTGATCAAGACCGGAGTCGTCGCGGCAACCAAGCTGGATAATTTTTTGATGCAAGGCGAACTCTTGACCCAGCACTTTTTCCAGGTAACCCAGCCGGTCGTCGCGGACACGACAGATTTTGAATTTACTCAAGATTTCCGCGGGCTGGAGTTGATCAAGCACGCCGGCAGCGTCATCGCGCGCGACGGCGAACGGGAAATTTCCACGCCTTACGACAACTGCGTCATCATCATGCCGTCGCTGCGCCATGTGGCGCCTGGCGTGACGGTGATGCGCCTGGCCAAGGTGCTTGACGATCATTTAATAGTAAGAACTCAAAATGCGACGTAGACAGCTTATTATCAGATTGGCCGTATTCGCGGCAGCGGCGCATCTATTCTTTTCGGCACATGCCGCCGAGCAGACCGACATCGTTCTTGGTCAATCCGCGCCGTTAAGCGGCAGTTTCAGTGAAATGGGCGAAGCCTATCGAGACGGCGCGCAAATCTACTTTGAAAAAATCAACAAGGAAGGCGGCGTAAACGGCCGCCGCATTCGTTTAATCACTTTGGATGATGGCTATGACGCAAAACGCGCTCAAGCCAACACCACAGAATTAATCGAACGGCATCAGGCACTAGCGTTGTTCGGCCACATGTTCACCAATACGGTCTTCGCTTCGCTGCCGATAGCCACTGCTGCCGGCGTACCGTATGTAGCACCGTATGCTGGCAATGAGTCGCTATATGCACGGCCGGTAAATCACATCCTGTTCATGACGCGAGCCAGCTACTCCACTGAACTGGACGCTCTGTTGCGCCATGTACAGACAATGGGATTATCGCGGGTGGCGCTGGCGCGCTACGATACCGCCGGCGGTTTCGCCTTGCAAAAAGACCTGGAAGAAAAATTGAAGGCAATCAAGCTGGCGCCGGTCGGCGTCGCGACGATGCAGCTCAACTCTTTGCAAGCGGCCGATGCGGTACTCAAGATAGTAAAGATGCATCCGCAAGCGATCATACTCGGCGTCTCCGGCGATGACGCCGTGGCCTTCGTGCAGCAATTCAATCAGGCTGCCGATAAGGCGCCGGTTCAATTTCTGGCGCGCAGTCTTATCGGCGGACATCAGCTGGCTGTAAAACTAGGTAAAGAAAGCAGAGGCATCGTGATATCGCAAGTGGCGCCGTCGCCGTTCAATGGCGAGACCCATATCTCCCGTGAATATCAGGCTGCATTGAAAACCGCGAATGCAGCTGGACGTAAATTGACGGCGAGCTATATAAGTTTTGACGGCTACATCGCAGCGAAGGTATTAGTCGAAGGGCTAAGGCGCGCAGGACCGAATCCCAGCAGGCCGGCTCTGGCCAAGGCGTTGGAAACGATGCATCACTGGGATGCTGGCGATTTCATCGTGAATTACGATGAAACCGACCATGCAGGTTCGAAATTCGTCACGGTTACGGTGATCGGCGCGGGCGGTCATTTCATCGAATGACCGGGAGCGTGATTCAATTAGTGATTCAATTCATGAAGAACGCGACGCCTTTGTTTACCGCACACGCATAGCTGATTTGCTCAGCCTTGCGGGTATACGACGGCAACGAAAACACATCCATCGTAAACGTCACGGCTTGATCCGGCTTGACCTGATAGCGCAGGAACTGCCAGATAGGCTGGCCGCTGCGGTCAACCGTGGCATGGCCGTCGGCGAAGCTGAGCGTGCCGTCCGCAAGAATCCGGTATGCCTCAATCTTGAGGCCGCCGCGGACTGTGCCGGGGGATGTGGCGCCGGCGCCAGGAACGCATTTGGCAAGATCCAGCACCACCGAGATCGGCACACCTTGACCGAGAGCATCTTCCACGTCGGCGAGACTTGATAATTGAGCTGTCGGATTGGCATGGACGGAAAGCGCAAACGCCATGCCTGAAATTGCGATAAATAGACTGCGATGCATGCAAGTGTCCTCTTCTGAAAGTTATAAAAACGGATGAATCCTGGGAACTGTTTCCCCAGGGTCTGTTATCAGGGTGCGGCGCTATTGCCCAGCCTTTATGCGTCGCGCGCTGCTGATATAGCTTGATGCGGCCAGCGGCACGAATCCGGAAAAGCGCGCGTAGCGGTCACCGTTCTCGAACAGATAGCTGGCGAACGCCGTGACTTCAGGTTTGGCTAATGCCGACTGGGCGATATACACGTACAGCAGCCGGGTCAACGGCTCATAGGCTCCCGACAGCACCGAACTTGCATCCGGTATTACAGCCCCTTTTCCGAAATTGACTGGCATCGGACGGACATTGCCCTTGTGTTCGACCAGCGCACCAAGAGAGACGAAGCCAATGGCGTTGATATCTTCCGATACCGCATCGATAATCTTGTCATGGTCGCTGAATATCGTGGAGTCGCCACGCAGGAAGCCGCGCATGGCGTTCACGCGCTCCGTGAAGAACATGGTCGTCCCGGACTTGGTGTCGGGTGATACGATCTTCAGCGGCGCATCGTTGTAGGCGATTCTCACCTGGTTCCAGCGTGTTATTTTGCTGAAAGATTCGGGATGAAAAATTGATTTCAACTCTGCCATCGTCAAGTCATTGGCCCAATTGTTCGACTTGTTGACGATTACCGCGACAGCGTCGTAAGCGATTGGCAGCTCAAGATAGGAAATCTTTTTATCCGCACACGCTTTGGCTTGATCGGCCTGTATCTTGTTCGATGCCGGCACGATATCAGCCGCGCCTTTGCAAAGGTCCTTGAGTCCGACACTGGTTCCCCTGAACTCGGCCTTGATATCGCTTTTACTGCCGCGCTGATATTGCGCAATGGCAGTGGTGATCAGATTTTCTTCCGTATCGGAACCGGAAATACGAACGTCGGCATGCGCCAGTGTCGAAATCAATCCAAAAACAAAAAACAGCGTAGCGCTGGCCGAGCGGAGATACGTGCCACAAATTTTCATCTTGCCTGCTTCCCTATTATTGATATTTTTCACAAACCATAGACAAGTCAGTATGCCGTGGCAGATGTGGAAAGCTATCGGGAAAGGTAGGTTTTTGGGTAGGGCTTTTCCTACGATATCTGCGACCTGTTTGCAGCTGCGCCAATCACGTTCACGCGCGGCGACAACTATTCGCTTTCGTACGTGTCTATGGCCGTTTGCGCTGGATAACATAGTTGTACGAACATTCCGACGTAGCGAAGACTAAGGAGGCGCCGATCGGAACGCCATGTCTCGACCTCTGATCTGCACTGAGGTCGTAGGCATGGCCCTTGGTATATTCTTTCACCGCATAGCAGCATGGACTACGCTGCCGGTCCCCGATTGTCCTCCGGCATGTCAATCACGTGATACTCCGCTGCCGCGGCCATAGGCGGATTGGATTGATGAATCATGTTGCCAACCCTATTTGCTGCCTCGCCCGCTTTATCAATTGCGGTATCGGCGAGAACATCGGTCATTGTCCATGCCGCAAATACCGGCGCGCTGGTGATCGTCCCGACCGTTTCCTGGATGGCAGAGATGCTGGCTGGATCCATGCCCGCCTTTTTCGCTGCGATTCCGGCCGCGGCTTTTGCTGTGGAGACCCCGGCAAAACCGCCGGCCAATACACCGTTTGTCAAGATACGTTTGGCAGTCAATAGTTCGCGCGCCCCGCTGAGCGTGTCCGTCGCGATATCCACTGGCAATCTGGCGGCACGCTTCAATCCATTGATGCCGGCATCGGTCCATGTGGTTTTTTTCAGGCTATCGAAATGCGCTTCCCAATCAGGACGGCCGAGCAGATATTCAGGGCCAACACGATGATTCTTCTCATTGAACGCATTCATGGCGACATATGCGGCCGCGCCGGCGACGGGACCTCCGGCAGCCGCCATCCAGGAGTCAACCTCAGTTGCCACAGCCGCGCCCGCTTTCTTGACAACTGCCGGAACGACAGCATTTCGCAGGATGTTGCGTCCGGTATAGGTCTGAAACGAAGCCGAGATTTCGAGAGCTTGCTTCATTAGATTGCCTGTTGCCCCTTTTGCTTCAGCCATCACCGGCTCCAGCTGTTCCGCGTCTGCCTTCATCCATTGGGTATTGCCGGTCGATTTCTCCAGCATTTTTGCGCCCGCGGTATCTGCAGCGCCAGAAAACGCGCCGGCAATTGCGCCGCCTTGTGCCGGGTTTTTTGCGGCCGCGGTCAATACCTGCCTGGCGTCCAGCAATCTTGATGCAATCGCAAACGGGACTGATCTCACGTAGCCAACGGTAGCTTGCGCGACGCGATCCATGTTAGTTCCTTTTGACAGGATCTGATGGATACTTTCAGGTGTTTCGCGCTTTTCATCGAGTCTGTTCGCTCTCTCGTTGATCAACAATTCGAAAGCTTGATGGTTGCCTTCATTAATATGCGGCGCAAATATTTCATGCAGTTGCGCTGAGATTGCATCCCTGTTCGGAATCTGAATTACTTCCTCTCGCAGCTGAATGTTTTCAGCATTCAAGGGTGCAGTTGGTTCAGCCTCGTCTGCAAGCATGCCTCCCATTTCGATTGCAATATGGGAGGCCCCGGCCATTGCCGAACTTTCCGCAGTGGGAGAAAGAGGCGCTTTCGCAGTTGAGGACGAACCGAAAAAATGTTTTCCAGAGAAAATGGTGGAGAGCTTTTTTCGGCTGGCGACAGTTTTCGGAATCAGCGGCTGCGGAGAACCTTCCGCAATTGGCGAGCCGCCGATTCGAGAAAGCGCCAACTGCTCATCGAAAGCTGTTTTCTTCCCCTTGTCTGAGAGGACGTCGAGATTCAATTCCCCGCTGTGATGCCGCAGTGACGAGCCAACGGTGGCCCGTCCGCTCCTGCTTCCACTTCCGCTTCCACTCCTGCTTCCGCTCCTGCTTGACGATGCTGAAATTCGTCTGCCGCTGTCTGTGCGTCCTTCAAATCCGATACTGGAAGACACTGATATCCTGGCGCTTTCCACTCTTCCTTCATGGCCTATGCTGGAGGACACTGAATGTCGGTTACTACCAGTATTTAGCTGTGCAAGCCGCGTTAATTCGCCTGAGCGCGCAATCGGGCTGCGCGATCTCGACCTTTGGCTGGAACCGCTGGTACTCGTTTCGACGTTCTGCGTAGTCTCGGCGTTCTCGGACGCAATCGTGGACTGGGGTAGGTTTTGTATATGCATTTCTGATACTCCATAAAAGACCTTCAAGGGTCTGGGTCATAATTTCCTGTCAAATAGTCTCGTCTATCAATCGATATCTGCCATCCGATATTCAATCGCTCGATATTTCCAATTGGAAATTTTTATGTCGTTCTCATGCTGCTACATATGACCAGCCAAGCTCTTCAAGATGCGAAACAAAGTGGCCCTGAACGAATAGATACTTGAGATGCCATTAGGGCGTAGCAAAGCATCGGAAGCTGGGCGATTTTGAGTACTTGTCAATAGTCTTCGGAGCAGGCGTTCCCGTTTCGCGGCGGCAAGTCTGGTTGGACACTTATTCCGGAATAATTCGCCAAAGCGCCATCGCGCGAGCACACAGATTTCGGGAAAAATGCAATGCAGAGCGGAAAAATCAGTGATCATCACGTCCCCATATCTGCGGAACCGGCTATCGCCGCACAAGAAGAAACCGGCGCCAATGCCGGCGAGCGTTCTGGCGCACGAGGTCGGGAAGGCGCAGGGCTGTCGGCGGCGGCATTGGCAGGGTTACCACCGCCGTCGGCGCACCAGGCGCAGACGCGGCCGGCATCCTCCGGACGGTCGAGGCGCACCGCGTCGCTTCCGCAGGCTCCGGCGAATAACGCACCGACCGTCGCGGAACACGAAAAAGCGGTGAAGACTGCGCTGAAATATGGCGAAACCTGGCAGGTGCTGGTCAACGGATCGATGACGCATATGGCGCAGCGATTGAAGCTCGCTGAAGCGGGCGTGAAATCCGCCGAATCCGGCCTGGCAGGGCTGGGGGGACTGAAAGGGAAAATCGCTAATGACCAATACGAAGAAATAAAAGGCGTCTTGCACGTGCGTAGCGCTCAGTCGGCAGAGTACGGCGTCAATGCAAGCTCGGATCAGGTTGCTCAGTGGTCTTGGCAAGGAACGCAAGGCGCCCAAGGGCCTTCATCTCATGGCGGCGAGGAACTAATCGGAACGCAGGAAGAGTTGGCCGCCATGGGCCGGGCGCTGGGCGAACTGCGGGGCTTTCACGAAGTGGTTACGAAGCATGGCGGCATCCTGCACGAATTCGTTTGTCAGTGTGAACAGGCCGAGGTCCATGAGAATATGTTGCAGCAATTGCCTGTCGTCAAATCCGGCGCGGCCGCGGCCAGGAAAGCGCTGCTGGCAATCGCCGGTCACGCGGTTACGGTCAACGTCGATCGCCTGGTCATGCTTTGCCTGCGCTTCGGCGGCATGGAATTCTTGCATCTCATGCAGCGCGTGATGGGACTCTTGGACGCCATATCCAATCGGAGCAGCGATACCGAGCAGGCGATAAGAACCCTTGAGCGGGGTGATGAACTCAGTCCAGAGAAGCGCAGTGAGTACCAGGCACTCGCCGCCGCATATGCCGACCAGCTTAACGCGGCAGGAGAGCTTTTTTGCCTGGACGCCGCCAGCATGCCGGAAATGAGCGACAACTCTGATATCTGGCAATATTCGCTGGAGATGGCCCATGCCATTTCCGCGTATCAAGCGTGCTTGCGCGAGGTGTGCGAGCCGCACCGCGGTGACACTCCTTCCACAGCGTTGCCAGAAGCGCCGCCCGAGAGTTCGGCGAGTTTGCCGGCTGATACACCAGCATGGCCGACTTCGGTGAATGCTCCCACCCGATCGAATAAGCCGGCATCCGGCAAGGTCAAGAAGTCGCACGGACGCGGCAAGCAAGTGCTGAAACAAGCCGCTGCACGTCCGCCAGCCGTCGCGCCATCGACGTCTCTTGTCCAAACCTCTCATGTCCAAACCTCTCATGCCCAAGCCGATACTGCCGTATCGGCCCCGCGTGTTGAAATTCCGGCTGAAATTCCTGCGCAGTCTCCAGCACCGAAGGCGCACGATGGTCTCCAAGGGATGATCGAGCGAACCTTGAAAAAGTGTCCGATCGACCTCGATGTTGCGCAGAGCTTGAGCGGTGATGTCGTCGCCCTTGCACAATCGATAAAGAAGAACACGGGAGGCATTGAGGCCCTGTACGGTCCGCGCAACGATCCAATGGATGCAGCTGATTTCGTCCGTTCGTCAGCGCAAAACTGGTTCGGCGACATCGCCCGTCTGCGCGCAACGAGCGACGAGGCACGCAAGTCTCCGGTTATAGATAAAGCCACTATCGCATTGCTCGGGAGCCGCCTGCAGGCGTTGGAAATAATTCACCAAAGCATGGACACTCGGGAAGGGGACGCACTCAAGCGCCACAAATTCCCCAAGGGAAAACACGTGAGCCGCTTGCTGCAATTGGGTGAGATTGAAAGCGTACGCCCCCCGCTTCAATTGCCGTCGGATAAAGATACGCTCTACGAAATACGCATCCAGCCCAAACCGTTGTCGAACCGCGAACGGGCGGCGCCGGTGTTCCTGCACTTGCATAGCGACAAATACATCAGTGGCAAGGAGGTGTTGAAGCAGCCACTCCGTGCGTTCGCGGCAGCGCATCTGAAGACGGATGAACAAAAGAACCTGGGGTCGAAATACGACGCAATGTCGCGCGCATTGCATAAATACGATGACAGGAACCATAAATCCGACGAAAAGATCCATCGAGGTTATGTCACTTCGGCGTTGCTTGACCAGCTGCGGAGCTGGGTTCATGCCTAGAAGCCAGCGCAGCTCGGTACAGCAACAGGCATGCGCGAAAGCGGGACTGAGACGCTCGCTTCGCCAAACGAAACGTCGGTTCGCAATGCCGCGTCGACGCCGGGGAGCGTCGACGTAGGCTGTCCTTGCTCCATCAGGAGACGAACCGGGAACCAGCCTTGCCGGTTTCCGGGTGGAACGCGATGCACACCGGGAGTTCAACCTGGCGTGTATTCGACATTCCGTGAGGAATGTCCTAGCACCATTGTCCTAGCACCATGTAACACCGCAACGTAAGCCGGATGTTCAGCAACAGGCGATGATATCTTTTCAGCCCCAATCCCAACGAGGAGACCAGAATGCATAAAAACGTAACAGACTCAGCTCGATCATATTCGATGCCCCACATGTCTCAGGAGGAAGCCACCTCCAGTCGAGAGCAGCCGCCCCGGCCTGCCCGGCAGAAGTCTCGGCCGACTACCGATTTCCTGCGCAGCAACCTGCCACCTGCCCCACGCCCCAAGGAGCGAAGCGATGAAGGTGAGACCAGCCGACTCTTTGGCGGCACGTCGTCGGCTCCTGTCTCGGCTCGATTCGATTCGGCACGCCTTGGTAGCGTGCTTGGCCACTCGCCCGTGGATCAGCATCACTCGAACTCGAGGCCAGCGACAGGCAACCCGGAATCTTCCCATACCCGCACCGGCAGCACGGCCGACCTGGAGTCTGGCATCGTCGAACATCCCGCAGTCGAACATCAGACGAGGACGGGGGCAGGCCCAGCAACGGCTGCGGCCGCGGACGGCTCGGACCTTTCCGCGTCCGAAAAACTCAATGCCGGTCTGTCGTCGGTCATGCAGCAATTCCTCGTCAGCGGCGTGAGTTGGGGCGTTTCCCGCAAGTTGTTCGAGGAATTCGTTCCGGCAGTCGGACAACTGATCGGCAGCAAGACCAGCGCCACCGCAGGCGCCGCTTACGGGCAGATTGCCGGTGCGGCACTGGGCAACCTGCTTGGCGGCGTAGCACTGGGCGCCACACACTACATGACTGAGCATGGCGTGAAAAAGATCAGGCTTGCCATCGGCAAAGGCAGCGAATATGCGCCCAAGGTCTCCGGCGAAGCGATGAAACAAGCCATCTTCATTGCCACGTTCACTACCTTCATGGCCTGCAAAAGCATGGCAAGATCATCCCTTCCCAAGCAAAAAAACGGCGAACAGGACGCCGCGCTTGCCTATGCATTGGACATCGCGTTTTCCGCGTTCGGCGGCGCCGCTGCTGAGGGCATCACGCAGTCGCTAGCCAAGGGCTTCGGCAAGATCTCGGCGAATTGGTCGTGGGACGAGTTGAAATCACGCGTGATCGGAGGAACTGCAGCCGGAGCGGCCAGCGCCTTGGGAGACATCAGCACAGACCTCAACAAGGCAAGGAGCGATCTTCCCGGCAGCTCACTCGCCGCAGCCGGCGTGGGCGGCGCGATAAACAGCGTCATGGCGCTGGGATCCTGGTTCCTGGTCCGAAAAGTGATGAACGATCATTACGCGGCTCAAGCCTCGCCAAGCGCTGCGGCATCCGGCGCCACCCAGCCGGGGCCGATTCGGAGCGCAGAAGCAGTGGCAGTCCCGCACGATCCACATGCATTCTCGCCGGAAGAAATAGTGCAATTGGAACAGTTCGTCAGTAGCAGCGTTCCTCTCACAACGGTCAGCGATTCGATGGCGGCCGTCCAGATGGCGGAACAGCTCGCCCGGGAATAATACAAGCGTCAGCGCAAGCGTTCAATTACCCGCATCTTTCGGATGCGAAATTGAAACCTAGGGAAGTGCTTTTATGGACGTCCCTAGGATTGCAAGCATTAGCATGACATGTCAACGGCGGTTTGCAGTCTGATATACACCTGTTTGGCCAGTTCCGCGATGGTCTACTCGCCCTTGAGCACCGCCAACACCACCTTGGCTTTGAACGCCGATGTGTGGTTCTTTCTGGTCATTTTGCTCATGCTCGCTCCTTCAATTGGGCCTTTCGGCCCCGATCATGAAGCAAGGTTTTCACTTAACCTATTGTCCGAATTTCCGGGGCTGGCTCTGCCGACGCCGCTCCCTCGTCTACCGAACCGGCGGGCGACGATTGCCTGGTGAGATCGGTGAGGCGGTCGCGCACGTCATGGCTCATTTCTTGGCCGCGATTGGCCGCGTGCCGGGTCATGGATAGCGGAACCTGCGCCACGAGCTGGCTGATCGGGGACGTGATCGACACATGCATGTTATTGGCGATCATGCCGGTGCGCCGCATCTGGAACTTGGCCTTGGTGCCGACTGACGCCTGCTCGTAGCGCCAATTGAAATAGTTCGATGTGCCGCTCAACTTGCCGGTTGCAATGCTGGTCCCGCCAATCGAAAGCTTGATGTCGTCTGGCAAATCGGCAAGCCTTTCGAGATCGTCCACCAGCTTGTCGAGCGCGACATCGATCCGCGGATCGCTCATATCCATCGCCCCCGGATCTTCCCCTGCGACGTCCAGTTTGAGAGAAACCGGATCGCCATCCCGCGCCAGCGTTCCCAACAACTTCGCCATGCTGGTCTTCTGGAATCGGGCGCGTTCGGCCGAGATGTATGGCGCCGTGACCGGAGCCGTTCCCTGCACAAACACGCGCGCGTCGTTCTGATTGTTGTACATCTTAGGAGCGTGGATGCCGTGGCTTAGCTCGATTTCTTTCTTGATATTGAGGCCCAGGCTTGCCGCAGCGCCGACCATATTGGCGGCACCCGCCAAAGTGGCAGAACCGGCATTGGTTATGGTGTAGCGCTCAACCTCGCCGGCAGTCAATCTCTTCGCCAATTCGGTCGCTTCTACCTGACCGCGGCCATCGCCGGTGAACAGCGCCTGAGCATCGACATCCTTGATCGCTGCGAGAGCCCGGGCAGCCGATTGCAAACCGGCTTGCGCAGCGGGGCCGTCCTCCTGGGAAAGGGCGCTCTTGATGTTGGATTGCGCCAGCTCGAATGAAATCCAATCGCGCAGGCTGGCTTTGACGTCGGCGCGCAAGCCAGCATGAATCTGCGCCTGCGCAAATGTGCGGCGTTCGGGCCGGTCGGACGATGCCTGTCCGGTGCGGGCGGCGGATTTCAGCAATGCCGTCAGTGTCTTGCTGCTCTTGCCCAGCAAGATACGGCCCATGCTGTCCAGGCGCATGCGATACGGCGTTTTCCAGGAGTCAGCGAGGGTCGAAGCCTTGAACTCGGCTTGGTGCGCCTGCGTAAAAGCGGCTTCCAGCGCCTGCATGGCATGCGGATCGCCGGCGGCGGCTTCCATCTGCTGCCGGTAATCGGCATGAGCTGCCCAGTTCGCCAGCGGCTTGACGTCATGCTCTGTCGTGTCGCGGCGCGCGATACCGTCTAGCGTGGCGAGCAGCTTGGCTTTTGCCTGTGCGCGCACTTCCGGGCGGCGCCAGAGGCGTTTTTCCTTGATGTAGGTTTGATAGGCTTGCGCTCTTTCCTTTTGCTGTTTGGCCGCATTGCCGCCGAGCAGATCGAGCGACTTTCCAAGCGCCACGATGGCGCGCTTTGCCTTGGCCTCGCCATCTTTGCTCGGCCCGGAACTGAGCTGATAAACCACGTACATCAACGCCACCGCCGTCACGGCTGCGGCACTGACGCCGCCCGTCACGACGGCCGCAGCAGCATGGGGCAAGATACCCAGAACGGTCGCCGTAACGGAAAATGCGGCGCTTGCGCCACTAACGCCCAGGTAGCGCTTGTTGCCCTCATATTCGATTTTGGCGCTTTCAGAAGCGGTTTTGTAGTCCGTCTTCAGCTCGTTGCGCAAGCAGAACCGCGCGTACTCGATGCCGAGTTTCTCTCCAGCGGCACGGACATCGTTTTCAGCTTGCAGACGCTCTGCGGGAGAGACGTTCGCAGCGGCAAGCCTTGATTTCGCAGCATCGAGCTGCACCTGCGCTTTTTCCATCCGCTGCACGCATTGCCGGATCTTCGGCAAACGCCATACGAGCGTTGCCGCCGCACCCAATACGTTGGGGCCGGTTTTCGCGCTCGGAGAGGCATCGGCTTTCCCCAATGGCATGATTTCCTCGGTGCCGGCGTTACGCAAGCGCAAATCGGCGGAGTCAAACGAAAGCTTGGTGGTCACGGCCGTGAGAATCAATTGAACCGCCGACAGTGCGGTTTTTGCTGCCGGATGGGAGGAAGCGGCAATCTGCGCGATGCTGCTTACCGCACCGCCCACCGTAGACGAAGACATGACCGGCTGCCGGTGCAAAGCACCGGTTCCGGTCGTCTTGAAACTATTGAGCACTTCGTCGGCATTCTCGATCCCGGCGGCCCTGAGGAAGGTCGCGATCATTTCCCGGTAGTAGTCGTCGTCTCCCGCCCCTTTGGGAAGAAGCCTCTGCCCTTGCCTTTCCTCGGGAATCGCGCCGGCATGGGCACGTTCGAAATTAAGCGCCATGAGCCGGGACAATTCCGGTATTGCCGGCGAGCCAGCCTGGCTGTTGCGCCACCCCTGGCAAATCTCCAGCGTGCTGTCCAGATTCCACTGTTCGACCCGGATGGGAGGCGTGAATGGGACTTTTTTGATATTGACCAATTGTGCAAATCGGTCTTTGACCGTGCCGCGAGAGAATTGCGGAGCGGCGGCGGCCAGCCTGCTCGACTGGCGTTCCAGCACCTCCGGCCGCGGCTTCGCGCTGCCATTGCGGCGCGCGCCGGAACTCGTGGAGGGCTCGGTGCGTTGTTGATCCCGCAGGTCGTCCTGCTGCTCGGCAATGCTGGGCAAGGAGGCGACACTGCGTCGGGAAGAGCCCATCGGCGGTGCGCGCAATATACTCGACGAAGGCTCTGCCACACCGCGCCTTCGCGGGTTGTTCAATTCAGCCTTTGACAGCCATGAGGCGACGATTTCCTCGCTCGTAAGCGGCGCAACCGACGAGTGCAAGTCTGGCAAAGCGTGAAGATTGTTCACGCCGGACCACTCCTCAAGCTTGGCCTTGCCTTTCGAAGCAATCGACTGCTCCATTGCTTCCTCATTCCATACCCCATCGTCGCTACGCACCGCACTATCGAGCAACGCCGCCGAAGCGGAGGTCGGCGGTTCACGAAAACTACGCGATGACGGAAGATCTGGCATGGCATGGCGCGAAAGTCCGATATCAGACCGCGAGCGCCGCGCGGTTTGATCGACTCGCGCGGATCCTTCAGCCATATGCGAAGGGACAAACGGCATCATGCGGATATTTGCGTCCGCATTCGTCCCTTTTTGCGAAGGAATATCGTCCGCGCCGACGCTTGCGTCCAGGATGCTCTCCCAATCCTCGTCCTTTGCATCGCCGGTTTCGGCCTCTTGACCGGGAGGCACGAGTGGTTCTCGAAAACTGCGCGACAAGGAAACGGCTGGCTCCGCCTTGCGCGGCAGGTTGAGCTCGGATCTGGAACGCCTTACTCTAGACATATCGGAAAGCGTGGATAGTTGCACCGACATTCCAGCCGCCCGTTCGCGCCCCGCTGGCCGGTTCTCTTGTTCGGCCGCTGATGCGGTGGATGGCGGTTCCTGCGCGGAAGTTTGCGCTGTGACCGGAATTCCCCGGCCAACGTTGGGATTTATAGGCATGGCATGCTCCAGGTAGTTTGCAATATTAGTGTCATGCCAGGCATGAAAATGAAATTATTGTCCCGACTCCAATTTGACGCGTGGCTGGCTTCAAACTCCGCGCAGCACACCTGCGATGGAATTCGTCGGCCACGTGCTTGAGAAAGAGTGTGGCGAGTAGCGCACCGGTACCGGAACGGAACGCAGCTATAGACAAGTCGGGATGCATGTCGATGCGGTTATGCAATTCGGTTTGTGACGCAGCTTGTACCTCATCCCATTTTTCGCGCTCCAATTCCACGATCACGGGCAAGTCGAACCTGGTGAGGAAGCGGGTATGTACAGGCGCGCTGGTTGGCGGGAACACGGCGCCCGGGGTCGATAAATGTTGTGCGCAATCCATGGTGTTTCCGAGAACAATCGTCTTGATGGGGTGGTCAATAAGACGCGACATCTCACCACGGTCATATGACACGATCATGACAAGACGGGAGTTTTACCGCCCCAATAGCGCGCACGACTCATGAAGTTCGCATATCGAAAAAATCTTTCGCAGGCGCGTCACGCGGCAACCGCGGTTGGGAGCGAAATAGCAGTTATCTGATCGCCATCAGGGAGAATTGCATGTTCCAAAATTCACCAGCCGTAGATACCCATCTTCTGTTTCCCACCGGCTGTTTGGCATAACGCAATGTTGCGCGCCAATGCCTCGGCAATGATCGTCGCGGATTGGGGATTCGCCCTGGACGAAGGCGACACCGCCTGTCTGCTGATGAATCTTCCGTCGACCATGCATGAACCGGAACTACTTCGCGCCGCATTGGAAAGCATGCACGATCAATCCGTCGCTCGCACGGCGGCCATCAACAGCAATATTGCGGCCAGCAACGCGCTATCCGTCATCGGGAAACAGATGGGGCTCCCCGAGGCGGCGACAACGCTGCTCTCCAACGCAGGCGCCATAGCCGGCCTAAGTTACAAGGTGATTGGCGGAACATGGCAGGCCGAAGGCGCGCATTGCCGTTGAAGGGTAGCACGGAGAGAATGAAGTACCGAAATGCCAACTCCTCGACGACAGAGGTAAGTTGCAACAGGGAGACTACCAGTCTAATGAGTTGCTTTGGCACTGTCCAATAGCTGCTGTATCGCCATTATTCCAATCCCATTCATGAGATCGAGTGTTTTTACGATTTCATGGACTTCATCGATCCAGGCGATCGAGCTGAGTTGCAGCAGGCCCTCCGCGGAAACTCCCAGATACCAGCCGAATTCGATGAGAAGCATGCGCTGAATTTCCAGCAATTGCCCGACCTCCGGCCCCATCAGCTCGTTGACAGAGAGCGGCAATACGATTTCCGGGAAGACGGAGCAATGACCGTCAAGCAGATGCAGCCGGCAATCAAGGCCTGATGGCCCGGTGATTGCCATCGGCGCAACCAATTCTGCATGACTCGACGCCGGGATGCCGAGAAGCATGGCAATCTGGATCAGAAAACTTTTTTGTTCTGCCGTAATCGATTGCTCCTTGATTGAAAAATCCCGCGATGTATCGGCAGAAGAGAAATGTGGCAATTGATTCATAGCGGGCGGATCCCGATTGAAAATGAGACGCTGCATGTTAGGAGCCCTGCGCAACATCAAGCTAAAAAAAAACGAAACCAACTGCCTGGGTGCGAAGCTGGCCACGATCCGCGCCATCCGTTTTCGCTCCCGAGCAAGTTCGACTGCGGCCTTGAGAATCACGTTCTCTATCGTCTTCTTGCCCAGCATCCGCTGCGGTTGAGCGATCTGCGCACGCGCGTTCGCCAATTTGGTGCGGCATCTGCAGTTTGGTCGCGCCTATTTGGTGCGTTGTCCGATTTGCGAAAAAACATGCGTTGATGCGAAGTGCCGAAGAGTCCGGTTTCATCAGCCATTTTGGATGCAACGGAAAATCCGAAGATACGTCAAGACGACGATCAGTCGGCGACGTGCGTGGTTCTCCCGCCACTGCCGTGACCGAAAGATTGAAAAAGAGGATTTCAAAAACGCGCGATTTGATACACTTCCCGGCAGGTGCTCATTAAAAAAATAGCTAGCGAATCTGGGCAATATTCAGTCGGCGCGAACGATGTGGACACAGTTGGCGCGATTGAAATCCCTTTTAAATAAAACTAAAGAAATAGAGGAAATGGTAATGAGCGACGGAAAAAATGTTCAACTTGTCGAGCATGTCTTAGAGCAGGGAATTTTTGCGAGCAGATGGATTCTTGCCCCAGTTTATGCGGGACTTGTAGTCAGCTTATTTTTAATCATGTTTAAGTTTGCCCAGAAAAGCTGGGCAATGGCGACACATGTGATATCCATTAGCCTGGACGACACAATTCTAGGAATTTTATCGCTTATAGATCTGTCTTTAATGGGCAATTTATTGTTAATGATAATGTTTGGCGGATATCAGAATTTTGTTTCCAAATTAGAACTGCGCGGACATGAAGATACGCCTGAATGGATTAGCCACGTTGGATTCGGCGACTTAAAGTTAAAGCTCATGGGATCCATCGTAGCGATTTCAGCCATCGAGTTGCTCAAGGGGTTTATGTCCATTGAATCAGCAAGTGATCGTACACTCGGATGGGGAGTCGGAATTCATATGACATTTGTCATATCCGCGTTATTTTTAGCAATCATGGATGCATTGATGGCAAAGGTGCGTCACGTTAAATAGAACTGCTTTTTATGTAGCAGCAATCTCTAAGCGCCAAGCCGTCAAGCTCGATGGAGGGCCGGGTAAAGATGATCGAAAAGAATTGGCTTTTGACCGTCCTCCTTGAATGGCATGGACTTTGCGTGCTGCGGTTCACCACACCTGCCAGAAAAAATCAAACGAGCGCCAACAAGATGCCATACAGCGACGATGTTTCTTAAGAATGTCAGAACAATTTGAAATAACAAAGGCTCTGCGCTATTGGCTGAAAGTTATCGTATTTCTGTGCCAGCTCTCTCTCCCGACACTTGGAATTTGCCAGCAACTGCCATTGCACTACTACAGCCAAGAGGACGGATTACGCAATCTCGGGGTTACCGCTCTCGCGCGGCAGGCGAACGGCTATATCTGGGTCGGCACGGAAAACGGCTTGTTCCGCTATGACGGCGCGCACTTTCAGCGCTTTGACATAAGCGACGAGACTGGCGCCCTTTATATCGCCGCGCTGCATGTCGATGCAAGCGACCGCTTGTGGATCGGGACATTGAAAGGCTTGTATCAGTTGCAGGGTCAACGGCTGGTGCCCATGCGGTTTAAAAATACGGAACTTGCTTTTCATTGGGGCCAGGTTTTTGCCCAGCTTGGCCCCGACCGTCTGCTGGCGTTAAGCCACGACAACATATGGCAGATCACCTCTGCGGACGGCGGAGCGACCTGGCAGGCACAACAGTTTTTCAGCGCGGAGCAGTTGCTGCAGCATCCGGAGATGCAAGCCCTTCACAGTCTCCATGTCGGGCCGAAGGGGGATTTGTGGATGGGATGCGACCATTCGCTATGCCATTACGACCAAGGCAAGCTAGTTGTCCTCGGCAAAAAAGACGGCTTGCCCGCCAAGCAATGGGGCGCCTTGCTGCACGACCGCCAAGGGACGTTGTGGCTACGCGGCGAAAAACAGGTATTTGCATTGCCAGCCGACGCCCGACTGTTCCTGAATCGCTCGCCACCGCAGGACGAACAAAAGAAACAGGAACGCGTTCCTATTCTCGCCGAAGACCACAACGGCATGATCTTGAGCCAGCAAGATAGCGGCCTGATTCGCTGGGATGGCCGCAACTGGCAATCCTTCGCCGACGGCAATGGACTGACCGTGAGCGACGGCATCAGCGCCATCCTGGAGGGGGGCAACAATGGCCTCTGGCTAGGGTCAGCCGGACGCGGCCTGATTCATTGGCTTGGCTACCCCGACTGGGAAAACTGGACCTCGCGGCAAGGATTGCCTCACAACATCGTATGGTCTTTTTTGCGCGATCAGGCTGGCCGGTTTCATGTCGGCACCCGCTCCGGATCGGCTGTACTGCAGAAAACCGGCGGTTTCTCCATTTTGCAAGGCCGTTACGGCGGCAGCTCGCACGAGTGGATCAGCATGATCGAAGATGGCAAAGGGCGCGCCTGGGCTACCACACTTTCAGGAACGCTGGTGCGTCGAGAGCCTGGCGCTACGCAAGACACGCTGATTGCCAAGCTGCCCGTGAGTAATGGCATGTTCTTCGACAGATCCGGTCAGCTCTGGCTGAACACTCAGCGCGGGCTATACGTCATCAGGCAACCTGATGTAAGCAGCTTGCCGTTGCAGGTGAAGGAAATATCGTCGGTGACCGGAGCCAAAGACGTCAATGTTTTCCACGGCTGCCAAAGCACTTCCGGCGCGCTATGGTTCGTCTCCGACAAAGGCCTGCTGCGGTTCGATGGTAAGGAATGGAGCAATCCCCGCTTTGCCGGCTACGGCACTCCTCGGGGAGAGCTGAATACCATTGCCTGTTCGAGCAAGGGCAATTTGTGGCTGGCTAGCCTGGACGCAGGACTTTGGCGTGCCACGGAACAGGATGGCACCTTGGCGATCAGTGACATTACCCCGCCGCAGTTGCAAAGGCAAAGCGTTCTGGCGCTGCTTGAAGATAGTCGCGGCTGGCTGTGGGTCACCAGCGACGCCGGAGTCGCTGTATGGAATCGCAATCAATGGCGGTTTTTTAACCAGCAAAGCGGCATGGTCTGGAACGACAGCAACACCGACGCCCTGTATGAAGATCACGATGCTTCGATGTGGGTAGGAACCAGCAATGGCGCATCACATATTCTGCGGCCGGAATCCCTGTTTTTACCGCTTTCCCTGAAGGTAATGGTGGAAAGCATCACCGGCGACGGCCGACAACTCCCCTCGGACCAACCGGTTCGTTTGCCGTGGACATCCGGGGCGCTGAATTTCCGATTCGCAGCGCTTTCGTTTCAGAATCATGAGGCAATCGAGTTTCATTATCGAATGAAAGGTTTGGAGCAGGCGTGGTCGCAGACCGCCACGCCTGAAGTACGCTACTCAGCTTTGCCGCCCGGCCGTTATCGTTTTCAAGTTACGGCAGAGAACGTTGCCATGCAGACGTCTTCACCGGCAGCGGAAATTGAAATCGTGATTCTTGCGCCTTGGTGGCAGACCACGCTTTTCTATTATGTCTGCGCTGTACTTTTGCTGCTGGTGCCATTCTTGTTGCAGCGTGCTCGTATCCGCCGATTGCTCGCTCGGCAGCGCCTGAAGGAACAATTGGCGCGTGAGCGCGCTTATGAACTCGAACAATCGCGAGAAGAGGAACGCAAGCATCTGACGCGCGAAATTCACGATGAACTCGGCCAATATCTGTCGGCAATGCGCATGGGAGTTTCGGTGATCGGTATCGAGTTCGGGGAGAACGATCCGGCACTGCAAGGAAAGGTCCAACGGCAAGTGTCGCTGGTCGACAGCACCATTAAGATAGTACGCAACATTGTTTCTGCGTTACGTCCGGGTGCACTGGATATGGGAATGGTGCCAGCGTTGGAATGGCTTGCGAATGAATTTTCGGAAAACACCGGTGTTCAATGCACTTTGCAAGTCGATGAAAAAACGATCGTCCTGGACGAGAAACGAGCGACAACTTTTTTCCGCATTGTGCAGGAATCCCTGACCAATATCGGTCGTCATGCACAAGCCAGCCTGGTGGAAATCCGGTTGCATAGAAAAGATGCGCAATATTTGCTGGAAGTGCGCGACAACGGCAGAGGTTTTGATCCTCTCCTGCGCAAGAAAAATTCATTCGGCCTGACCGGCATCCGGGAGCGGGCTTTTATGCTCGGCGGCAGTGTCGACATCGTTAGTGTACCGGGTGCCGGCACCACCATCCGGGTTCAGATTCCGGTCGAAGATGCCGGGAAGGCCAAATGAACGGAGTTCGCCGCCAGAAATAGTTCTTCTATTTGAATGCTCGGCAACTTGGCCATGCAAATGCAAAAATGCTTTTAAGATGTGCGTGAAGTGGATTGATGCTGCGAATCGCGGAAGGGAAAAAGCAAAAATGGAAGCCGTACTGCGCTTCCATTCATAATTTGCTGCCAACAATTTTCATAAAATAAATTCGGAGTTAACCCAAATTTATCCCAGCACTCCCGCAAATCCCGAGAATACTGGTAGGCACGATTGGACTCGAACCAACGACCCCTACCATGTCAAGGTAGTGCTCTAACCAGCTGAGCTACGCGCCTAAAGAAGCGAAATTATAATAGCAAATCTCGTTTGTGGCTAGTGTCTCGTATCAATTTTTTACAAGCTCAGTTTTGCGGCGGATTTTCTGCGGGGTTGGCCTCCGGCTGGCGCCATATGCACGCGCCTTTTGCATCCTTGTCCAAACCGTTGAGCAGCAACTCATGTTCGGCTAACTCTTCCGCGTTCGCCGTCCGCACTGCAATCTCCGCCAAAGGCAGCAATTCCAACGCAGCGCCTTCGCCATCCTTATCCCCGTGCCCCGCTCCCACGTCAATGCTGAAGCTGTTCTGCCCACGCGTCATCGCCAGGTATACCTCCGCCAGCAATTCGGAGTCGAGTAATGCGCCGTGCAAGGTGCGGTGAGCGTTGGAGATGCCGTAGCGGTCGCACAGGGCGTCTAGCGAGTTGCGCTTACCGGGGTACATTTCCTTGGCTTGTACCAAGGTATCGATGACGCCGGCGATATCACGCGAAAAGGGGCCATGGCCCAGGAATTTGTATTCGGCGTCCAGGAATCCCAAATCGAAGGGCGCATTGTGGATGATGACCTGGGCGCCGCGCGTGTACTCGCGCAACTCTTCAAATATTTCTGCAAACTTTGGTTTGTCGCTGAGAAAGGCGGTGGTCAAACCGTGGACTGCCAGCGCGCCTTCCTCTGAATCGCGTTCGGGATTGATATAGCGATGAAAATTATTGCCGGTCAGGCGCCGGTTCATTAGTTCGACGCAGCCGATTTCGATGATGCGGTCGCCGGTGCGCGGGTTGAGGCCGGTGGTTTCGGTATCCAGAACAATTTGTCGCATGGTCACTTAATCGTCAATACAAACATAAAAATATACTCAGCATAAGAGCATCGCCGGCAAAGTGGCGTGCTATTGCCGCTCTATACAACGGTGGTCACGCCGCGATTGGCCAACTGGTCGGCGCGTTCATTGCCAACGTGGCCGGCATGCCCTTTTACCCAGCGCCATTCGATTTTATGTTGGGCTTGTGCTGCGTCCAGCGCCTGCCACAGGTCGACGTTTTTCACCGGCTCGCGTGCCGCGGTTTTCCAGCCGCGCGCCTTCCAGCCGTGAATCCATTCGCTAATCCCCTTTTGCACGTACTGGCTATCGGTAAAGACCGTCACCTCGCAGGGGCGGGTCAAAGCAGTCAGCGCTTCAATCACCGCTTTCAGCTCCATCCGGTTGTTGGTCGTATTGCGTTCACCGCCAAACAATTCCTTTTCCTTGCCATCCGCCACCAATAACGCGCCCCAACCGCCGGTACCAGGATTGCCCTTGCAAGCGCCATCGGCAAATATTTCCACTTTATCCATACTTTTATGATTCACTTTCGCTGCTTTGTTATGACGGCGCGCCAGGGCTACCCAACGCGCCGGGTGTTGAAAAATACCAGCTTACTACTTTGCTCCGTTCTGATCCGTCTTGTGAATCTTGTTGGTGGCCGGCACGCCCCGTCCAGCCTTGATCACCTGCTTGCTGAAAGCCGGGCCGATCAGGTGCATGCCTTTCACCCGCTTGATCGCCTGCACAATGTATACCGCGCCGAAATACGGCCACCAGCGATTACCTGCCTTCTCCATGAAGGCAAAGCGGTGCAACCATTTGCTGCTGGTGTACGGCGGTGCGTAACAGCCAAAGTGGCCGCGATTGACTTCCATGTTCAGCAGTTTCAGCCAGTCTTTCAGGCGCAGCAAACTGATGAATTCGGCGTTTTGCGGCAAGAAGTGCACGCCAGACATACGGCCGACGGTTTGTCGAATACCCCATAAGCTGGCCGGATTAAAACCGCAAATGATAACCTGCCCTTCCGGGATCAGCACCCGTTCGACTTCGCGCAAAATCTGATGCGGCTCGGCCGCGAATTCCAGCACGTGCGGCAACACCACCAGATCCAGACTCTGCGAAGCAAACGGCAGCTCGGCAAAATCGTGGGTCACGACCACCCCGGATTGCACTTCGCCCGAATTGGGCAGGCGGCTATCCGTCAGCCACTTGTGGCGCATCCGGTTCGCTTGCAAGGCTTTGATTTGCGGCACGCCAATCTGCATCGCGTTGAAGCCGAAAATATCCGCCGTCATCGCGTCCAGACGCGCCTGCTCCCACTCCAGCATGTAACTGCCGGTGGGCGTCTGCAGCCAAGGGCCGAGCGCTATAATGGACTTTTCTGATGACGGATGTCCCATGCCTGCCTTAGTTGCTAAAATTGCTAAGTTAATCGATGAGTCGCCGGATGAATCAATGCATGATGAATCAATGCATAAGTCTCTGAGTGTATTGGCTGTGCCGGCATTTAACGACAACTATCTCTGGCTGATTAACGATGGCCGCCATGCCGCTGTGGTCGACCCCGGCGACGCCCAGCCGATTCTGGCCGCACTCGACGCAAATGGCCTGACACTTGTCGCTATTTTACTGACACATCATCATGCTGACCATGTCGGCGGCGTACAAACCTTGCTGCGGCATTTCAACATTCCCGTCTTCGGCCCTGCCGGCGAGACCATCGCCGGCGTCAGCCACACGCTCAGCGAAGGCGATACTGCGACCATCCCACAACTAGGGCTGAATTTATCGGTGCTGGACGTGCCGGGCCATACCAGTGGCCATATCGCCTATGTGGCGCAAGGCCAGCCATGGCTGTTTTGCGGCGATACGCTGTTCGCGGGCGGTTGCGGGCGCCTGTTCGAAGGCAGCCCGCAACAAATGGTCAACTCGCTGGCCAAGCTGAGCCGCTTGCCGGAGCACACCCAAGTGTATTGCGCACATGAGTACACGGTGTCAAACCTGCGTTTTGCGCTGACGGTAGAGCCGGACAATTCCGCCCTGGTAGCCCGCATGGCAGACGAACAAGCCAAACGCGAACGGCAGCAAGCGACGGTACCGTCGACCATCGGCCTGGAGAAGACCACCAATCCCTTCCTGCGCTACCAACAGCCAACCATTATTGCCAGCCTGCATGCCAGCGGCCGCCTTAACGATCCGCACCGGCAAGCCGACCCGGTTGCGGCATTCGCCGCGCTGCGCGAATGGAAAAACAATTTCAAGTAATCCGGCAAAAATAATTCGGCAACTCAGAACGTCGAACACAGTGATGCATTGTAAATGTTCGTTAGATAGCCCCTAGATATCGATTTCTCAAAAGTAATACCTGATAAATCAATCACTTATCGCTTGTAACAGTGCAATTTTTGCTTGACGGGAGAAAACTGCCTTACGTACACTGCGTCTAATCCATTATTACCGGTTGATGACATCCCGGTTACATAAATTGAACCCATGTATCAGCTAAAACTCAAGACTTTCGCTTTTGCCGCACTGGCTTTTTTCGGCGCCCCGCTCTTGGCCCAGGCCAACGACATTTCCATCTATACCCCCACTTTCAGCTTGATCGACCCGAACGACCCTAGCGCCGGCATGCTTGGCATGGAACAGGTCGATATCTGGGCTCGCATCCGCAAGGGTTTCGGCATTCCCGATCTGGACAACCAGCAGGTGGTCAGCCAGACCGACTTTTACAGCGCCCGCCCGGAATATTTCGAACGCACCACGGTGCGCGCTTCGCGCTATCTGTTTCACGTAGTACAAGAGTTGGAAAAACGCGGCATGCCAACTGAACTGGCTTTGCTGCCGTTCATTGAATCGGCCTTTAATCCGCAAGCCTATTCCAGCGCCAAGGCAGCGGGCATGTGGCAGTTCGTGCCGGCTACCGGCCGCGACTACAATCTCAAGCAGAACATGTTCAAGGATGAGCGCCGCGACGTCCTGGCCTCTACTGACGCCGCCCTGACTTACCTGCAAAAACTGTACGGCATGTTTGGCGATTGGCAACTGGCGCTGGCCGCCTACAACTGGGGCGAAGGCTCGGTGCAACGCGCCATCAACAAGAACCAGGCCGCCGGCCTGCCGATCGACTTCAACAGCCTGGCGCCGCTGATGCCAGCGGAAACCCGCAATTACGTACCCAAGCTGCAAGCCGTCAAGAACATCATTGCAGCGCCGGACATGTACAACATCGCGCTGCCTAAGGTGGACAATCAGCCTTACTTCGTCACCATTGGCAAGACCCGCGATATCGATGTCAAGGTTGCCGCCCAATTAGCGGAACTGTCGCTGGATGAGTTCAAGGCCCTGAATCCGCAGTTTAACCGCCCGGTGATCATCGGCAGCAGCGACACCAAGATCCTGCTGCCTGAAAGCAATGCCGAGAAGTTCAAAAGCAACCTGACCAAATGGACCCAGACACTTTCTTCCTGGACCTCGCACACTGTCAGCAGCGCCCGCGAACGGATTGAAACCATTGCCGCCCGCTTCGATACCACACCGGCGGTGATACGGGAAGTCAACCACATTCCGCCAAGAATGCTGCTAAAAGCCGGTTCCACCATCCTGGTGCCGAAAACCGAAGCTGCCAGCAACGACATCACCGCCGAAGTCGCCGACAACGCCACCATGGCAGTCACCCCGGACGCTCCCGAAACCCGCCGCATCTATGTCAAAGTAGGAAAACGCGACACCCTGGCGTCGATTGCCGCCCGCTATCGCGTCAGCGTGAGCCAGGTGAAGGAATGGAACGGCTTGCACCACGACGGCGTCAGCCGCGGTCAAAGCCTGCAGTTGCAAGTACCGAACCGCATGGTGGCTTCTTCCGGCGGCAAAAAAGCCAGTCACAACGTTCGTTATCACACAGCAAGCGCCAGTCATAGCAGCAAAAGCAAGGTAGCCGCGAAAAAAGGCGGCAAACCAGTGGTTCTGGCTTCGGCCAGAGGTTCGCGCAGCTGATCCCTGACCGCCGTCCTGCGGCAGAAATGACTCATGGCGCTGCTCGCAAGCACCATGAGTCATGGTAAAACCCTTCCCGATATTGAAAATACATCATCACCAGGCAAGCAGGCGGAGTTGCCGTCCTTGCGGCGAACCCCTACAATCCTGTCCTGTTCGATAAGAACTTCAACAGAATATCCGGTGCACAAGCATCACACCAACGCCAGCAGCACACGCGGCGCACATCTGGAGTCAATATGGCATTCCTGCAAGGCAAAAAAATTCTGATCACGGGCTTGCTGTCCAATCGCTCGATCGCTTACGGCATCGCGCAAGCCTGCAAGCGCGAAGGCGCCGAGCTGGCGTTTACTTATGTCGGCGAGCGCTTCAAGGAACGCATCACCAATTTCGCCAAAGAATTCGACAGCGAACTGATTTTCGACTGCGACGTTGGCAGCGACGAACAAATCAACGCCCTGTTTGCCGATCTCGGCAAGTCTTGGGAGCACCTGGACGGTCTGGTGCACGCCATCGGCTTCGCACCGAGCGAAGCGATCGCCGGCGATTTCCTGGACGGCCTGTCGCGCGAGGGCTTCAAGATTGCGCACGATATTTCCTCCTACAGCTTCCCGGCAATGGCAAAAGCCGCCCTGCCGATGCTGCGCCCGAATTCAGCACTGCTGACACTGACGTATCTGGGTTCGGAACGTGTCGTGCCCAACTACAACACCATGGGCCTGGCCAAAGCATCGCTCGAAGCCAGCGTGCGCTACCTGGCTGGCTCGCTGGGCCCCAAGGGTGTGCGCGTGAACGGCATTTCAGCCGGACCGATCAAGACCCTGGCTGCCAGCGGCATCAAGGGTTTTGGCAAGATCCTGGGTTTTGTAGCCGAGCACGCACCGCTGCGCCGCAACGTCACGTTAGAGGACGTGGGCAATGCCGCCGCCTTCTTGCTGTCGGATCTGTCCAGCGGCATCACCGGTGAAATCACCTATGTCGATGGCGGTTTCTCGCATGTGGTGGGTGGCATCGCCGAATAATTCGGTGAGCGGCCCTGTCCGTAGCAGCAGGACGCGGACATGCTGTCAATCTCAGTTCGAAAAAAACGCCCGGTACAGTCTGAGTCGGGCGTTTTTTCAGCTTCTTAGCATTACTGGTGGACACTCACTTCGACCCGACGACGGCTCAGACAATTTCCAATGCCGCTTTCTGTTCACTATCATTATTTTCCATAAGCGTGCCCCTATTGTTGAATTGCAAATATTTGATTGCATCTGATCTGAATACGTAAAACATGCACCGCAAACAACGCTACAGACGCAAATCGGCAGCTAATTCACAGCAATCGCATGAATAAGGTGCGTCAAATACAAAAGTCATGTATTATTCTGTGCTGCGTTGCAATATGAACGCAGACAGCGAGTTATTGGATTTTGATCATATTTATTTCCATTGGCGCTGTAAAAAACAATAAGTAGCTGCGCAAGCCTAAGCATGTCCTGATCTCTGTAGGGCATTGCATTGTAAAAGCCCTCCCGCCTTGTGTGTCGATCCTGACACCGTCCCGGCGCAAAGCTTTTGTGCCGAAATTTCTTTGTATTTGTTTCTTAGTCATTTCGTTGGTTGGCGTTGCTTTTTTGCGTTCGCTGCATTCGTCGCATGGTCGACTGTTTGCAGTTTATGACGCTGCACTTTACGAAAGAAAAAAATGACTTTTGAATCACTAGGCCTCCACACGTCCGTTATCAAAGCACTGACCGAAGCTGGCTACACAAAACCGACAAGCGTTCAAGAACAAGCTATCCCTGCCGCCATCGAAGGCCGTGACTTGCTGGTTTCCTCGCAAACCGGCTCCGGCAAGACTGCAGCATTCATGCTGCCGGCATTGCACAAATTCGCCTCGGAGCAGCAAGTTGCTCCGGCTGCAGTTGGCAAGACTCCTAATCAAGAAATGCAAGCCTCCCGTTCACGCGGCGAGCGTCCGCGTTTCAAGCCGGCACAACCAAAGATGCTGGTATTGACACCGACCCGCGAACTGGCTTTGCAAGTGACCACCGCTACTGACAAGTACGGTTCGCACATGAAGCGCGTCAAGGCGATCTCGATCCTGGGCGGCATGCCTTATCCAAAGCAAATGCAATTGCTGGCCAAGAATCCTGAAATTCTGGTCGCTACCCCTGGTCGTTTGATCGACCACATGGAATCCGGCAAGATCGATTTCTCGCAACTGCAAATCCTGGTGCTGGACGAAGCTGACCGCATGCTCGACATGGGCTTCATCGACGACATCGAAAAAATCGTCGACGCTACTCCTGAGTCGCGTCAAACCATGTTGTTCTCGGCTACGCTGGATGGCGTTGTCGGCAACATGGCAAAACGTATCACCAAGAACCCGATGATCATCCAGATCGCCGGCTCTGCCACCAAGCATGAAAACATTCAACAGAAGGTTCACTTCGTCGACGATCTGTCGCACAAGAATCGCCTGCTGGATCACCTGCTGCGCGACGTCACCATGGATCAAGCGGTTGTATTTACCGCCACCAAACGTGATGCCGACACTATCGCCGACCGTCTGAACATCGCCGGTTTCGCTGCTGCTGCTTTGCATGGCGACATGCATCAAGGCGCGCGTAACCGCACCCTGGACAGCCTGCGTCGCGGTCAAGTCCGTGTTCTGGTAGCTACCGACGTTGCCGCTCGCGGTATCGACGTCCCGGCCATCACCCACGTATTCAACTACGATCTGCCGAAATTCCCGGAAGACTACGTCCACCGTATCGGCCGTACCGGCCGTGCTGGCCGTAACGGTGTTGCCGTATCGCTGGTGAATCATGCTGAAGGCGTCAACGTCAAGCGTATCGAACGTTTCACCAAGCAATTGATCCCGGTCGATGTGGTTGAAGGTTTCGAACCAAAGCGTTCGGCATCTGCTCCGCGCTCGAACCACAAACCAGGCGGCTGGAAACCAGGCGACAACCGTGGCGGCCCTGCTAAACCAGGCGGCCGTACTTTCAGCAAGCCAGGCGCACCGCGTAAAGACGGCGGTGGCGGCGGTTACAAAGGCAATCGTTCCAACGACAGCGGCGCTCGTCGCTCGTTTGGCGACCGCTAAGTAACCAGGGCGATCTTGATGATCGCTCCGCAGTTCTGGTAATAAATAAAAAGGCCGCTGAAACTACAGCGGCCTTTTTCATTGAGGGCGTCGCAAGCAAGTCGCAAGTAAGTTGCAAGCAATAATCTATGCCGACCACCCCAGCGTCACCGCACCTAGCGCAATCACTGCGCACGATAATAACCTGCGCATAGTCAGCGCCTCCCCCAAAAACATGCGGGCGATCAACGCCGCAAACAATACCGAAGTCTCACGCAAAGCCGACACCGGCCCCATCGGCGCCAGGGTAATAGCCCAAATCACAATGCCATACGCCAGCAGCGACATCGCGCCGCCACCCAGCGCATTCCAAGTGGCGCGCTCACGCAAGGCAATCCGCAGGCTGCCGTGCATCGACAGATAAATCACCAGCAAGGGCAAGCCGTCCAGCAAGAACATCCAGCCGGCGTAGGATGCAGCACTCCCTGCCAGGCGTGAACCAAGGCCATCGACGATGGTGTAGCCGGCGATGAACAGGCCGGTGGTAAACGCCGACAATGGCGCATCCCATTGCCGGCTGACGGCCAAGCTGCCGGCGCGCGTGAATTTGATCTGCGCCAAGCTGATGATGCCGACCGAAATCAAGGCTACGCCAATCAGGGTCAGGGTTCCCAACTGCTCGCCTGCCATCAGGGCTGCCCCGAGCGACACTAGCAACGGCGAGGAACCGCGTGCAATCGGATAGGACTGGCCGAAATCGCCAGCCCGGTAAGCGCGGACTAAAAACAGGTTGTAACCGGCATGCAAAACCACCGACAGTAGAATGTAAGGCCAACTGGCAGGCGCCGGCAGCGGCGCCCACAGGACAATGGGGACGGCGGCTACAGCGGCGCCGATGGTCATCAAGGTGATGGCCCACAGGCGATCGCCGCTGCTCTTCAGCATGGCGTTCCAGGAGGCATGCAGCAAGGCTGCGCACAATACCAAAGCAATCACGCCAGCCGTCATGCGCTAGCTCCGCGGGAACACCATGAGTACTTGAACATAGATTTGAAATGACGGCGCTGAGTAGCAAAGCCGTAGATTGTAAATGCAACGCGGGGTTTGCGCCCACTGCCCGCTGTTACCCCCTCCCCGCATATTTTGCTGCTACCGCCAGAACTACCAAACCCGACTACTGAGCGCGCGTCCGGCCGGAACTGAGATAGTCGGCGATCGAGTCCTGGGTCACTTCCCCCAGATAGCTATTATCCTGGTCGATCACCGGCATCCAGCTGGTGCTGTGTTTGTACATCTTGGACAGCACCACGCGCAGATTTTCGTCGGGCGCCGCGCTGACGGCAAACGGTTTCATCTTATCGATGCAAGCGCCCTGCGCGCCGCGCGCATCGCGCCTGGCGACATAACCCAGCGCATGATTGGCGGCATTGGTGACCGTCACATACCGGTAATCGTGCTCGTCCATCACGCCGTACGCGACCGCCATGCTAGCGTCTTCCAGCACCGTCGCCGAGTTGGCGGCGGCGTCGCCGGCACGCACCAGCAGCAAGCGCTTCAAGGTAGCATCCTGGCCAACGAAAGAAGCGACGAATTCATCCTTGGGACGCGCCAGCAAAGTATCCGGACGATCCACCTGCACCAGTTTCCCGGCGCGGAAGATGGCGATCTTGTCGCCTAGTTTGATCGCTTCATCGATGTCGTGACTGACCATGATGACGGTTTTATTGAGCTGGCGCTGCATCTGGAAAAATTCATTCTGGATCGATTCACGATTGATCGGATCGACAGCGCCGAACGGCTCATCCATCAACAACACGGGAGGATCCGCCGCCAACGCCCGGATCACGCCGATGCGCTGCTGCTGGCCGCCAGACATTTCACGCGGATAACGCGACAGAAAGCGCTTGGGATCGAGCGCCACCATCGCCATCAACTCAGTAGCGCGCTCGTGACAACGTTTCTTGTCCCACCCGAGCAGCCGCGGCACCACGGTAATATTTTCTTCGATGGTCATGTTGGGAAACAGACCGACTTGCTGAATCACGTAACCGATTTTCCGGCGCAAGCTGACTTCATCGAGGCCGGTAGTATCTTCGCCGTTCAGCAATACGCGGCCGGAGGTCGGCGCAATCAGGCGGTTGATCATTTTCAGCGTAGTGGTTTTACCGCAACCGGATGGCCCCAGGAACACGCAGATTTCGCCTTCGGCAACCGTCAGGTTAACCTCATCCACCGCCTTGACTTTGCTGCCGTCCTTTTGTGTGAATACTTTACTGAGCTGGTCGAGTTGAATCATGATTTTTGCATTCCTTTCGGTGTAAGCAGCCGCTGCAGGACTTGCAGCAGCAGGTCGGCGATAATCGCCAGCAAGCTGATCAATACCGCACCGACTACCAGTTTTTGCATATTGCTTTGGCTGATGGCGTGCAGGATCAGGACGCCGAGACCACCGGCGCCGATAATCGCCGCCACCGCCATCACGCCGATGTTCATTACCACGGCGGTACGGACGCCGCCCAGGATGACTGGCACCGACAAGGGCAAATCGACCAGCCGCAAGCGCTGCCAGAAGGTCATGCCGATGCCGATCCCGGCTTCCTTGATGCCGTGGTCAATGCCGTCCAGCGCCAGATAGGTATTGCGCATGATCGGCAGCAAGGAGTACAGGAACACCGCCGTAATCGCGGGCAGCGGCCCAAGTCCTTGGCCAAAGCGGGAAAACAAGGGGATCATCAAGCCAAACAAGGCGATCGACGGCAAGGTCAGAATCACGGTAGCCAAGCCCATCAGCGGACTGGCCAGCCAGCGGTGGCGGATCATCACGACGCCCAGCGGCACGCCGATCAGAATCGCCAGGCCAACCGCGATCCCCACCAGCATCAGATGCTGGATCGTGAGATGCAGGATTTCCGGCCAGGCGCTCAGTAAATAATTAAAGAATGTCATGCGGCGCCCCTATATCAAACCTTCGGCGCGCAGGAAATCTGCGGCGACCTGGGATATCGGTAGCTGATCGATATCGACTTTTTTGTTCATCTCGGTCATCTTGGCGGTATCGATCTTGGCCGACAGCGCATTCAGCTGATCAGCAAGCTGCGGGTTGGCGTCGAGGATCTCCTTACGCACTATCGGCACCGCGCTATAAAAGGGGAAAAAACCTTTGTTATCCTGCAGCAGTTTCAGATTGAAGCCCTGCACCCGGCCGTCAGATGAATACGTCAGCCCGACATTCAACTGATCGTTATGCAAAGCGGTATAGACCAGGCCTGCATCCATCTGCTTTACTTCACTGCGATCCAACTTAAAACCATATAGCGCTTGCAGCGGGCCAAGACCGTCCGGGCGTGAAGCAAACTCGAAATCGACCCCCATCAGGTATTTTTTATCTGGGTCTTGCTGGCGCGCTTGATTGATCTTGTTCGCCAAATCTTCGATGGTATTCAAACCCTCTGCATCGGCGCGTTGCTGCGGCACCGCCAACGCATAGGTGTTGTTCAATTCAGATGGCTTGAGCCAGACCAGATTCCTTGGCGCATCCAGTTCCTTGACCCGTTGATAGGATTGGTCGCGGTCCAGCTTTTCATCTATCTTGTTGTACACAATCATGGCGGTGCCGGTGTAATCCCAGACGATATCGATCTGGCCGCTCTCCAGCGCCTGGCGCATGATGGTAGTGCCGAGGCCGTTCTTCAAATCGACCGTATAACCTTTGGCGCTCAGATACTGCTGCGTCATGGACGACAGAATCAATTGCTCGGTAAAGTTCTTGCCGCCGACGACCAGAGCGGCCGCACTCGCTTGCGCCATGCCGAACAGAGCGAGCGTGAAAGCGAGAAACGCTGCAATACGTGACGCTGTAATTCGTGCCGCTGTAGTACGTGCCGCTTCGATACGTGATGCATGCATATTTTTTTCCTTATTAGAATAGGCCGCCATCAGCGCAGCAGACCGCGCTTGCTCAGGTAAGCATTGCTGCCGAGCGAGACGATCGCATCCAGCATCAACGCCAGCACTGCGGTAGCGGTAGCGCCAAGCAGCAGTTGGCCGTGGTTGTTCAGATAGATGCCCGGGAAGATCAGGCCGCCCAGGCTTTCGCCGCCGATCAGGATCGACAATGGCGCGGTGCCGACGTTGATCGCCAATGCGGTGCGGATACCGCCAACGATGATCGGCAAGGCATTCGGCAACTCGACCCGGAACAATACCTGCAGCGGCTTCATGCCGATGCCCTTGGCCGCCTCCTTCATCGCCGGCGAGACCTGCCGCAAGCCCTCATAGGTATTGCGCACGATAGGCAGCAGCGACGCCAGCCACAAGGCAATGATGGCAGGCTTGTCGCCGATGCCGAACAAGGCCAGCGCCAGCGCCAGCACGGCCATGGAGGGGATGGTGTTACCGATATTGAAGATTTGCATCCACTTTTCGGCATGCCGCGCAAAATACGGCCGGCTCAGCATGATGCCGGCAGGTATGCCGCACAACAGCGCCAGCGACATCGACCACCCGACCAGCACCAGATGACGCCCGGTGTAATAAATCAGATCGCCCTGATATTGATGGATAACGGCGGGGCCAATCGACCAGCCAATGGCGGCCACGACCAGAATAGTGATGGCTGCGCCAACCATGGCGTTGCGATAGCGATTCGTCATGCTTACTCCCTTGCATAAGCAGCGGCAAGCAAAACGCGCGTCACGACACGCTGGCTTTTGCCAACGAGCGCGCAACCGGCTTTCTTTTCCGCTGCGTATTGAATGATCGCCAGCTACAGGACAGCCTAAGCAAAGGCACAGCCGGGACCTGTCAGCGCGACATACAACCTCAATTTTTTATGATCTCGTCCGGTCTTCCCGCAGGGAGGACATTGAACAAGCCGACTACCGCATGGGGCGGCAAAGAATGCGAGGACATCCCCGACTTTGATGAAACTCCGGCGTTGCCGAAGCGTGAGACAACCCGCTGACGCGAGTCACGAAACCCAAAAATGTGCCGTTGAGGCAGCACCATGTTGTTGAGAGTTTGCCATTATAGCCAACTTCCTTGATGACGTCCAGTAATGAGATTGGCAAAAGCTATTACCCGAATGTCTGAAGGTCAAGATAACACAGGACATTTCTACGAAATTTGAGAAAAATCCGATTCTTGCGGTAATAAAAGGTTTGGGGATAAAGATGGACTACAGCTAGGGGGTACAGCTAGTCGCAGCCGCCATGCCTGATAAGCATGGCGGCTGCTGCGGGAGGGAGGAGATGATTTAAAGCGCCTTGCGCAACTGGCTGGCGGCCGCAGCCAGTGCGGTGATGCGCGCCCAGTCGCCGGACTTCAAGAGTTCTTTCGGCGTCAGCCAGGAACCGCCGACGCAGGCGACGTTTTTACAGGCCAGGAATTCCGGTGCGCTATCCAGCGAAATGCCGCCGGTCGGGCAAAATGTGACATCGCCTAAAGGACCGGCAATCGCGTTCAACATGCCGACACCGCCTGCAGGCACTGCCGGGAACAGTTTCAATTGACGAAAACCGGCTTCCCGCGCCGCCATCACTTCAGACGGCGTCATCACGCCCGGCAACAAAGGCAGGCCGCTGGATTTGGCGGCGGCAATCAAGGCCGGCGTCAAACCAGGAGAAACGCCGAACACCGCGCCCGCATCGCGCGCCGCAACGAATTCGTCAGCCTGGGTCAAGGTACCGACGCCGACAATCGCGCCCGGCACTTGCTCGGCGATGGCACGGATTGCCGGCAAGCCATGAACTGTACGCAAAGTCACTTCAAGCACGCGAATCCCGCCTGCGACCAGAGCTTTGGCCAGTGGTACCGCATGCGCGATATCGTCGATCGCAATCACCGGAATCACCGGCGATGCACGCATGATGTCTAACAACTGGTTGCCGTAAAGGAGATTTGTGGATGTCATATCATTGCTTTCTGTGGTTGTTCCGAATGGTCGGCGCTTTCCGGGTTGTGCAAAACAGGCGGCAAGCCAAAGCTGGTAGCGCCCTCTTCCGCCGCGCTCACAGTGCCGCGGAACATCGCAAACAGCTCGCGGCCCATGCCGACTTGATTGGCGGATAAGTCGATCGCCAGCGGCTGGCGCTGCGCCCATTCGTCCGCGGGCACCAGGGCTTCGAGTATACCCTGCTCGGCGTCCATGCGAATCATGTCGCCGTCGCGCACCAGGCCCAACGGGCCGCCAGCCAGCACTTCCGGCGTCACATGGATCGCTGCCGGCACCTTGCCCGACGCGCCCGACATGCGGCCATCGGTAACCAAGGCCACATGGCGCCCGGCATCCTGCAAAATCCCCAGCGCCGGCGTCAAGGCGTGCAATTCCGGCATGCCATTGGCGCGTGGGCCCTGATGGCTCAATACCGCAATAAAATCGCGATCCAGTTCGCCGGCGCGGAAGGCTTTCATGAACGCATCTTGCGAATGGAACACCAGCGCCGGCGCTTGCACTACCCAATGCTCTTTCTTCACTGCAGAAATCTTGATGACGGAGCGCCCCAGGTTGCCGGTCAGCAGCCGCAAGCCGCCGTCAGCGGAAAATGGCTCAGTGGCGGTGCGCAATACCGATTCATCGCCGCTTAAGTCCGGCGCTGGCTTGAACACCACCGACTCGCCCTCCAGGAACGGCTCGGCACAATGCGCGCGCAGACTGTCGCCGAGGATGGTTTTGACATCTTCATGCATCAGGCCGGCATCCAGCAATTCGCGAATCACAAAACCGGTGCCGCCGGCAGCATGGAAATGATTGACGTCGGCATCGCCGTTTGGATAAATCCGGGTAACCAGCGGCACCACGGCGGACAGCGCATCGAAATCGTTCCAGTCGATGACGATCCCGGCGGCCTTGGCAATCGCTACCAGATGCAAAGTGTGGTTGGTGGAGCCGCCGGTCGCCAGCAAAGTGACGATGGCGTTGACGATGCTTTTCTCGCTGACCACATGGCCGACCGGCAAGTACTGATTGCCGCGATCGGTGATCCTCAAGGCCTGGCGCGCGGCCTCGGCGGTCAATGCATCGCGCAGCGGTGTATTCGGGGTGATGAATGCCGAACCCGGCAGATGCAAGCCCAGCGCCTCCATCAGCATCTGGTTGCTGTTAGCGGTACCGTAGAAAGTACAAGTGCCGGCGCTGTGATAAGACTTGGCTTCCGCTTCCAGCAATTCGGCGCGGCCGATTTTTCCTTCGGCGTAGAGTTGGCGAATCTTCACCTTCTCTTTGTTGGTCATGCCGCTGGTCATCGGTCCGCCGGGAATGAACACCGCCGGCAAATGGCCAAAATGCAGAGCGCCGATCAACAATCCCGGGACGATCTTGTCGCAGATGCCGAGATAGACCGCAGCGTCGAACATATTGTGCGATAGCGCAATCGCCGTCGCCATTGCAATCGCATCGCGCGAGAACAGCGACAATTCCATCCCCGGCTGGCCCTGCGTCACGCCATCGCACATGGCTGGCGTACCGCCGGCAAACTGGGCGACGCCACCAGCGGCATGAACCGCATCCTTGATAATTTGCGGATAACGTTCGAACGGTTGATGCGCGGACAACATGTCGTTATACGACGACACGATCGCGACCGATGAACTTTTATCCTGTTTCAGCCTCAACTTATCATTGGCTGGAAATGCGGCAAAACCGTGAGCGAGATTGGTACATGACAGCGCTCCACGTTGTACATCCTGACGGCGCGCATGCTCCAGGCGCGCCAGATAGGCGCTACGATAAGGCTGGCTGCGCGCAACGATACGTTCGGTGACTTTGGCAACGCTGGCTTGAACAGACATGATTAGATCCTTGAAACAGTAGGAATTTGAAATTTTACTACAAAATAATGCAGCAACGCTAATCCAATACCTTTTTTATCACCCTCACTTGCCTTTACCATTCTTTTCAAGGCAAGCTCGCTCCATACGCAACGTAGCACCCTTAGCCATACGACAAGCTATAGCAGTTACCTGGAAAAAATGGCGGCCAGCCCGGTCGCCACACTCAGCGGAACAACTCCAGACAAGCACATTACAAAATAATTTGTAGTGAAATTACCGCCAACTGTTGTATAGTCGTATAAATTCCTGACCGACAATAAAGACTCCGGATATGCCACAACCAGCGCTTAATACTACTGCCAGCTTTCAAGCCTTGCATGCACATTACGCAGCGATCAAAGATTTATCGTTGCGCGAACTGTTCAGCGCCACGCCATCCCGCTTCGAACAGTTCTCCCTCAAAGCAGCCGGCTTGTTCCTCGATTATGCAAAAAACAATGTCAGCGCGGAAACCATGGCGCACTTGTTTGCCCTGGCGCGCGAACGCCAGGTCGAAGCGCAGCGCCAGGCCATGTTTGCCGGCGCAAAAATCAACACCACCGAAAATCGCGCGGTGTTGCACACGGCGCTCAGAGCGCCGCGCATGCCTACGCTGGAACTGGATGGCCAGCAGGTCAGCGCCGATGTGCACGCGGTGCTTGAGAGAATTCAGACTTTTACCAGCGCACTTCGTTCCGGCACATGGCAGGGATACAACGGCAAACCGATCAGGGATATCGTCAATATCGGCATTGGCGGCTCCGACCTGGGCCCCAAGATGGTATGCCAGGCGTTGCGCCCCTATCAACAGGCCGACCTGAATCTGCACTTCGTCTCGAATGTCGACGGCGACGATCTTGATGCAGTGCTGACGCAAATCGATCCGCAAACCACGCTGTTTGTCATCGCATCGAAAACCTTTACCACCGCGGAAACCATGATGAACGCGCACTCTGCGCGCAACTGGTTTTTGCAAAACGCGGCTGGCGCGCAAGAGTCGGATTTGCGCAAACATTTCGTCGCCGTCTCCACCAATGTCGACGGCGTTACAGCGTTCGGCATCGATGCGGCCAATATGTTCCCGTTCTGGGATTGGGTCGGCGGCCGCTATTCGGTGTGGTCGTCGATCGGTTTATCGGTAGCGCTGGCGATCGGCTTCGAGCAGTTCAGCGAATTCCTGGCCGGCGCGCACGCCATGGACCAGCATTTCCAAAGCGCGCCGCTGGAACAAAACATGCCGGTAATCCTGGCTTTACTGGGCGTCTGGTATCGCAATTTCTTTGATTACCGCTCGGTCTCGATTGCCCCCTATCACCAGGATCTGGGAAGTTTTCCCTCCTATCTGCAGCAGCTTGAAATGGAAAGCAACGGCAAGCGCGTCAGCCTCGACGGCAGCCCGCTTGAGGAAGAATCCTGCCCGATCATCTGGGGCAATGTCGGCACCAACGGCCAGCATGCCTACTTTCAATTGCTGCACCAGGGCACAGACATCACACCGGTCGATTTCATTGCGACATTGAACGCCAGCCATCGCTTGCCCGGCCATCAAGCCGCGCTGCTAGCCAATTGTTTCGCCCAGTCGGAAGCCCTGATGCGCGGCAAACATGCGGATGAAGTGCAAGCGGAAATGCAGGCCAAAGGCATGTCGGCCGGGCAGATCGCCGCCCTGCTGCCGCATCGCACCTTCCCTGGCAACCGTCCCAGCAACACCATCCTGATGGAGGCGCTGACGCCGGCCAGCCTGGGCGCGCTGATCGCCCTGTATGAACACAAGGTATTCGTCCAGGGAGTTATCTGGGACGTCAACAGTTTCGATCAATGGGGCGTCGAGCTCGGCAAGGTTTTGGCAAGCAATATCTTGAACGAACTGACCACTGCTCCTGCGCCGCAAGCTGCAGAAAATGCGCACGACAGTTCGACCAACGGCTTGATTGCGATGGCGCGTTCGGCTTTGTCATGACAGGGTTATACGAGGTTATATATTCATAGCAGGATGAAATGTCCGGCGCTGCACCCATCCACCCAGCATCTGTCTCTCACTATATCTCTCACTAGCGGCAGCAATTTATAGGTCTTATTTATCATGGCACTTGCAGAATTTGATTTGGCAATCTTTGGCGGCACCGGTGATCTGGCAATGCGTAAGCTGCTGCCGGCAATGTATGCGCGCGACCGAGCTAACGACTTGCCGCCGGAGGCCCGCATCCTGTGCATCGGCCGCCATGACAGCAGCGACGAGGATTTCATCAGACACGTGGAACGGGACGCCAAGCCGCACATCGGCAAGGAAAGTTTCGACGCCAGCGTCTGGCAGCGTTTTTGCAAACGCATCAAATACGTCGGCATGGACGCCACCGATGCTGCCTCGTACAAGGCACTGGTCGACGCCATGCGGCCCGACCACGCGATTACCAATGTGTTTTACCTGGCGACGCCGCCCAGCCTGTTTTCAAAAATCTGCAAAAACCTGGCGGCCAGCGGCTTAGCCACCTCCAACTCGCGCGTAGTGCTGGAAAAGCCTTTGGGCCGCGACCTCGCCAGCGCCAAGCAGATCAACCTCGAAGTTGGCGAAGTATTTTCCGAGTCGCAGATTTTCCGTATCGATCACTACCTAGGCAAAGAGACAGTGCAAAACCTGCTGGCGCTGCGCTTCGGCAATGTATTGTTTGAGCCGTTGTGGCGCCGGGAATGGATTTCCGATGTACAGATCACGATTGCCGAAGAGCTGGGAGTCGGCAACCGCATGGGCTACTACGAGACTTCGGGCGCCTTGCGCGACATGCTGCAAAACCACTTGCTGCAACTGCTGTGCATCGTCGCCATGGAACCGCCGGTATCGATTACGCCGGATGCGGTGCGCGATGAAAAACTCAAAGTGCTGCGCTCGCTAAAACGCTTCACGCCGACTACGCTGGCGCAAAACGTGGTGCGCGGCCAATACCGCTCCGGCCATGTCGAAGGCGTTGCGGTGCCGGGCTATCGCAAAGAGGCCGACGCCAATCCCCATTCACGCACGGAAACCTTTGTCGCCCTCAAGGCCGAAGTCGACACCTGGCGCTGGGCCGGCGTACCGTTTTATCTGCGCACCGGCAAACGCATGGCCGATCAGCTGGCGGAAATCGTGATTCGCTTCAAGACCATTCCGCACTCGATTTTTGCCCAGCCGAACAGCAGTTTTGAGCCTAACTGCCTGGTGATCCGTTTGCAGCCGGACGAAGGCCTGACCCTGAACCTGATGGCCAAGACGCCGGGCGACGGCATGCGCCTGAAGCCGGTCGAACTGGAACTGAATTTCCGCGAGAGTTTCAAATCGCCGCGCATGGAAGCTTACGAGCGCTTGCTGCTGGATGTCTTGCGCGGCCAGCTGACACTATTCATGCGCAGCGACGAGCTGGAAGCTGCCTGGGAATGGGTAGAGCCGATCCTGGAATTCTGGGATCAGGAAGAAGATGACCCGATTCCCTACACCGCCGGCACATGGGGCCCGGCCGCGGCCAGCGCCCTGATCGCACGCGACGGCTTGCAATGGCGTGAAGAAGCGCTGCCGGAGCTATAGCATGACCATGCTGCTGGATGCAATCCGGACCCAGATCGACCTGCTGTCAAAGTCAGAGAAAAAAGTCGCCTTGACCATTCTCGACAATCCACAGCTGGCGCTGGCGGAAAACATCACTGCCCTGGCAAAAAACGCGCAAGTGTCGGAACCGACGGTAGTGCGGTTTTGCCGCGCCATCGGTTACGAGGGCTGGCATGATTTCAAGCTGAAGCTGGCGCAAAGCCTGGCGGTGGCCCTGCCGGGCGCCAACGAAATGCTGGCGCAAGACGATATCGCCGCCGATCTGGTCAACAAGATTTGCAGCCGCTCGATCAACACCCTGCTCGATCTGCGCAACCATTTAAGCGCCGACGCGATCCAGAAAGCGCTGGACGTCTTGCTCAAGGCGAACAAGATCGAATTCTACGGCCAGGGCACTTCCGGTATCGTTGCGGCCGACGCCCAGCATAAATTTTTCCGCTCCGGCGTCCCTACCGTAGCCTACTCCGATCCGCATATCCACAGCATCGCGGCCTCGCTGTTGCAACCGGGCGATGCGGTGGTCGCCATCTCGCAGCGCGGCGGCAATGCCGCCCTGTTGCGCAGCGTGCAGCTGGCAAAAAAAGGTGGCGCTGACATTATCGTGCTGGGTCCCAGCGGCACGCCGCTGGCCGAACTGGCCACGGTGCTGGTGCCGATCGACCTCAGTTTCAATATCGATCCCTACACGCCGATCTCGGCGCGCCTGGCGCATCTGGTGGTGATCGACATCCTGGCAGTTGGACTGGCGCTCAAGCGCGGTCCCGAATTCCGCAAGAAAATGCAGAACGCGCAAAAAGCCTTGCAGCAGTTCGACATGCAGTTCGACTCGTTCTTCCGTTGACGAAATCTCACCTTTATCGCCAGCGACGCATCCATAAAAAAACCAATCATGAGACCAGCCGCCACTTCAGCCAACTACCGCGATCCGGAATTCCTGCGCGACAGGATGCGACGCGACATCGCCTTCTTTCATCCGCGCGCGATTGATCCCAACGGCGGTTTTTTCCATTACCTGAACGACGATGGCAGCGTCTACGACAGCGCCAGCCGGCACCTGGTCAACAGCAGCCGGATGGTGTTCTGCTACGCCCTGGCCTGGCGTCTCGACGGCAAGGAAGAATATCGAGATGCAGCGCGGCACGGTTTGCGCTTCCTGCAGCAACAGCATTGGCAGCCGTCTTACGGCGGTTATGCCTGGGTCCTGGAAAACGGCGTCGCCGTCGATCGCACCCAGCATTGCTACGGCCTGGCGTTCGTGCTGCTGGCGCACGCCCATGCTCTACGCATCGGCATCAGCGAAGCAGCCGACGGCGTTGCAGCCACTTTTGATTTAATGGAAAAACTGTTCTGGTCGGAAGCGGACGGTTTGTATGCCGACGAAGCAACCGCCACGGGCCTGGTCTCGCCTTATCGCGGCCAGAACGCCAATATGCACAGTTGCGAAGCCCTGATCGCCGCCTTTGAAGCGACTGGCGAGCAACGCTACCTGCAGCGCGCCGAGCTGCTGGCGCACAACATCACCGTACGCCAGGCCGCGCTGGCGGATGGCTGGATCTGGGAACACTATCACGCCGACTGGAGCATCGACTGGGAATACAACCGCCACGACAGCAGCAATATGTTCCGCCCCTGGGGTTTCCAGCCCGGCCACATGGCCGAATGGTCCAAGCTGTTGCTACTGTTAGAGCGTCACCGCCGTCATTTGCAGGGCGACGCCGGCTGGTTGCTGCCACGCGCGCGGGAATTGTTCGATGTCACCATGCCGGCCGCCTGGGATCAGGAATTCGGCGGCCTGGTATATGGGCTGGCGCCGGATGGCAGTGTCTGCGACGGCGACAAGTATTTCTGGGTGCAGGCGGAAGCCCTGGCCACCGCAGCGTTGCTGGCGGCGCGTAGCGGCGACCAGACCTATTGGGACAGTTACCAGCAATTGTGGGAATACAGCAGCGCGTATCTGATCGACCAGGAGCGCGGCGGCTGGTATCGCATTCTGCATCGGGATAACCGGCGCTACGGTCCGGAAAAACCACCGCACGGCAAAACCGATTTCTATCATCCGATGGGCGCCTATCTGGAAGCATTGGCCGCTGTTGGCTGCCCGCTTGAATAGTCACATAAATAAGTTACGTAAATAAGTTACGTAAATAAGTCGCGTAAATAAGCGCTTGAAAAAAAATTACACTAAACATTGTATGGATGCTGTCATGCCTGAAACAAGCAAACCCGCCCAAGCCTTCCCCCAATTCGTCAGCGCCGGTGAAGCACTCACCGATTTAATCCGCGTCGGCGCCGATCAATGGCTGAGCAAGACCGGCGGCTCGACCTGGAACGTGGCGCGCGCCGCCGCCAGCCTGGGCGCCTCATCCGCCTTTGCCGGCGCCATCAGCCAGGACTGGTTCGGCGACGAACTGTATGCAGCCAGCCAGGCCGCCGGCCTCGACCTGCGCTTCCTGCAGCGGGCGGCGCGCTCGCCGCTGCTGGCCGTCGTCTATGAAACCACGCCGCCGCAATACAATTTCATCGGCGACAACAGTGCCGACCTGTCATTTGATCCCAGCGCTCTGCCCGCCGACTGGCAGCAGGCGGCGTTATGGGTGCACTTCGGCGGCATCAGCCTGACGCGCTCGCCGTTGGCAGAGCACTTAATCGAACTGGCCGAGGATTTGCACAGCCGCGGCGTAAAAATCAGCTACGACCCGAATTTCCGCAATGTGATGGACCAGCGTTACGATGCGGTGCTGAAAAAAATGACGCAGCTGGCGGACCTCGTCAAAGTCTCGGACGAAGATCTGGCCGGCTTGTTCCGCAGCGATGATACCGAGGCCGCCCTGGCGACCCTGCGCGGCTACAATCCAGACGCAACCGTGCTACTGACCTTGGGCTCCAAGGGCGCTGCCATTTATGCCGGCGATCAATATTGGCAGGTAACGCCGCCGCCGATCACCGTTGTCGATACGGTAGGCGCCGGCGATGCCGGGATTGCCGGCCTGATCTACTCGCTGATACAGGAAACCGCTGCAGTATCGGCGGCGTCGGCTACATCCCGTCAGCCGTCAGCACCTGACTGGCTGCAGCACCTGCGATTTTCCGTCGCCTGCGGTTCGGCCGCCTGCTTGAACGCCGGCGCCAAACCGCCGCAATTGGCGCAAGTGCATGCACTACTGGAAAAGATCTAGGGCGGGAAAAGATCTTAGGCGGCAGACGGCGCCGCACGCGCAAACGCTCACAGCGCCATGGAAATGTATCAAAATTACTTGTAGTAAAAATACAGATAAAAGAATTTCCGCAAATAAACAATTAAAAAAACCACTAAACAATGGCATTTTTCAATAGGCCTTTCAGTTGCCACAACTATGCATTGCACGCATGAAAAATCAACCAATGCTGTAAATTAGCAACAGAAATATAGTAAAACTACACAAATAAAACAAAAATTTCATAAACCGGTTTACCATCTTCAACAACAAAGAGATCGGCAACACAACAAGCAACAATGAATGCCCGGTTCAAGAATTTCGAGCTACACAAGACTCGGAAAGCAGTGGTCCACGCCACATTTTTACTTAGGAGATGAAATGAGAAAATCTGTTCTGAAAGCCATACCGTTGGCCAAGCCACTCGCAGTTGCGGCAGTTCTGGCTTGCGCCTTCGCTAGCCAGGCCCAAGCGCAAACCAATGTGATTATCTACGGTCGCGTTGACGCAGGCATCAACTACCAAAGCAATCAAGTCGGCAAAGACGCAAATGGCAACACCATCCGTGGCGGTCAATGGGGCGTCGGCGGCAACGAATGGGGTACCAGCATGATCGGTTTCAAGGGCACCGAAGATCTGGGTGGCGGCCTGAAAGCGATGTTTACCTTAGAAAGCGGATTCCAAGCCGACACCGGCCGCTTCAACGGCACCGGCCTGTTTAATCGTCGTTCGACCGTTGGCTTGAACGGTGGCTTCGGTACGGTGAAAATCGGCCGTGATCTGGCGCTGCCAAGCGACCGCGTATGGAGCATCGACCCTACCGGCCAACAGAACATGAGTACTTCGACCTTGTTCAAAGGTCGTAACTGGCCACAAACCAGCAACCAGATTCAGTACATCACACCAGAGATGGGCGGCCTCTACGTGCACCTCATGTACGGCGCTGGCGAAGCTGCAGGATCGACTACACGCGGACCAGCTGGTTCAGGAATCGGTAACAGCACCGGTGTCGCAATCGGTTTCGTACAGCCCACCTATGAATTGCTGGCGATGTACGATACGGCCCATGACGAAAACGGCACTTACGACAGCTTGTTCTCCCGCTCCAAGGAAATCACCGTCGGCGGCAACGTTACGTTCGGCGCAGCAAAACTGTTTGCAGGCTGGCAAAATCTGTCGGCACCTGCCCAGGCTGTCGATCCTCTGAATCCCATGACCAAGGCCAACAAAGCCAACCAGTTCTGGCTAGGCGCCAACTACCAGCTGACCCCGGCTCTGACACTGATCGGCGCGGCTTATCACGTCAAGCTTAACCACGACGTAGGCAGCGCAAATCTGTTCATGCTGGGCACCAACTACAGCCTGTCCAAACGCACCCTGCTGTACGCGAGCATTGGTACTATCCGCAATGGTTCGAACACCGATTTCCAAGTTCAAACCGGCGACAGCACTGGCTTGGCTGGACAGAACCAAAACACGTTCTACACTGGTATCAGCCACTCGTTCTAAGACAGCAAGCCGCAATCGGCGCGCCGCTTGAGCTCGGCGCATCGATTGCGCTTGCCAGCACTACCGTTGTGCTTGCTACGCAAGTGGCATTAGTGAGAGACGTCCCTGGGTAACTCCCAGACTTTGCCCATTCGCGTGCGAATGGGCATTTTTTATGGGCCTGCAGGATCCCGCTCTTGATTTTCGCCCCCCGCCGGTTTCCGACTTACCCCAAAACGGTATCGCCGCTGCAACTGCTGCTGCGGCGCCAGTAGTGTCAAGCCATTGAGCATCGGGCCGCCGGCTAGATTATGCGCATTGATGGCGTGGTCGACCGGTTCGAAACAGAAATAATCTGCGCCGACCGGCGTGTATAAGATGTAATACTGCGCCTCGGCGTCTAAGGTCAGGCACAGGCGGAGCTCCGGCCACCAGATTTCCGCGTGACCGTCCCAACCGCTAAAAGCATGATTTACCAAGTGATCCGGCAAAATCTGACAACGGGCGAAATCCCATTGCGCCGGTGTCGGCCCTTGCCTCAGCGGCAGATAATCCTCTCCGCTCAGCCAGACATGAGGCGCCGCAGCGCGCAATTGCACATCCGCGCTGCGCGGCATCCAGGGGTGCAGCCCAAGACCAAAAGGCAGCGTTACCGTTCCGGTATTCCTCACCTGCAAAGTCACCAGCATGGCGGCGCCATCCAATTGGTAAGTCATGCTAGCCGTATAAGAATACGGATCGCCGCTGCGGCGGTTGAGCCGCAGAGTCACCGCGCTCGCGTTGCGCGCAGCCACTTGCCAGGGATGCTGCTTGCTGGTGGAATACGATATTGCGGCGGGGAGACTGCTGCGGCTATTCGATATAGAAACGCCATTGCGGCTGCATTACCATCTGGTCTATGCGCCGCATGCGAAAGACAATCCGGCGTTTAAGACGTTTTATGAATGGCTGCTGAAGGAGAGAAACAACCGGGACGGATAATTTAGGACATACGCAAAACAGCCCCAGCGGCGTTGCTCCTCCTAGCCGTGCAGGTGCACTGTCTTCGTCGTCGCGCCTTGCTGGGGCAGCTTTGCGTAAGTCCTAATAATGTCGCGCAGCCGCGAAAAAACCGTCCCCATCCAGTGCGGATTATTTGATATGCGAAATCACATTCGGCGACAAGGTCACTTCCTGATCGGCACGCGCCGACTGTACCGGCTTGCCGTCACCCCCAGCAGTGATCTTGTCGCTGGCGGATTCACCCAGCGAGGCAATATGCGTCAAGATGCCGCGCTTGGCCTGGCGCTGCAATTCTGCAAACGGACTGGAACGGTTGAGCGATACTCCCACCGCCAGCACGTCGATCAGCAACAACAGCAGAATCCGCGACACCATCGGGATGTGCATCATGCTGCTTTCGTCGTGCTCGACCGCCAGCGTGTAATGCGCACGCTTGGCCAATTGCGAATTGCTCGGCGCCAGCGCAATGATGGTGGCGCCGGAATGCACCGCCACCTCGACTGCCGGCGCCAGATGGCGCAAGCGCCCTGAATTCGAGATCACCACCACGACGTCGCTGCTTTTCAGCATGGCGGCCGAAACTTCCTGCAACTGCGGATCGGTGTACGCCGAAGATGGAATCCCCAGGCGGAAGAATTTTTGCTGCGCATCCTCCGCCACCAGGCCGCAACTGCCGAAACCGTAAAACTCGATGCGGCTGGCCTGGCTCAATACTTCAATCACTCGCGATAAAGTATCGGCGTTGAGATTGTCGCGCACTTCCAGCATCGCTGAGATGGTGTTGTCGACCACCTTGACGCCGACATCCAGCGACGAATCGCCGACATGCACCTGGCTGTGCGCGACCGGCACCGTACCGGTGACACCGGACGCCAGCTTCAGTTTAAAATCGGCCAAACCCTGGCACCCCATGGTGCGGCAAAAACGGATCACCGTCGGCTGGCTGACGTCGGCGCGGCGGGCGATTTCTGAAATCGGCTCGCTCATCACGGCGCGTGGATGGGCCAGAATCAGGCTGGCGACCTTTTGCTCGGCCGGTGAAAACTGATCGCGCGCCTTGCGGATTTTTTCCAGGATAGGCACGGCGTTGCCGCCGCCCAGATGCTCGGAAAGTATCGCAGCAACACCCACAAAAGCCGGGTACGGCGCAGTAATGACGAAGGTCGGGATTTTGGCGAGATAATTGCTAAAACGCCCTTTGCTTTCGAAGCGCGCGCGAAACGGCGAGCGTGCGAAATATTCTCCCAGGCGCGGCACCACGCCACCGCCGATATACAAACCGCCCAAGGTTCCCAAGGTGACGGCAACGTCGGCCGCGACGGTTCCCAACATTGAACAAAAGCATTCGACCACGTCCATGCACAAGGCATCCTGGTCCTGCAACGCGCGTTCGACGATTTGTGCGGTATGCAAAGGCTCAGGCTTGGCGATTCCCTGCAGCTCGGCCAAGGCCTGATAAATCATTTCGATGCCGGGGCCGGAAACCAGGCGTTCGGCCGAGACGTGCGAATAAGTACGCCAGCAGTAAGCCAGCACCGCCGCCTCACGCGCGTCGCCCGGGGCGAAGGTGACGTGGCCGCCTTCGCTGCCCAGCGCAATCCAGCGCCCCTCGGTCGGGATCAAACCGCCGACACCAAGCCCGGTACCGGCGCCGACCAGGCCGATCACGCCGCCGCTCAACGCCCTGCCGCCGCCGATCTGGATGCAATGTGCGTGCTCAAGATGCGGTAAGGACATCGACAAGGCGGTGAAATCGTTGACCACCAGCAGCGTATCCAGATTCAAGCGGCGGCGCGTGTTTTCAATCGAGAATTCCCAATGGTGATTGGTCATCTTGATGTCGTCGCCCTGCACCGGATTGGCAATCGCGATCGCCGCGTGCCGCACTTGCGGATGCTGGCTGGAAGCCAAATACGCCTCGACCGCCAGCGCGAATTCGGCATAGTCGGCACAACGCAAGGTTTGTATTGTGTCGATCTGGCCCGGTGCACGCTCTAGCGCAAAACGCGCATTGGTGCCGCCGACATCTGCCAGCAGGCGCGGGCCATCCAGATAGCTAGTTGCAGAATTCTCGCTAGCGCTCATGATCGTGGATGAAGACATGGTGTAAAACTTTCACTTAAATACTAATACTGTTAGTAGGATGCGCGGTGCGATTGTGATTATTTATGCGCCTTGCCACGCTTCTCAATTTTCTTAATCAGGCGATTCAACGATCTTCCGGCCATTGAGCACCAGCACGCGCCATCATCGCAAACGACGCGGTCGGCCCCCAACTGCCTGCCATATACGGTTTAGGCTGGGATGAACTGCTCTGCCAGTGCTGCAGCAGCGGCTCGACCCAGCGCCAGGCGGCTTCTTGCTCGTCACGCCGCACGAACAAGGACAAATTGCCGCGGATGGCGTCCAGCAACAGACGCTCATAGGCTTCGGCCCGGCGCTGCTTGAAAGCCTGGTCAAACGCCAGGTCGAGCGCTACCGGCTGCACTGTCATGCCGTCGCCAGGCTGTTTTGCCAGGCAATGCAGTTGAATCGATTCGTCCGGCTGCAGCCGGATCACCAGACGGTTGCTGCTGCCCCCGGCCTGGCCGCCCGGCATCGGCAAGATGGCGTGCGGGATAGGCCGGAAGGTGATCACGATTTCCGCCGTGCGTTGCGCCAGACGCTTGCCGGTGCGCAAGAAAAACGGTACTCCGGCCCAACGCCAGTTATTGATCTCGGCATGCAGGGCGACGAAAGTTTCAGTCTGCGATTGCGCCGCCACTCCAGGTTCTTGCTGATATCCCGCGACCGACCGCCCTTCGACGGCGCCGGACACATACTGGCCGCGCACCGCTCTGAGCTCCATGTCTTCCGCCGAAAACGGCTTCAAGGCCCGCAACACACGCAGTTTCTCATCGCGCACCGCATCGGCGTCCATCGAAGTCGGCGGCTCCATCGCCACCATGCACAATAATTGCAGCAAATGGTTTTGCACCATGTCGCGCATAGCGCCGGTGGCGTCATAGAATTCGCCCCTGCCCTCGACCCCCAGTTGCTCGGCAATCGTCAACTGCACATGGGCCACCGATTCGCGCCGCCACAGCGGCTCAAATAAAGAGTTGGCAAAACGCAAAGCCAACAGGTTTTGCACCGCTTCCTTGCCCAAATAGTGATCGATGCGATAGATCTGGTCTTCGGCGAAGACGCGAGCTACCGCATCGTTGATCGCGCGCGAGGACAGCAAATCATGGCCTAGCGGTTTCTCCAGCACCAGCCGCGCCTGTGACAGATCGATCCCGCTGGCGGCAAGATTGGCGCAAATCGGTTCGAACAGCGAGGGCGAAGTCGCCAGATAAAATACCGAAACAGCCTTGCTGGCAGCCAGTGTGTTTGCCAACACCTGATAACCGGCGCGATCCAGCAGATCCAGCGGTAAATAAGTGATGCGCGCCAGAAAACTTTGCCAGAGCGCCTCATCCTGCGCACCGGCAACGCCGCTCTTCACATACGGGATAGCGCTCTTGCTAACCCAGGCCAGGTAATCGTCCTGACTGAAATCCTGCTTGGCGACGCAAATAATGCGACCATCCTGATGCAACTTCCCTTCCCTATGGGCAACAAACAACGCAGGAAGAATCTTCCGCATCGACAAGTCGCCGGTCGCTCCGAATAGGGTAAAAATAAAGGGGATATGTGTTTGCATCAAAATTTTTGTAATAAATAAAAAACTTATATTGCAATATTAATGTAGCATTACTACAATTACAAGCGGCGAAAGGAGTAAATCCTTGATTTTTGCAGGGAAACTCAAGATCGCATGTAGTTTTACTAGTTTTTTCACATGATACACATGGGCCGGCAAATGCGCAGAGCTTCGGCGATGCGCTGGGACATGGCCCTTGCTTCATAGCACGGCTTAAATAGCAAGACTTATCACCACAGGCAATTAAGTATTCATCGCAGATTCAACTCAACCAGGAGACAAGAATGAAACTAGGTCAAATAATAAAATCGGTATTCGCAACTACTGCACTGCTGTCCAGCGCCGCTGCGGTTCACGCGGCAGAAGTCGAAGTACTCCATTACTGGACCTCGGGCGGCGAAGCAAAATCGGTCGCCGAGTTGAAAAAAATCATGGAAGCCAAGGGCGTGACCTGGAAGGATTTTGCGGTTGCAGGCGGTGCTGGTGAAAACGCCACTACCGCGCTGAAAGCCCGCGTGATCGCTGGCAGCCCACCGACAGCGGCGCAGATCAAAGGGCCGTCGATCCAGGAATGGGGCCAGGAAGGCGTATTGGCGAATATCGACGCCGCAGCCACTGCGGGCAAATGGGATGCGCTGCTGCCTAAGGTAGTCTCCAACACGATGAAGTACCAAGGCCACTATGTAGCGGCGCCAGTCAATGTGCATCGCGTCAACTGGCTCTGGATCAATCCTGAAGTCCTGAAAAAAGCCGGCGCCAAAACACCGACCACCTGGCCAGAGTTCTTTGACGCTGCCGACAAGATCCAAAAAGCCGGCTTCGTCGCCATCGCCCACGGCGGCCAGCCTTGGCAAGATGCGACCGTGTTTGAAACCGTCGCGCTGGGCGTAGGCGGCGCCGATTTCTACAACAAGGCCCTGGTCAAGCTCGATCCAGCCACCCTGACCGGCCCGACCATGATCAAGACCTTCGACACACTGGGCAAGATCAAGGGTTATATCGACAAGAACGCCGCCGGCCGCGACTGGAACCTGGCGACTGCGATGGTCATCAACGGCAAGGCCGGCATGCAATTCATGGGCGACTGGGCTAAAGGCGAGTTCACCGCTGCGGGCAAACAACCTGGCAAGGATTTCTTGTGCGTTGCGGCTCCTGGCACCGACAAGTCATACACTTACAACATCGACTCGATCGCCATGTTCAAGGTCAAGAATCCTGATTCGCAAAAAGCTCAGCTGACCCTGGCAACCGCCATCATGAGCCCGGAGTTCCAGGAAATTTTTAATTTAAACAAGGGTTCGATCCCTGTGCGTCCTGATATCCCGCGCACAAAATTCGACAGCTGCGCCACCAAGTCGATGGACGACATGGCCGCATCCAGCAAAGCCGGCACGCTGGAACCAAGCATGGCGCACGGCATGGCAGTCAATTCTGCAGTACAAGGGGCTATCCTTGACGTAGTTTCGAAGTTCATGAATTCCAACATGACCTCGCAAGCTGCGGCACAGGCTCTGGCAAAAGCAGCAAAGACGCAATAACGCAATGACGAAGTGGCAATAAGTAGTTGTTTGCTGTGTTATTTTTCAAATAGAGAAAATGAGAACAGGGGCCGAAGCGAGTAAGATCGACTTCGGCCCCCGCCGTGTCCGGCAGTGGCTGCCATTGCACCGCCAGACACGGCTCTGATCCTGCTTCAGGAGACTTGCATGTCCGATCACACTCTCCCCTATACAGCTGCGGCTGTCGGGAGCTCAAGCAACACGCCCAAGCAGCAAGGGCGCATTGCGGCAATCGCCGATGCCTGGTTACCGCGCATCGTACTGTCGCCCACTATCATCCTGTCACTGGTCTTCGTGTACGGCTTCATTGGCGTCACCGCCTGGCTGTCGCTGACCAATTCGCGGATGCTGCCGAATTACGAAATTTCCGGCTTCAATCAATATGTCGCGCTGTTCGGCCTCGATCGCTGGTGGGTTGCTGCCGCCAACCTGGGCATTTTCGGCGGCTTGTTCATTCTGTTCTGCCTCGCCATCGGCCTCATCATGGCGATCCTGCTGGACCAGAAAATCCGATCCGAAGGGGCATTGCGCGCAATCTATCTGTATCCGATGGCGCTCTCGTTCATCGTTACCGGCGCTGCCTGGAAATGGATCTTGAATCCAGGCCTGGGCCTGGAAAAAATGATGCACGACTGGGGCTTCGCCAATTTCCATTTCGACTGGCTGGTGAACTCCGATTTCTCGATTTACACCGTGGTGATCGCTGGCGTCTGGCAATCCTCTGGCTTCGTGATGGCCCTGTTCCTGGCCGGGCTGCGCGGCATCGACGACAGCATCATCAAAGCAGCCATGGTCGACGGCGCCAGCTTGCCAACCATCTACCGCCGCATCGTGATCCCGGCTCTGCGGCCGGTGTTTTTCAGCGTGCTGCTGGTATTGGCCCACATCGCGATCAAGAGTTTTGACTTGGTGATGGCGTTGACCGCAGGCGGTCCGGGAACCTCTTCCGACCTGCCGGCAATTTTCATGTATCAGTTTTCCTTCTCGCGCGGTCAGCTAGGCTTAGGTGCGGCGTCCGCCATGATGATGCTGGCAACCGTACTGGCAGTGCTGGTGCCCATGATGTACCTGGAAACCAAAGGAGCGCGCAATGGCCGCTGACAGCACTAGCAACACCATCTATAACGAAAACAGCAAACTCAGCGTCGGCCGCGTCGTCATCTACGCCCTGCTGGTCTTGTGCGCGCTGTATTACCTGGCGCCGCTGTATGTGATGCTGAGCACCTCGGTGAAAACCTTGGATGAAATCCGCTCCGGCAACTTGCTGTCGCTGCCGATGGCGCCAACCAGCGCCGCCTGGGGCAAGGCCTGGAGCAGCGCCTGTACCGGTGTCGATTGCAACGGCCTGGCGCCGTTCTTCTGGAACTCGATCAGGATGGCGGTGCCGGCGGTCTTGATTTCGACCCTGGTCGGCTCGCTCAACGGCTATGTACTGGCGCACTGGCGTTTCCGCGGTTCGGAAATTCTGTTCACAGCCTTGATGGTGGGTTGCTTCATTCCATTCCAGGTAGTGATCTTGCCGATGGCGCGCCTGCTGGGCACGGTCGGCATGGCCAACACCACGCCTGGCCTGGTATTCGTCCATATCGTCTACGGTATTGCCTTCACCACGCTGTTCTTCCGCAATTACTACGTCACGGTGCCGGAAGAACTGGTCAAGGCGGCGCGCATCGATGGCGCAGGCTTTTTCATGACTTATCGCAAGATCATTTTCCCTTTGTCGCTGCCGATTTTCATGGTCTGCTTCATCTGGCAATTCACGCAAATCTGGAACGACTTCCTGTTCGGCGTGGTGTTCGGCGGCTCGGACGCCAAGCCGGTCACGGTGGCCTTGAACAACCTGGTGAATACATCGACCGGCGTCACTGAATACAACGTCAACATGGCGGCGGCCATCATTGCCGCCTTACCGACCTTGGTGGTGTATCTGCTGGCGGGAAAATATTTTGTGCGCGGCCTGACTGCTGGTGCGGTCAAGGGTTAAGCGGTGGCGCGGCGGCTCTGATTTTCGGAGCCGCCTCGGCAATTAATAAAATTTAAGGAATGGTTCAAAATGGCAAGCTTATCAATTCGCAATGTGCGCAAGGTTTACCCGAACGGCAATGAAGTTCTCAAAGGCATCGACCTGGAAATCGAAGATGGCCAGTTCCTGATCCTGGTGGGCGGCTCCGGCTGCGGCAAATCAACCCTGCTGAACATGATTGCCGGGCTGGAAACGGTGTCCGAGGGCAAGATCATGATCGGCGACCGCTGCGTCAACGATGTCCCGCCCAAAGAGCGCGACATCGCCATGGTGTTCCAGTCTTACGCCTTGTATCCGACCATGACGGTGCGTGAAAACATCTCGTTTGGCCTGGGCATCCGCAAGGTATCGAAAGCGGAACAAAAACAGATCGTCGACCGCGTCGCCACTACCCTGCAAATCACTCATCTGCTGGATCGCAAGCCAGCGCTGTTGTCCGGCGGACAACGGCAGCGCGTCGCCATGGGCCGCGCTATCGCCCGCGATCCTTCGCTGTTCCTGTTCGACGAACCGCTGTCCAACCTGGACGCCAAGCTGCGGGTTGAGATGCGTGCGGAAATCAAGCTGATGCATCAACGCCTGGGCAGCACCATCGTGTATGTCACGCATGACCAGATCGAAGCGATGACGCTGGGCGACCGGATAGCCGTGATGAAGGATGGCGTGGTGCAGCAGTTCGGCAGTCCGCAAGAAATCTATGACAATCCTAGCAATCTGTTCGTGGCAGGTTTTATCGGCTCGCCGTCGATGAATTTCATGCGCGGCAATCTGGTCGCCAACGGCCACGGCCCGGCCTTCGAACTGGAACACGCAGGGCAAACAACCCTGCTGCCGCTGGCTCCGGTGCAGGCGCAGAATCCACAGATTGCGTCCTGGATCGGACGCGAAGTGATCCTCGGCATCCGTCCCGAACATGTCACCGACGCCCAAAGCGCACGCGGTTCGGAAATCACCGACAGCAACGGTAACGGCAACTATCATCCGACTGAAGTCGGCTGCACCGTGGAGCTGACCGAACCGACCGGGCCCGACACCTTGGTGTTCACCAGCTTCAATAACGCCCGCGTGACCTGCCGTACTCATCCACGCGCCGCAGCCAAACCCAAGGATCAGATGCAACTGGCGTTCGATCTGTCGAAAGCGGTTCTGTTTGACGCCAAGACCGAGGAACGGATCAGCTGATCGGGCCAGTTGTAACATTGGCCGATAAATTGCGTAGAATGGCGGGGAGGCATTTCGTTGTATTTCCGACTAACAGTCCCTGCTTTTCTAGGCTGCCATGAACCAACTCGAACAACTCAAGCAATTCACTACCATCGTTGCCGACACCGGTGACTTCCAGTCCATCAAGGCGTTTGCGCCGCGCGACGCCACTACCAATCCGTCGCTGATCCTGAAAGCGGTGCAGAAGCCGGAGTACCAGCCGTTGTTGAACCAGGCAGTGAAGCAATACGGCCATTTGCCGGTCACCGACATCATCGATCATTTGCTGATCGCATTCGGCCAGGAAATCCTGAAAATCATTCCGGGCCGGGTTTCCACCGAAACCGATGCCCGCCTGTCGTTCAATATCCAAGGCACCATCGACAAAGGGCACGCCCTGATCAAGCTGTACGAGGCCGCTGGCATAGACCGCGAGCGCGTGCTGATCAAGATTGCCTCTACCTGGGAAGGCATACGGGCTGCCGAAGTACTGCAAAAAGCCGGCATCCATTGCAACCTGACCTTGCTGTTTTCATTGCCGCAGGCGATTGCCTGCGCCGAAGCCAATGTGCAGCTGATCTCGCCGTTTGTCGGCCGCATTTACGATTGGTACAAAAAAGCCAGCGGCCATGACTACACTGGCGCCGACGATCCAGGCGTGCAGTCGGTCAATCAAATCTACAGTTATTTCCGCAAATTCGGCTACGCCACCGAAGTCATGGGCGCCAGCTTCCGTAACACTTCGCAAATCGTTGAACTGGCCGGCTGCGACCTGCTCACCATCAGCCCCGATCTGCTGCAGAAGCTGGCGGAGAGTGAAACCCCGGTCAGCCGCAAACTCAGCCCGGAAGCGGCGCAACAGAGCGACCTGAAAAAAATCGACCTGGACGAAACCACTTTCCGCACCATGCTCAACGACGACGCCATGGCAACCGAAAAACTGGCCGAAGGGATACGCCAGTTCAGCGCCGACGCGGTCAAGCTGGAAAAACTGGTAGATGCTTTGCGCTGAGCGGCCGCGGCCGTCTGGCAGCCGCATTGCTATGACTACGATGTTATAAAAAATGGCCCCGATGGGCCATTTTTTTCGCTGCTTATTTGCTTACTTACCTACTTGCTTACTTGAACACCACCGTCTTGTGCCCGTTGAGCAAAATCCTGTGCTCGATAAACCATTTCACGGCCCGCGCCAGCACCACGCATTCAACGTCACGCCCAATGGCGGTCAGGGTCTCCGGCTCCATTGCATGATCGACCCGCGCCACGTCCTGCTCGATGATCGGCCCCTCATCCAGATCGCCGGTGACGAAATGGGCGGTGGCGCCGATCAGCTTCACGCCGCGGTCATGCGCCTGATAGTAAGGTTTGGCGCCTTTGAAACTCGGCAAGAAAGAATGGTGGATATTGATGGCGCGTCCGGTCAGTGCGGTGCACATGGCTGGCGACAGGATTTGCATATAGCGCGCCAGCACCACCAGATCGATCTTATTCGCTTCGACGATTTCCATCACCCTCGATTCCTGCGCCAGCTTGGCTTCAGTTGAAGCGCCTGTGGCCAACGGCAGATGATGGAAGGGAATGTTGTAGCTGGCGGCCAGCTGGTAGAAATCGGTGTGATTGGAAACGATGGCCGAAATCTCTACCGGCAGCAAACCGCTCTTGTAGCGGAACAGCAAGTCATTCAGGCAATGGCCGATTTTCGACACCATCAGCATCATGCGCGGCTTCTTGTGCGCATCATGCAATTGCCAATGCATTTGCATGGTGGCGGCCAAGGCGGAAAACTCTGCTCTCAAGCGCTCGTCGGCAACCGTCGCATCCTCGGAGGAGAAATGCACGCGCATGAAAAACAGCTCGGATTGAGCGTCGCCGAACTGGGCTGAATCGATGATATTGCAACCGTGCTCCGCCAGAAAACCGGAAACGCGATGGACGATTCCGCGTTGATCGAGGCAAGACAAGGTGAGAATGTATTCTGGATAGCTCATGAGATTTTGTGTGAGGCGGGAAAGCGCTTTAGCGTTGAGCCAAAAGACGCTATTGTCGCATGCCTGCATGCACATGACAAAAAACCAGGGTGGCCCTGCGACCACCCTGGTTACTAGGAGCCTGTCGGACTTAGGAATGATCGGCTGCAAAAATAGCTGAGCGGTCCATATTTCACCGGCTTCTTGGTCAATAGCCAGCTATTGACGCTGCGAACCCGGCAAAATCTGTCCTCGCCCAGCTATTTTTTCGCTTCGACCACCTAAGTCCGACAGGCTCCTAGCTTGCTGCAAATGATAGCGGCAAACAGTCAGCTCGGACGCCGACCCGGACGTTAACCTCCGACGTTAAACTTATGCTACCGCAGTAACGGCAGCCGGCTTGACGGCGCTGGACGCGGTGCCGACTTGCACTTCGCCAGTCAGTTGACCGCCTTCTTCGATGACAACCTTGCCATAACGGATTTTGCCGGAAACCTTGCCGGTCGAATAAATCACCAGCTTTTCACGGACCGTCAGGTCGCCGTCGAATTCGCCGTAGATTTCTGCCAGATCGATTTCGGCCGAACCCTTGAATGCGCCTTTTTCTGCGATATGAATCACGCGGGAATTCATCGTAGCTTCAACCCGGCCTTCGACCACCAAGGTGTCGCAATCGGTAATTTCAACGCCCTTGAGCTTGATATTCGGACCGACGATCAACTTGCTGCCAACTTCATTAGTGCTGGAAGCCGAATGATTGACCGGTGTGCTCACAGGATTGCTAGCCTTTGGAATGTTGGGAGTGCTGCCCGAAGTCAGATTGCTGCTGGCGCTGAATGGTGAATTGGATGTTGGTGTTTCTCGCTTGCCGCCGAAAAACGTGTCTGATTTAAGCATGGGATCTCCTGAAAGGTGTTGCGTGCACTAATGGGCCAGCGCGGCGATGTAAAAATGAAAATATGGAAATGACCGGATGAGACAAAGGTCTCCTGCCTTCGAGGATACCCTCCGGAAAAAGTTCATGGCAAAAATCTTTAATTTGTAACCGTGGCGGAAATGCTATCGACAGCAAAAAAAACTGCTATTGACTTTTGATTATCAATCATTCATCTTGTCTTCCGACAACACCAATATAAATCACACCAGGGAGAAAACCGCAATGAGTCTACCACCTAGCGACGCATCGCCGTCTGGCTTTGACGGAGGCCAGACGCCTGCATCAGCGCATCAGGTCGAAGCATTTGTTTTTTCGGGCCGAGGCAGCGAATATTTCCGTATATGGATAGTCAATCTTCTGCTGTCTATCATCACCTTGGGGATTTACTCGGCATGGGCCAAGGTCCGCCGCACCCGCTATTTCTATGACAACACGACTATCAACGGCAGCAGCTTCGAGTATCACGGCAATCCGATAGCGATCCTGAAAGGACGCATCATTGCGGTGATTCTGATTGGCGGCTACCAGATTGCCTTCAAGTTTTCACTCGGACTTGGCGTATTGGCACTAGCCCTGATGCTGGCCGGAATGCCGTGGCTGATCTGGAAGAGTTACCAGTTCAAGTTATACAACTCTAGTTATCGCGGCATCCGTTTCGGTTTCCGCGGTAGTGCCGGGCGTTCCTATTTCAACTATTTGCTGTTGCCGCTGCTGGCTGGCATCACGCTATGGCTGGCGCTGCCATTCGCCCACCAACGCATCAAGAAATACCTGCATCAGGAAAGCAAGTTCGGCGCGACGCATTTTTCATTCGACGCCAGCGTCGGTTCCTTTTACAAGACTTACCTGATCGGCGCCGGCGTAGCCTTGCTTGGCTACATCGCCATCATGATAACGTTTAGCAGCACGCTGGCGGCCTTGGGTGCCGGCCTGCAGCATGGGGGAGCGGCTGTGATAAGCAGCGCCGGCCTGCTGTTCCTTAGTTTATATGCCTGGACCTTCCTGATCATGCCGCTGTTCCTGACCATGATCCAGAACCTGATCTGGAACCACACCAAGCTGGGACAACACCAATTCCAGAGCCAGCTGAAATGGTCGAAAACGGCTTTCATCATGATCACCAACCTGATCGGGATTGTCATCACGCTGGGCTTGTTCGCGCCGTTCGCGCACGTTCGCTGGTTCAAGTATCGGATCGAATCGGTCACCTTGCTCGCTGCTGGTTCGCTCGACAACTTCGTTGCAGACGAGGAAGCACAGGGCTCGGTTGCCGGCGAAGGCATCTCGGATCTGCTTGATTTCGATCTGTCGCTGTAGACCCGCATCAAACCAATGCAAGGTATGCAAGATGCGCAACCCAAGGCGGTGCCAGCTTTTTATTTCGACGGCAAGACATCGCGCAGGCATGCGGTTGAGCTGACGGTGGCAGCGGGCGTCGCCAGCATTTCCGGGGAAGCGCAGCGGCAGGCGCCGCTTAGCGAGCTGCGCGTTTCCGAACGCGCTTCGCGCGCGGCGCGCAAGGTAACCTTTGCCGATGGCGCCTATCTTGAGATCGTCGACGTCGGCGCCTTTGACGAATTACTGGCCAGCACCGGCTATCAAGATCCGCTGGTAGTGCGGATGCAGCAAAGCTGGCGCACCACACTGTATGCAACTGTCGCCCTGGTGCTGATTCTGGCGCTCGGCTACCGCTATCTGCTGCCGGCCGCCGCAGGCCTGATTGCCAATGCTTTGCCGGAATCGGTAGAGCGGCGGATCGGCAGCGGCACGCTGGCGTTTCTCGATCAGCGCATATTCGCCCCCACTACCCTGCCCGTGGCGCAGCAAGAGTCGATTGACAGCCGGTTTCGGGCATTGCAGCCGCCGCATCAGGGCGCGCCCGACTATCGCATCATTTTCCGCAAAAGCAAGATCGGTCCCAACGCCTTTGCCCTGCCCTCCGGCGAAATCGTCTTGACCGATGAACTGGTCAGGTTGCTGGACGACGACGATGCGCTGATGGGCGTACTGGCGCATGAACTCGGGCATTTGCATCAACGCCACCTGATGCGGCGCTTGATACAAGGCTCAGCGATTGCCGCTACCGCAACATTATTGTTTGGCGACGTCTCGGCGCTGATCGCCAGCATTCCACCGGTAATGCTGGATCTGAAATACTCGCGCGATATCGAACTGGAAGCCGACGACTACGCGATCGCCATGTTCAAAGCCAACGGCATCAGCCTCAACAAACTGGCGCGCACCTTCGAAAAGCTCGACAGCCAGCCGGGCGAATTCTCGCCCTACCTGTCGACCCATCCGCCAAGCAAGGAGCGGATTGACCGGATCTTGAAGGCGGCGATGGAATAAGAGCGGGAGTAACAGCGGGAGTAACAGCGGGAGTAACAGAGGGAACGCAAGCAGCAATAAGAGCGGTGGACAGATGCGTTACAATCTCACGATTCGCTTCTGTCATCTGTTCCTGTCATCACAAAAAATGCGCCAATACCTAGATCTCATGCGTCATGTGCAACAACATGGCACTCTCAAAACCGACCGCACCGGCACCGGCACCCGCTCCGTGTTCGGTTATCAGATGCGCTTCAACCTGCAAGATGGCTTTCCCTTGCTGACCACTAAAAAATTGCATCTGAGATCGATCATTCATGAGCTGATCTGGTTTCTGGCCGGCTCCACCAACATCCAGTACTTAAAAGACAACGAAGTAAAAATCTGGGACGAATGGGCCGATAGCGACGGTAACCTGGGACCGATCTACGGTTATCAATGGCGCTCATGGCCAACCCCGGCGGGCGAACATATCGACCAGATCAAGCAAGTGGTCGAGCAAATCAAGCACAATCCGGATTCACGCCGGCTGATCGTCTCCGCCTGGAACGTCGCCGATATCCCGCAGATGAAACTGCCGCCCTGCCACGCCTTCTTTCAGTTTTACGTGGCCGACGGCAAGCTGTCTTGCCAGTTGTACCAGCGCAGCGCCGACATCTTCCTCGGCGTGCCCTTCAACATCGCCTCCTACGCCTTGCTGACCCATATGATGGCCCAGCAATGCGGATTAGAGGTTGGGGACTTTATCTGGACCGGCGGCGATTGCCATTTGTATTCCAACCACACGGCGCAGGTCGAGGAGCAGTTGTCACGCACGCCGGGGCCGCTGCCGCGCTTGCACATCAAGCGTCATCCAGACTCGATTTTCGACTATCGTTTCGAAGATTTCGAGATCCTCGATTATCACCCGCAGGCGCACATCAAGGCGCCGGTCGCGGTATAGCCCTATTAGAACTCATTTCATAAATATCCGTGAGATGCGTTCTTGGCAGAAGAGGCGCTGGCAAGGCGTGCGACGCGTCCAATAGCGAGCTATTGGCAAGGAGCGCAACGCAGCCAGCGCCTCTTCTGCCAAGAACCCTTCGGGAACGGCTGCAGGCGTCGCATGCCGTTGTTGCAACTCCTTGCCGTAGTGCCGCTACGTCGCGTCGTTGCGCCTAGGCACACAACGCCTGCCGCGCGTTCGCACTCGCGGATATTTATGAAATGAGTTCTAGCTGCCCTGCGTCGGCTCGGCAGCCGGCTGGCCGGCAGGTACGTCCTGCCAGCCCCCGCCCAAGGCTTTATATAGCGACACCGTGGCTTTCAAACGTTTCAGCTTGATCTGCCCCAGCTCATTCTGCACTTCCGACAACGAGCGCTGCGTATCCAGCACCGTCATCAAATCCTCGGCGCCGACGCGATAGCGGATTTCCGACAATTCGAAAGCAAAGCGCGCCTGCTCCATTTCCGTGATTTTCAACTTGCGTTGCTCATCCAGGCTGCGGATCTGTCCCAGCGCCGTATCGACTTCAGACAGCGCCGCAATCACGGTGGAGCGATAGACCTGCACCAGTTCCTGCTTCTGCGCGATTGCCAGGTCGCGCTGGCTGTTCAGGCGGCCGGCGTCGAAAATAGGCGCCACCAGTCCCGCCCCAAAATTTGCCAGCATATTGGGAGCATTAAACAGCGACAGCAAGGCATTGCTCTGGCCGCCGGCCGAACCGGTCAGGCGAATACTGGGAAACAGTGCGGCGCGGGCCACGGCTACGTTGGCGTTGGCCGCCGCCAGCGCGGCTTCAGCATGGCGGATATCCGGACGGCGCGACAGCAGTTCCGACGGCAAGCCAGGGGTTACCTGCGGCAGCAAAATCTTGGCTAGTCCGGGCTCATTCACGGTAAAGGTTTGCGGCGGCCGTCCCAGCAAGATCGCCAGTGCAGTCTGCGCTTCGCGCTCCTGCTGTTTCAGATCGGGTATCACCGCTTGCTGCCCGGCCACCGCCGAGCGCTGCCGCGCCAGGTCCAGCGGCGAAGCAGATCCGGCGCGGCTTTGCGCCGCCACCAGTTTCAACACGCGTTCCGCATTGTCGACGTTTTTCTGAGCGATTTCGATACGATCGCGCAGCGACAACACCTGCAGGTAAGTCGAGACGATGCCGCTGGTGACGGTCAACGCCACCGTTTCGCGGTCATAACGATTGGCTTGCAAGGTCGCTTCGGCAGCAACCAGCCCAGCCTTGTTCTTGCCCCAGAAATCGACTTCATAGCCAATCTCGAGCAGGCCGCTGGTGGAGGTCACGCCGCTACCGCTGGAGGTCAACGGCAAGGCACGGTTGATGCTGGTGGAAAAATCCGCATTCGGCAGCAAGGGCGCACCGGCAATCCGTGCTTGCGCTTCGGCCTGGCGCACGCGTGATATGGCTGCCGCAATTTCCAGATTGCTGGCCTGCCCCTGCGCCACCAGCTGGCTCAATTCGTCGCTGCCAAAACGCTTCCACCAACCGCTGTCGGGCCAGTCTTGTTCGCCAGTGTTGGCGGACAGATCCCAGCTCTGCGGCAGCTCTACGCTAGGAGTCGGCTCGCGGATCTGAGTCTGGCTGGCGCAAGCCGATAGCAACAACAATGCGCTGACACAGGCAGCCACGGAAGACCGGCGGCGGGAGAAATGCTTCATGTACAGCTCCATCAGCGCGCTTTGGGTATAGACACAGGTACCGATGCAGCCGGCGGCGGCACGGCTTTTTTCACTGCCGGCGCTGCAGCGCCGGCAGGCACCACCACCCGCTCACCAGGCTCCAGTCCCGACAGGACTTGCACCATCTGCTCGCTGCGAATGCCGATTTTTATCTTGCGCGGAGTGCTTTGCTGATTTGCCTGATTTGTCCGAGTTGTCTGACTCGCGCCGGCCACCTGCACCAGGTAACTGCCGTCAGCCTCCGGCTTACCCACCAGCGCCAGCGGCAACAGCACGGCATCATGCACCTGCGCCAGCACAAAACGCACCTGGGCGCTCATGCCGCTCATCAGCTCTTGCTGCGGATTATCGACTTCGAACAAGACATTATAAAAAGTCTGCTTGCCTTGTTCGCCCGAGCCGTCGGCCGGCACCGGAATCACTTGCCGCAACTTGCCCGACCAGCGTTTGCCGGGGTAGCCAGGCGTAGTGAAATAGGCGGTCATCCCCTTGTGCAGCAGCGGCACGTCGATTTCCGCCACTCTGGCTTGCACCGTCAAGCGGCTCAGATCGGCAATCCGCAGCAGCGGCACAGTCGCCTGGCCGGCGGCGATCATCTGCCCGCTGCGGGCCGCCACCGACACCACCGTGCCGCTGATCGGCGCCAGCACTTGCGTATGGCTGCGGGTCTCCTCATCGTCTTTCAAGGTTGCCTCGATCTGGCGAATCTGGGCATTGATCGCCTCGACCCGCGCCGCCGCTGAATACACGCTCATGCGGCTGGATTCGAAAGATTCCTCGCGCGTGGCGTTCTCCGCTTTCAGCTGCGTCTGGCGTTTGAACTGCAACTCGGCAAAATCCTGTTGTGCCCGCTGGTCCGACAATTCCGCCCGCAACCTCGCCAGTTGGGCGCGATTGCTTTCCAGCCGCGCCGACGGCACGGTCGGCGTCAGCTCGACCACCATCTTGCCGGACTTGACTTCGTCGCCCACCGTTACCAGCACATCCTTGATCTGGCCCGATACCTGGCCGAAAACGTCGCTGTATTTATGCAATTGCAATTTACCGCTGGCGAATACCGCCTGTTCGATATCGCCGCGCTGCACCGTCTCCGTCTGCAGATACACCGGCGCCGGCTTGGGCGCCGGCGGCGGTGGTTGCCAGAATGCTTTCCACACCAGGAATCCCGCCCCCAATGCAATCAGGAGCGCCAGGATTGCAGTCAGCCAGCGCCGGCCGGAATGGCCGAACGCGATTGGCGAAGCAGATTTAGCTATCGGTTCAACAGTCATTGGTGCAAACTCAAGAATAGTCAGATTTCAGAAATAACGAACGGCATTGTTTGAGTTTGTTTAAGCTTGGCGCAGTATTTCGCCAATACGAAACACTACGCCAATACAGCCTGGGTCTCGCCCGGCAATTCATCTTCATCCACTTCCTCGCCCAGGAAACCACCGCTCTGATGCGCCCACAAGCGCGCATACAGGCCGCCGTGTTCCAGCAAGCTGCGGTGATCGCCCTCTTCGACGATGCGGCCCTTGTCGAGCACCACCAGACGATCCATGGCGGCAATGGTCGACAAGCGGTGCGCTATCGCCACCACCGTCTTGCCTTCCATCAGCCGGTACAAGCTGGCCTGGATCGCCGCTTCGACTTCCGAATCGAGCGCGCTGGTAGCTTCATCCAGCAGCAGGATAGGCGCGTCTTTCAACATCACGCGAGCGATCGCTATCCGTTGCCGCTGGCCGCCGGACAGCTTGACGCCGCGTTCGCCGACGTGGGCGTCGTAACCGGTGCGGCCCTTGGGATCGGTCAGGGTCAGGATAAATTCATGGGCCTCGGCGCGTTTCGCCGCCACCAGCATATCGGCGTCGGTCGCATCGGGACGGCCATATAGCAAGTTGTCGCGCACCGAACGATGCAACAAGGACGTATCTTGCGTCACCATGCCGACCTGCGCCCGCAAGCTGTCTTGCGTGACGTGGGCGATGTCCTGGCCATCGATCAGGATGCGGCCTTGCTCAACGTCATAAAACCGTAGCAGCAGGTTGACGATGGTCGATTTACCGGCGCCGGAGCGGCCCACCAGGCCGATCTTTTCACCGGGACGGACGTGCAGGGACAGCTGGTCGATCACCGGCCGCTCACCGCCATAGGCAAAGCCGACCCGTTCGAAGTCCAGTGTGCCCTGTTTCACTTGCAGCGGCTTGGCGTCGGCTTGATCCTGTACTGCATGTGGCCGCGACAAGGTATTGATACCGTCCTGCACCGTGCCGACTTGTTCGAACAAGGAGGCAAATTCCCACATGACCCAGTGCGAGATGCCATTCAGGCGCAGCGCCATCGCGGTCGCTGCAGCCACCGCACCGATGCCGACCTGGCCCTGCGTCCACAACCAGAGCGCGGCGCCGGCAGTACTCAGGATCAGCAACATGCTCAAGGTATGGTTGACGATTTCAAAGCCGGTCACCAGACGCATCTGGCCGTGCACCGTCTGCAAGAACTCCTGCATCGCCGAGCGCGCATAACCGGCCTCGCGGCCGGCGTGCGAGAACAGCTTGACGGTAGCGATATTGGTATAGGCGTCGGTAATCCGTCCGGTCATCAAGGAACGCGCGTCGGCCTGCGCTTTGGCGACCTTGCTCAGGCGTGGCACAAAGTGGCGCAACGCCAAGGCATACAAGGCCAGCCAGCTCAAGAACGGCACCAGCATCCAGCCGTTAAAGCTGCCCACCACCGCTACCATCGTGACGAAATAAATCACCACGAATACCAAAATGTCGCACAGGATCATGCAGACATCGCGCACCGCCAACGAAGTCTGCATGACTTTGGTGGCAACCCGGCCGGCAAATTCGTCCTGATAAAAATGCATGCTTTGATTCAGCATCAAACGATGGAATTTCCAGCGCAACAACATCGGGAAATTACCCGCCAGCGCCTGCTGCTTGAACATGCTTTGCAGGGCGACGATCACCGGGCTGGCCAGCAATATCCCCGCCAGCAACAGCAAATTAGTGCTTTCATGGGTCCACAAGGTGGACGGCTCAACGTGGCCCAGCCAATCCACGATGCGCCCCATCATCGCAAACAGCAATGCCTCGAAGGCGCCGGTGACGGCGGTCAACAAGGTCATGGCAATAATATAAGGACGCAGACCCTTGGTGCAGGCCCAGACAAACGCAAAAAAACCGCGCGGCGGCGGCGTCATGACCGTATCCGGATAGGGATACAACAGTCTTTCGAACCAACCAAACATGGAAATACTCCAAAAATAGGCAGGGCAAAAACCAGCCCAAGCCCGACAGTATATTGTAAATTTATCAGGCGCTTCTGGCTCGCTGCCAAGCACGGATGCAGCGCCGCGAGCTAGCGAATTGAATCGCTCGCAACGCCGCAACGACTAGTACGTACGCTTGGCCGGCGCCGGCGGAGTCCATTGATATAACCAGGTCTCGCTCAGCGGCTGGCCGTCTGCCTCCAGGTAGAGGCGCACGTCAATCGGCTCGATGCTATCGTCAGCCGGTTTCAAATCGAACATCGCGCGATAGCCGTGGATGGCGTCCAGCGGACGCGCCGAACTGATTTCCACCTTGCCGCGCGAGACGCTGATCATGGCCTTGACCTTGACGTCCTTGCCCAGCAGAGCCAGGTCGCCGCCGGCAAAATCGATCGCGAAACGCCGTGAGTAATAAGCGCGCTTCTGGCCGACCACGCCGCCCATGCCGGTGCGGGTCGCGACCACTTGCGCCAGCGACGGCGAGAACGGCATCTTGCTGCCCCAATGCAGGCGGTAGGCGAACAAGCGTTCCTGCCCGGCTTGCGGTTTGTCGGCCGGATTCCAGAACGCTACGATATTGTCGAAGGTCTCGTCGGCGGTCGGGATTTCTACCAAATCTATCGCACCCTTGCCCCAACCCGATTTCGGCTCGACCCACAAGCTTGGGCGGCGGTCGTAAAACACGCCGTCGTCCTGATAGTGATCGAAATTGCGATCGCGTTGCAGCAGACCGAAACCGCGCGGGCTCTCATCCTGATAGGCATTGAAACGCAGATGCTCGGGATTGGTCAGCGGCCGCCAGATCCATTCGCCGTTGCCGCGTTGCATGGCCAGTCCGTCGGAGTCATGGATTTCCGGACGCCAGTCGTCGCTGGCGCCGATGCGGCGGTCATTCTCGCCATACTGAAACATGCTGGTCAACGGCGCCACGCCCATCCGTTCAATCGTCTTGCGCGGATACAGGGCGACATCGACATCCATCACCATGGTGGCCGAAGGCTGGATCTCGAAGCGATAGGCGCCGGCTACGCTAGGCGAATCGAGCAGCGCATACACCACCAGTTTGCCGGAATCCTTGGCCGGGCGCTCCAGCCAGAAACTGGTAAACATCGGAAATTCTTCCGGCCTGTCCATGCCGCAATCGATCGCCAGGCCGCGTGTCGACAAGCCATACTGCCATTCGGCGCCGACCGCGCGGAAATAACTGGCGCCCAGGAACGCCGTGACATCGCGCTCCAGATCGGTATGGAAATTCACCCGGAATCCGGCAAAACCAAGATCCTTCGGCATGTGATCCGCCTTCAAACCGCTCTTGCCATAGTTGAACATCGCCGGATCGTAGGCCAGTTCCTGCGCCTGGCCGTTCTTCAATTCGTAGATCTGCACCGGACTCTTGAAGAACAGGCCGAGATGAAAAAACTTGACCTGGAAACGCAACTTTTCCTCACCCCACAGGGCATGGCCGTCACGATAGCCGATCGCCTGGTATTGATCCCAATCGAGCGCCTTGACCTCTGGCGGAATATGGTTCACCGGCGGCTGATAGGGTTGGCTCGCCAATTGTCTTGCGTGGCCCTTGAGCCAGGCGTAATCGAAGGCTTGCGGCTGGCCCAGGAATTTCAATTGCGCTGGCGCGGTTGCTGCTGCCAGTAGCGAAGTTGCCGGGAAACCGGCGGCAGCAAGTGCCGCCGACGCTTTTAGAAAATCACGTCGTAACATGGTGCTCCTTATCGGATTTAAATCGAATTAAAGCAAGAGCTGGCTCAGCGCGCTGCAGCAGTCAACGACTGCCAACGCCGGTTAGCTTGCTCTGAATTCCAGATTTCGAAATGCAGCTGTGACAAGGTCAGAGGATCGTCCAGCAAGGCATTCTTTTGACGCGGCGTCAAACCGTCCGGGCCACCTTTCAATGCCGCCTGAAGCAGCGCTGCACGCGCCGCCAGGGTAGCTGCCGGCACACCAGGGCGTGCACTTACCGCCGCACACACCAAGGCATTCTGAATCGGATCGACCACTGCGTCGTTAAATTTCGCCAGCACCTTGCCGTTGTCGTTATAGACCGTAGTAGCCGCCAGTTCAGGCGGCAAATCGACCTCTTCCGGAATCACGAACAAGCGCGCATGGCGGAAGCTGCGGCCAAGCGTGACCCGGCTGGAGAATACCGACAAGGGAATCGACAACATCAAGGAGCCGACGATAGGCAGCAACCACCACAGGAAGCCCGGCTCCAGCCAATACACGCCGCCGCCCCAGACCAGCCCCAGCAAGGTATGGCCGCCATGACGACGCACCGCTTCGCCCCAACTGGTTTCAGCATCTTCGCGCGGTGGCGACTTCCAGCTGATCGCCCAGCCGAGGAACGCAGCCACCACAAAGCGGGTGTGGAATAGCATGCGCACCGGCGCCAGCAACATCGAAAACAAGAGTTCCATGATCATGCTGGCAGTCAGGCGCAAAGCACCGCCAAACTCACGCGCGCCCTTGATCCAGATCAGCAGCACGCTCAGCACTTTAGGCAGGAACAACAGGGTTGCGGTAGCCGTGAACAAAGCCAGGGCGCGTTCCGGATGCCATTCCGGCCAGACCGGGAACAACTGCCCGGGCGTCGTGAAATATTCCGGCGCCACCAGGGTGTGCACCGCCAGTAACGCCGTCGACAGCAGCAGCGACAAGAACCACAGCGGCGCTGACAGATAAGCCATGACACCGGTCACAAACACCGCGCGGTGCACCGCATGCATGCCGCGCGCCAGGAACAGGCGGAAGTTCATCAGGTTGCCCTGGCACCAGCGGCGGTCGCGCTTCAGTTCGTCGAGCAGGTTAGGCGGCATTTCCTCGTAGCTGCCGGCCAGATCGTAGGCGATCCAGACACCCCAGCCGGCGCGCCGCATCAGCGCTGCCTCGACAAAATCATGCGACAGGATTTCGCCCGCCAAAGCGCCCTCGCCGGGCAGCGGCGCCAAGGCGCAATGCTCCATGAACGGTTGCAGGCGGATGATGGCGTTGTGCCCCCAGTAATGCGATTCGCCCAACTGCCAGTAATGCAAACCGGCCGTAAACAAGGGCCCGTAAACACGTGTCGAGAATTGCTGGATCCGCGCGTACAAGGTATCGCGGCCAGCTGCACGCGGCGCGGTCTGGACTATCCCGGCGGTAGGATTGGCCTCCATCAACCGCACTAGGGTAGTCAGGCAGCTGCCGCTCATAACGCTGTCCGCATCGAGCACGATCATGTAGCTGTAATTGGCGCCCCAGCGCCGGCAAAAGTCGTCGATATTGCCGCTCTTGCGTTTCACCCGACGGCGCCGATGGCGGTAAAAGATACGGCCAAAGCCGCCTATGGTGCGGCACAAGCTGGCCCAGGCATCCAGTTCGGCGCTGCAGATATCGCTATCGCCGCTATCGCTCAACACGAAGAAATCGAAACGATCCAGCTCGCCGCTGGCGGCAACCGATTCGTAAGTAGCGCGCAGGCCGGCGAACACCCGCGTCACGTCTTCATTACAGATCGGCATCACGATCGCGGTTCTGGCGCTGGCTGGGATCGGCCCCGGCGCGGCTTCTTCACGCGAGATCACGTAACGATCGCTGCCGCGCATCAGCACCAGAAAACCTGCCATGGCGGTCCAGAAGCCGGCCGAGACCCAGCAAAACAATAGGGCAAACAAGCCTAGCGTGACCACCTCCAGCGGTTTGTCGCCGTGATACGGCAGCACCGCGCTCATGAAATACGTCGCCATTGCCGTCTGCGCCAGCATCAACAGCAACAGCACGATGCGCCGCAGATTGCCGTGTGACTTGCTTATATGCTGGTCCTGGCTATCCACTGCGGCTACCGGCATTGGTTCCGGCTGCGGCAGTACAGTCGAGCGTGTCGCTTTTTTATAGCGCCGCTGTTTGGCGCGCGGCCGCAAGTCGAATTTCTTGTTCGCGGTTTCGATCCAGCGCACCAATGGATTCAAGGTTCCCCACGGATGGGCGACAATCGGCGTGCGTTGCAACGGCGGCGCGATGGCGATGCGGGCGCGGCCGTCGGCGTCGGTGCTGATCTTGGGCAAGCCGTCGGGCGTCGCATGCGGTGCAGCTGGAGTGACCGAGTCTGCACCAGCCGCTGGCGTAAAAGCCAGTTGCAGCCGCGCTGCCACCGAACCGTAGGCCGGATTGGCGCTGGTCAATGCTGGCAGCAGCGCTGCATCGGGATCAGGATCGGGATCAGAATCGGCAGCGCGGGCCAAAGCCAGATGCAAGGCCGCCATCGGCTGCATGCCATGCGCCGCCAGTTGCGTAGACAATGTCGCCCGGCGCTCCGCCGATAACGGCAGGCGTTCCAGATAGCGATCACAAATATCCGGCAGGCCCGGGTCCAGCTTGGGCGCCTGCTTGTGGTCTAGTTGGGCGGTAATATGTAGCTCCAGGTTTCAGATAGGGTTGTGCTGCCGCCGCGCAAAAATCCGCGCAGCTCGACCGGTTTGCTGTCTTCGTTACGCCGCACGCGCAACATCATGCGCCAGCCGCCGGTAACCTCGTTGCGGAACACCTTGGTCTCCAGCACCTTGCCGTTGTCGTCGGCGCTGACCACGCCTTCCGGTTGTACCTTGTCCGACAATTTCTTGAAGACCGGGCCTTCAAAATCGACTACCAGGCCGATGCTGTTGTCGTCGCTTCTCTCGCTCTTCTTTTGGAAACCGAAGCCACGCCGGGTCTGCGTCACCCATGACAAAGGCGGCCGCTTTTCAGCCTCCTTCTGCCATGACAAAGTGTATTCCAAATTGAAAGGCTGGCCGACCTTGGGCGCGGTTTCCGGCACCCAGAACGCCACCACATTGTCGTTGGTTTCATCCGGCGTCGGGATCTGCACCAGCTCTACCCTGCCATTGCCCCAGTTACCCTTGGGCTGAACCCAGGCGCTCGGGCGTTTTTCATATCTGGCGTCCAGATCCTGGTAGCTGGCGAAGTCGCGGTCGCGCTGCATCAGACCGAAACCAGCCGGATTGCTCAGCGAGTACGAAGTCACCAGCAGCCGCTTCGGATTGACCAGCGGCCGCCAGATCCATTCGCCGGTGCCGGAGGCTACCGACAAGCCATCGGAATCATGTACCTCGGGCCGGTAATCCTCGCCTGGCGAGCGTTGGTTATCGCCATGCAGATACATGCTGGTCAGTGGCGCATAGCCTAGTTTGCTGACGTTTTCACGCAGGTACAGCTGGGCCTTGACATCCACTGTCGTGTCGACGCCCGGCTTCAGCACAAAACGATAGGCGCCAGTGATGCGGCGCGAATTGAGCAAGGCATAAATGGTCAGTTCCTTGTCGCTGGTTTTTGGCCGCTCGATCCAGAATTCGGTAAAGCGCGGAAACTCCTCGCCTGAACTCAAGCCGGTATCGATAGCCAGGCCCCTTGCCGACAGGCCATAGTTTTGTTCCTTGCCCAAGGCACGGAAATAACTGGCGCCCAGAAACGACAATGCCTCGTCTTTGTATTTAGCCGTGTTCAGCGGGTAATGCACACGGAAGCCGGCAAAACCCAGCGAGCGCAGCTTGCGCGTATCGAGCTTGTTGCCGCCATAATCGAAATCATTGGGATCGAAACGGATTTCACGCACGCTCTGGCCGTTGATCTCGTTGATCTTCACCGGCTGGTCGAACGAATATCCCTCGTGAAAGAAGGCTAGCTCGAAAGGTAGCTTCTGGTTGCGCCAGGTAAATTTTTCGGGACGAAAACGAATGTCTTTATATTGCTCGTAATCGAGACCGCTGATCTCTTTCGGCAGATTACTCTCCGGCTTGCTATACGAGCTGGCCGCCAGTTCCTTGGCCTGCTTGGCGACATTATTGAAATCGAAGGCGAAGGCGCTGCCGCCAACCCCTGGCAACAACAAGGCTAGCGGCAAAATCGCAGCGCGTACTTGCGCTAGAGCGGGGAGGCGCGACTGCGTCCGCTGAAACAAATTTAAATGCATTGGGTTCCCATCTGACACTGCTGTTGTGACCTGCCCGAGCGTGCCAGTGCTGGCAGCATCGAGAGTAGGCGGTAGTTTATCAGTGTTCTATAATTTTTTATGTCCATCGAGAAACTAGTTGGCGCCACTTTCCATTGGCGCCCGCCTTTAGAGTCTGCTGCAGTAACTATGCAAGGCGCATGCCATTGCATTGCCAAAGATTGCCAAATTGGCAGCAGAGCGGCGCCAAAAAAGTGAAAAAGAAGAAAATCCCTGACTTACCCTGGAGAGCCTTTGCAAATCTCAGGTTATCAGGCCATGGCATTTAAGAGCAATGACAAGCGGACAAAGTTCCTTGCGAGACTTTATAGTAATATCACCCTTTTTTACCCAGCCTGTAAATAACACATAGCAGGCCCATGCATCAGCGCCCATGACTTCTCGCCTCACCATTATTGTCGCGACCGACGCCCGCAACGGCATCGGCATCCGCAACACCCTGCCCTGGCATTTACCGGAGGATCTGGCGCATTTCAAACGCACTACCTCGGGCCACCCTATCATCATGGGCCGCAAGACCTTTGAATCGATAGGCCGGCCATTGCCGCAACGGCGCAATATTGTTATTACCCGCAATCCCGACTGGCGCCACGACGGCGTCGAAAGCGCGCCCTCGCTGGCTGCAGCGACGGCCATGGTGGGTGACGCCGAAGCCTTCATTATCGGCGGCGCCGAGATCTATGCTGCGGCACAGGAATTGGCACAGCGGCTGATCGTCACCGAGATCCAGCACAGCTTCGATTGCGACGCTTTTTTCCCGCCACGCGATGCCCGGCAATGGCAGGAGATTTCACGCGAAACCCATCATTCCGCGGCCAACGGTTTCGACTACGCGTTTGTGGTGTACGAACGCTGCTCGCCCAGCCTCGGCGAGACCAACAGCTGACCCGGCCCGATGACGGAATGACATCTGTTGTTTTCTGCAGGAATTTCCTCATCTTTGTCCCCAATTTCGTGCAATTCTGCGAGAATTCGACTTTCTTTTTTGAGTGTTGCCGCCATCTGCGGTGATGCGCAAAGCAATAGGCTGTATTGCCCTACCCTGGCAACTCCGCGAACGCCTCTGGCGCCAAGCGGTACAACGTTTTTTTAATCGCCGCTACGCGCGGCCTTATTTACAGCCCCTGTATACAGCCTTGTTATCAACCACCGTCTCCTGGAGACCTCGATGAAATTCCGCTTCCCCATCGTCATCATTGACGAAGACTTCCGTTCCGAAAACACTTCCGGCCTCGGCATCCGCGCACTGGCCGACGCCATGGAGGCAGAAGGCATGGAGGTATTGGGCGTCACCAGTTACGGCGACCTGTCGCAGTTCGCCCAGCAGCAATCGCGGGCGTCAGCCTTTATCCTGTCGATCGACGATGAAGAATTCGGCGCCGGCTCCTTCGAAGAAACCGACCACGCGCTGAAATCGCTGCGCGCTTTCGTCGAAGAAATCCGCCACAAGAACGCCGACATCCCGATCTACCTGTACGGTGAAACCCGCACCTCGCGCCATATCCCGAACGACATCCTGCGCGAACTGCACGGCTTCATCCATATGTTTGAAGATACGCCGGAGTTCGTTGCGCGCCACATCATCCGCGAAGCCAAATCGTATCTGGACGGCCTCTCGCCGCCATTCTTCCGGGCGCTGGTGCACTACGCGCAAGACGGTTCCTACTCCTGGCATTGCCCGGGGCACTCGGGCGGCGTGGCTTTCCTGAAATCGCCGATCGGCCAGATGTTCCATCAATTTTTCGGTGAAAACATGCTGCGCGCCGACGTCTGCAACGCGGTCGAAGAACTCGGCCAGCTGCTCGACCACACCGGCCCGGTAGCCGATTCGGAACGCAATGCAGCGCGCATCTTCAACGCCGACCATTGCTACTTCGTCACCAACGGCACCAGCACCAGCAACAAGATGGTGTGGCACTCGACCGTGGCGCCGGGCGACATCGTGGTGGTCGACCGCAACTGCCACAAATCGATCCTGCACTCGATCATCATGACCGGCGCGATTCCGGTGTTCCTGATGCCGACCCGCAACCACCTCGGCATCATCGGCCCGATTCCGCTGGAAGAATTCACGCTGGAAAGCATCCGCAAAAAAATCGAAGCCAATCCGTTTGCGCGTGAAGCCGTCAACAAGAAACCGCGCATCCTGACCATCACGCAATCGACTTACGACGGCGTGATCTATAACGTCGAAACCCTGAAGAACATGCTCGACGGCGAGATCGACACCCTGCATTTCGACGAAGCCTGGCTGCCGCACGCGACTTTCCATGATTTCTACAAAGACATGCATGCGATCGGCAAGGATCGCCCGCGCGCCAAGAAATCGATGATCTTCTCGACCCAGTCGACCCACAAGTTGCTGGCCGGCCTGTCGCAGGCGTCGCAAATCCTGGTGCGCGAATCGGAGAGCGTGCAACTCGATCAGGACGCCTTCAATGAAGCCTATCTGATGCACACGTCGACTTCGCCGCAGTACTCGATCATCGCCTCTTGCGACGTTGCCGCCGCCATGATGGAAGCGCCGGGCGGCACTGCGCTGGTCGAGGAAAGCATTCTGGAAGCGCTGGATTTCCGTCGCGCCATGAAGAAGATCGACGAAGAATGGGGCAAGGACTGGTGGTTCCAGGTGTGGGGGCCGAACAGCTTTTCGGAAGACGGCATCGGCAGCCGCGAAGACTGGGTCATCCGCGCCGAAGACGACTGGCACGGTTTCGGCAATCTGGCGCCCAACTTCAACATGCTCGATCCGATCAAGGCCACCATCGTCACGCCTGGCTTGTCGCTCGAAGGCAAATTCGGCGAGAGCGGGATTCCGGCATCGATCGTCACCAAATACCTGGCCGAACACGGCGTCATCGTCGAGAAATGCGGCTTGTATTCGTTCTTCATCATGTTCACCATCGGCATCACCAAGGGCCGTTGGAACACGCTGCTGACAGCGCTGCAACAGTTCAAGGACGACTACGACAAGAACCAGCCGATCTGGCGCATCCTGCCTGAATTCGCAGCCGCCAATCACGGCAAGAATGCCCGCTACGAGCGGCTCGGCTTGCGCGACCTGTGCCAGCAGATCCATGAGACTTACAAGTCCTACGACGTGGCGCGCCTGACCACCGAAATGTATTTGTCCGACATGCAGCCGGCCATGAAGCCATCCGATGCGTTTGCAAAAATGGCCCACCGCGAAATCGACCGCGTACCTATCGACCAGCTCGAAGGCCGCGTCACATCGATCTTGCTGACGCCTTATCCACCGGGCATTCCGCTGTTGATTCCGGGCGAACGCTTCAACAAGACCATCGTCGATTACCTGAAGTTTGCGCGCGATTTCAACGAGAAATTCCCGGGCTTTGAAACCGACGTGCATGGCTTGGTGAAACGGGAAGTGAATGGCAAGCGGGACTATTTTGTCGACTGCGTCAGGCAGTAAGCCAGCGTACTGCCAGTGATGGCAAAACGGGGACCAGGCATGCATGCCTGGCCCCCGTTTATCGTATGCGCCTCTGGAATTACAGTGGTGCAAAGCGCCGTGCGCCATTTTCCAGAACGCCGTTGAACAATTCGGCGGGCCGTACCCATAATCCTGGAGCATGCGGCCACAGGTGCTCATACACCACCATGCTTTCCTCGGTTTCCGAATGCCTGGCAGTACCGACGAAACGATATAAGCCGCCCTTGTAATGCCGGTGCGTGGCGATCTTTTTCGCGTCTTCTTCAGTCATTCAACTCTCCATGTGAAATTTCATTTCATATATACCGGCAATTGCATTCCGCCCGATCGCCAAATTCCACCGCAACTCTCGCTCGTCAACGGCGCATTCGCCCAAGTAAATTTTTATGATGAGGTGGAGCGATCGTACAACGATTGGGGGAGGTTACTTCTCTAAACTAACTTCGACTGTAACTGAGATTTTGAAATGATCTGGCGTTCTTCAACGCACGCCAGATCAACATACTACCGGACGGTTTTGCTAACAAGGCCAAATTCATCAATTCGCATAGGGTAAACTTTCTTAATGAATTGATCTCTAGCATTCAAAGACAAAAAATTCTCGAACACATGGGACTCAATGCTCCGAGCTTTATCCCCATTTTCCGACTTCACCGCAATGCTAACGCCCGTTGTATCGGGATCTGATAGTAAATCTGAACCTTGCGATGGATCAAAACCTAAACTCTTAAAAGATTCCCAGAGCTGAGCAATCGCCCGGTCTTCTTGCCAAGTTAGCTGCCTACGATCCATATTTCGATGTTTTTTCAGACAGTTACTAATGGTAGCTCCGATCACACCAAAATGCTGATGGTCGATTAAAATCGCGGTTTTGTTTGCTTCAACATCTTGAGCCCCTACCATTTGACGCTCCCAAGCAACCGCGAGCGCATGACATATCAGATCTTGATACTGAAGATTTTTTGCATCTAATAGCAAACAAAGAAATGCAAAATCAGCGGTCTTAATTGGAGCTTCTTTAATCGCGAGATAAAGAAAGGAGTGTATTTCTTGACGTGAGTTCCCCTCAACCTCTCGCAGATTTTCGTAACAAAAAATAGCAACGTGATGTACGTTCAACTGTTGCGGTTTCAGTTTTTTAATTGCATGCTTAACTTCATCATTTAGTCTTAGCAGACGAAGAAAATCCAAACTAACGCGTGTTTTGATATTCAATAATTCAAACCATTTCAACAAATGATCATGAGCTGGTGATTTTTTCAAAAAATCGACTATGTCCGGCGTAAGTGCGGCACTAATCTTTGACAATGTGCTCGGCTCATCGATTTTTGCTTCTACCATCCAGGAGGAAACAAGAAATTCTTGAAAGGATCGATGCGCAAAATACAGCACGTCGGCATCTTTTTGTTCTGTTAGCGATGAGATCAAATATTCCGACTTTTTTGCGGCCAGATCGATTGCATCCCCGCTGGGAAGATGTTCAAGAAGCGATAGCGGCACTTCATCTTTTCTGAAAACACCTTGAGCTGAGTTATCACGGGTCCACGCCCACCAAGCCAAATCTCGTAAAAAGGTAATTCTTGCATGATGTGGAATTTTTTTTCGAGCCGGCTTCTCTTGCTCTCTGTCAATCATTTTTCCTACGAAGTCAGCATATAATTTGAATAAATTAATTCTGGCAAAGTTATAATTTGTATCCGCTGCCAGCTGCCCCACGATGCGCGCTTGCACTGGTCTTTGCATAAGATCGACGTGGATATCGGCTAAAATTCGACCGACCCTAGTTTCGACTGCAGCCAAGTTCGTATCATCACTATACCTATTCCGCGAATAGGTTAAATATCGCGTAAGAAATTCACGACTTTCAGCACTAGTAAAGAAATCAAGTGTCTCCTCACGCCAAGCAGGAAAATCTGTATCTACATATGATTGGTCGGCCATTCTTCCCAGACCTTTAACCAAAAGGTCATACGACTCTGAGGACAGTGCATTTGGCCGTCCGAGCAATAACACTTTAGATTTTCCTGCAAGACGAAGTTTGTTGAATTCTCTAAAATTTGCCTTAAAATCCGCCTCAGTCATTGCATGCTTCATTTCATCGAAGCCATCTAAAATAATGAGGATACGACCGGCCTGATTGAGATGCAAAAGGGTTCGATAAGAAAATTCCGGGAGATGAAACTGGTCGTTGAACTCTTTCCCGAAAAGGCCTGCTAATTCAGTTTCATGAACAACATGCCCTAACCTCAGCAGAATAGGAATTCGCTCAGACGGGTCCTGGAGATAGCGCTTTGCTTGTTCAGACGCCAGCCGTTTTGCAAGACTACTTTTGCCAAGCCCATAGCCACCAAGAACTGCAAAACCAGTTCCTTTATCCTCGGCCATCCATTTGGAAAGAGCTTCTAATGCAGTACCGGCGCAGCCACTAAAACGCCCTTCGATGTAGTAGGCATGCACTTCATCACCGTCAAACTGGCGTGCGAGATCTTCTACGTACGGTCGTAAGCCAACTAGCGACTCTTCAAGCTGAGAAAATGTCTGAAAGCGCAGCAATGGATTGGTAGAAATGAGTTGACGTGAGGCTGCCTCTAATCCATGGACAGAGACAATTATGAGTTTATGAATTTCTTGATTGCTCAGTGCTGCACTGTAGTCCCCAACGATCTTATTAAGATCAGCCGTGTTGAGTTTTTTCGAATATTTCTTGCACTCCACTGCAACCCTTATACGACTACCATGATCCATCTGCGTATAAGTAATGTCAGCGTTTTTCCAAGCCACCTTCGTTTCTGTTGTGGCGTCTGGATATTTTGTTCTTAACAAATCGCACACCCGATCCCGAAATGCGTTTCCTTCTGCTGTAGTATTCATAGATACCTAATGTATCGATCCATTAAATTTAGAAGTATTGTATTGCGGGCACCATTGACCTTGAACGGCAATCGTTTGTGACATAAATTAATTGTATCCGATCTGATTTCCATCAAAAAATAGCTTTATGCCATGACTCACTTAGATTCTTCAAGATCGAATAAGGGTATCAATTTTTAAAGCCATTCATCATGCCTCTCCTTGATTGAACAGATAGCGTATGAACGACGAACCATATGACGCAGGATTATCATCTAGCTCCAAGCGACCGTTATAGCAGCAGGGCAGCGGTTCAGGGCACTTGGATCAAGACACAAGATTGCAGCCGGCCGAAATTTCTGTCGCACCTCCTGTCCTTCTAGCCCGCCCCCCAAAGCACGAAATGCGCGGACCTACCATTTCGACTGGTCCAAGCAATAATTACCAACCGCCCTGTCTCCAATTGAATTTTAGTTTGTCGCAATAGCCTCCGATGGGTACTACTCCAACTACAGATAAATAAAATCCGGATCGACAGTCTTTATTGAGACAGCACGCTCGGTGGTATCCAATTCGTCAAAGTAGCTGTCTCGCCCGGCGCGCCACAATGCCCTAGCCTTACCACTACGACGCTCTGCAAGTTTCTCGACGCCATTCCGGCGACCTAACAGGGTCAAGGCCATCGCGGAGCAGTGAAGCCCGCATGCTCCATCCTATTCGCCTTGACGGGAGTGGCGTCGACTACCCTTCCGGTGACTTGTTGTTACCGATACGGTGAGGCCGATGCGAAGAGTCGGGTAAAGGCGTTGCTGGACCACTAAGCAACGTAACCAAAACGGTTGCAGGTAGTCGCCAGGTGAATTATTCCTCAGCAAAAATACAACAGCACTTCCTGTTATGACAATGCTTCAAAATATGCCATACATATATTTTTGTTGCTATTATATTATTATTTAATTTACAATAAACAGCAAAGAAAAACGGAGTGCACTCATGAAAAAATCCTTCCCAGCAAACTCGCCAACAAAAATGATAGCGGTCGCCGTCTTCTCATCACTGCTTACCTACCTTTCGATTCCGTCTCTTGCATCAGACATCCCTCCTGTTCCGGGCACCACTACGAATAAATCAAACAACGACGACATAGCTCTCGCCACAACGGAGACTTTCGCAATAGGCATGATTGGATTCGTAGGGCATATATCCCCCGGCGAATCAGCCTATCGAAACATTTTGAAGGAACCTGATGCGCAGTCTCGCTTTTACGCAATTTTCAAATCCAGTGACAGCACGAATGCTGCGAAATTGTATTCCGCTTGTGGGCTAAAGACGCTATCCAGCCTTAAATTTAAAGAGGTCGAACGAGATTTGAGAACGTCAAAGGAACAAGTTTCCACTATGAAAGCTGACGTAATGAGAAAGGAGGCAGTATCCGAAATAATGAAAGGAATAGATCGTTTTGGCTGTTAAATTTTTTACTAATCGCACAGGAGAAATTACATGCAAATAATGACAGAAGAAGAGATAAAGTTGGTCAGCGGCGGAATGAAATGGGAAGGAAATCGGCAGTCCGACAATGTCCTTGATTTCAGAAGCGGAATTTACGTAAATCGGGACGGCATGTGTTGGAACCCTCAATTTTTTGGTCTAAGAGCAAATTTTCCGTAATTGCATAAAAAAAGGTAATCAAAAAAGGACCAAGTGATTTTTCCTCTGATTACTGAGAATTTCCAAAAGCCCTCGCCAACGGCGAAGGCTTTTAGTTTCATAGAAGGATGCTAAAGACATCCAACACGCGTTGGAGATGCATCACTACGGGATCCATCTATTGTTGATTTATTGACCGCACCTCATGCGGCTGGCCGTCCGCATCAAATCTCACCGCGACCGCCAGCGACGTGACGCCGATGGTGCGCAGCGCGTCATAGGTATCATCGACTTCCACCTGCAGGTCGGCGCCGGCAGCCAGCGGCTTCTCCGACGAGGCTAGCAAGGCGCCGTCCTTGCCGTACAAATTCACCCGCAAGACCATCTCGCCGCGCACATCGGCCGGACCGACGACGGCATTGGCGTCGAAAGGCTCGACGCCATGCTGATCGAGGCCGTGATTCAGCTCGGACATCATCTGCAGCGTGAAGTATTCGGCAATGCCGCGCTCTTTGCCGCCGTGGAACAGGTCCTGGTAGAGGAAATGCAGATCGATTTCGCTGCCATCGGTGACCAGGCAACGCTTGAGCAAGGGTGCGACCTGTTCGGTCCAGCCGTGGAAGCGCTCTTCCCGCGCATTGAAATAAGCATCGGCGCCGGCTTCATCATCCGGCACTTTATAAAACGCATCGTCAGTGGCCTTGAGCGAAAAGCCCAGCAAGAAACGCAGCTCGACCGCCTGGTCGTCCGGCCCGAACAGGTTTTCCGGCCAACCGCTGATGCTGCGTTCGATCGCTGTGGTCGCCGCCAGCTTCTTGTCCGCCATGGCGCCGAACGCATCGCGGTTCATTTCAAACAGATGGCTGTAACGGATGCTGTCGATTTCGTCGAGGTGGTAGGCATGGCTGACCAGCACTACGGTAGCGTCCGGCCCTTCCAGTTGTGCCTGCTTGAAACTGGCGGACAGCGCCTCGAATGCCTCCTGATCCTGGAAACACTGCTCGCGCTTGAGGCCGCCGCTGGTGTGCGCGAAGAATGGCACCACGAACGCATTCAGCTCCAGCACCTTGCCTTCATCGCGGCGCACCAGCAAAATCTCCGATGCTTCTTCAACTTGCTCTTTCAGGAATTGCCAGGCGTCGAGATCGGCGTACTTAGCGCGCTCGATGGCGTCGTACAGGATGTCATCCTTTTTCTGCTGCAGGCTCTTCTTTACGATCTTGTGAAAATCGATACCGGCCTGCTGCAAAGCGGCGCCGGCGGCGTCGCCTTCGGCTTCATCGTCATCCTGCTCGGCCAGGGCGATCGCCAGGTCGCATAGCTGCTGGGTTACGGCTTCGTCTTTATCTTCGGGGGAAAGGCTGGATTTCCGCGGCGCCGGGCGCTTGTTCTTGGGCATCTCAGACCTTTAGGTTTTTGGCAGGGTAACGCCGTGCTGGCCTTGGTACTTGCCGCCGCGGTCCTTGTAGGAAGTCTCGCAGATTTCATCGCTTTCGAAGAACAGCACCTGGGCGCAGCCTTCACCGGCATAAATCTTGGCAGGCAGCGGCGTGGTGTTGGAGAATTCCAGCGTCACGTAACCTTCCCATTCCGGTTCGAACGGCGTCACGTTGACGATGATGCCGCAGCGCGCATAAGTCGATTTGCCGAGACAGATAGTGAGGACGCTGCGTGGAATGCGGAAATACTCCATGGTGCGCGCCAACGCAAATGAGTTGGGCGGGATAATGCAGACATCGCCGCTGAAATCGACAAACGATTTCTCGTCGAAATTCTTGGGATCGACGATGGTCGAATTGATATTCGTGAAAATCTTGAATTCGTTGGCGCAACGGATATCGTAGCCATACGAAGAGGTACCGTAAGAGACGATCTTGTGGCCGTTAGCCTCGCGCACCTGGCCCGGCTCGAAAGGCTCGATCATGCCGGTTTCCTGCGCCATGCGGCGTATCCACTTGTCGGATTTGATGCTCATTTTTTTTACCTGGAATAGTTTGTGATGTGTATTGGCCGCAATTTTACGCGAAAACCCCTTTAAAACAGCGATTTCACACGCTACGGGCTGTCTATTGTCTCTAACGCTGCATGGTTTCCCAGACTTTCTGCAAGCGCTTGACCGAAACCGGCATCGGCGTCCGCAACTCCTGTGCGAACAGCGACACCCGCAGCTCCTCCAGCAGCCAGCGGAATTCGGCCATTTTTGGATCTGTCTTGCCGCTGCGGTCCTTTTGCGCACGCTGCCACGGCGTCGCCACTTGCGCCCACTCCGCCATCAGCCGTGTATCGCGGCTCGGGTCAGCGCGCAGTTTCTCCAGCCGCACATTCACCGCTTTCAGATAACGCGGGAAATGGGTCAGGTTGGCGTAATCGTTGTCGGCAATGAAACGTTTGCTGACTAAAGCTTGCATCTGCACCTGGATATCGGTCACCGCTTGCGGATGCCCCTTGGCGCCTTGCAGCCGCTTCGGCAAACCGTGATACTCGGCCAGGATCAACGCTGCCAGCCGCGCAATTTCATTGCACAGCAAACCCAGGCGCGATTTACCCTCATCCTTGCGCTGGGCGAACTCCGCCGCATTCTTGGGCAAGGGCAGTTGCAAACAGGCGCGCTCCAGTCCGGCATAAATAATCTGGTCGCGCAATTCTTCCTGCGAACCCAGCGCCAGGAATTGCATGCCCATTTGCTGCAAACCCGGAATATTTTTCTCGAGGAACTTCAATTGTTCCTTGAGCTGCAAGGCAAACAACCGGCGCAAGCCGAGATGATGGACCCGCACCGCCTCGTTCGGATCGTCGAATACTTCCAGGTCGCAGTGAGTGGCCCGGTCCACCAGCGCCGGGAAACCGATCAAGGTTTGTTTGCCCTGCTGGATTTCCAGCAGCTCGGGCAGTTCACCGAAGGTCCAGCTGGTCAGGTTGCTGAATTGCGCATTCGTGCTGTCGCTCGCCTTAGCCGCAGGCTGACTGCTAACTTTGGCGGCTGCGGACGGGGCTGCAAATTTCCCGGCTTGCAACGGCGCATCCACCTGCGCCGCAACCGGATTCTCATCAGCTACCGTCACGCTCGCCAGCTTCTGGAAACTCTCGCGCGCCTGGCCGCCAAACTCGACTTGCAGCGCCGCCAGATTGCGTCCCATGTCGAGCTGCCGGCCGTGCTCGTCGACCACCTTGAAGTTCATCGAATGATGCGCCGGCAAGGTTTCCAGCTTGAAATCGGTACTGCGCATGGCAACGCTGGTTTCAGTGCGGATATCCGCCATCAAGGCATCCAGCAGATTACCGTGGCCGAACACATGGCGCGCTTGTATCCGCTCGCAAAAGCCGGCGGCGTAATCCGGCAGCGGCACGCAATTACGGCGTATCTTTTGCGGCAGCGATTTCAGCAGCAGATGCACTTTCTCCTTCAGCATGCCGGCCACCAGCCAGTCGCAACGGTCGACGTACACCTGGTTCAGCGCATACAGCGGCACCGTCAGGGTTACGCCGTCGCGCGGCGTGCCTGGTTCGAAGTGATAGGACAAAGCCATCTCGATACCGGCCACCCGCATCACTTTCGGGAACAGTTCGGTGGTGATGCCGGCCGCCTCATGCCGCATCAAGTCGTCGCGATTCAGGAACAGCAGCTTGGGCGTCTTGGCGGTCTCGTCCTTATGCCATTTTTCAAACGTGATGCCGTTGCAGATATCGGCCGGAATCAGCTTGTCGTAAAACGCTGCGATCAATTCGTCATCCACCAGCACATCGAGCCGGCGCGATTTGTGCTCCAGGTTTTCGATTTCGCGAATCAGTTTCTGGTTGTGCGCGAAGAACGGTGCGCGGGTATCGAACTCGCCGCCGACCAGCGCATCGCGAATAAAAATCTCGCGCGCCTCCTGCGGATTGATCAAACCGAAATTGATGCGGCGCTGGCTATACACCACCAGCCCGTACAAGGTGGCGCGCTCGGACGCCGATACTTGCGCCGTGCGCTTTTCCCAGCGCGGCTCGCCATACGATTTTTTCAGCAGATGCGCGCCCACCCGCTCCAGCCACTCCGGCTGGATCTGGGCGATGCAACGCGCGTACAAGCGGCTGGTGTCGACCAGCTCGGCCGCCATCACCCACTTGCCGGCCTTCTTCGACAGATGCGAGCCCGGCCACAGATGGAATTTGATAGCGCGGGCGCCGAGGTAATGCGGATCGTCGTCGGCCTTGAAACCGACGTTGCCGAGCAAACCGGTCAGCAAGGCGCTATGCAATTGCTCATAAGTAGCTGGGGTCTCGTTCAAACGCCAGCCCTGCTCGCGCACAATCGTCAGCAACTGAGAATGCACATCGCGCCATTCGCGCAGGCGCAATTGCGAGAGGAAATTGGCGCGGCAGTTATCCATCAGCTGGCGGTTGGTTTTCTTGTGCTCGATGGCTTCTTCAAACCATTTCCAGATTTTCAGGTAACTCAGGAATTCCGATTTTTCATCGGCAAACTTCTTGTGCGCCTGATCCGCTGCGCCTTGCGCCTCCAGCGGCCGGTCACGCGGGTCCTGCACCGACAAGGCGGCGGCGATGATCAGCATTTCGCTCAGACAGACATTGTCCAGCGCCGCCAGGATCATGCGGCCGACGCGTGGATCGAGCGGCAGCTTGGCCAGCTGGCGGCCGGTTTTGGTGAGTTGATTGTTGTCATCGACCGCGCCCAGTTCCTGCAGCAATTGATAACCATCGGCGATGGCGCGGCCCGGCGGCGGTTCAATGAACGGGAAGGTTTCAACATCGGTCAGATGCAGCGACTTCATCCGCAAGATGACCGAAGCCAGCGACGAACGCATAATCTCCGGCTCGGTAAATTTCGGCCGCTGCAGATAATCCTGCTCTTCATACAGGCGGATGCAGACACCGGCGGCGACCCGGCCGCAACGGCCGGCGCGCTGATTGGCGGCAGACTGCGCAATCGGCTCGATCTGCAGCTGCTCGACCTTATTGCGGTAGCTGTAACGTTTGACCCGCGCCAGGCCAGCATCCACCACATAGCGAATGCCGGGTACGGTCAGCGAAGTTTCGGCGACGTTGGTAGCCAGCACGATGCGGCGCGCATTGGACGATTTGAATACGCGCTCCTGTTCCTGCGCCGACAGCCGCGCGAACAGAGGCAGGATTTCGACATGGGCCGGATGGTGCTTGCGCAAGGCTTCGGCGGTATCGCGGATTTCGCGTTCGCCCGGCAAGAACACCAGCACGTCGCCGGAGCCGATGCGCGCCAGCTCATCGACCGCGTCAACTACCGCATCCATCAGGTCACGTTGCTCGCGATCGCGCTGGGCGGCGCTTTGCGGCGCGTTCGGCTTGGCTGCTGCAGCGGCTGGATTGACGCCGCCGCGGTCAGCGTTATCGACCGGCCGGTAACGCACCTCAACCGCGTACAGACGGCCCGACACCTCGATTACCGGCGCCGGCTTGTCGTTCGTACCGAAATGACGGGCAAAACGGTCGGCATCGATGGTGGCCGAGGTGATGATGATCTTCAGGTCGGGCCGTTTCTGCAGCAACTGCTTCAGGTAACCCAGCAGGAAATCAATATTCAGGCTGCGCTCATGCGCCTCGTCGATGATGATGGTGTCGTACTGGCGCAGCAAGGGATCGGTCTGGGTTTCCGCCAGCAATATGCCGTCGGTCATCAGCTTGATCCAGGCGCCCTTGGTCAAGGTGTCGTTGAAACGCACTTTGTAACCGACATGCTCGCCCAGCGGCGAATTAAGTTCCTGCGCGATCCGCTTGGCGGTCGAGGAAGCAGCAATCCGGCGCGGCTGGGTATGGCCAATCAGGCCATTCTGGCCGCGCCCCAATTCCAGGCAGATCTTCGGCAGCTGGGTGGTTTTACCCGAACCGGTCTCGCCGCAAACGATGATGACCTGGTGCGCAGCCAGCGCCGCCGAGATTTCACCGCGCTTGCCGGAAACCGGCAACTCCTCGGGAAACACAATAGGCGGCAAAGGATTGCGCTCAGGCGCCGGCCGCGCAGTCTCTGGGCGAGCTGACGCGGAACGCGGCTGGGATGGACGGCCAGCAGTGCGCTGGGGATTTGGGCGATCTGCTGACCGCGACGGTTTGTTGGATTCTGATACTGACATGAGGATGGAATTATACAGAGCGCCATAGCTAACGCCTCGGCATATCGGCAACTGTTTTGGCTGTCTTGAAAAATTTCCATGGCAGCAACATCAATGAAATAAATAGCCAGCGGATTAATGGCATGGCGGCGATGACGATCTTGCCGCTGGTTCCACTTCTCTTGTTAGCTGCTCTTGCCCGCTGCCGGAGGATACGGAACGTTACCTATCCTTTGGCTTAAAACCTCCATCAAGCACCTTTTTAATCTGTATCTACGGTTTCTTACATGGTATTTTGGGCTAGCCTTTAAAAAAGGCGAACAGCAAAACAATGAAGTAACCAATGAAGTAACACAAAGGTGTTTGAAGTGCCTGCGCTGGTGTTGGCAGGTTTTGAAGAAGACGCGGGTCAGGGATGCGACTAACATCCCCAACCCGCTAACCACAAGTAACTAAATCGGAGTTAAATATGGCTAAGCGCAATGATACGCGAGACAGCAACACGCCGGTAGTAAATGCATCACAACGGCTCACCGTGTCCTTCTATCAGGACGACAATCCCGAAACGCTTTGGATACGCTTGCATGGCAGCGGCTTGAAACAGGCCGGGTTCATGCCCAACGTCCCTGTTCGCGTCAGAGTCATGAAGGGGTGTTTGATGA
>NZ_DATMRK010000072.1:0-4903 GCF_035566375.1 Collimonas sp.
TGGGGTGGCTGACGGGACTCGAACCCGCGACAACAGGAATCACAATCCTGGACTCTACCAACTGAGCTACAGCCACCATTGCCTGACTACTGCAAATACTGTCATGCTTGTTCAGCACTAAGACAGCTCGCTATTATACAAAGTAACCTGCGGCCTGGCAAATCAAATAATAGCTAATTACGAAATTCCCGCAGGCTGGGCGATAGTTTCCACTGCCGACACCGGCGGATGCAGTTGCAGCAAGTTGGCAAACGTGGTCGCCAGGGCCGACTGGCTGCCGCTGGTGAAAGCGCTCACCTGGCCCGCGCGCGCAGAGTCATGCAGCAGATTGTTTTCACTCATGACCTTGATCAACTGCCGGCTGACCGCAGCACCGGTGTCGATAATGGCAATCGGCTGTGCTGTCAGCTCGCCGACGATTTGTTCGATCAAGGGACGTACAAAAGGATAGTGGGTGCAGCCTAGCACCAGGGTGTCCGCGCCTTGCGTTATCAAGGGCGCGATATAACGTCGCAGCAGTAGTGCGGTTTGCGCAGAATGCAATTCGCCCTTTTCAATCTGATCCACCAGGCCGACGCAGGCTTGCAGTTCGAAGTGCACGCCGCTGGCCGCGCTGATCTGCTGTTGCAGCGCAAGCAGCCGGGCGCTCAGCAGGGTGGCCCGGGTTGCGAGTACGCCGACGATCTTGCTGCGGCTCTGCGCGGCAGCCGGCTTCAGCCCGGGCTCGATGCCGATCACCGGCAACTCCGGATAAGCCGTGCGTATCGCTTTGATGGCGGCGGTGGTGGCGGTATTGCAGGCAACCACCAGCGCCTTGACCCCACGTTGCAGCAGGAATTCGGTAACCGTCAGCGAGCGTGCGGAAATTTCCGCTTCCGATTTGTCGCCATATGGCGCGTAAGCGGAGTCGGCAAAATAGACAAGATCTTCGTGCGGCAGATCCTGGTGGACATGCTGCAGCACCGACAAACCGCCTATGCCGGAATCAAAAATGCCGATGGGCGCAGTTGGCGCCATCGGCATTGTTTGCGTGTCAACGTTCATCAACTAAATGAGTCAAGTCGGATCAGATGGTGGTCACAGGGATTTTCGACAGCGCTGCATGCGCGATCTTTTCCTGCCATTCCTTCGGCCCGGTGTTGTGCACCGAGATACCGTTGGAATCGACCGCCACCGTCACCGGCATGTCCTTGACATCAAACTCGTAGATGGCTTCCATGCCGAGGTCGGCAAAACCCAGCACTTGCGCCGACTTGATCGCCTTCGACACCAGGTAAGCAGCGCCGCCCACGGCCATCAGATAAGCCGATTTGTGTTTCTTGATCGACTCGATCGCGACCGGGCCGCGTTCCGATTTGCCGATCATCGAAATCAAGCCGGTTTGCTCCAGCATCATGTCGGTGAATTTATCCATGCGGGTAGCGGTGGTCGGGCCGGCCGGGCCGACCACTTCGTCGCGCACCGGATCGACCGGGCCGACGTAATAGATCACACGGTTGGTGAAATCCACCGGCAGCTTCTCGCCCTTGGCCAGCATTTCCTGGATCCGCTTGTGCGCAGCATCGCGCCCGGTCAGCATCTTGCCGTTCAACAGCAGGGTCTGGCCCGGTTTCCACGATGCCACTTCTTCCTTGGTCAAGGTGTTCAGATCGACTCGCTTGGATTTCTCGGTATCCGGTACCCAATGCACTTCCGGCCATTCGGACAGCGACGGCGGTTCCATGTAGGCAGGGCCGGAACCGTCCAGCACGAAGTGGCCGTGGCGGGTCGCCGCGCAGTTCGGGATCATTGCCACCGGCTTCGACGCCGCGTGGGTCGGATGCATCATGATCTTGACATCGAGCACGGTAGTCAGGCCGCCCAGGCCTTGCGCGCCTATGCCCAGCGCATTGACCTTCTGGAACAATTCGATGCGCAATTCTTCGGTCTTGTTTTGCGGGCCGCGCTTGAGCAGGTCGTACATGTTGATATCTTCCATCAACACTTCCTTCGCCATCAGCATGGCTTTTTCCGCGGTGCCGCCGATACCGATGCCGAGCATGCCCGGCGGACACCAGCCGGCGCCCATGGTCGGTACCGTCTTCATCACCCAGTCGACCAGCGAATCGGACGGATTCAGCATCACGAACTTGGTCTTGTTTTCCGAGCCGCCGCCTTTGGCCGCGATTTGCACGTCAACCGTATTGCCCGGCACCACTTCCATGTGCACCACGGCTGGCGTGTTGTCCTTGGTGTTCTTGCGTTCGAATTGCGGATCGGCCACGATTGACGCGCGCAGCATATTGTCCGGATTCAGATAACCGCGGCGCACGCCTTCGTTGACGGCGTCGGTGATCGAACCCTTGAAGCCTTCAAAGCGCACGTCCATGCCGATTTTCAGGAAGACGTTGACGATGCCGGTGTCCTGGCAGATCGGCCGCTTGCCTTCGGCGCACATGCGCGAGTTGGTCAGGATCTGGGCAATCGCGTCCTTTGCTGCAGGATTCTGCTCTTGCTCGTAGGCGCGCGCCAGGTGCTGGATATAGTCAACCGGATGGTAATAGCTGATGTACTGGAGCGCAGCGGCTACCGACTCGATGAGATCTTCTTGCTTGACGGTGGTGATGGTGGTCATGGCGTTTCTTTGTAAAGATAATCGGTAAAGACTTTCGGGAACAACATAACAATTACAGTAAAACGGTTGCGGCTAGCAATGCACGGTGTTGGCTTGATTCTGTCGGCCTGATTCCGAGTTGCGATCCGACAAGACACCCATGGTTTTTTTGGGGCGTGGAAGCTCGCATATTGCTCATAGGAATTATTGGAAAGGAATAAGGCGTCGCTATTTTACACTTCCTGGACGGTTTTCATGGGCTGCGGCCGACTGGCTACGGCAATCCCGGTCAGCACCAGCGCCAATGCCGCAAAGTGGCCCCAGCTCAGACTCTCATGCAAAAACACCACGCCGATGAAGGCCGCCGCCAGCGGCATCAAGGCTGTGAAGATGCCGGCGACATTGGCTTGCACATGCTTGGTGCCGGTCAGCCACAGCCAGAACGCGATCACACTGGCCGCCAGCGCATACCAGACGATCAGCAGCCACATGCCGGCCGTGACCTGGCTGAAATCGTAAGACAAGGCCGCAGTCAGACCGAACGGCAGCATCAGCAGCAAGCCGAACAAATGGCTGTAGGCGGTAATCCGCATCGGCGATAAGGTTTGCGTCAGGCGCTTGGACAGCACCACATAAGTGGCTTCGCAGACCACCGCGGCCAGAACAAACAGATTGCCCACCAGCGAGGTGTCGCCGCCATCGGTTTTGCTGAGGTTAAGCACGCCAATCCCGGCAATCGCCAGCAGGATAGAGGCCAGCGTGCGCGGCTGCAGTCTTTCCTTGAGGATCAGTCGCGACAGGATCGCCACCGCCGCCGGCAAGGTGCTGGTAATCACGCCGGCGGCGGTAGCGGTGGTGTGCTGGACGCCGTACAACATGCACAGCGTAAATAAAAAAGTACCGAAGAAAGCCTGGCCAAACAGTGTCAGCCATTCATGGCGCGCCAGGCGCGGCGCGGCCTTGAAGAACTGCGGCGCCATCACGATCACGGCGATGACAAAACGCAGCAGGCCGAACACCAGCACCGGCATCACGGCAATGATAGCCTTGCCGAAACCGATATTGGCGCCCACCAGCATCATGGCTAGTGCCAGGTAAACATAAGATCTTGTGTGATGCATGGACTGTCGTATTGGGCTGAATGTGCGATGATAACCGACTGTAAGGCTCTGATAACGCTAGCAGAGGATTCTGTAAGGGAAATCTGTGTAAGGCCTGAGTAAGTGTAAAAGTTTATTTTTAGCGTCAACTATTAAAGCAGGAGACAGCATGGCGAACATCGAAACCTTTGGTCAGGAAACCCGTATTTTTCCCGCCCCGGCAGAATTTTCCAAAACTGCAGCCATTTCCGGCATGGACGCCTATCGCGCCCTGGCGGCCGAAGCCGAGCAGGATTATGAGGGCTTCTGGGGTCGCCTGGCCCGGGAAAACCTGCAATGGCAAACACCTTTCACCAAGGTGCTGGACGAGTCCGATGCACCGTTCTACAAATGGTTCGACGACGGCAAGCTGAACGTCTCCTACAACTGTCTCGATATCCATTTGCACAATGGCAATGCCGATAAAGTCGCGATCATCTTTGAAAGCGACAGCGGCGATGTCAGCAAGATCACTTATCGAGAGTTGCACAAAAAAGTCTGCCAGTTCGCCAACGGCTTGAAATCGTTAGGTATCAAGAAGGGCGATCGCGTTGTCATCTACATGCCGATGTCGGTCGAAGGCGTGGTGGCGATGCAAGCCTGCGCCCGTATCGGCGCCACCCACTCGGTGGTGTTCGGCGGCTTTTCCGCCAAGTCGCTGCAAGAACGCATCATCGACGCCGGCGCAGTTGCTGTGCTGACCGCCGACGAACAAGCGCGCGGCGGCAAACGCCTGCCGTTGAAAACCATTGTTGACGAAGCGCTGGCGCTGGGCGGTTGCGACAGCATCAAGAACGTGGTGGTCTACCAGCGCACCGGTGGCGCCATCAATTTTGTCCCCGGCCGCGATCTGTGGCTGCATGAACTGGTAACCAACCAGGCCGAGACTTGCGAGCCGGAATGGGTAGGCGCCGAACATCCGCTGTTCATCTTGTACACCTCCGGTTCCACCGGCACCCCCAAAGGCGTGCAGCACTCGTCCGGCGGCTACCTGCTGTGGGCGGCGCTGACCATGAAATGGGTGTTCGACATCAAGCCGGACGATGTCTACTGGTGCACCGCCGACATCGGCTGGATTACCGGCCACACCTATATCGCCTACGGCCCGACCGCAGTCGGCGCCACCCAGATCATTTTCGAAGGCGTGCCAACCTATCCCAACGCCGGCCGT
>NZ_DATMRK010000073.1:0-3395 GCF_035566375.1 Collimonas sp.
CGTTGTTCGCGGAGGCGACGATAGTGTCCACGATATTTTTTAATGGACACGTGTACACATGAGCCCCCAAGAATTTACACCGGCGACTTCGCGCACTCATCGGAGATATTCGGCCGCATTCAAGGCCGAAGTAATTGCAGCGTGCCTAGAACCCGGCGTCTCGATCGCCGCGGTTGCCCTAGCGAATCAGCTTAATGCCAATTTTCTACGTCGCTGGGTCAAGGTACATCGGGACCAGCAGCTGGCCGGCATAACTGCAAACACGCGTATCGAGCCGCGTATTGAACCAGCGAACTGCTCACCACCAACTTTGGTTCCAGTGACATTACAGGCTTCTGATGTTCAGCCCTCTGGCGACATCCAGATCGAAATTCGGCGCCAGCAAACCGTCTTTCAAGTTTCCTGGCCGACGTCACAAGCGGTGGCTTGCGCGCAATGGTTGCGCGAGATTTTACAATGATCCGGCCGGAGCAAATCTGGCTTGCGGTCGAGCCGGTTGACATGCGCCTGGGTATCGATGGCTTGTCTTTAAAAATACAGAAGGCGCTGGGACGGTCTCCCTGTGATGGTACGGCCTATGCCTTCAGCAATCGTAACGGTAATCGCATCAAGCTACTGATGTGGGATGGCACCGGCGTCTGGCTGTGTGTACGACGACTGCACCAAGGGCGCTTCACCTGGCCGAGAAGTGATGACGTCACCTGCATCCTCAGCGAAGCCGAATGGCAGTGGCTGACCGCCGGCGTGGACTGGTGTCGTCTGCAGGTAAAGCCACCCGCACATTTGCAGGTTTGATGAAATTAAAATGCCTTGAAGGTCAATATATATAAGAAATAAGAATGGTGTAAATGATATAATTTACACCATGAATTCCACCGCTGAACTGGCCCATCAACCACCCGATCCAGCACTCCCTGACCAGGTCCGGGCGCAGATCTCAGCACTGCAATTGCAGCTCGTCGAACGCGATGCCGAACTCAAACGGCGCGAACTAAAGATACAGAAACTTACCCTCGAACTGGCGCACCATAAACGCATCCGCTTTGGCTTCACGAGTGAAGCCTTGACGAGCGAACAGCGCGATCTGTTTATCGATACCAGCGGCGAAGATGGCGCCGCCATCGTCGCCGAACTGGAACAGCAGCAGAAACCTGCCGTCGCGCCACGTCAGCATAAACGCCCCGGCCGCAATCCATTGCCACCTGAATTGCCTCGCATTGAACATCGGCACGAACCGGAATCCTGCACCTGTGGCGAATGTGGCCACGATCTGGTCAAGATCGGTGAAGACATCAGCGAACAACTTGACGTTGAGCCGGCCCGTTTCTTTGTCCATCGCCATATTCGTCCACAATATACCTGCCGCACCTGCGAGACCATCATCGCCGCGCCGGTGTCGGCTTCCATCATCGATGGTGGTCTGGCTGCGCCAGGTCTCCATGCGTGGGTCTTGATCCAGAAATATCTGGATCATCTGCCCTTGTATCGCATCGAGAAGATCAGTGACCGCCATGGTGTGCGGATTGCCCGTTCCACGCTGGCGCAATGGGTAGGTCAGCTTGGAGTCAGCCTACAGCCACTGGTTGATAGGCTGGCCGAGTTGCTCAGACAGTGCGAAGTCCTACATGCCGATGAAACGCCGGTGCAACAGCTAGATCCTGGCAAGGGAAAGACTAAGCGGGCCTATATGTGGGCCTACCGCAGCAACGACTTGGAAGACGCCCCGCGAATCGTGGTGTTCGACTACCAAACCAGTCGCAGCGGTGAACATGCGCGCAATTTCTTGCAGGATTGGCGAGGCCATTTGATGGTGGATGATTTCGGCGGCTACAAGGCGTCCTTCCGGGAAGGCGTGACTGAACTCGCCTGTCTTGCCCATTGCCGGAGAAAATTCTTTGATCTTCACGCTGCGGGCGGCCATCCTGTGGCGGAAGAGGCGTTGCTGCGTATCGGTCAATTGTATGCCATCGAAGCGCAGGCGCGCGATGGCGATATGGCTGCTCGGCTCGCGCTGCGTCAGCAGGAAGCCGTGCCGCGGCTGAAAGCCCTGCACGACTGGTTAATCACTCAGCGATTAAAGACGGCTAAGGGCACCGGTCTGGCCAATGCCATCGATCACATTCTCAAGCGCTGGCCAGCGCTGATTCGTTATGTCGAAAGTGGACATCTCCCAATCGACAATAACGTCGCCGAGAATGCCATCAGGCCCATCACTTTGGGCCGGAAAAATTGGCTTTTTACTGGATCCGAACGCGCCGGCTGTCGTGCCGCCGCTATCCAGGGCTTGCTGGCAACCGCCAAGCTCAATGGCTTGGAACCGTATGCCTGGCTCAAGGACACACTGGAAAAATTACCGGCCTGGCCATACAGTCGTATTGATGAATTGCTCCCGCTCAGACCCCAACCAGCTGAAATTTCAATCCGCAACGTGGCGCCGTAGCACGCTTACACTTTAAAGAAGGGACGAGAAGATGATTCACCATAGCTTGTCTGAACCAGGTTTTCCGATGCGAATTTCGTGACACACGTAATTTCTTGGTTCATTCCGCACCGCCTACTACTTCTAGCTCAGTAGAAACATCGGCTTTCGCGCAAAAACCTGTCGCGACGGGGGAATGCATCGCACTCATTGTGCAGCTCCCTGAATGAGCGACTTGACCCAAGTATCAATCGCCGCTGCAGGCCACGCAACAGCGCGCGCGCCCAACTTCAGCGGTTTGGGAAATGTGCCATTATTAATTCGACGATAAATTTCTGATTTGGATAGGCCGGTTTGCGCGACGACTGTCGGTAGACGCCATAATGGATTGGTAGATTGCTGTTGCTGCATAGTTCAATACTCCTTTGTTTGCATATGAGACCGTGCGGTACTGCACGGGATGCATAGAAGTATTGGCCTTAGCGAATCATAATAAAATTACCCCTGATCGGGTAAAAGGTAGTTTGACCGGGTCACCCCTAGTTATTTTTTTGGCCTGCCGTTGCTCAACGCTACCGTCGGCATGATTTTTTTGTACCAACCCTTGATGGTTTGCTCGGTATATGTCTTCTGCAATGGCAATTGGGCATTTTGAAATGCCGCCATCAACTCAGGCAGATTGCGGACAACGATGTTTGATGCCGCCACCCATTGATTAAAAATCTGCTTGTCTGCATAACTTGCCGCCGCTTTAAAGCCGTCCTTGATTTTTTCCATTTTGTCGTCAAGGCCACGCGCTTCAATCTGCAACATTTCAAATTCACGAGTCACTTGTGCCAACTCGGCTTCCTTATCTTCACCGGATTGTTTTTGTATCCGGACAAGTTCAACAAGTGTCATGCTGCAAAACTCAGATTTTTGCATTAACTGATCGATTGCATCACCGTCTTGCACTTCGATAGCCTCAATCAAACTC